>NZ_JAWHTC010000003.1:0-517094 GCF_032586155.1 Aliisedimentitalea sp. MJ-SS2
TCGGTCGCTTGTTCGCCATTCTCGGTCCTCCGTTTCCTAAACATAGCGGTGGACCAGTTCAGATGGGGAGGCTCACCTCCTTGGGGTAATTGCGCCTATAGAGCCAAGTCTGGCCCTTGAGATAGGCATAGCGAATGCGTGCAGACGACATGGTCTGTTCCTTTCGTATCGAATTGTGGGATTGGTTCAGTCAGCCGCCCGAGAATGGACGCGCAGGATGAGATCGAAGTCGGGCTCGCCGTACTCATCTTTGAGGGGACCGGTGAGCGAGTAGCCAGTTACGAGGTCCTCGTAGACCTCATCGACGAGGAAGAGGTGTTCCGGCCAGTCTTCTCCGGCGCGAATGACGACGACGTCGCCTTCTTTCAGGTCCAGATAGCTCATGCCTAACCCCTCCGCGTGAAGAGGTCGGGCAGTAAGGCACCCAGGGTAAAGCCGAGGGACAAGGGGAAGGGGATCGGCTTTAACCAGTCCGGTATGGCCGACAGGACCAGCAGGACCGTCGCAAGCCCCTGTGGGATGGAAAGCTGAAGTCCGAAACGGTGTTTCAGTGCCCAGCTCAGGGCCAGCCGAAAGCCGCCCCCGACTGCGACAAGCAGTGTGAAGGTTGTAAGCATCTATGTATCTCCATGATGATTGCTCCATCATAGATGCTTGAGGTTGCTCGGTTTTTCGGGTGCTTGACTTGGCTCAACGACAATTGCTCCAGCCTTCAGATAAACTTAGAACTAGCGGCCATGGAGGAAGCAGATATGTCAGGAGTTCGGTGGAAGAATACTCCAATCTGCAATTTTTGTCTCGCTCCGGTGATATTCAGAATACTGACTGTGGTAGTTCTTTCGTTCTGCTTTGCCGTGATTTCAGCCCAAGAATCCCAAGCACAGAGAATTAAGAACACAGGGCCAACGCCAGCAGAAGCAGTGGCGATTTACACGCAAGTATGCGTCGACAATCGAAAGTTTGAAGACAGAGTCGCAAGGGCTCTCAAAATTGGGTTCGTCCCGGCTGGTAAAGTCTTAGGTGACGAAGGCTATGCGTCAACAAAGTCGAACATCAGAGTGTTTGTGTCGCCAAGTCGCTGCGGTATGATTTGGCTGAAAGTCGCGCCGAAAAAGCAATATAGGCAAGCATTCGGTTCAATGGGGTTGGGTGGAGTTGCCACTTACATGGTTCACAATGAGCCGCGAACGTATCTTTTCACCCAGATGCGATGACACCTAAAGTCGACCAATATTGCGAAGTGGGTTTGAACTTAGGAAAGAGGCCAGCGACACGAAGCCATTTACCACCGCCCACAGAATTTGAAGGGAGGATAAATTGAGATTTCTCATGTGTATCGTGCTTTTCGTTTCACTCGGGGGGTGTTTCCTTTCTGATTCCCCCGCGATTTCCGATGCTACCGCTGAAAATGTAGGCGCTCGCCTCCAGTATACGGAGTACAATCCCTATGCGCAGCCGCAAGACGAACGCACATTTATTCGGTTTAAGCGCTGGAAAGGCAAACAATACCGACTGACGTTAGCCAATGAAGTTGGCTCGCAGGAAACGGACGCATACAAAGGTTGGTTGATACGGCGCTTTGGAACTCGTAACGGTGAGCCGATATTCTTGATCCAATACCAAGAACCGAACGAAAGACGTCGAGATGCACCGCTGCACGGCTATGATGCGACCGTTCTCATTTATCCAGTTGTCGTCACTCCTGGAGGTGTTGGCATTGTTGGCGCAGTCGACTGCAAGGACAAGCGCGTCAAGCGTGTAGCTCGCTCGCATGGAATCAAGATTTCTTGCACTGACGCTGGCGACGAGCCATTCAAGTTTCCGCGCATTGTGAACAAGGCCAGCGAAAAGCAGATCTGGTCATTCTTGGTCGAATTGCTATCGAGAAATCTGTTCAAGTGGGAAGATACGCATCGGTTCTCGGCCTTTGGCTGGCAATTCTAGCCCTCGGTGGAATTCGGCGCAGCTACCCTCGGAGCTCTTACTGCTCGCCTAAGTTCTAAAGAGGACGAAAACGAAATGAGTATTGAGTGGGACAAAAGGACCCTATTTGACGACCGAAGGCTGGCGCGACTGAAAGCACGGGTTTTGTCTCGACACGTTTCCGGGAACCAGATCAAAGCGCTCTTCGTCACTTCCCGGTATTTTTCACTGAAATTGGAGAAACGAAACTTTGGAGGTGATCGATGAGAAGGTTCTTTCTGGCGGTTTTGTTTTTGGCGGTATCGATTTCGCAAGCGGAAGCGGATAATGAGATTTTCCGCAACCCGGATTTGGGAATAGCCTTTTATGCACCCGAGGAATGGGACATTGAGTTGGTCGATGCCTCCGATACCTACGTACGCGCAGATGTAGGTCCGGCAGACAAGCGGGGTTTCTGTGGCATTCACAGCTTCACCACCGACGTAAAATCGGTTGCGGAAATCGCGGACCGGATGACCGAGGCATTGGCCGCGGAGCTAGAGAAGGACGGGATACTGCAAACCGAAATTGAGCGAAACAACATTACTACCGCCTCAGGGGTCGCGGGTGTGAGGGTGTCGGTACTTATGAATGACGACGGGTGGTCGAAGCGGGCCTACTTCCTTCACAAAGGTGTGGCGCACATGGTTGATTGTGAAACCACCCTCCGGGACCGGGACGAATTCAAACCCGCCTTCGACACAGTGCATTCGACCTTCGACATCGATTAGACTGGGTGACCTAAGGCTTGTTTGTCCGCATTTGGGACATTCTCAGCCGCTAGTCCTCCCTTCAATCTCTTCCCAGACCAGCCCCATACGTCGTCCCTGAGGCGCTTTCTGCATCCCCATACACAAGCTGTTTCCTAGTGTTCCCTCCTCATATATGGGCCCCGTATCCAGGCTCTCTTTACCCATTTCGCCCCCAGGAATGCCCCAAACTCGCGGCTTCACAGGCTAAGCCGATGAAGGGAAAGCCAAGGCAGGGTTTCCTACCACCCCAGCCGTCACCTGATTGCTCGTATCTGGCTATATCGGAAGTGCCCCAGGAACTGCCCCAGTTCGGCGTAGGGCTTGGCTAAGGCGATGAAGCTGATCACCACGCATCGAGTCCTGCCTTCCCAGCCATCATCCTATTAGACAATGTAGCATGGTTTCCGGGTCCTCGGATTAGCCGGAAATGCCCCCGTTTATGCCCCTGTTTCAGGGTGGCCCATGGCGGTGCTTATCCAGGGGGGTCTGACCCCATCCCTATGTATGATTCCTAGGGGGATATACCTACTACATAATAGGTATAAGTAATGGATAAGAAGAAAGAGAAGGAACCCAATAAGACCCCTTGGTAAGGTCCCTAAGAGGACTATGTAGAGGGGTAAGAAGGGCAGGCAGGACAGCATCACATGGCAAGGATAGACAACCCAAGGCACTCCAGGCCGATCGACGTGCATCGGTGGTCTGAGCATCCCGAGGTGAAGGCCTTGGTGGATACGATCTGGGAGAAGTACCTGCCCGAGGATATTACCAAGGCGGGACCGGGGCCGAAGCCAAGGACGGCGTTCAGGAAGCAGCTGTCTCACGACATCAAAGCTATACGCAAAAAGGAATGAATTATCACTATCAGTAATTTTTTACTTGCGCATGTAGGGCCCATCAACTAATTTGATGATGTGATGATTTTCGCATTAGCAGAACCCGACAAAGGCTGGGGCCAGAGGCCCTGTGAAGGCTTTGCGCCTTCGACTCTCACCTGCGTCTCGGACGGGACCGTGGCCGCGCGCCGCACCCATCCGGGGTTGGGTGCGGCATGGAAGGGGTCAAACGTCGCTGATCGCAATCCTCGTTCCTACGGGGGCCAGTACTTTCACTGGTCGGAACTGAGGAGCAAATACGATGCGAAAACGAAAAGATCATCGCCAGCGACGGCGTCGGAAACGTCCATCTTGGCGGCGGCATCTCTGGATGCTTGTCGTCGGCATCATGAGGGCTTTGGACCTGTTGATGTCTTGGTGGGAGTGATCGATGCCCCCTTTACAGCCCTTGGTGTTACCCATGGCTGAACCGAAACGTCAAATGATGAATGAAGCCTTGTCGCTTGCCCGTATGTATTGGGGCTATTCGCAAGCGGAAATGGCCGATGCTCTCGGTATGTCGCAGGCGATGGTTTCTGAAATCGAACGCGGGGCGAAGTCGGTGACACTTGAAACACTGGACCGATATAGCACTGCATTAGGGGTGAAGAAGTCGCAGCTCATGTTCTTCGCGGAGGAAATTGAAGGGCAAGCGCCGGTGCGCAAAGGGCGGCTGATCATTGCTGAGAAAGCTTTGACAATTCTTCGCAAACTCAAGCCGATAGATGCAGAAGATGCAACGGCGCAGTAGGAAAAAGACAGGCGAACGCTATGAGCTCGAACGCTCGCCGCTTGCTCAAAGCCCAACACAAAAGGACATTGCGGCGCTGGTGCGCGAAACTAAGAGCGATTTGAAAACTCTAGCAACTGGGCGTTTCAAGGAGCAGTTTCTCGTTCGCAGAACGATTACTACCAACGGCAAGACCCGTGAACTTGTTTATCCCGAAGGGAGACTTCGGGCTGTGCACGAACGCCTTAAGTTCCATCTTTCGAAGATTGTTCAGCCAAGTTATCTAATGAGCCCGCGGAAAGGCCGCGCGCAGAGGGATAATGCGGCAGCTCACTTGGATGCGGCACAGTTTCTCACACTTGACCTGCGACAGTTCTACCCCTCAACAACGCGCCAGATGATACGGAATTCACTTGCCGCTCAATTTGGCATGCAAACCGACGTTGCTGGGCTGATTGGTCATTTGGCAACTGCTGACGACTGCGCCTGTTTCGGGTCACCACTAACGCCTGTTCTTGCCGCGCTGGTTCACCGTCCAATGTTTGATCGCATTGCGGATCGCTGCAGGTCGGATGATCTCAGTTATACCGTATGGGTCGATGACTTGACGATTTCCGGCGAACGATTGACCGGTGACCTTCGCACAGCCATCAGAGCGATCATCTCCGAGCATGGTTTGCGTTCACACAAGTTAAAAACCTATACAGGCAATCGCGCAGTGTTCATAACCGGCGTGGGTGTTGTGGGTTCGAACCTCGTGGTCCCGCGCCGATTGGAACTCCGCTCTAAGGAACTGTGGGCGGAACTGAAAGCATGCGAAACTTTCGAGGAGAAAGACACATCGTCTACTCGCCTCTTGTCTCATCTCGGTGGCATCCGCGCCGTAGTCGGGCCATCGAGCCAGCGTGGCCAAAAAATTGCGAGCGAGATGAATTCTATCCGCCAAAAACGTGAAAAAGCGCGTCGGTCTCATCAGCAGGAATTCCTGGCGCGAACATCGGGCGCTCTTCAATTAAGCGACTCTGAGAAGATAGCACGCAAAGCCGAAATTGACGCTCTGCCGTTTTAGAGCGATTTACGGGCCGGACGCTGACCGTGCATTGAATAACTGATGGTTAAAGACTTCACTAGGCTCAAGTGTTAAGTCACTTTTGGGCGAAATCTCGGAAGAGGGCACTAAATCTGTGACGAGCAAGAAAGTGATTTTTCAGCGGCTCCTTGAGCGGGGATTTTACCCACGTGAGTTACCGCCAACTTTTCGAACCGATAAATTTGGAGCATTGCTTGCCTCGAAACCAGAATATTTGAAACCGCAGGATGATTTCTCGGGTGAGACTATTTTCTTGGACGGAGCTACATTTCAAGGAAACCACAGAACTTTCGGCATAATTAATCCCATTAACTATGCGATGCTCTCAGAGTTTTTGGCCGGTAACTGGAAAAAAATCGAAAAGGTTATGGCCGTAAGCCAATTCTCTGCATTTAAAATTTCTTTCCCAGACAACCTAATTGTGGGTGGACGGGCATTTCAAAAGTCGTCGTTCTCAGGGAAGCTGAAGAAACAGGCTTATCTCTCGAGCGCTTACCCTTCCGTGGTCCACTTGGACATCAACAGGTTTTATGGTTCGATCTATTCCCACTCGATCCCTTGGGCTGTTTTGGGGAAATCGAAGGCGTTGAAACGTCATAAGAAAAAAACTTTGGAGAAGCATTGGAGTGCGCAACTTGATCGTCTTGTTAGAGCCTGTAACCGCAATCAAACGATTGGCATACCCATTGGTCCTGATACCTCTCGAGTGGTATCCGAAATCTTGCTGTCCCGGATCGACTGCGAGTTAAAGAAGAATGGGCCTGGCCTGCAAAAAAGACAAGTGTTCCACAACATTGATGATTACGAGATTGGCGTCGAGAATACGACAGAAGCTGAGAGAGTGATCGCTAGGTTCGAAAAGGAAATCAGGAAATTCGAGCTTAGAAGCCACGATGGGAAGACACAGATTGCTTCTGGTGAATTACCAGAAAACCTTCGCTGGGAGCCCAAGTTCAGCTTGCTAAAGGACCTGGAGGACGCGGAGTTCTTGAATGGCTTCTTTGCACTTTTGGCTAGTGAGCGAGAAGCATATCCTGGGTCCAATGTCGTGGGTTACGGACTAAGCCGGTTTGCGAAAAAGATCGCTTCATGTGCGGATAAAGAACTTGCTCTGCGCCACCTTCAGACCTTGCTGTACTCATCGCCACGTTTTGTAAGTTGGGTGGCACCTTTGATCGTCGGCCTTAAGGGAGGCGATGACCTCGATCGCGCTCAGAAGAGAATGCTCAGGTGGGGAGTGGAAGAATGCTCTCGGAGGCACGACACCGTTTCGCTCTTGTGGTTTTTGTACCTCTACATTCATTTCGATCTTAAGCTCTCCAAAGCCCACAAGAATCTCTGTTTCGAGGTTGAGTCTGTTTTGGTGGATTTAGTATTGGCCCATGCCGATCACAATGGGCTTGTCAAAGGGGGACTTTCAGAGGTTTCGGTTCGCTACTCAAACTCGACACTGAGCTCATCAGAGTGGCTATTCCTGTACGAAACAGAAAAACGAGGATGGAAGGCCGCTGCGAAAAACAAGAAAATCGGCCAGCCGGGTGATCCAAGGAAGTTTTTTAAACTAATGAACAAAAACGACGTTCACTTCTACGATGTGAGTGCCTTTGGCATTTCCGCATTTGCATGGGCTCTCAAGGAGGACGACTTCTATCCAGCTCACGAGGACGAGGAAGTGTTTCCTGATTTTGACGAAGTTGACGCGGATGAATACGATTCTGATGACTTCTTTTTCTATTGAAGAATGCGTTTGAATTCACTGAGAGTGGCCTGTGCAAATTGCAGCGGGGAGCAACCGTGAAACGCGTGGAAGGGCTGCTTATCGAAATCTGCTCTGCGGCGACAATCGAAAGGCTGGAAGTCATGTCGGCAAGCCAACAAAAGGTGCGTCAGTCTAAATCCTCCAACCCAGCCTCGGGACCAATACTCCTGCCGGTCCGATCCTGATACGCGAACAGCCGCTCCATGTATCCCCTGCTCCGGCTGCCCGTCCTGTTGTCGATGTGCTCCTGCAGCTGAGCGTCTGTCACGTCCGAGTACTCCGGCAGCCCGGGCACCTTGATTGACGTTGCCAATTCGACCCCCACAACCTCCTCCGAAACCCGGGCCATGACCTCTCGCATCTCGTCCACTTTCATTACGTCGATGATGTAGCTGTCATGAACCGACAGCACCGGTACACCTTGCTCCGTGAAGTGCTTGTGAATCCGCTCTGTGATCTGGCTGTCCAGGTACATCAGCCGAATCCCTTGGTCGGTGAACAGGTAGTCAGCCACCTTCGGATTCAGTTCTAGGAACGCGTCGAGGAATTTATCGAGCTCGTCGTTTTTCATGCTCTTGCAG
Source organism: Aliisedimentitalea sp. MJ-SS2 (assembly GCF_032586155.1). NCBI lineage: Bacteria > Pseudomonadati > Pseudomonadota > Alphaproteobacteria > Rhodobacterales > Roseobacteraceae > Aliisedimentitalea > Aliisedimentitalea sp. MJ-SS2. The sequence continues at coordinate 7,750 of NZ_JAWHTC010000003.1, forward strand.
ATATTTCCCGCCGGAAAACTCTCGCGGAATGCCTTGTAAGCTGCACCTTTTTCCTTTGCGTTGATCGCCATAAGCACCAGTTGCTTGATGATCTTCCGTACTGCTTTTCGTGGAAATCCTTTAAATAACTTTTGCTCCAGATCATAAGGGTCACAGAATAGCTGCACGTTGTTCTTGGCGTAGAGCATGGCAACGTGCAGGGCCTTGAAATCCACCTCGACCGTTGGCTTGTCGTCGATCAGAATTCTCGATCGCCAGTCGCTGTTGATGCGCTGCCACCACCCACCGTAGAACCGACCATTCATGTCCCATCGGTTGCGGCTGAAGATCCGATGCGTCTGGGCACTGTCAGCGTTGATCGTGACCAAGGAAGCTTCAACATCCGAATGCACCTGTATCTTCGGCTCTTCCAAGGTCGAGATGTCGATGAAGGACGACTGGATCAGCTCGTTGTAGGCCTTCAGGTCTTCGCGCATCGCATTGGTCTGGTCGGTATCGTCGTACTCGACCTGCTTCCGCTTATCGTCGCGAAGGATGATGATCTCCTCGCCCTCGACCCGGCCCACATCATCCCGGATGAACTTGGCCTCCCGGAACATCGCCTGAAGTTCCTCGGAGGCCCGGATACGGGTGGTTCGATTGCCTCTAGCCCCAGGAGCAGTATAGCTGCCCTTGGCCATATCGAGCAGCCCAGCGGCATGCAGTTCCTTGATGATTGGGATGATCTTCTTAGAGATGTGGATAGCGTTGTAACGGGAGTTGACGTGATAGGAATTGGGCGACATCGACACCCCGATACACAGCTCTGGGTCATCCAGCCATGCCACGTAGAGGTCCAGGATCAGCACCCTCAGCTGCTTCCTGAACGCCGTCCTTGGCTTCGGCCCCGGTCCCGCCTTGGTAATATCCTCGGGCAGGTACTTCTCCCAGATTGTATCCACCAAGGCCTTTACCTCGGAATGCTCTGACCACCGATGCACGTCGATCGGCCTGGAGTGCCTGGGGTTATCTATCCTTGCCAATGGTGCTGTCCTGCCTGCCCTTCTAGTATCCCCTTCTAGATAGTCCTCTTAGGGACCTTACCAAGGGGTCTTATTAGGTTCCTTCTCTTTCTTCTTATCCATTACTTATACCTATTATGTAGTAGGTATATCCCCCTAGGAATCATACATAGGGATAGGGTCAGAACCCCTGGATGAGGGTCCTTGAAACAGGGGCATAAACGGGGGCATTTCCGGCCAGTCCAAAGACCCGGAACCCTTACCACATTGTCTTAGAGAGCTGTGGCTGGGAAGGCAGGACTCGAACCTGCAACCTACGGTACCAAAAACCGGTGCTCTACCAATTGAGCTACTTCCCAACGTGACGCGCTAATTAAGCCGATGATCGCGCGTGTGCAAGACCAAGTTTCACTTTTTTCTACTCGGTCGTTGCGCCCTCGCGATTGAGCAGGTCGTCTTCCTTTGTGGCTTCGCGTTCCTCGTCGACGATCAACTCCAGTTCTTGCTCGGCCGTGGCCTCGACATTAAGTGCATCCGTGGTCTCGGCGACGGACCGGGCAGGGGTCGCGAGCGCGGGTTTGCCTGGCTTTTTCAGGCTGGGCGCGGCGGTACCAATTGCATCGGTCAGGATGCGGTAGGTTGGTTCAGGCATCTCGATGCCGGCAGCCTCGAACGCTCTGAGAGTCAGGCGGATGGCCTCGGATTTGGCGGCCAGGATCGAGGTGTTGCGTTGATTGATCCAGCCGACCACGCGCAGGGTGATGTCCGAGCCGCCCAGTTCCACGATCCAGGCGTCGACGGCAGGCTTTGCCAGCACGAAATCGAGCGGTTCCAGCGTGTCGTGGACCAATTGCAGCGCCTGGGCCAGATCGGTGCCGTAGTCCACCGAGATGTCGAATTTGAAGCGCCGTTCGGGATTGCGCGAATAGTTCAGGATTCGGGATTTGAACACGGTCGAGTTCGGGATGCGCACATGGTTGCCGTCCCAGTTCAGCAGAATCGTCGCGCGACTGGTCAGGCGGATCACCTTTCCCTCGTCGCCATTGATCTCGATCGAGTCGTTGGGTCGGAAGGGTTGGCGGATCGAAAGCATGATCGAGGCGATAAAGTTTTCGACCGTGTCGCGCACGGCAAAACCGATGGCCAGACCGATGATGCCGGCGGCGCCGAGGATGGTCGACAGAAGCGCAGTGGCCCCCAGCACATCGAGCGCCACCACCAACCCGGCAATGAGTGAGGCCAAGCGGATCAACTGGCGATAAATGTCAGCGATGAAGGCATTGGGGGCGAGCCGGTTCCACGGCTGACGAAGCCGGGCGATGAAAAAGCCGATGATCACGACAATGGCAAAGCCGAGCAGGGCGACGGCGAGAAGCGGGGTATAGGCGAGGAGTTGTTTCAGACGCTCCCAGAAGCGCTCGATTGCGGGGTTGAGCCGTTCGACCACGTCCGTGGTTTCAGTCACTTCGTTTTCGATGGCGACAACGCCTTCGACCCGGCCGGCAATTTCGTTGAGCCGCGTGGCGGTCGCGTTGTCGAGTGTGGTGCCACGCAGGGTGACGATGCCCGACGCCACGGTGACGGTGACGTCCTGGTAATCGCCCAGCTCGGCCAGGATATCGCGGATGCGCACGGCGATGGCGGCATCCTTGGTGGCGCTGTCCTCGACCGTGATTGTGCCCGAAGGCTGATCGCTGGATTGGGCGGCGGCGGGACCGGTCAAGGAAATGGCGAAAACCGCGGCGGCGAAGGCTGCGAAAAGGGCAAGTCGGAACATGGGCTCAATTCTGTGTTGGTAATAAACTTGGCCGATCCTAGCGTGGCTTGGGAAGGGGCTGCAACTGAATAGAGTTGGAGCTGGTAGCGTCATGCCCGACCTAGGGAGGGCGGCGAGGAGCAAGCAGCATCGCCATCATTCGCTCTTCATAGTCTCATTGTGCAGCTACGTTTTGGTAAATGTCCGCCCGTAGGGGAGGTCGGGCACGGTGTATATGCGCCAGGGTGCTTTTATGGCTGACGTTGCGTGCGGGTCTTGGTCACCGCTCAATCGCGGATTTCACCTGGTCTCACCCCCCAGACCGCCTGTTTCGGGGCCCAGCCGCGATAGCCGCCCGCGCTCAGACGGCACCAACCGTCATTGCATTCGCCCAACCGCGCAATCACCCCGGTTTCAACCTGGGCGTTGACCGGCGTTGTTTCATCGGGGCCAAGGTGCAGTTCCAGCATGTCATCCTCGACGATCACCGTGCGCACGCCAGACAGAAGTGAGTAATGCACCCAACCGCCCTCGCCGTCGCGGTCGCGTACCCGACGCCAATGTCCGTGCTCGGCCACAACCTCGACCGGCATGCCCTTGCGCTGGAACACCCAGTCGATTCGATGAGTCAGCGACGGTCCACGCCGAACGTTGCATTCATCGGTCTTGATTGAGACATAGCGCGGGATCGGCAGGTTGGTGACGCTGCCGCGTTCCTTGGCTGTCGCCGAATATGCGGCGAGCATTGAAAATAGGATGAATAGGAAGCGTTTCATAGCTTCTGCCCCTGGCTGCCTCAATGAAATCGCACGAGGTTCTTGTGCCTCGGCTGACTATCCGTCACTTTGCCAGTATCGAGCGCGCGAGAAAAGCCACGGGAGGAAATACATGCCCACGAAACGTCTGAGTGTTGTCGTTACGCGACGCTTGCCCGAGGTAGTAGAGACACGTTTGAAGGAGCTGTTCGACGTTCGCTTGCGCGATGATGACACGCCGATGACCCGTGAAGAGCTGGTGGCGGCGGTGAAAGAGGCCGATGTATTGGTCCCGACGATCACTGACGAGATCGACGCTGGTTTGATCGGGAATGCCGGGCCGCAGCTCAAGCTGATCGCCAACTATGGCTCGGGCGTGGATCATATCGACGTGGCCACGGCGCGCCAGCGCGGGGTGCTGGTGTCGAATACACCGGGCGTGTCGGCAGATGATACGGCGGACATGGCCATGGCACTAATGCTGGCGGTGACACGGCGCATTCCCGAGGGTCTGGCGCGGATGCAAGCTGGGGAGTGGACCGGTTGGTCGCCCACGGCTCTCTTGGGTACACGGGTCAACGGTAAACGCGTGGGTGTTCTCGGCATGGGGCGAATCGGCCAAGCGGTGGCGCGGCGCGCCGCGGCCTTCGGCATGCAGATCCATTATCACAATCGTCACCGGCTGCGCCCCGAGACCGAAGAGGCGTTCGGTGCAACTTATTGGGAGAGCCTCGACCAGATGGTGGCGCGGATGGATGTCATTTCGATTAACTGTCCGCACACGCCGTCGACCTTCCACTTGATGAATGCGCGGCGGCTGAAACTGCTGAAATCGGACGCTGTGCTGGTCAACACCTCGCGTGGCGAGGTGATCGACGAAAACGCGTTGGTACGGATGCTTGAGGCTGGAGAACTTGGCGGGGCGGGGCTCGACGTGTTCGAACACGGCGCCGAGGTGAACCCGAAACTGCGCGAGATGCCCAATGTTGTGCTTTCACCGCATATGGGCAGCGCCACCTATGAAGGCCGGGTCGAAATGGGTGAGAAAGTGATCATCAACATCAAGACCTTCGATGACGGTCACCGTCCGCCGGATCAGGTGATCCCGGGAATGGGCTAGCTTCGGGCTGACGCTGAACAGAGAATTGCCAAAACGTGTGTTTTGCGCGCATGATCGTGCCAAGGCACTGGGGTGCCGTGACCGGCAAGGACGGAGACGAGCGTGTCTTTAGATTATCGAACTGGGGCTATGCGGGGTTTGATGCTCGCGGCGCTGGCATGCGTTGGCGGTGCAGTCGCAGCGCAGGAAACGGCCGACAGCGTATTGCCCGAAGCCCCGACGGCGCTGAGTACCGAAGCGATCTCGGGTGTGGTGGCCGAGGCACAGGCAGAAAAGGCGGCGGGCAGGCCGGTCCGGGCGCAAAAATGGATGGTGTCAGCGGCTAATCCCCATGCGGTGACCGCTGGTGCAAGGGTGCTGGAACGGGGCGGCAGCGCGGCGGACGCAATGGTTGCGGTGCAGGCGGTGTTAGGGTTGGTCGAGCCGCAAAGTTCGGGCCTCGGGGGCGGGGCTTTCCTTGTTTACTACGATGCGGCCTCGGGGAAACTGACAACGCTTGATGGCCGCGAAACCGCGCCGCTCTTGGTTGGGCCGACGCTGTTTCAGGACAACATGGGCAAACCGCTCAAGTTCTTTGATGCGGTGGTCGGGGGACGTTCGGTTGGGGTGCCAGGCACACCAGCTCTGATGCAGGCGGCCCACGCACGCTGGGGCCGCTCTGAATGGGCTGGCTTGTTTGGCGATGCGATTAAACTGGCTGATGAGGGCTTTGCCGTTTCGGCGCGCCTCGCGGCGCTAGTGACGAATGACGCTCAGCGCCTGATGCGGGACCCTGAAACGCGCGGTTATTTCCTGCCCGATGGTTTTGCTCTGCGCGAAGGGCACATTCTGAAGAACCCGGCCTACGCAGAAACCTTGCGTGTTTTGGCCGGGCAGGGGGCCAAGCAATTCTACACAGGCAAGATAGCCAAGGATATTGTCGCCAAGGTTCAGGGGGTCGAAGACAACCCCGGGACCCTGAGCGAGGTCGACCTGATGCTTTATCGGGTCAAGGAACGTGAACCGGTCTGTGTGCCCTACCGGGGATACGAGATTTGCGGCATGGGGACGCCTTCATCAGGTGGCCTGACTGTGGGGCAGATACTGGGTATGCTAGTGCCTTATGACCTGACTGCACTGGGCCACGAGAATCCCGAGGCTTGGCGCCTGATCGGTGACGCCAGCCGTCTCGCCTTTGCCGACCGGGGACGCTACATCGCCGACAGCGATTACGTGCCGGTGCCGGTGAAGGGGCTGCTGGACGCGGACTACCTGTCGGAACGTGCCGCCCTGTTGCGCGGTGACGATGCCCTGCCCGAGGTGGCACCGGGCAAGCCCGAATTTGACCACGCGCTCAATTGGGCCGATGACGACGCAATCGAACTGCCGTCGACTTCGCATATCTCGATTGTCGATGCCGAGGGCAACGCCTTGTCGATGACCACCACCATCGAGAACGCCTTTGGATCTCGGCTGATGGTCCGGGGATTCCTGTTGAACAACGAACTGACCGATTTCTCGTTCCGCAGCCATCGCGGTGGTGTTCCGGTGGCCAACCGGGTGGAGCCGGGCAAGCGGCCGCGTTCCTCGATGGCGCCGACCATCGTGATGCAGGGTGGCAAGCCGATTCTGGTGATCGGCAGCCCCGGTGGCAGCCGGATCATCGGCTATGTCGCCAAAACCATCATCGCCTGGGCGGATTGGGGCATGGATATTCAACAAGCCATCGCCTTGCCGCACCTGGTTAATCGGTTCGGCACATACGACGTGGAGGGCGGCACCAACGCTGAAGCCCTGACCGCGTCACTCAAGGAACTGGGTTATGAGGTCAAGGCGCGGGGGCTCAATTCAGGCTTGCATGGTATCGACCTGCGGGACGGGCTGGCCGGTGGCGCCGACCCGCGCCGTGAGGGAATTGTACTGGGGCAATAAGGACCCCGACGTTCGCGACAAGCGCCACGCGTCGGAATCGGTCGATCAAAGGTCGGCTGGGCTGTGCGCGATTTTTCCCATGCGCTAAAAGGTTGGTAATTCCATCTGACCCGGAGGGGCATCTCCCATGACTTCTGATATCAAAACCAATGTCAAAGCTCTTGTTGTCGGCGGTGGTGCCGTTGGCACCGCGATTGCCTATCACCTGGCCAAGGCGGGCTGGGACGATGTCATGCTGATTGAACGTGACGAGCTGACTTCCGGCTCGACCTGGCACGCTGCCGGTCTTCTTCCGTTGTTCAACATGTCCTATGCCACCACCCACATTCACCAGTATTCGGTCGATTTCTACAAGACGCTGGAAGAGGAAACCGGGCTGAATGCGGGCTTTGCCGTGGTCGGCAATCTGCGCATGGCACAGACGCAGGACCGCATGGACGAATACATGCTCTATGCCTCGACCGCAGAAACCTGCGGTGTGAAGTATGAATGGCTGACCCCGGGGCAGATCAAGGAGCGCTGGCCGCTCATTCGCACCGATGATCTGAAAGGTGCGATCTATCATACCGAGGATGGCTACATTAATCCGGCCGACGTAACTATGGCGATGGCCAAGGGCGCGCGTCAGCGTGGTGTCGCGATCGAGCGCAAATGGCAAGCCGATGCTTTCCACTGGAACGGTACCCATTGGGAAGTCACCGTGACCAAGATGGTCGAAAAGGGCGGCAACCTGGTGCCCGGCGACGAGCAGGTTGTGATCACTGCGGAGCACGTTGTGACGGCGTCGGGCAACCACGCCCAGCGCACCGCCAAGATGCTGGGTATCAAGATGCCCGCGATCCCGGTCGAACACACCTTCATCGTGATGGACCAGGATCCGGAGTTGGTGAAATACCGCGCCGAGGGCAATCCCGAACACCCGGTTGTGCGCGATGCCGACTCGCAATCCTATGCCCGCGAAGAGCGTGGCGGCTGGATCCTGGGCATCTATGAAAACGGCGCACCGGCGCGTTTCGAGCATGGTGTGCCCGACAGTTTCCGTGCCGACCTGTTCCCGCTCGATCTGGACCGGATTGCCGAACAGTACATGGCGATGACCGAGCGCGTGCCTTCCTGTGCGGACTCGGGTCTGAAGGATGATTTTAACGGTCCGATCTGCTATACGCCGGACGGCAATCCGCTGGTTGGCCCGGCGCCGGGCCTGCGCAACATGTGGTTGGCTGAAGGCTTCTCCTTCGGGATCACCGCTGCCGGTGGCACCGGCTATTATTTGGCGCAAATGATGGTCGATGGTGAGGCCGAGATCGACATGGCGTCGCTTGACCCCAAGCGGTATTCGCAAAACTGGATGACCACCGAGTTTGCCGCGCGCAAGAACGAGGAATGCTACGACCACGTCTACGTCCTGCACCATCCGGACGAAGAACGTCCCGCCTGCCGTCCACTGCGTACGGCTCCTGCGTTTGACCGGCAAAAAGCCAAGGGCGCACAATTCGGCTTCGTAAATGGCTGGGAACGTCCCAACTACTATGGCCCGCTGGATGCGTCGGAGAGCTTTGATCACGACAGCCGCAGCTTCCGCCGTGGCGGATGGTGGCAATATGCCGTGGACGAGGCCAAGGCGATCCGCGAGGGCGTCGGCCTGATCGATGCCACGGCGTTCACCAAGCATGTGGTCAAAGGGCCCGGTGCGACGGCGTTTCTTGATTGGTTCACCTGCAACAAGCTGCCGCGTGTGGGTCGGATCAACCTGACCTATGCACTGACCTCGGCTGGCACGACGCGCACCGAATACACCATCGTGCGTCGTGGTGAGGACGACTATTACCTCGTTTCGGCAGGCGCCTGGACCGAGTATGACGCCGACTTCCTGCGCAAGGCCGCCGCGGACAAGATGGGCGAGTTCGGCTATATCGAAATCCAGGATGTCACCAACCAGTGGGGCGTCTTTGCCATCGCCGGGCCGAAATCGCGCGAGGTGCTGAAAGAGGTGATCAGTGACGCCGATCCCGCCAGTGCGCTGTCCAACAAGCGCTTCCCGTGGCTGACGGCGCGCGACATCGAACTGGGCATGTGCCCGGTGCGTGCCATTCGCGTCGCCTATACCGGCGAGCTGGGCTGGGAACTGCATCACCCGATCGAGATGCAGAACTACCTGTGGGACCTGCTGAATGCGGCCGGTGAAAAACACGGCATGAAACTGGTTGGTGCCCGCGCCCAGAACTGGCTGCGTCAGGAGAAGAGCTATCGTGCTTTCGGCACCGAATTGGGCCGCGATGCGACGCCAGCCGAGGCCGACCTGCCGCGCTTCATCGACCTCAGCAAAGACTTCCAAGGCAAGGCCGAGATGGAAGCCAAGGGCATCCGCAGCAAATGCGTCACCCTGCTGATTGACGGACCAGAGGATGCCGACCCCTGGGGGCGCGAGGCGCTGTATGATGGCGACACCAAGGTTGGACGCCTGACCTCGGGTGGCTATTCGGTGGTGTTTGGCAAGTCCATCGGCATGGGTTACGTCAGCCCCGAGCTGGCTGAGGTCGGCCAGAAGCTGAAGGTTAAGATGCTGGATCGGCTCTGGGACGCCGAAATCGTCGAGGACAGCCCCTATGATCCATCGAATGCCAATATCCGGGTTGATGGATAACACGAAATCAGGCCGGAGATTTCCCCGGCCTGATTCTTTTCACACTGGCAATTAGATCATTCAACCTTCACCGACTTGGTCTTGTTGTTCCATGCCGCCGGCAGGCTCGGCTTGCTGGTCGTGATGTGGTAGGCCCCGCCAACACCGTACGTCGGGTTCTGCGACAGCCGCACCCGTGCTCCGGCATGCAGCCGAACCGAACTTGCCTTGTTGAAGGCTGCAGCGGGAAGCCTATGAACCCCAACGCGGAAGCACGCATGCTGACCCGTGAAGTTGTTGCCATCAAACAGGCAGGCTTGTTTCAGCGGCGGCAAACCACCCCGATGCACCCGGAATGACGAGATGCGGTCGTTCAGCATGCTGCCGATGCTCGGGTCGCTGCTGCTCAGGTCGCGGCAGAACGGTCCCATGTTCCTGAACTCACAGACCCGCACCTTGGCGTTGCCATGCAGACGGATCGAACTGATCTTGTTGTTGAAGCCCCCGGGCATCGCATTGTAGAGCCCTGGCTGACGGCAGAAGCTGGCGCCGGAATAGTTGTTGTTCGCGAAGAAGCAGACCCGGTTGGGGGCAGGAGTGCCGACCTCTACATCCACACCGCTGCTGCCGCCGTCACAGCTAACGACAAAGCGCGGCCCGCCCGAGCCGATCACCAGTCGCACCCGGCAGTTGGGATCGCTGGGTGCCGTCAAGGCGGTCAGGTAACTGGAACTGACCCAGCCGTCGGGACCGGAACGTTGCACATAGCACCAGCCATTGCTCCGGCATTCGGTGATATTGCCGACCTCGTTCTTGGCCATGGTGTCAACCACCGAGTACCCGGACCCGGGGCCCGAGCGGACATTGACCCACGCCGTTGCCTTGGCTTCGGTGGCCAAGGCGGAAACGGTCGAAAACAGGTAAATCACAAATGCCGCAAATGCGGCGGCTGAAATATGCGTTTTCATTATTTGTCTCCCTTTTCTGGCGGGAGGTCGGGCAGCCCGACCACCCGTTACCAACACAACCCGATTATCCGACGGGCAGGGCGTGGCGGCCATGTTCTGAGTCAACCGGGAGTGGACTGCGAAAGGGATGCGCGGGAATTGGCCGATCTGCTGTTGGCGTTTCGATACGTTTCAACCAAAGGGCGACACATGACGCTGCGGAAGGTTGACGCGGGTCAAGGTCCTCTTATGCGCCATCGCGGAAAATAGGGCGCAAATTGAAGGAATAACGGAAGATGAAAACCCTGATCTTGTCGATGATTGCCACCTTTGGGTTGTCGGGTATTGCGATGGCCTCTCCGGTCGACACGCTCGAAGGCAAGCTGCGGAATATGGTTGGTGGCTTGGAAATCGCCGGAAGTTGTCCATCTGGCATGAACTACTGTGAGGCCGGGTCGTACGGCCCCGGTGGATGCTACAAACTTGGATATGCAAATTGCACGGCCGGTCTGGTTTGCACCAGCGGCACACAGGCCTGCAAACCACCCAGCGGTGGCCAAGCCTACTGCTACAATCCAAGTTACCGCAAATGCGAATAACGTGACCGGCAAGGTTGGCCCCGCTGGCCGTTATGGGCTCGCGGACGAGCCTCGGGTTACACGTCGGGCGGCCAGCCAGGCCGCCCAGTCGGCGGGCGAGCCGTTGAAGAGATTAAGGTCGACCTCTTTGGTAAAGCCCGGCACCAGCCCGGTGCTGGAATACTGCCAAAAACGCCAACTCTGGCCGGGATAGGTCTCGGCCGGGGTTGCCGCCGTCGAGCGCAGCCAGAATTCGGCGGCGCGGATGCGGCCGATGCCGGTATCCTCGTAAAAGGCCGGGGTGGTATAGATGATCGGGCGCTGGCCGTAGTGGGCCTCGATCGCTGTCAGGAATATGCGCACTTCACGGCGTACAACAGCACCGTCGGGGCGCAGGGTGCAGGTGGGAGACAACGGGTTCCACTCCATGTCCAGGACCGGCGGCAGCATCCCGGGGCTCTTGCGAACGTTCTTGATAAACCAGCGCGCCTGCACCTCGGCCGAGGTGCAGAAATAGAAGAAATGATAAGCCCCTACCGGGACACCCGCTTGTGTCGCCGCCCGCCAGTGAGCGTGAAACATCGGGTCCAGCAAGTCGCCGCCTTCGGTTGCCTTGATAAAGGCGAAGTTGACTCCCGCCGAGCGGGCCGTGTGCCAATCACCGGCATCCTGAAACCGCGCCGCGTCGATCCCGTGTACCGCATAGCGCGCGGGCTTGCGGCCCTTGAAGTCCACCGGGTCGCTATCGCCGAAATCGGACCGGATGACCGGTGGTGCAGGCAGGGCTGTTGGCGTCTGCGTGATTTCAGGCTGTTGCGTTGCCGGTGGTGGCGTTCCCCGGCGCGGGCTACCACCACAGGCACTGAGCGCTAGGGCGGACAAGGAGAGGCAAAGCGCGCGGCGCGTGGGCATAATGAACTCCTAAATCAAAAAGCTTGGCGTTCACTCTGCCCGAGCGTGCCCACGGCGTTCAACCCTTGCGATGCAGGCGGGCGATTACTCGCCGCGTTTGTTGAAATCCGCTTGCGTCACCACGCCGTCACCGTTCCGGTCGATCTGTGCAAACCAGCCTGGTACGGCATTCATGAACTCTTCCTGCGTTACCTGACCGTCTCCATTGGCATCAGTGAACTCACGCTTCATGCCATTGGCCGGGTTCGCCGGGCCCTGGCCTTTATCCTGACGGGCGCCCTGGCTCATACCATTTTCCTTCATGTAATTGGCCCGGGCTTCGTCAAAGAGATCGTACTCTTCCGACGACAGCACGCCATTGTCGTCGCTGTCAAAGGCGGCAAACACATCGCTGCGCCGTTCGATGGTTTCGGCCAGGATAACCTGTCCGTCCTCGTTCAGGTCCCAGTTCTCTACAAAATGGCTGCCGGGATTGCCCTGCTGGGCCTGTGCGGCAAAGCCAAGGGTGAACAGGGCGGTGGAAAGCAGGAAACGGTTCATTTGCAATTGCTCCAGTCGTGAGTGATCGTTTCACAGTGATACGGTCGACTCCGGTGTTTCCGTCGCTGGGGCCCGAGATGTTTTGCAGCTGTTATCCTGCCGACAATTCGTCAAAGCATTCCAGTGCTTTTCCGGCATACATCAGCGCCGGGCCTCCACCCATCTGGATGGCCATGGCCAGCACGTCTGCGACCTCGTCGCGGCTTGCTCCAATCCGAACCAGTGCTTCGATGTGAAAGGCAATACAGGCCTCGCAATGGGTGGCCACCGCGATGCCCAGCGCCACGTATTCCTTGTGCTTGAAATCCAGTACGCCGGCTTCCTTCACTCCCTTGGTCAGGGCAGCAAATCCCTTGGTGGCCTCGGGAATTGTCTTGTTCAACTCGCGCAGTTGGTTGCGGGTGGTGTCGATATCTGCTTTCCAGCTCATCGGGCGTCTCCTTGATGTCGCGTAGCGCACCGTTGAACATGCCCGCCAGTGCCGTTCCTTGATCAGGATCAACCCTGTTGCCTTCCCTTACGCAAGCTTGCGCGCCACGAAACCCAGGTTGTTCGACGGCATCTCGACCACTTGGACCAATTCCAGGAAACTATCTTGAACCCAGTCGATTATGTCCCAATCGTCCTTGTAGCCGATCTCGGGGTCTTGGTTGATCAAGCTGGCATTGAAGATTTCGTCGTTCTCCGACGTGCATTCGCCGTCGCGCAGGAAGGGGCCGTAAAGTATGAAAACCGCGCCCCCCTCCAGTGCCTGCGCGGTTTCAGAAATCAAGGTCCTGGTTTCAAGCTCGGAAATCAGGTGCAACAGGTTCGACAGCAGGATCAGCGCCTGCCCGCTATGCGCCTTGCCCCAGCCGGGGGCCGTCGCGTTCAACTCGATGGCGGGTGCGATATTTTCCAGTGTCTCGGTGCGCGCCCAGGCATCGACCGAAGCCCGGCGCGCCGCGTCGATGTCCGAAGGCTGCCAGCTAAGTCCTGGCAAGCGCTGCGCCAGCGCCACCGTGTGCTGGCCTGTACCCGACGCAATCTCGAGCGCATTGCCCACCTTAGGTGCATGGGCCACCACCAATTCGCAGACCGCATCCACATTGCGCGTGGCCGATGGTGCCACCATCCGCCCTTCGGCATCCGGTTCGGCGTAATTTGCATAAACCGGCAGATTTAAACGGTCGGACATAGGGTCACCTCAGCTTCTCTTTCTTGGTTCAAATACTCAAATCCCTGATCCGCCTCACGCGAAGCGTTGCGGTGACAAGGCTGTAACCAGGTCCGCCTCAAGCTCCGGCGCATGACCCAATGCCAAGTCTGCCACCAACTGGCTCGCAGCTGGCGCGGTCTGAAACCCGTAGCCACCCTGACCGGCACTCCAGACAAAGCTCGAATCCTCTACTGACCGGCCCAGCACAAGCGCCCGGTCGGGTGAAAAGGTCCGCAAGCCTGCCCAGTTGGCCGTGACCCGTTCCACTGGCTCGGTCACCATCTCCTGGTAACGCTCGAAGCCCTCGGCCAGAACCATATCGTCGGCCCAGGCGTCCATCGGATCGACCGGATCCTCCTCGGCCGGGCTGACGATCAGCTGCCCGGCATCCGGCTTGGCATACCAACGCTCGCCGGTGCCGAAAAACATCGGCCAGTTGGAAATATCATGCCCCCTCGGCGCTGGAATACGCGCCATCGAGCGGCGGCAGGGCGTTAGGCCCAGCGGGTTGATCCCGGCCATAGCGGCAACCTGATCGGCCCAGGCCCCGGCGGCGTTGACGACCATTTTGGTCTCATGCATCTGCCCGCCCGCGTGGATTTGCCATTTGCCGGGCTTGTCGATCGCGGTGACCGGTGATTTCAGGTGGATCTCACCGCCGTGAGCCCGGATATCACGGGCAAAATCCTGCATCATCCGGTCGGTGTCCAGATCAAATGCATCCTCGTGGAACGCAGCAAAGGCCACCGTCTCAGGATTGAGAATCGGCACCAGGTCGATTGCTTCTTGAGGTGTGACCTCGTTCATCTTCATCGCCTTGTTCTCGGCCTCGAAAATGTTGCGCTCATGGGCACGAGCGGCAAAAAGGATGCCGCGCGCGGACAGGTACCCGCCCTTGTGATCGCGGTGAAAATCTCCACTCGCAAGATTCAGCGCAATCGTCGTGGGTAAGCCATATTGTGCCTCGTACATCGCGGCCGAACGACCCGAGGCGTGGTAACCAAGCGCCTCTTCGCTTTCCAGCACTGTCACCTTGGCATGCGGCGCCAACCGTGCGGCGGCCGACAGGCCAGCAATGCCGCCCCCGATCACGATGATATCGTTCATGTTTCTTCGATCCTGTCGGTTGCGGGCGGCGGGGTCGGACAAAGCGCGCTCAGCTGGCCATATAGGTCTTCGTCCATATCGAAACTCACTGCGGCCAGCGAAGGCGCCATTTGCTCTGCCGCGCTGGCCGATAGGATCGGCATCGGCGCGGCGGGATGGCGCGCCACCCAGGCTGCTGCCAACGTCGCGGAATGCACGCCCAACGCGAGCGCTAGGTCGGACAGCCCCTTGGCCGCCGCGTGCATATGGTCAGGCGCATAGCGCGCGGCATAGCGATCATCTTCGGTCAGTCGCCCTTGCGACCCGTCCAGATATTTACCGGTCAACAAGCCCCCGCCCAGCGGCGAATAGGGGGCACAGGCGATCCTTTCGGATTGACACATGGGCAGCAATTCGACCTCGGCCTGGCGTTTGACGAGATTGTACATCGGCTGGATGATGTCGATTGCATGCCCTGACTGCGCCAGGATCGCATGCGCCTTCATCACTTGCCAGGCGGCAAAGTTCGACACGCCGATAAAGCGGAACTGTCCCGCCTCTTTCATTGCGACCAGCGTTTCAAGCTGGGCTTCAAGCGGGGTCTGGCTGTCAAACCGGTGCAGGTAAAGAATATCGACCATCTCCATGCCCAGCCGCTTGCGTGACAGGTCGAAGTCGCGCTGCAGCTGGCTGGAGGAAGTTCCGTCACGATAGCCGACCTTGGTGGCAATCACGAGATGGTCCCGCAAGGGTGCGGCGAGTTGGCCGAGGAACTCTTCTGAGGCACCATTCGTATAAAGATGCGCGGTGTCGAAATGGTTGATGCCCGCGCCAATGGCGGCCTCGAACATCGCGCCCGAGGCCCTTGCATCGGCCTTGCCGCCGAACTGCATCGTTCCAAAGGCAAACCGGGAAATCGCGCTGCCATCGGGGGAAGTCAACATACTCATGGCCGCAACCTTGGCACGGTTTGCCGGGCGCGAAAACCCCGCAAACAGCGCGCGGTCCCATCCTCTCTCGTTATCAAGAATTTTCGAAAATCCGTGCCCCCGCCCGGTGAAATGAAAAAGGCCCCACCGCGAGGGCAGGGCCTTTGGATCACGTTGGCAGAACCGCTTATTGCGGGATCTCGCCCTCGATGCCTTCGACATAGAAGTTCATGCCAGCCAGCGTGCCATCATCAGCGGTTTCGCCGTCGGCCAGCCAGTCGCTGCCGTCCTGCTTTTTCAGCGGGCCGGTGAAGGCGTGGTAGCTGCCATCACCCAGCGCCGCTTTCATCGCCAGCGCTTCGGCTTTCACGTTCTCCGGGACAGCCGAGGAAATCTCGCCGATACCGACCATGCCTTCCTTGATGCCGTGCCAGGTGTTCACGCTTTCCCATGTGCCATCCATGACCGCCTGGGTGCGGGCCACATAGTAGGGCGCCCAATCATCGATGATCGAGCTAACGCGCGGCATCGGAGCAAATTCGCTCATGTCGGACGCTTGGCCAAAGGTGATCACGTTACCGGCAGCCTTGGCAGCGGCCTGGGGTGCGGTCGAGTCGGTGTGCTGCAGGATCACGTCGGCGCCCTGTTCAATCAGAACCTTGGCGGCGTCGGCCTCTTTCGCCGGGTCGAACCAAGTATAGGCCCAGACGATCTTGAACTGCACGTCCGGGTTGACCTTCTTGGCGTGGATATAGGCCGAATTGATGCCGCGGATCACTTCGGGGATCGGGAAGGACGCGATGTAACCGATGGTGTTGGATTTGGTCATGTGACCGGCAATCGTGCCCTGCACGGCACGACCTTCGTAGAAGCGGGCCGAGTAGACCGAGACGTTATCGGCCTGTTTGTAACCTGTGGCGTGCTCGAATTTCACCTTGGGGAATTTCTTGGCGACGTTGATTGTCGGGTCCATGTAACCAAACGAGGTGGTAAAGATCAGGTCGGCGCCTTGTAGGGCCATCTGGGTGATCACACGCTCGGCATCGGCGCCTTCTGGCACGTTCTCGACATAGGTGGTCTCGACCTTGTCACCGAAATGCTCGACCACGGCCTTGCGGCCTTGATCATGTTCATAGGTCCAGCCACCGTCACCGACCGGGCCGACATAGACGAAACCGACTTTGGTCTTGTCGTCGGCCATTGCAGTTGTGGCCAAGCCAAGCGCCATAGCGGCACCGGCAAGAAGTGTTCTACGTTTCATGGGTTTCTCCTTGTTGGGTAGTGGCAGCGTTTTTGTTTTCTCGATTTGTATTTACGTGGTTGTTTGGGCCGGGTTCAAGCGTGAAACCCTCCCCTATCCTGCGGCATGGAAACTCTTGCCCAATGATCCGGGTGCGGTGTTGCGCTGGTTCGACATGATGACCAGCACCAGGATGGTAATGATATAGGGCGACATGGCCAGGTATTGGACGGGGATCGACACGCCCGTGCCCTGCAGGTTGAGCTGTAGCATCGTGACCCCGCCAAAAAGCCACGCCCCCAGCATCACGCGTCCGGGTTTCCATGAGCCGAACACCACCAGTGCCAGCGCGATCCAACCGGCCCCGGCGGTGACATTCTCGGTATAGGTCGGCACCCGGATCATGCTGATATAGGCGCCGCCCAGCCCGGCCATCGCGCCACCGAACAGGATCGCCAATGTGCGGATGCGCACCACTTTGTAGCCAAGTGCATGGGCCGCCTCGTGGTTTTCGCCTACCGCCCGCAGGACAAGGCCTGCACGGGTGAACTTCAGCACCGCCCACACGGATGCCACAATGGCGATGGTCAGCGGCACGATCAAATCCAGCGTGGCAATTGCGGCTGGCACGTCGCCATCGGCGGCGCGCACGGTGAATTTCCAAAGAGGGAACTGCGGCGGCGTTTCACCGATATACCCCTTGCCCAGAAGCGCGGCAAAGCCCACGCCAAACAGGGTCAGCGCCAATCCCGACGCCACCTGGTTGGCCAACATCACCTGGGTCAGGAAAGCAAACAAAAGCGACAGCGCCGCGCCCCCCAGTGCGGCGATGAGAAAGCCCAACGCGGGGGAGCCGGTCAGCACGGCCCCGGCAAAGCCGGTCACGGCCCCGGTGACCATCATGCCCTCGACCCCGAGGTTAAGAACACCAGCGCGTTCGACCACCAACTCGCCGGTAGCGGCCAGAAGGATTGGGGTGGCCGAAACGAGGATCGATGCCAGAAGGACGACCGGGTTGATTGCAGACAGGTCCATCAGATTTTCCCCGCGGTTGAAAGGCCAGTCCAGGACCCGGCGACGGCACCGACCCACAGACCGGCAAGCTGCGCAGCCTCGCGCAGCCGTTGGTTCTGTTTGCTGAAGAGTAACGCAAAAAGGAAGCCGCCGAATGGGGCTCCTGCGATCAGAAGCATCAAGAGTGCCCCTTCCCAACTTGTCGTTCCCAGCACAAATAGCATCAGCAAAGCGCTGAAGCTTGGCATGAAGGCGAGCACCACCAGAACTGCGAACCCGATCCCGGCAACTTTGAAAAACGAGGCGACATAGCTGTTCATCACGCGGCCCCCCGTTTCGCAAACTTGATCCGGTAGTTTGTCAATACATCCACTGCCAACAGGAAGAACAACAGCATCCCCTGGAACAGTTGGATTGCAGCGGCCGGCAGGCCGAGATTTGATTGCGCTGCCTCGCCGCCGATGTAGGTCAGTGCCATCAATAGCCCCGCCAGCAGGATGCCGATGGGGTGCAGCCGCCCAAGGAAGGCGACGATGATCGCGGTAAAGCCATAGCCGACATTGAAGCTATCTGTGACCTGGCCAGAAGGACCGGACACTTCGAATAGCCCTGCCAGCCCTGCCAGCATCCCCGAAAGTCCCATGCACATGAGAACCAGCCGCGTCGGGTTCACCCCGGCAAAACGTGCTGCGCGCGGCGCCTCGCCGGTGAGGCGGATGGCAAAGCCCAGCTGGTGCCGGGTCAGCAGGACATAAGCAAGGATCACCGCGACAAAGGCCGCGGCAACACCCCAATGCATGCCGGTGCCTGCGATGATGTCCGTGTTGGCCGCCGACGGATAGTCGTTCAGGTTACGCGAGCCGGGCATCCCGTGCCCTTCCGGGTTGCGCATCAGGCCAAAGGCCATAGCGGCCAGGATGTTCTCGGCCACGTAGACCAGCATCAGCGACACCAGGATTTCATTGGTGCCGAATTTCACCTTTAGCACCGCCGGGATCATCGCCCAAAGCCAACCGCCGAATGCCCCGGCCACCACCATCAGCGGGAAAACATACCAGGCTTCAAGCGGATAGAAGGCCAGCCCCACGCCGGCCCCGCAGATCGCGCCCATGATGTATTGCCCCTCGGCCCCGATGTTCCAGATACCGGCGCGGAACCCCAGCGACAATCCGATGGCGATCAGGATCAGTGGTCCGCCTTTGACCAGCAGTTGAGGGCGATAGTAGAAGGCGAATTCGCCAAAGATCGGGTCCCAGAAAATGGTGCGAATGGCCTCGATCGGGTTCTTGCCCAATGCGGCAAAAAGCAACCCACCGGCGATCATCGTGGCAAACACCGCGATAAGAGGTGTGAGCCATGCAAAGACGCGAGACGGCTGCGGGCGTTTTTCAAGCTTCAGCATGCGCGCGATCCCCTGGCTTCATCTTGCCAAAAATACTCATGTCCCAATGGATTACCCATGTGCCACCTCCATGCCATGGGCCCCACCCATCATCAGGCCAATCTCCTCGACATTCAGTTCCGAAGTCTTGCGCTTGGCGGTCAAACGCCCTTCGTTGAGGGCCGCGAAATGGTCCGAGACCTCCATCAGCTCATCAAGGTCCTGGCTGATCACGATCACGCCCGCGCCCCCGGCCGCCAGGTCCAGCAGCGCCTGCCGGATCGACGCAGCCGCACTGGCATCCACGCCCCAGGTCGGCTGGTTCACGACCAGGACATACGGCTTTTGTAGCACCTCACGGCCAATGACGAATTTCTGCAGGTTTCCGCCCGACAGCGACCGGGCGGCATTTTCCGGCCCCGGTGTGCGCACGTCGAAGCCTTTAATAATCTCTTCGGCAAAGGCACGCGCCTGTCCCCAATGCAGGAATCCCCGGCTGGACAATTCGCGGCGCACCACCCCGGTCATCAGGGCGTTTTCCGTCAGGCTCATATCCGGGGCGGCCGCGTGCCCCAGCCGTTCCTCGGGGGCACAAAGAAGCCCGGCGGCCCGGCGCGCATTCGGGCCCAAGGCCCCAATCGGACGGCTGCCCAGCTTGATCGCGTCCTGGGCGACGCGAATTTCGCCGGATAGCGCAAGAAGAAGCTCGTCCTGACCATTGCCAGCCACTCCACCAATGCCCAGGATTTCGCCGCGGCGCAGCTCCAGGTGAACGTTTTTCAAGGCTGTGCCGAACTGCCCGGGGGATGGCATCGACAATCCCGATACATCCAGCGCCACGTCACCCAGCGGCGTTCCCGCCCCTTTGGGCGTCTGCAATTCGCTGCCGACCATCATTTCGGCCATCTCGCGGGCGGTGGTGTCGCGTGGCACGCAAGTGCCCACGTTCTTGCCCAGCCGCAGGATGGTGGCGTTGTCACACAGGGCCCGAATTTCTTCCAGCTTGTGCGAGATATACAGGATTGATGTGCCTTCCTCGCGCAGCTTGCGCAGGGTCTCGAACAGGATCTGCACCTCTTGCGGGGTCAAAACGCTGGTCGGTTCATCCATGATCAGCAGTTTCGGGTCCTGAAGCAGGCAGCGGATGATCTCAACCCGCTGACGCTCACCCGCCGACAGGTCACCAACGATGCGAAATGGATCAAGCGGCAGGCCGTAATCCTCGGACACGCTGCGAATACGGGCGGCGAGGTCGCGCATCGGTGGCGGATTTTCCATGCCCAAGGCGATATTTTCGGCCACTCCCAATGCGTCAAACAGCGAAAAATGCTGGAACACCATCGCCACACCAGCCGCTCGCGCTGCGCGCGGTTCGGGCGGGGCAAAGGGCACGCCGCGCATCACCAGCGTACCGCTGTCTGGTTTCACCAGCCCGTAGATCATTTTGACAAGCGTGGATTTCCCGGCCCCATTCTCGCCCAACAGCGCGTGAATTTCACCTTCGCCGATATCAAATGACACCGTATCGTTGGCGACAACACCGGGATAGGCCTTGGTCAGGCCTTGTATACTCAAGAGTGGTTGCGACACGCGTTTCCCCGCTTATCGTTGTTTTTCTGGCCGCGAGGCCCCCTGTTCGTGCCCTATCAAAGCGGGCAAAGACCGCGTCTGACAAGACAGGAATCGGCCCGAACGGGTGAAAGTCTTTCAAGAATTGCGGGATAATCAAGCGTATAGTTTTGATTTTTCGAAAGATTCCGCCGGGCGAAAGAAAAGGAGCAGGCGCATGCAACGCATATTGATCGTCGTCGCGCTGATCATTTTGGTGCTGTTGTTGGCGCATCTGATCAGCGCCTGGCAGTTTCGCCAAAATGCGATGACCCTGGTCGCAAAGATCGAAACGACCGGACCTGTCCGGATGCGACAGGACCTGCCCGAGCCGGTGAGGGCGTTCAACCAGCGTGGGCTTTTGGGCACCGATCCTGCACCCGGTGTGATCGAACTGACCCAGGTGGCGGAAATGGAATTGCAGCCGGGTCAGGGCTGGCAGGGCATTTCCGCCCGTCAGGTCATATGCACAACTTCGACCGGGTTTGTCTGGCAGGCATGGCAATCGCGCGGACCGCTGACGATGGTGCGGGTGATTGATGCCTTCACGGCCGGTAAGGGGGTGCTGGAAGTGCGCCTTCTCGGCTCGATCCGGGTCGGGCACGAGGCGGGGGTGCTGGCCGACCGGTCCGAGGCGATGCGCTACCTGGCCGAACTGCCCTGGGCCCCGGACGCCATTGCGCTAAATCGCGATGTTGAATGGCGTGTTCTGGAAAGTGGCGAGGTCGAAGCGCGGTTGCCGATGCAGCCAGACGATGCGGTGGTGCGCTTTTCGCTGGACGCGCAGAGCGATTTTGCCGTGATGCGCGCCAATTCCCGCTATGCCGGGATGCAAGACGGTGCACCGGTCTTCAAGGATTGGGAGGGCCGGTTTTCCGATTATGCAGAAATCGGCGGGCGGCGTATTCCGCGCCGTGGCGAGGTTGGCTACGTGGTCGACGGTAAATATCAACCCTATTGGCGCGGCCACGTGATCGGGTTGGCGAGAGAGTAGGGCGGGATTTCATCCCACCGTCCCTTTCCCTGCGCGCGCCACCCCGGTATCGTCGCCTCATGAGCAGCATCCCCCGATTCATCCACCTTCGCACCCATACCGAATACTCCCTTCTTGAAGGGGCCATGCGGTTGAAAAAACTGCCCGGCCTCTGCGAGAAACTGGGCATGCCCGCCGTGGCGGTGACCGATACCAACAACATGTTTGCCGGTCTCGAGTTTTCGATTGCTGCCAGCGGTGCCGGGGTGCAACCGATCATTGGCTGCCAGGTTGATCTCGAATATGTCGCCACTGCGCCGGGGGAAAAGCCACGCGCACCGGCGGCCATCGTCCTTCTGGCCCAGAACGAGGCGGGGTACGAGCATCTGATGAAGCTCAACTCCTGCCTTTACCTGCGCGGTGACGGCTCGCTGCCGCATGTGACGCTGGACGAGTTGGCGCAACATACCGGCGGGTTGATCTGTCTCACCGGCGGGCCGGATGGCCCAATCGGGCAGCTGTTGCAGGCCGGTCAACGCCCCGCCGCCGAGGCGCTGATGCAGCGGTTCCAGTCGATGTTCGGTGACCGGCTTTATGTCGAATTGCAGCGTCATCCACGCGAGGATGGCACCGCGCCAGAAGCCGAGCGGCTGTCCGAGCAGGGCCACGTGGAAATGGCCTATGGCATGGGCATTCCGCTGGTCGCCACCAACGACGCCTATTTCCCCACCGATGCCATGTTCGAGGCGCATGATGCGCTGATCTGCATCAGCGAGGGTGCCTATGTTGACCAACAGGAACCCCGCCGCCGCCTGACGCCGCAGCACTATTTCAAATCGCCGGGGGAAATGGCGGTGCTGTTTGCCGATCTGCCGGAAGCGATTGAGAATACGGTGGAAATTGCCAAGCGTTGTGCCTTCATGGCCTATCGCCGCGATCCGATCCTGCCGAAGTTCGCCGATGACGAGGTGGCCGAACTGCGCCGTCAGTCGCAAGAGGGTCTTGAGTTCCGTTTGTCGATGATCGACCACGCCGTATCGGTAGAAGAGTATCAAGAGCGGCTCGATTTCGAGCTTGGTATCATCGAAACGATGGGCTTCCCCGGTTATTTCCTGATCGTGGCCGACTTCATCAAATGGGCCAAGGATCATGACATCCCCGTCGGCCCGGGCCGGGGCTCAGGGGCTGGCAGTCTCGTTGCCTACGCGCTGTTGATCACCGACCTCGACCCGCTGCGCTATTCGCTGCTGTTCGAACGCTTCCTCAACCCCGAACGGGTCAGCATGCCTGACTTCGATATCGACTTTTGCATGGACCGCCGGGAAGAGGTGATCCGCTACGTGCAAGAGAAGTATGGACGCGACAAGGTGGGCCAGATCATCACCTTCGGTGCTTTGCTGTCCAAGGCCGCCGTGCGCGATGTGGGCCGGGTGCTGCAAATGCCTTACGGGCAGGTGGATCGCCTGTCGAAAATGATTCCGGTAGAAGGCGTGAAGCCGGTCAGCATTGAACAGGCCTTGGCGCAGGAAGAACGCCTGCGCGCAGAGGCCAAATCCGAAGAAGTGGTCGACCGGCTGCTGAATTACGGGATGCAGCTGGAAGGCTTGCTCAGGAACGCCTCGACCCACGCCGCCGGTGTGGTGATTGGCGACCGGCCGCTTGATGCGCTGGTGCCGCTTTATCAGGACCCGCGCTCGGACATGCCGGCGACGCAATTCAACATGAAATGGGTCGAACAGGCCGGGCTGGTGAAGTTCGACTTTCTGGGCCTGAAAACCCTTACCGTGATCCAGAACGCCGTGGACTTGATCCACGGCGAAGGGCGCGACCTGCACATCGCCGCCGACGGCACCGAACTTTACGAGCCTGCCGAGGGCGCGGTGAACCAGATCAATGCCATCCCGCTGGATGACGAGCTTAGTTACAAGCTTTACGCGGCCGCTAAAACTGTAGCGGTGTTCCAGGTGGAAAGCTCGGGCATGATGGATGCCCTCAAGCGGATGAAACCCACTTGTATCGAGGACATCGTTGCCCTTGTGGCGCTCTACCGTCCGGGCCCGATGGAAAACATCCCGACCTATTGCGAGGTCAAGAACGGGCTTAAGGAAATTGAATCCGTTCACCCGCTGATCGACCATATCCTGGCCGAAACCCAGGGCATCATCGTTTACCAGGAACAGGTGATGCAGATCGCCCAGGTAATGGCCAATTACACCCTTGGCGGTGCCGACCTGCTGCGCCGCGCCATGGGTAAGAAGATCAAGGAGGCGATGGACGCCGAACGTCCGAAATTCGAGAAAGGCGCGGCGGAAAACGGGGTCGACAAGAAGAAGGCGTCTGAGGTCTTTGACCTTCTTGAGAAATTCGCCAACTACGGCTTCAACAAATCCCACGCCGCCGCCTATGCGGTGGTCAGCTATCAAACCGCATGGCTCAAGGCCAATCACCCGGTCGAATTCATGGCCGGGGTGATGAATTGCGATATTCACCTGACCGACAAGCTGGCGGTGTATTTCGAAGAGGTGAAAAAGGGGTTGGAGCTGAAATGGCTGCCACCTTGCGTTAACCGCTCCGAGGCGATGTTCACCGTGCGCAGCCAGGTGCTGCACTATGCGCTGGGCGCTTTGAAGAATGTCGGTGTCGAGGCGATGAAGCTGGTGACCGAAGGCCGTAAAGTGGACGGCGTCGGCAAACCCTTTGCCACGCTGTTTGATTTCGCCCGTCGTGTGGACCTGAAACGTGTCGGAAAGCGTCCGTTGGAAATGCTGGCCCGCGCCGGGGCGTTTGACGAGTTGGACCAGAACCGCCGCAAGGTGTTCGACAGTCTTGAGGCGCTGATGGGCTATTCGGCGGCGGTGCACGATCAGAAGAACTCGAACCAGGTGTCGCTCTTCGGTGAGGCCGGTGACGATCTGCCCGAACCGCGCCTTGCGCCTGTGAGTGACTGGCTGCCCGCCGAGCGGCTGGGCGAAGAGTTCAAGGCGGTGGGTTTCTACTTGTCGGGCCATCCGCTCGATGACTACATGATCCCGCTGAAACGCAAGCAGGTGCTGACGCTCGATGAGGTTACCGAACAGGCCAAGGGCGGGGCGATGGTGGCGAAACTGGCCGGTGTCGTGGCGGGACGGCAAGAGCGTAAGTCGGCGCGCGGCAACCGCTTTGCCTTTGTGCAGCTTAGCGACACGAGCGGCGGTTACGAGGTCACGCTTTTCTCGGAAACCCTCGAGAAATCGCGCGATTACTTGGAGACCGGCGCTAAGGTGGTGGTCACGGTCGAGGCCACGATGGAATCCGACCAGCTCAAACTCTTGGGCCGCTCGGTGGCACCGATCGACGGCGTGGTCGCCGATGTCGGTGGCGTGGGGCTGAAGATATTTGTCGAGGAGCAATCCGCGATCCGCACAGTAGCACAAGTACTCGCCGATGCCGCCGAGACCGTGAAATCCGGTGGCAAGGGCCCGATCCGCTTCTGCCTGATGAACCCTGACCTGCCGGGCGAGGTCGAAGTAGATGCAGGCCGCGAGTTCCCAGTGACACCCCAGATCAAGGGCGCAATTAAATCGCTGCCGGGTGTGCTGGAGGTGCAGGAGGTTTGAAGCGGGGACGGGATTGTCTTCATTGAGCCCAAAGCGAACCCTCTCGGAATAGCGTATCGTTGGGCCTTGGCTCAGCGAGCCAACATTTGTTGGATAGCACTTTTTGCTTGCGAAACCAATATACCCTCAAAGCATAGCGCTATGGTCGGCCAAATCGCTGTACCGGGGGACGGCCCAGCGATGCGTGGCGGCTTCGCCTTGATTCCGTGCAACGGGAAGTCACCAATGTTCGCGCAGCAGCAATTTACTCACCCTTCACAGCCCTGCACATCCACCGCATATTGCTTGCCCAGAATGGTAAAGCGCAGCGACGAGCGGTCAATCGCGAACGGCCCGCCACTGGCGTGCATTAGGTCGAACTCGGCCACCAGACGGCCGCCCTTGCGGCTGATAGACGGCTCCGAGGCCCAGATCAGCGGGTCGCCGGTTTCTACCACTGCCATTTCACGCCCACCGGTCGACGGCAGGGTGAATTCGGCCCGCAAGGCCATCCCGTCGGACGTCGGCGCGACCGTGCATTTGCTTTTCTTTAAACCTGCCTCACTGCCGGAGAACGGTTTCTCTGCCAGAGCGGCGGCAATCGCCGGGTCAGGTTGGGTGGCCGCGCCTTGCAAAACTTCGTTCAATTCGATCCGAACCGGAACGCAGACATCGCTGCAAATTCCGATGTCGATGGTCCCGTTCAGCCGCACCGGGCGACCATCGCGCCTCGGGGAGATGTTCAGCGGCAGGATCACGCGGTCGCTATAGCCAATGCTGCGCGAGCCGCTTTGCTGGAACACCTGCGGCGCGGGCCAGTTGATGTCGACGCCCCGCAGGTTGCCGGACCCCGACCAGTCGAACAGGGGCGGAATGCCCGCGTCTCCCGGTTCGCGCCAATAGGTCTTCCAACCCGGCGCAAGGGTGATTTCCAACCCCGCCATCAAACGGCCATCGGCCATGCGCCAGCCTTGCAGAATGCGGGTTTGCACCATGTCCGAATAGGGATCGGCCTGCGCGGCGGCAGGGTGCAGGGCCAGAAGAGCAGCCAAAAAGGCAGGGA
This sequence comes from Aliisedimentitalea sp. MJ-SS2, assembly GCF_032586155.1. Classification (NCBI taxonomy): domain Bacteria; kingdom Pseudomonadati; phylum Pseudomonadota; class Alphaproteobacteria; order Rhodobacterales; family Roseobacteraceae; genus Aliisedimentitalea; species Aliisedimentitalea sp. MJ-SS2. Next base: position 33,960 of record NZ_JAWHTC010000003.1, read on the forward strand.
TCAGGGCTTTCATGTTTCAACAGATGGCGGTTCGGGCCTGAAATGCCAATTCACAATTGGGCGAGGCTTTGCCGATGTTGCGCAAATCCCCCGCTTGAAACCCCGGCGGGCAGGGCGCATCTTGGTTTCATGACCCGCGCTTCCGACACGTCCCCGATGGACCTCACCGCCAAGCTTCTGATTGCCATGCCCGGCATGGCGGATTCACGTTTTGAACATAGCGTGGTGCTGATCTGCGCCCATTCGCCCGAGGGTGCGATGGGCCTGATTGTTAACAAGCGGTTCGACGACTTGCGCCTGTCGGAGCTGGTTGAACAGCTTGAGATAGGTGATGGGTCCTGCGTGCGTGATCGTGCCGTGCATTTCGGTGGTCCAGTCGAGCCGGGGCGCGGTTTTGTGCTCCATACCCGCGACTTCACTTCGGACCTCTCGACGCTCGAGGTTGGGGAAGAATTCGGGATGACCGCCACGCTTGATATTCTCGAAGCGCTGGCGGCGGGAGAAGGCCCCATGCGGGCTCTAATGGCGCTGGGCTATGCAGGCTGGGGGCCGGAGCAACTGGAGGGTGAGATCCTCGCCAATGGCTGGCTGACCTGCGACGCCGACCTGAGCCTGGTATTTGACACGCTGGATGACGGCAAATGGGAAGCGGCACTGAAATCGCTGGGGGTTGACGCGATCAGCCTGTCAGCGGCTGCGGGCCGCGCCTAAGTATGCCTTGCTACAGTTAGCCTATGCTTGTGGCGTTTGACATCTGGGCGAAACACGCGCCGCCCGGGCTCATCAGCACACCCAGCCATGCCGCCAAAGTTGATATCAATGCTTGCTCCAAGCGATAAAGCTACGGCTGTACCGCTTCAATCCCGCGGCGCTGCTGCTCGCCGCAACCGGTCATTGATTGCCCGGCCCAAACCCTCCTCGGGCACAGGGGATACGGCTATTGGACTTTGCCCGTCATCAATCGCATGCAGCATGGCAAAGAGGTTCGCTGCCGCCTCAGTCAGGTCGCCTGCCGGGGACAGGTTCATGTCCGCTCCCGCGACTGGACCGAACCCCAATAACCGCTCTCCCGGGTGCTTGTCTTTGGCGTCGAGCCGTACCTGAGCGCCAGGCGCATAATGTGAACTCAGCTGCCCCGGTGCGTTGATCTCACCATCATCATGGGTCAAAAGCGGAACCCCCAGCACCGCTTCCACCTCTTCGGCGGGCAGCCCACCGGGCCGCAAAAGGCACGGCGCGCGGGTCAGACCAACAATCGTGCTTTCAAGACCCACGCCACAAAATCCACCATCAACGATTCCCTCTATCCGCCCCGACAGTCCGGCCTGCACATGAGCGGCTGATGTCGGGCTGATCTTGCCGGACGGGTTGGCCGAGGGGGCCGCCACCGGCCCGTCAAAAACCGTCAGAAGTTCGCGCGCTACCGGATGGGCAGGTACGCGAATGGCAAGGCTGGGCAACCCTGCCGTAACCAACGGCGACAGTCCCGCATCCGCCCGCAAGGATAATACTAGTGTTAAGGGGCCCGGCCAGAACTCGGTCGCCAGCGCCTCGGCCGCCTCGTTCCACTCGACATAGCGCCGGGCGGTCTCAACATTGGCCACATGTACGATCAGCGGGTTGAAACGGGGCCGTCCCTTGGCTTCGAAAATCCGCGCGACTGCAAGATCATCGCGCGCATCTGCGCCCAGCCCGTAAACCGTTTCGGTTGGGAATGCGACCAGCCCGCCAGCGCGCAAGATTTGCGCCGCCCGAGACAGGCCCACCGCGTCGGGCGGCAACAGGGATGTGGAAATCATAGGGGCCATGACGCGGCGTTTTGGTGGCTTGGGGTGGATTTGATACTTTACGCTGGGCTGCAGACCTGCATACAAGCGCACCGGTTCAAAGCCAAGCCCGCACATTGCGGTTGCCTATCGACGACTAAGGAGGCCCAACATGCCCTATCGTGCCCCGGTATCAGATTTCACCTTCCTCATGGAAAACGTGGTCGGCTATGGCGACGTATCTGCGACCGAGAAGTTCTCCGAGGCCAGCGATGATCTGGCTCAGGCAATCCTGGGCGAGGCAGGTCGTATGTGTGACGACGTTCTGGCGCCCTTGAACCGCGATGGCGACCTGATCCCGGCGAAACTTGAAAACGGCGTGGTGCGCACCAGCCCCGGGTTTGACAAGGGCTACCAGGCGATTTGCGAGGGCGGCTGGATTTCCATGTCGGCCGATCCGAAATATGGCGGCATGGGCCTGCCGATGACGATTACCACCGCCGTCAACGACATGATGAGTGGCGCTTGCCTGTCGCTGCAGCTCAATCCGCTGATGACCCAAGGCCAGATCGAGGCGTTGGAGCACCACGCCAGCGACACCCTGAAGGAGCTTTACCTGCCCAAGCTGATGAGCGGCGAATGGTGCGGCACGATGAACCTGACCGAACCCGCCGCGGGTTCTGATGTAGGCGCGCTGCGCTCCAAAGCCGAACCAAATGGCGACGGCACCTTCGCGGTGTCCGGCCAGAAAATCTTCATCTCGTGGGGTGACAATGATTTTACCGAGAATGTCTGCCACCTTGTTCTGGCGCGCCTGCCCGACGGTGTTCCCGGCACCAAGGGGATCAGTCTTTTCCTCGTGCCCAAGTTCATTCCCGACGAGGATGGCAATCCGGGCAAGCGCAACAGCCTCAAGGTGGTCAGCCTTGAACACAAGATGGGCTTGCATGGCAGCCCGACGGCAGTGATGGAATTCGATGGTGCCACCGGTTGGCTGGTCGGTCCCGAACACGGTGGTATGGCGGCGATGTTCACCATGATGAACAACGCGCGTCTTGGCGTCGCCGTTCAAGGGATCGGCACGGGTGAGGGCGCTTATCAGCACGCTCTGGCCTACGCGCAGGAGCGCAAGCAGGGTCGCAGCCCGATCGAAGGTGGCACTGGCACCATCTTTGACCACGCCGATGTGCGCCGGATGCTGGCAACGATGAAATCCGAACTGTTCGCTGCACGGTCGATAGCGCTGGCATGTGCCGTGGCGATCGACTTGGGCAATGCTACCGGCGATAAAGACTGGAGCGCGCGCGCTGCCTTCCTGACACCGATTGCCAAGGCCTTTGGCACCGAGATCGGGATGCGCGTTTCGGAAATGGGTGTGCAGGTCCACGGCGGCATGGGGTTCATCGAAGAAACCGGCGCGGCACAGTATTCGCGCGACGTGCGCGTCACCGCGATCTACGAAGGCACCAACGGTATCCAGTCGATGGACCTTGTCGGTCGCAAGCTGATGGATGGGGGCGAAGCAGCCTGCGCCCTTCTGGACGAGGTTGCAGCCCAGGCTGAAGCCGCCCGCGGGCAGCATCCTGTCATGACCGAAGCCGTCTGGAACGCCACTGAGGCGCTGCGAGAAGCCACGGAATGGATGGTCAACCAGACCGACATGAACGACCGCTTTGCCGGGTCGGTGCCCTTCCTTCTGGCCTTTGGCCGGGTGCTGGGCGCGCATTACCACCTCAAGGCCGCGATGGCCGAAGAGGGTGACGGCACGCGCACCCGTTTGGCAAGGTTTTACATCACCCGGCTTCTGCCCGATCATGCTGGCCATCTGGCGCATGCCACCGCCGGAGCCGATGCGCTCTATGCGCTTGGTCTTGATGATCTGGGCGCGTGATGGACGGCGCATCCGGACATCTGCATTACCCGTGGGAAACCGCGCCCGGAGAGGCCGAGGCGATCACTGTCGCCAAGGGCGTGCTGTGGATCCGCCTACCGCTGCCGATGGCGCTGGATCACGTCAATATCTACGCCATTGACGAGGGCGAGAGCTGGACTGTGGTTGATACCGGCGTGAAGACCCGCCGCTCGGTCGAGATGTGGCAGAAGATCCTTGCAGGCCCCTTACAGGGCAAGCCGGTGTCGCGTGTGCTGCTGACCCACTACCACCCCGACCATGTCGGTATGGCCGGGTGGTTGATGGAACGTGGTGCCGAGCTTGTGACCTCACGCACCTCCTACCTGACCGCGCGGATGCTGATTCTGGATGTGGAGGAAAAGCCCACTCAGCAGGCGGTGGATTTCTGGGTTTCCGCAGGGATGGATGAAGCCCACCTTGAAAAACGCAAGTCAGAGCGCCCCTTCAACTTTGCCGATCTCTGCGCGCCTTTGCCGGTGGGCTTTACCCGGCTGCAACAGGGCGATGTATTCCATGCCGGTGGGCGAGCGTGGGACGTTCATATGGGCTATGGCCATGCATCCGAGCATGTAACGCTCTGGTCACGCGACGACCACCTTGTCATTGCCGGCGATCAGATCATCAGCTCAATCAGTCCCAATATCGGCGTCTACCCGGGCGAACCGGCCGCCGATCCGCTGTCGGAATGGCTGGAAAGCTGTGACCGGCTGGCACTACTGGCGCGCGACGAACACCTTGTCCTTTCGGGCCACAAGCTGCCCTTCTACGGGTTGCCGCACCGGATGCAGCAGCTCTCGGAGAACCACATCCATGCACTCGACCGTTTGGTCGAACATCTGGATCGTCCGCGCGTCGCCTCGGAGTGTTTCGCTCCGCTGTTCAAGCGCCGGGTGGATGAAGGGATCTACGGGCTGGCGCTGGTTGAAACCGTGGCCCATCTCAACCACCTTTTGGTCACAGGCCGGGTTACGCGCGAACGCGACCCCGATGACGCCTGGCTTTGGTCGGCCGTTTAAGACTTGCGTAGGGTGGGGTTTCCCCCCACCATTCCCACGATCAAGGAGGCGGGCCATGGTAGAAAAGATCGCGACCACAGCCGAAGCGATGGAAGCCGGCGCGAAACCTGAGCAGGTCAATCATCCGCGGCGCCACGAAGTGCATGCCGATCCGGACACCGAACCCTGCACTGAAGTGCCCGATGAGGTTACACAGACTCCGATAGAACATAAGAGCCCGGCGGAATGGGCCTATGAGCGGTTGATTCTCTATATCCAGAATTTCGAAGAACAACTCGACGCCGAGCACGAGGTCGCTATGGGCTTTGCCGGAGGCGAAGCTGGGGTGATCCGGATCGAGGGGATGGGTTTTTTCGACCCTGACATCGTGACCTTTTACGGCAGCGATGGCGACGGGGTGAAAACCCAGTTGATCCAACATGTCAGCCAATTGTCGGTGGTGTTGCGCGCCCTTCCGAAAGAGATCGAATCTGAGGCACCCAACCGGATAGGTTTTCGTCTGGCCCAGGACCTCGACAAGGACACCTGACCACCACGGCGCGTCCGCAAGAAAATGACGCCCGACAGCGGTCGCGCGTCATTCTTGAATTTGAAAAAGCGAGATCCGAAGGGATCAGTACCCTCCCTTGCGGCGGCTTTCCGGCAGACCCGCGATCCGGCCACCCTGTTTCGAGGGGTCCAGAGGGAACAGCTCGTAAAGGTCGCCCTGCTTGATCTTCTCGCCCCATTCGCTGCTCATCGCCTTGACGATGGTACGGGTGTTGGGCTGGTTCTCGCGATTTTCGAAAAACTCTTCGCGCAGAAACTTGATCACGTCCCAGTGGCGATCGGTTAGCTCAATGTCCTCGGCCGCAGCCATGGCTTTGGCCAGATCCTCGGACCAATCTTCGCGATTCTCCAGGAAACCGCCCGCATTGGTCTCGATCGTGGTGCCGTTGAATTCAAAACCCATTGTGGTTCTCCTCCCGTGACAGGTAGATTTATTCATACATTCATATTAAGTATTTTGAATGCGGGGGGCGGGTCAACCCCTTTGCGGTCGCAGGGCAGGCGCGATCACACTCTCCCCATCGCCTTCAGACGTGTTCGCAGCGCATCCTGACGCCCATCATTCAGTTCCAAAGCGAAGACATAGGCGTGGGTCAGGTAGAACCCGGCGGCTGTTTCACTCGTCGCCGTGTCCGCTGCTTCGATGTATAGGGCGATCAACGCGCCCCGGTCATCGGCCTCGTGTGCAGCCAGCAACCGTTCATCCAGATCGCTCATTCCGCCGCTAGTTTTTCGCGTCGATCATGCAGCTTTTCAGCGACCCACGCATGGAACAGGTGGGTTGGTCCGTCCATCGCCGGTGAGAAACGTCCCCCGTCAAAGCCCGGTGCGTGGCGACCCTTTTGCATGCCCTCGACGACAAAGACGTCTTCCTCGAACACTTCTTTCCACTGCGCCGTGTTGCGGGCGCGCAGGGCGTCATCGGTCTTTTCGCTCGCATAGTAGAGGTGAATATGCTCGGAAGTTTCGTCCAGCCCCCTTGGTTCAAGGATGATGGCAAAGGCATGGTCGCGCTGTGCCCCCAACAGAACATTTGGGAACACGGCGACATATTCTGCGCCTTCGTTCCACTTGTCGGACAGGCCCGGAAAATCAGGGAACACTTCGCCGGAATCGGCTTTCAGCTGGCGGTAGACATAGGTGCCCTGACCAGAGTATTGGCCGGGCTTTTCAATGTGATAGTGATCTTCCAGTCTCGAATAGCTGTTCAACCCGGGATGTACCCAGGGCAGGTGGTAGCTTTCGCAGTAGTTCTCGACCGCCAGTTTCCAGTTGGTTTTGACATCCAGCTGGAACCGGCTGTCCGCGCCGCCATGATGGTGCGGGCTGTCGAATTCATACCAGCGCTGCAACAAGTCGGCATGCACGTCTTCGAACGGGGCGGCGTTGCCGTTGAGGTTCACGAAAACCACGTCGCGCCAGATATGGCTGGGCACTTCAACCAACCCCAGGTCGGACTTGTCGATGTCCTCATGCGTGTTCATGCCGGGTCCGCCCACATGCGGTGTCGCCACCAGCCTACCCTGGGTCGAGTAACACCAGGAATGATAGGGGCAGCGGATCGCACCTTCGATCTTGCGTGGCTCGCTTACAAGGATCATGCCGCGATGGCGGCAGATGTTGTGAAACACCCGCACCTGGCCGCCCTTGTCGCGGATCAACAAAAGCGGCACGCCCAGCAACTCGACCGGCTTGGCATCGCCCGCTTCGGGCACATCCGCGGCCACGGCCAGACCGGCCCATTGATCAAAGATCACGCCCTCACGTTCCTCGGCAAATACTTCGGGGTCCGTGTAATGGGCATTGGGCAACCCGTTGGCGCTGTCGATGGGGCGAATCACGGTGCTGAGGTCGGTGGTCATGGCGCGCGTCTTCCTAAATGAAACTGCGCCGGTCGTATCAGGACGTGGGCGGGTTCACTTGTCACATGGCGACATGGATGGGTTTGGGGCGACGTAAGGTGTACTTGGGTATTGGCCATCGGTTCCCGGGCTTGGGGACTTGTTGACAAGCGGAGCCCGCACGGATGCAAGCGCGCCGCGCGATTACCAGCATTGATCCGGCAGGCGAGTTTTCTGGGAAAACTCTGCCGAGAGGGGCCGCCCGCAGGGCTGGTGATTTTGAAAGGGCACCTTAACAAAGAGAGTTAGTGCGAGAGCGTTTTGGATAAAGCGGTTCAAACTGGGGTTGGGTCACCACCCCTCGGTCTGATGAGCGCACGGCTCTACGTTACCTCTTCCTAAGGTATCTGGTGCACCGAAACGCCACGCCTTAGGCAGATTCAGTGATCGTGATCGCAATGATGCGGGTCACTTCCCGGCACAGGGTCATACCCGCTGCCACCCCACGGGTTGCAGCTCAGGATACGCTTTGCCGCTAGATAGCCGCCCTTGATCCCCCCATGCCGTTCCAGCGCCTCGAGCGTGTAGGCGCTGCATGTGGGCTGATAGCGGCAACCATGCCCAACCCAAGGGCTGAGCAACAGCCGATAGGCGCGCACCGGTAGGGCAAGGATATGGGCAAGCGGGCTCATTGGTCGTGCAGCTTCTTCAAGGCATAGATAAGATCATCTTGCAGCGCGCCAAACGGGCGGTCGGCTGTCGCGCCATGGCGCCCGATCAGAACATAATCCCAACCCGCCCGACCATGGGTCGGCAGGAACAGTCGCGCCACCTCGCGCAGGCGGCGCTTGGCGCGGTTGCGGGCCACCGCATTGCCGACCTTCTTGGAACAGGTGAAACCGACGCGGATCATGTCACTGGCATCCTCACGCGCGCGGGCCTGGACCATCATGCCCTTGGTGCCATGCTTGCGCGCCCGGGCACAGGCCAGGAAATCGGGCCGTTTGCGCAGGGTTTTGATCGCATGGGTCAAAAGGGACCTCCAATGGGTATGAAACAAGTGAAAACCGCCCGGGCGGCTGCCCCGGCGGTTTTAGTCATTTCCATCGCCATATCCTACACCCGGAGGGGTGCAGCAGAACGCTTATGCGCTCAGGCTCTTGCGGCCGCGGGCGCGACGTGCGTTCAGGATCTTGCGGCCGGCCTTGGAGGCCATGCGTGCGCGGAATCCGTGGCGGCGTTTGCGAACCAGGTTCGAGGGCTGATAGGTGCGTTTCATCGCTCCGTCTCCGATCTGTTGGGCAGGCACGACTTGGAATCGCGGATACCCGTGAATGCTCTGAAGCCCGGTCTATAGGCCCGTGCCTTGCCCCTGTCAAACCCGAACGGGCGGGAATTGCAACAATTCGGCGGGTTTCACACAGCGGATCGGGCGAATTGTTACGAAACCCATGAAATCATCGCCGAATCCTCACGAAACGGTGCGTCCAACTTCAACCACCCGTGAGCGGGCTGGATTATCTCGCCAGTCCGGGTGATTTCATGGCAAGACCATTGAAAGGCCCAAACGAGATGACCGACATGACAACTCCCGACACGGGACCCCAGAAATCCGCGCTGATGCGACTCTTGCCGCTGGCGATCATCTTCATCGTGGCCGCGATTGGTGCGTTCACCCTGCGCGATTATCTGAGTTTTGAGGCATTGCGTGACAATCGCGAGGCACTGATCGCCTTCCGCGATGCCAATTACGTTGCCACGGTGGTGGTGTTCATGGCAGCTTACGTGGCTATCGTCGCGTTTTCGCTGCCCGGCGCCACGATTGCCACGCTGACCGGTGGGTTCCTGTTTGCCACCTTCCCCGGCACGCTTTTCAATGTTGGGGCGGCCACCATCGGCGCGACGTTGATCTTCCTTGCTGCCCGCTGGGGGTTGGGTGAACGCTTGGGTGCCAAACTTGAAGCCAGCGATGGCGCAGTGAAGAAAATCAAAGACGGTATCGACGAAAACCAATGGTCGATGCTGTTCCTGATCCGGCTGGTCCCCGCGGTGCCGTTCTTCATCGCCAACCTTGTGCCTGCCTTCCTGGAAGTGCCGCTGCGCCGCTTTGTGGTCTCAACCTTCTTCGGCATCATCCCCGGCGGGCTGGTCTATACCTCGGTGGGTGCCGGTCTGGGCGAGGTCTTTGCCCGCGGCGAAACCCCGAATCTTGGTATCATCTTCGAGCCGCATATCCTGCTGCCCATTCTGGGCCTCTGCGCCCTTGCGGCACTGCCCATCGTGATCAAGGCCCTGCGTGGCGGAAAGGCCCTTTGATGGAAACGGTCAAGACAGATATCCTTGTCATCGGTGCAGGTTCGGGCGGTTTGTCGGTTGCGGCAGGCGCGGTGCAGATGGGGGCGGATGTTACCCTTCTGGAAGGTCACAAAATGGGCGGTGATTGCCTGAACTATGGCTGCGTGCCGTCCAAGGCGTTGCTTCATGCGGGCCACGCGGACATGGACTGGCAACAGGCCCATGACCACGTGCGCAGCACCATCGCCACCATTGAGCCCCATGACAGCGTGGAACGCTTCGAAGGATTGGGGGTGCGCGTAATCTCGGAATTTGGCGCCTTTATCTCGCCAACCGAGGTGCAGGCGGGGTCCACGAAAATCACCGCCCGGCGCATCGTCATTGCCACAGGTTCGTCGCCCTTCGTGCCGCCCATTCCCGGCCTCGACACCGTACCGTTTGAGACTAACGAAACCATCTTCGATCTGGTAGAGAAGCCCGATCACCTGTTGATCATCGGTGGCGGCCCCATCGGCATGGAGATGGCACAGGCACATCGCCGCCTTGGCTGTGATGTCACCGTGATCGAAGGTATGACCGCCTTGGGCCGTGACGATACCGAGGCCGCCGAGATCGTAAAAGCCGCGATGCGCGATCAAGGCATCGCCATCGAGGAAAACGCCATGGCCGCCGAAATTCGCGGCCAGGCAGGCGCGATCGAGATCGCGGCCAAGGATGGCCGCGTCTTCAAGGGGTCGCATCTTCTAATGGCGGTCGGGCGCCAGCCCAATATCGACCGCCTGAACCTGAACGTGGCGGGGATTGACCATGACCGAAGCGGAATCAAGGTTGACGCTTCTTTGAAAACTTCCAACCGCAAGGTTTATGCCATCGGTGACGTCAATGGGGGCATGCAATTCACCCATGCCGCCGGATACCAAGCCGGGGTGATCATCCGTTCGGCACTCTTCGGCCTGCCTGCCAAGGCGCGCGCCGATCACATCCCCTGGGCCACCTATACCGACCCGGAACTGGCCCAGATCGGCCTGACCGAAGCGCAGGCGCGCAAACAATATGGCGACAAGCTGGAAGTTGCCCGGTTTGACTATGCGGGAAATGACCGTGCCATCGCCACCGGCCATATCACCGGATTCGTCAAGGTGATGGTGGTCAAGGGTCGGCCCGTTGGGGCCACTATCGTTGGCCACCAAGCTGGCGAACATATCAATCTCTGGGCCTTGGTAATAGTCAACAAGCTGAAAATGAGTGCCGTGGCCGGCATGGTTTCGCCTTACCCGTCATTGGGCGAGGTTAACAAACGCGCCGCGGGTGCCTATTTCTCGCCAAGGCTCTTTGATAGTAAGGGCGTGAAACGGGTGGTTGGACTGGTGCAGCGTTGGCTGCCGTGACCTAATCCGGCGATAAGGGACAATGAAGACAGTGAACGCGCAGATTAGCAGGATTAGGGCAGGGGGATGCTGAACACGCTCTCGGGCCGTTTTCTCATCCTGACCACCATCTTCGTGATGCTGGCCGAGATCCTGATCTTCGTGCCCTCGATTGCGCGTTTCCGTGAAGATTTTCTGCTGTCGCGCCTCGAACGGGCCCAGATTGCCAGCCTTGCCCTACTTGCCGATGACATGATCGACGCCTCGCTGGAAGAGGAACTGCTGCGTAACGCGGGTGTTTTCAACGTGGTGCTGCGTCGGGATGAGGCGCGGCAGTTGATGTTGTCAGCCCCGATCCCCAAGCCCGTCGTGGACAGTTTTGACCTGCGCGATGCCTCGGCCACGACCCTGATGGCAGATGCGCTGTCGCGGCTGTTTTCGACCGAGGCGGAAGTCATCCGCGTCATGGGCAACCCGGTCCGCGAGGCGGGTTTGTTGATCGAGGTCACGATGGAAACCGCCGAGCTGCGCATGGCGATGATCGACTACGGGCTGCGCATCTTGGTGTTGTCGGCGGTCATTTCGGTCATCACCGCGATGCTTTTGTTCCTTGCTGTGCGGGCCATTCTGGTCCGCCCGATCAAATCCGTCGTCTCGGACATCCAGGCCTATGCCGCCGACCCAGAAGATGCCCGTCGCATTATCACGCCGCGCGCTGGTGTGACCGAACTGCGGGAGGCCGAAGAGGCGCTACAATCGCTGGAAACCCAACTCACCGGCGCCCTGAAACAGAAAGAGCGGCTGGCGCAACTGGGCAGCGCCGTGGCCAAGATCAGCCACGATCTGCGCAACATCCTGACCTCGGCCCAGCTGTTTACCGACCGGATCGAGATGTCCGAAGACCCGGCGGTGCAACGTATGGCGCCCAAGCTGGTGAACTCGATCAGCCGCGCGGTGAATCTGTGCGAAAACACGCTGGCCTTCGGCAAGGCCGAGGAACCGGCGCCCCGCCTGACATGGGTAAGGCTGGATGAGATTGTCGGTGACGTGCTGGCCTCGGAACGGCTGTCGATTGGTGAAGCCGATGTCAGCCTGTCCGAGGATGTGCCACTGGGGATGGAGTTGCGCGCCGACCCTGAACAGCTTTACCGCGTGATTTCGAACCTTGTACGCAATGCCCGTCAGGCCATCGTTGCAACCGGTCAACCCGGCGAAATCTCCATCGCGGCAAGCGAGGACGATGAAAACTGGCTGATCATCATCAGCGACACCGGCCCCGGCCTGCCGCAAAAGGCCCGTGACCACCTGTTCCGCCCTTTCCAGGGCGGCACCCGCAAGGAAGGTACGGGCCTTGGTCTTGCTATCGCGGCCGAGTTGATCCGTGGTCATGGCGGCAGCCTGACGCTCGAGAAAACCAACGAGACCGGCACAGTGTTCCGCATTGCCCTGCCATCGGGCGACATCGCCCAGCCGGGCAGTGAAGGCGCCGGCAAAACGCCATGATCCTGCCCTGACGCGGCCACGGGCATCGAAAACACTGACAAGGCTCGTTGCAGTGAGGTCGTTCCAATGCTTGTTGTCAAAGCGCTGACACGTGGAATGGTTGGGTTCTACCTGGCCCTGTCGCTTCTGGTCACTGCCGGGGCCCTGTCGCGCCTGGAAAATCCTCCCGATGCGCTGGCCTTCCTTGAAGAGGCCCGCTGGGTTCCCGGGGCAGCGCGGCTTGAAGTGGCCCTGCGCGATGCCATGTCGGACACACCCCATGTTGCTACTGCGCCGCCAGAGGACGCCAACCTGACCGGGTTGCAGAAACTGCGCCTACGCACCTACGGCGACAGCGATTAGACCGATGGCAAAGTCGCGAATTAAATTCCAAACTTCCCCTTTTTTGCCCTTGCAATGGAAGCGCGTCAGGTCTATCTGACGCCACCACGGACCGATAGCTCAGCTGGATAGAGTACCTGACTACGAATCAGGGGGTCGGGGGTTCGAATCCTCCTCGGTCCGCCACCTCACCCTCATTGAAATGTTTTTTGAATGGTTCTCGCTTGGTTAGAGAATTGATTCTATTGTGATTTCTCCTCAATTCTTGAGGAATGGAACTGCACTGGATTTCTTTCGCTGTGGTTTGTATTTTTACATTAAGTGGTATAGAATGTGGTATGAATCGCGATGGTATTGACCGGAAAGCTAACCAAGAAACTGGTAGAGAATCTGGGGCCTGGGCGCCACGGCGACGGCGGCGGCCTCTATCTTGTTGTCGATCCCTCCGGTGCACGGCGATGGATCGTGCGCGTTGTGGTCAAGGGACAGAAGAACAAGAACGGCGGTCCGCTGCGCACAGACTTCGGATTGGGCGGTGCGGACATCGTTACCCTGAACCAGGCAAGGGAACGGGCGTTGGAGTATCGCCGCATGGCAAAGCAGGGCTTGAACCCGCGCTACAATGCCAAGCAGGAAACCCCCACCTTCGAAGAAATCGCCCAACAGGTTCACATTGAACGGATGCCAACTTGGAAAAATGCCAAGCATGGCCAGCTATGGATCAACACGCTGCGCGACTATGCCTTTCCCAAGATTGGTCGGATGCCGGTGGATAGTATCGGTCAACCCGAGGTGCTGATGTGCCTGTCGCCGATCTGGACCGAGAAGCACGAAACCGCGCGTCGGTTGTCGCAACGGATCAAGATCGTGCTGGACGTGGCCAAGTCTAAAAGCTTTCGGTCAGGAGAGAACCCGGTCACGGCGATCAAGGATGCACAGGTGTTGCCCAAGGTGCTCAAAAAACCCAAGCATCACAAGGCCATGGCCTGGCAGGACGTGCCGGCCTTCTATGCCGATCTAAAGACTCGCAATGCGATGGCAGCAAAGGCGTTGATGTTCACCTGCCTGACCGGGGCTCGCACCGGTGAAGTGCTGGGCATGAAATGGGGTGAGCTCGATTTTGACGCCCGTTTGTGGACCTGCCCGGCGGAGAGGATGAAGACGGGCGAGGAACACCGGGTTCCATTGACCGATGAAATGCTGGCGACCGTCGAGCCGTTGAAAGCGATGCAGTCCGACTATGTGTTCAAGGGACAAAAACGCCACCGACCCCTGTCCAACATGTCGATGCTGATGCTTTTGCGTCGGATGAACGTTGAGGGGATGACCGTGCATGGTTTCCGCTCGACCTTCCGGGACTGGGCCTCGGAAGCTGCAAATGCCCCTCGCGAGGTAGCGGAAATGAGTCTGTCCCACCGAATCGGGTCACAGGTTGAGCAGGCTTATGCGCGTTCAGACCTCTTGGAAAAACGAAGGGTATTGATGGAACGCTGGAGTACCTTTGTTACGGGAACGACCGGGACGGTCGTAAACATCAATGTTCGTGGTTGAGGTCAAATCTCCCCTCGATGTCATGGTGACTCGCTATCGCGCCGCCCTCAGCGCTCCAACTAGCCGGGAGCGAAAGCGCGCCATCGAAGGCGCAGAGGCTTTGCTTGCCGCGGAATTGCTCAACGCGCAAACCGAGAGCCTGCCATGGCGCGCCGGCGTACTTTCGCCGAGCGAGCAGGCGGCCAGAACTATGGCTGAGGACCAATTGGCACAGATTCGTGCCGTGTATTCCTTTGGTCTCATTGCAGGCGCGGCGCGAGACGGCAGGCTTCAGCATTTGTTGCATGCAGAGACCATTTGTCTGCGAATTTGGGACAATATCCGAGCGGGAAAAAAGCAGGGCGTGTTCCCGCAGGAGACAGGTGTTCTCGCGGAACTGTCGGGCGAGCTAAGGGCAAAAGGAATACGAGGTGGGCGCAACCGAGATACTCTGCGAAACTACTGGATGGCTTACCGAGGTGTTGCTCATTTCGGTGCTGGGATCCGTGTTGCCGAAGCGGAAGGCCTGACACCAGCTGCAGGCATCGAGATAGGCGAGGAGATTCGATTCTCACTAGCGACGGAGAGTGCTTCCAAGAACAAAAAGCCCTTCGTTCCTGAAAGTGAACAAGTTTTCTTTCGCTTAAAATCAATAGCTTGACCTGGCAGGTTTGCAAATCGGCCAATTGCTGAACGCTGCATTTTCCAGAAGCTGGATCGCATCCGAAACAAATAGGAGGCACCCAACTATGGTCGAGATATTCGAGAAAGACAGGAACTACGTTCTGGGAGATCCGGAACTGGACATCATCGGCGACCGCGACAAGCTCGCCCAATGGCTTCACAAGGGGATGGGGCCGCCCTACATCAAGCTTGGCCGCAAGATTATTTATAGCGGCGCCGACCTGAACGCCTGGGTGGAGGCCCACCGCGTTGATCCTTCCAGGGCGGGGCGCAACTGATGGCACGCAAATACAATTGGCGGCGCGTCAAGATTCACTTCTCCTACGAGATCAAGCAAGCAGCCAAAACGCTGAACTGCTCGGTCGCGACGATCCGGAATTGGGTCAAACATGGAATGCCCGTCCTGGCGGAAAGGAAGCCATTCCTGATTGAGGGCCACGATCTTCGCGCATTTGCACGGCAAATGTCAGAGTCCCAGAAATGGGAAACGCCAGCGACGAATACGCCGTGGAACTACTTCGCCTGTTTCCGGTGCAAGTGTTACCGTAAGCCCTACCTGCTGATGGTCGACTACGTTCCCATTGGGGCGGGCAGGGGCGTTTGCAGAGCATCTGCGAAACCTGCGAGGGCAACATCGTCAAGTATTGCAAGACAGACCAACTCCCCCAGTTCAGTACCACTTTGGATGTCACATACCAGTCAGGGGCAGACACATTAAACGACCCCGACACCCCCTAGTGGCATTGATACTTCGAGCAGGAGTGCGACAAATGACAAAACGCAACTCGGAAAACACCCAGATCAAACGCAAATACTTCGCCTATCTACGCGGGGCGGAACAGCTATCCGAAGCATCGGTCGAAAAGGCGGCTGCATCCTTGACCTTCTTCGAGACAGCCATGGGCTACAAGGACTTCAAACGCCACAACCTGACCTGGCCTGAGCGGTTCAAGGAGGTGTTGGCAGAAGCTACTAACCGGTCTGGCAAGCCCCTGAGTGTCTCGACCCAATCCAACCACATGCGCCATGTCCGGACGTTCATACGTTGGCTTGCCGACAAACCGGGTTACAAATCCCGGATCGGTTGGAGTGATGCGAATTACTATCGGCTGAGCCGCAAGGAAGAACGTATCGCCAGCGAGCACCGTGATCCGGTTTATCCATTGCTGGAACATTCTTTGAAGGCATTTCGTGCAATGCCCGCCGACGCCGAGTTGCAACGTCGCGACAAGGCGATATTTGCGTTCTTCCTAATGACAGGCGCACGAGTGACGGCGACAGCCTCACTGAAACTAAAGCGGATCAACCTTGCCGAAAAGACCGTCAGTCAAGATGCCCGTGACGTGGATACGAAAGGCGCTAAAACCTTTCTGACGGCCTTCTACATCAACGCACCGGATGTGTGGCAGGCGTTCGTGGATTGGGTGGTGAATCTCTATGACGGGAAGTACTTCGGGCCGGAAGATCCGTTGTTCCCAAAAACCTTCACCAGCACTGACGTCAATGGTCACTTCGTTTCCAAGACTGTCGCACGTGCCCACTGGGACCAAACGGCATCCATGCGCACAATCATTAAAGGAGCTTTCCTGCGCGCTCACATGCCTGCCTATGGGCCGCACAGCTTCCGCCACATGCTGACCCATGTCGGTATGGACATCTGCCCCACACCGCGCGCGTTCAAAGCCTGGAGTCAGAATTTTGGTCACTCCGATGTGGCTACAACGCTCAACAATTACGGCAGGCTGACCAGCCGCGAGCAGGTCGAGGAGATTGCCAAGCTTTCGAAGCTAGCTTGAGCGATTTGGCGCCGACCGAAGTTTGGAGTGGTCAAGTTCACCGAACTGGCCGAAAAGCAAAATAATTTGTGACATAGGGCGCAACTATGTATCAGTGCTGCGGTCATTGGCAACCATTGAAGCAACAGCCCAACCTGAGCCCAACGTAGATCTGGGGGCTGCCCGCAACTGCGGGCAAAAAGCGCGGAAATTTGTAACTCTCTGCCACTGCCAAATAGGCAGGTCACAAAGTTGAAAGCCAACATTCTCTGAAAAGAACTTCGTGGTTCGGCTTTGTACAGCCGTGTGACAGTTCTGTGCGCGATGTACGCACCAGCGCTGACAATACGAGGTCATCTGCGAAACGTCCCAAAAAATCAAAGAATTTGCCGTTCTAACCGTGGCGACAAACGGATCAGATCCAGGTGGAGGGATAGTAGAAAGAACACGGTAGCACAAAAAACGTGGAATGCGATCCAGCGCTCCCAGTCTTCGGCCACGAGATAAAGTGGCAAAATTGGCAAACTTAGTGCAGCGATAATCGCAATCGCTCGGCCTCGGGTGAGAGGGGCTTGAAAGGCTTCTTTTGGTAAGCGCGCGAGTAGATAGCCGAGCGGCAGAAAGCCGAAAAACATCATTAGGAAGGACCGGGTTAGATGGCTGTAGCTGGAATACCGGTCTGCGACCAGTGGAGCACCTTTGGCTGAATTCAAAGTCAGCCAAGATATGGCGCCGTCGCAAATCTCGGGACCGAGCCCACGCTCAAGAAGCGGCGCGCAAATCGCGCTAACGCTGGGAACGCTTGAATAAACAATTGCATACAGCGTTGCAACGCCCCCGTTTGTGGCCAAGAACACCAATGCGGCCATGTCTAGACGAGCAAATCCGCGAACCTCGGCAGGTTCGCGTAAGTGACTTGCCTGCAAAACTATAGGCATCGCCAAAACCGCCGCAGCGATGGGAAGAACCATGACGTTTACAAGATGTCCCCAAGCCCCGACCGCCAGCAGAACAGTTGCACTGACCAGAAGCCAAGACCTACGTTCAACAATGTAGAGTCCAATCAGAAGTAGTGCGGCTATCGCAAAGATCTCTTTCCTTGCCGCAGCCCCGGCTACCGCAGCCCAAAGCAGGAAGTACATCGCGGGCGAAAGAGCCAGCAGTAGCGCGGACGGCGCAAAGTCTGCTCGACGTGCCAGACGCCAATAGGTGATTGGCAAAATCAGATAGAGCCCGAGCTGAACCAATATTGTGATTTCAAGCAATCCCACTCCCATTTGATCACTTAGCCAAATCAGGGTTGATCCCATGGGCCCACGTCGAACAGGTTGGTTTAAGGTGTTGATCAACCAATCTCCCTGTTTGTATTGGTGACCGCCCAGCAGGAAGTCTGCTACAAAACCGATACCCACGAACACGGAGCACGCAACCAGAATCGTTGCCAACGCGATTTGGTGCGGGGTGAGGTTTTTCGGTCTCAATCGCTTTTTGGCCAGGAATTCCTAAAGCCCAAACGTGCAGAAGTCAGAAATCTGCAAGCTCGAGCTGCCGGAAGGTGTGCTAAATGCCTGTTCAGGCTAAGAACATACAAAAAGCGTTGCAAGCATTTGGATTTGTGACCACCTCATTCTCTGAAGATTTGAAACTCAAGAAAACGGCGATTTCGCCCCAATAGAGTCAGCGGTTGCCCACGCAGAATTCAGGTTTTGTCGCGTTCGCCGAACTAGAAGGACAAGTAACGTGAGAGGTAATACCGCCCCCGGCGAAAACTGCCAATTCTGGGGAAGTATGAAGAGCGGTATTATTCCGAACATCAACACCAGAATCGTAAGCCTTTCAAAGGCTCGTTCGCCGGTTTTTTCGATTTCCTGCCAAAGGATTAAGCAGGGCAAGGTTAGTATAGCCCAATCATACGGAAAGTTGTGAGGCGCTGCAGGGAGAGCCGCTGTGACCGTGCAGGCGAAGACAAGATTGTACTTCGCCCCTTTTTTCGCCAGGAAAACGATCGAAACAGCGCAAAGTATGATGAAAGCTATTTGCAGGGCTTTTGCCGCGCTGACAGAAAAACCCAATGAAAGGGAAAAGTAATAGACCGAGGAAATCTGGGGCATGCTAAAACTTCCCACCTGGCTGTGCAAAGCGGACAGGTTTTTCAGGTTCTCGGTAAAAAATGCCCTCCAAGGTTCAAGGCCGTGAAAGTAAATTGATGCCAAAATCAGCACAGCTGTTGTGATGGTTGCATTGAAGATGACACGCCATTTCCCCATTGCCATTGCAAGCACAATGAAAAGGATTCCGAAGTGGGGTTTGTAGCTCATCAAGCCGAGCGCCATTCCTGCAAGTGCTGGATTTGAAGGCAGGAAGCGGTACAGTAACACGATCAAAGACGCCGTCAGCAACCCGTTCTGGCCGGCAAATGCGTTAAAAACCACAGGGGCAGATGCAGCGATCACCCATGCCTCCGTACGAGAGTTGAGGAGTGGCCTTAGAGCGATCGCAAACAGCAGTGCGGTCACAAGAACCCAAGATAACAGCGCCGGAAAGTACTCCAGTCCCGACAATGGGTCCAATGGAAGAAAGAAGGTTGGAGGGTAGTACCAGCCTAAGCCTCCTCCAGAAATTTGATTGGGCAAAACACTGGAATAAACTTCATGGATTTTGAAAATATCGTAGGCGTCTTTTGCACGACCAAGGGCCGCCAGTCTTCCGGCGGCATAAAAGCATACGAAGTCTGCCGTGGGATAAGCAAGATCGGAATTCTTGAAAAAAAATGGTCGCAAGTAGCCAATTAAGCCGCCCAACGCGTACGCAAACACCAGTACTTTAGAGTGTGATCTGATGCGGGCCGGGGTTAAATAAGGAATCCACATAAATGCCTCGAACCGGAAAATTTATCCACTAAGACTGGATCGTATGTGAGGTTGTGTCAACGATCTAAGATGTTGCCCTTATTCTTGAGTGACGTCGCGCAAATTCTGACCGGTTAAAGGAGCTTTTCAAACGCAGCCGCGAAGGTAATGGCTACACAAACATAGCTACACCAAGTCCAACTGAGTCTGTTGCCACAAACACTAAGGGGTCATCGCTCATTTGGCCGCGGTGAGCTTTCTTGATCATTCTTAGGAGCCAATAAAGAACGAGCGGGCAGATTAACCGCAAGAGTTCGGGACGCGTGTATAGTCCCTGTGATCCTCCGATTCCTAACTATAGGGGCGGACCACTTCATTGGGGGAGGATCAACGGCATGACCCGGCTTTGTTCCACTTTGGCACAGTTCTTGCCGTTTATGCAGTCGGTTATACGGAGGATCGCACTGCGCGCGTAACCACAACCATACACCCATCAACCCAGAGTTTGATCGGCCTGGCAGCCATGAAAAGCTCGCGGAATGGCGCCACTGGGACATGAGCCGCGTGCAAAAGCGGCCAAAGGTTTCGGAGTCTGAGAGTAAGAAGTCGAAGAAGCTGCCGGAGGATGAGATGACGACGTGAATTCGATCCCCATCAACCCGGAGACAGTTGAATGAACAATTTGATGATCGTCATCATTATCGGAACCAAAACGATGATAAGGCTGACTGGGAACATAAAAAACGCCATTGGAAACAGCATTTTGATCGGCAGAGAATTGGCTTTCTCTTCAGCGCGCACAAGCCGCATTTGTCGCATTTCGTGAGCAAAGCTGCGCAAGGTTCGGCTGACGTCGGCACCAAGTTCTTTTGATTGCCGGAAAAGGACGGCCAGCGTGCGGGCCTCGTCGACCCTAACCCTTTCAGAGAAACTGCTGAGTGCTTCGTCGAGTGAGCGTCCGGCTCGAATTTCTAGGTTGATGATCGAGAGTTGAATTCCAAAGTCCGGTACAGTTTGCAGAAATTCTCGCGTTACGCGATCAAGCGCTGAGTCGATGCTGAGCCCGGCATCGATACAGACCAGAAGCAAGTCCATCAGGTCCGGGAACAGCTTGCGGTATTCACGCATTCTCTTCAGGCCCATTCGTTCCAAGAAGATTCCGCAGAGGATGAATGTCAGTCCACCACCAATTGCGCTAAAAACGTGAACTGCCGTCGTGGGCGCGTCAGGAACGACCTGCGGAAGAACAAACTGAACAAGAAAAAAAACGGCCAAAACAGCAATTAGGCGAATCACGCTGAAAATACGGACGGCCGACTTGGAAAAGTATCCCGCTTGCACCAGACGCATGCGTATACTGTCGGGGGATTCGTTGCGAACAACGTCGAGATAGTAACGAAGATCTTCGTTGCCGCTACCTAGAAGTGCATCGATATCGTCGCTGGTTTTTCGCCGTCTCCGTGCCGAGTCGAGATTTCGCTGAACGTCCCTTCGACCAAGAATAACCGACATGACCGAGAAAACAGCCAGCAGAACTGCGGTAAAAGTGGCAACTAGGATTAGTGTTTCGTTCATGGAGTTTTCTCTATTGCCTGCTGGGCATGTCTCGCTCAGAAATCAAAGTTGACAAGTTTCCTGACGATCAGGAAACCGAAAAGCATGAACATCAAACATCCGGTGACAATGATTTCGCCATAGCCGCTCTCCCAGACTTCGTCGAAATAAGTTGGTACCAAAGTGCGGATCATCGTGAACAAGACGAAAGGGAAAAGCATCATCACCCATGCGGTGAACCGGCCTTCGGCCGAGATCGCCCGAATCTTGGCCTTGATCATCATTCGATCTCGGATCATTTGCGCCAGGTTTTCCAGGATTTCAGAAAGATTCCCGCCTGTTCCACGCTGCACGCTAACGGTGATCGCCAGCAGATTGAGTTCTGGGGCGCCAACTCGATCGATCATATTCAGCATCGCCTGATCGAGGTCTGAACCGAAAGTCATCTGATCGCTCAGAATACCGAATTCGGACCCAATGGGATCAGACATTTCCCGTGCAAGCAACGAAATGGCTGCATTGAGCGGGTGCCCGGCGTTCAAGCTACGTACGATGATGTCGATTCCGGGAGCCAATTGCGATGTGAACTTGGCTATGCGCCTTGCGCGCAGACGGTAAACGGCGAGACTCGCCAAGGTTACCATGAAGACAAAGGCGAAAGGCATGGCCAGAAACGGTACCAGTTTCAATACCGCGACGCCTACCACATATCCGACGATCCAAAGTAGAGTCAGGATTATCACACGTCGCGTCACCGGTAATTCGAGGCCTGATTGGGAATAGTAGCGCCGCAGCTTCGCTATGAAATCGGCGTCGTCGGCGCCGCGATTTATTCCGCGGCGGAGCAGTAGGTTCGTGTAGGCTGCCTCTGCCCCATGGTCGAGTTTGAGAGCCTCCAGGCGGTTTTTTACATCTGCTGCACTACGCCGAGAAGAGAATACGAGCCTCAGTAGTGATGCGACGAGCAGCAGAACCGCTGCAAAGACAAGTCCGTAGATTACTGTGGGAGAACTAAGCATTTCTCAGAGCGCCCTCGACGGGTCGAAAGTACTTTGGTCCAAATTAAGCCCCATCGTTTTAAGATCTTCGAGGAAAGTCGGCCGCATACCCGTGGCGCGAAACTCACCTTGAATCTTGCCGTTTTCATCAACCCCAAGCCGTTTGTAGTACATGAGTTCCTGCAACTGTACGACATCGCCTTCCATGCCGGTAATCTCGGAGATCGAGGTTACCCGGCGTGCGCCGTCGCGTAACCGTTCCAGCTGTACGATGACGTCGATGGCCGAGGTGATCTGAGATCTAATCGCGGTCTGCGTCATGGGCATCCCGGCCATGCCGACCATTTGTTCCAGTCGAGCAATAGCGTCGCGCGGGTTATTGGCGTGAATCGTCGACATCGAACCTTCGTGTCCAGTATTCATTGCTTGAAGCATGTCAAAGGCCTCGCCGCCACGGACCTCACCGATGATGATACGGTCCGGACGCATACGCAGTGAGTTTTTCACGAGATCGCGCTGAACGATTTCGTTGCGTCCGTCAATTGTTGGCGGTCGTGTCTCAAGGCGGACCACATGCGGTTGCTGTAGCTGCAATTCGGCGGCGTCTTCGATCGTGACAAGGCGTTCGTCGTGCGGGATGTAAGAAGACAAAGCGTTGAGCATTGTCGTTTTACCCGAGCCTGTGCCACCGGACACCACGATCGAAATCTTGCCCTCTACCGCAGCGGCAAGAAGCATGGCCATGCCCTTCGCCAACGCTTGGTTGGCGATCAGTTTGTCAAGTGAATAGGGGTGTTTGGAAAACTTCCGAATTGACACTTGCGGACCGTCAACTGCAACCGGGCGAATTGCGACATTGACCCTCGAACCATCGGCAAGCCGGGCATCAACCAGTGGTGAGCTTTCGTCGACCCGACGCCCCACAGAGGCGACGATCTTGTTGATGATCCGCAACAAGTGGTCGTCATCTTTAAACCGAACCTTAGTGGTTTTGAGCTTGCCGAAGCGTTCGATATAAACGGTTTGAGCGCCAACAATCAGTATGTCCGAGATGCTGTCGTCTTCAAGGAGTGGTTCGATTGGTCCGAGCCCAAGCATCTCATCGCCAATATCCTTGATCAAGACTTCAAGTTCGCTCGAACTCAGAGGAAAATTCTGTTCTTTGGCGTAGGAACGGACAAGCGGTCTAAGCTCATCGTGGATTTCGTCTTCTTCCATCGTATCAAGGATGGACAGGTTGATTTTGTCTATCAGATAGCGGTGCAGCGTTACGCGTTCGTTGACAAAATCTGGAGCGCTGTGGTCGCTCAGATTTGAGGCTTCCTTTTCTTCTTCCTGTACGGCTTCGACGATCGGCTCAAGGACCAATGGGGTTTCATTGTCTGCCGGTGGCGTATGCGCTGTTTCGTGCTGGTGTTTGAAGAAGCGGCCGACCATTAGTTCCTCCTAAACTTTAGCGGACAATGACTTTTGTGCCAGAGCGTACTTTTTTGTACAGGTCCAGGATGTCTGTATTGGTCAGACGAAAACACCCGGATGTTTCATATCCACCGATCGTGTCAGCGCTATTGGTACCATGGATACGGTACAGCGTGTCGCGACCACCTCGGTAGAGGTAGAGAGCCCGGGCACCGAGCGGATTGTATGGACCAGGAGGTACATATTCCGGGAGCGAGGGACTGCGCCGCCGCATATCGGAAGGCGGCCGCCATCCAGGCCATTCTTTCTTGCCACCAACATAGGTTGTACCGGTCCATATGAACCCGTCACGCCCTACAGAGATGCTGTATCGTTCAGCCTTTCCACCGCCAAGAACGCGATGCAACGTCCGTTTGGAGTTCGAGATAATGATCGTGCCCGGTGCTTCGTTACTCGTGTAGCTAACGATTTTCATGGTTCGTTTACCATGACTTCGCGGGACACGGGCGTCTTCGGCCTTGGTCCTGCCTGCAATCAACAAAAAACTTGCTGCACCAAGAGCCAATTGGCGCCTATTCAGTTGTGTGTAGGATTTCATGTCTCCACCTCGACAAGCTCCAAGGTTTTCATGAACTTGCTCACGGCGCGCATGAACTTTGACCGCGCTGAGATGTCGCTTGGGGGCACGCCGCGGTCAACGGCCTCTCCGATTTGACTGGTGGCTGACGGGATGTAAAAAAACGGGACGTCACCAAATAGTTCTTTGATCCGTTTTTTGCTAATCCGCTGCCCGAACAGGCTGGCCTCCCACTTGTTGAATACCACGCGCAACGGGAAATCGTTCCCCCGTAGGTTTTGGATGCGGTCGATCATGTCGATTGTGTGCTTTATCGCCGGGAGATTGAGCTCGGTTACAAGTGTGCAAGTATTCACGGCTGACAGAACGTCGTCTTTCCATTCCGTTTCGTAGTATGGGATATCGAGGAAAGTCTGGTCATGCTCTATGCTAACCGCGTCCAGCATTCGCAGAACCAGTTCGTAGGAATTGACCTCTGCATTCAACTCGGGATGTTTGAAGGAATACAGGAAGAAGTCGTGATCATGTTTCTGCTGGATCACCCTAATGAATTCCGCGTCGATTCTGCGCGGTGTCGCAGCTACGCTGGCAAGGTTGTAGTTGTTCTTCTGGTTCAGTGAGTAACCGCAGTTACCGAGCGAAAAATCGAGATCGAACAAGGCCACAGAATCTTTTCGAAACATCCGTGTTGCGGCGATATCGGCCATGCTTATGGCAAGCGTTGTTGCTCCGGCTCCACCAACCGAGGACACAACGGCGTGCACCTTGTTGTTGAACACCTTGCGAGAGCGGATGCCCTTGAAGACGCTGTCCAAAAAATCCTGGCGATTGATTGGTTTCGGAATCCAATCATGAATGCTGAACTTGAACAGGCGCCGTGTTTCATCTGCGTCCAGGGCCTGTGATGTCACGATAATCGGCATGTCGGGTACCATAGCACGGATATCTGACAAAAGTTGGAATTCAGCATCGGTCAAATGTTGAATGTTCACCACAAGGAGGTCGCCGGCATCCGGAGTCAATTCGTTCTTTATCGAACTCTGGCTAAGCGGCGAAAGCAAAAGGCGTGGCGAGGCTTCGATCAGTTTTTCAATTTCCGAGTCGCTTGCGCCATCGCTTGATACCAAGACGACATGCGACATGGGGTCAACAACAAGGGCGTCTGTTTTCATGTTCATTAGCATGACACTCCACTGCACAGATCTTCACTGGTCATGGACACAGGGTGGGGCGGGATAGAGATGCCGGCAGGCATGCCAAGCGGTCCGAAGTACGCCATAATCTGATCGAGAAGAAAAAAGTTAAAGTAAAGGTTTCGTGTTTCAACAGTGACAGTGACAACAGGCCCTGCGGGGCGTCCGACATATCCAAGGTCGGAGCGGGAATAGGTCACACGTATGCTGGATTTCGGGACGAACCAGGCCACATCACAAAACCCGACAACGCCATTGGGGTCAAAGTCAGTGCAGTTATTATCGCTGCCGTAATAGAGGCGATCCAATTGGGTCGAGTCGCAGGCAGTTGTCCCCGCACCGCATGAAATTGGCGCAGGAAAAGGAGGAGATATTGGGGCGCTGACTACTGCCCCGGTACCATAGTTGCTCAGTGCACTGATATCTGTCAGTGGGCTAGAGACCGCAGCTCTGCGGGCTGAAATTTGCGTGGCCTTTACGACTTGGCTCCATTGAAAAACCATTGCGCTGAATTCGACCATCGCGCCAAACACCAGCATCAGAAGAGGAATGACGATCAGGGCTTCGGTCATGGCAAGCCCTGACTGACCGGATGTGAACTTCTCCCTGCGGAACTTCAGATTCACCATCCTATCGACCTCATTTCTGCTGAAGCCGTGATCGTGATCGAGTTACTAAGTAACGCGCTAAAAGCTGGTGACCCAAGGTAGGTCACGGTTCCTGTTACCTTTACGATATCGTCTGGTTCTGGAAAACTCGAAAGACCTGATTTTGCAGGGGAAAATGTGATCTCGCTTGCTTCATTCCATCCCGGGACACGAAGATTGCCGCCACCATTTGGATTACCAAAGAAGGCAATGTTTCGAGCTGTCACTTGGTTACAGGTCGAGGCAAAATCTAGCGACACTGGTCGACAACGTGACCAATACCGTGCGGCGTCGCGTACACCGACCTGCAGTTGCTGTCGCTGCCACATGAGGTTGCCGAACTCGAGCAACCCGAAAGAAAGGATGGTCAAAACGGGAAAGGCGACGAGCGCCTCGATCAGGACTGCGCCCCGTTCGTCCTTTCTCATGCTACGCTTCACAGGTTCGGGCACAACACTCTCTCAGAATTATTCGTTCTCTGTACAAAAATAATTTAGCCGCAAACGAGCCGAAGGCTGCGACACATCAACGTCAGAAAAGAGGTCAGTTCAGCCGCCTGAACCAACCGTTGTTTTATAAGCCGCCGGCGGCCACGTTTGGATTTCTTGAATCGACGTGTTTGCAGCCGTCGCATCTCCCGATCGCGCAGAAGAAGTGTCCCAGTTGTTGGTGTGATCAGGATTATCGCAGCCAGCGAGCAGAACGACCACGCCTGAAACCGCTATTGCCAGCTTATTTTTTCTTGATAACGCCATCTTCAAACTCCAGATCGATCATATGGCCATACGGTCCGACAACCCCATGGCCCTCTCGGAACCGCCTGAGCATCTTGCGGTCAACTTCCAACATTCCCATGAGAAACAGTTCGACATCATCCGTTGAGCGTGCACCGTCAAGTGGTGACTTCAGAGGCTGATCAGGCCCAACCGGGCGTACCAATCGCGGTGTCACTAGAATGACCAAGTCAGTTTCGCGTTTTTGAAACCCTCTAGAACTGAACAATGCGCCGAGAATTGGCACTTGCCCAAGCCACGGAACCTGACGCGCGTTGCGCGAGTTATTGGCCGAAAGCAACCCCGCGATAGCGAAGCTTTGCCCATTGCGCAGCGAAACCGTCGTTTCGGCCTTGCGAGTGGTAAGCGAAAACGCGATGGAATTACCGGACGTTACGGTTTGGTCAATGTCACTGACTTCAGGCCGCACCTCAAGGCGAATTAGTTCATCATCGAGAACATACGGCAGGAAATTCAACCTGATCCCGTATTCACGATATTCTGTGGCTATGTTCCCATCGGCGTCTACAGTCTGGATCGGCACTTCGCCACCTGCGACGAAATTTGCTTGGACACCGCTTGTGGTCACCAGTTTCGGATTTGCCAATCTGCGAACGGCGTTCTTGCTTTCCAGAGCGTTGATGACAACATCGACTTGCCGCCCGGAGATGCTGAGCAGTTGTCCAACCACTGTACCAAAAGGAGCGCCATTTGTTGTCGTACCTGGTGTTCCTGTTGCAAGTCCTGATCCCGCTGAATTGGTTGCATCCAGTTCAACACCCAGCGCCCGCCCCGAATCCCGGTTGACCTCGAGAATGCGCACGTCCAGTTCAACCTGTTGTGCCGCTTTCACCTTGATGGCGTCGACCACCGGGTCAGAGCTGAATTGCTTGGCAATTTCGAGCACGCGTTGTTTGTCGACATTGTCGCGGACCAATCCCGAAATACGAATGCGGTTGTTCACATTCAGCACGTCAATTTGCGCGCTTGGAACTGCACGGCTGATCACCCGTTCAAGTTCCGAGTAATCGACGCGTACGCGCACATCGATGACCTCGAGAAGCTTTTTGTCCACCGAGTAGAGCGTCACGTTTGTCGTACCTGTCTTCTTCGTTTGGATGTACAGTGAATTGTCCGTGAGTGGGAACACGTCGATGACATCAGAGTTCCCGATCAGAATGTCGGCGAAGGTCTGATTTGTCTTCACGGTGATTGTTTGACCAGGTGCGATAGCGATTTTCGACACAACGCCATCATCGATGATGATTTCTTTCGTCTGTGCGTGTGCCTGCACGCTGGCAGTCACGAGCAGAACGCTGGCGACAAACCAGAAAGAGAACTTGTGGAACAAGTGAACCATTGGAAGACGCCTGCTCTTCGATTTTGATTGCTGTTTCATGCTTCTCAGCCTATCCGCTCTTCGTTTTTCCATAGGCAAACACGTTTGCCTTTTTGTCTTACTCCGAAACAACCACGCTGTCCGAACTCACTTGAGATCAGCCGGTGGATTAGTCTTCTGTGCTCGTACCATCCAGTTGGACAGGTTCAACACCCGCATCCAACAGATCGTTAATTTCCCCTACTTTTACCTTGTATTCATTGCGCTGGCCATTGCGGATCACACCGACGGTCACACGCTCAGGCTTTGGCGCTGGCGGGGGGGTGACGATTTTTTCGATCTCAACCACCTTTTCAACCTCAACCACGCGCGGTTCGGGTTGTTGCATCTTTTCCTCGACGCTGTTCAGCCGATTGCTGATGCCTTCGGACATATTCATCAAAAGCGTCTCGAGATGATCGAGACGTTCGTTATCGGGGGCCACCACAACGGTCGCTTCGGTCTTTTCCTTCTCGGCCTTTGCAGTCGCCTGATTCATACCTTCGGCAACTTCAGGATCACTAAGGTCTGTAAGTGTAACGCGCTCAATCGGACCAGTTTCAGTGGATGCTACATTGCGCAACGCCAGCGAAAGCGTGCCAACATTCGCACCCAGCACCAGTTTCTGGGCTTCCTGTGTGCTTACTTCGAAAGTGACCGTGCGAACAACGCTTGGCTGGTCCTTCCTATCATCAGCAATCTGGTCGATGGCAAGAACCTTGACGCCCTGAAGAAGAACATCAACGTAATTGTTGCCACGGCCACCACGGGTCAGAAGGATGTCGACTCTGTCACCCGGCAGAACGAAACCTGCGACGCCGAGCACGTCATTCACACGGATGGAAATCGCCTTCATTCCGGGGGTGAGTTGCGTCGAAAGCTTGGCCCGAACACCAGGCAACGTGACGCGGGTCGAGAGAATGGGTTCCCCGACGGTCATGTTTGCCAGCACAAAGCGGGCATTCTCTTCGCTTTCGTCGATGATCAGATCCGCGATCTTTTCGAACGAGCCGTCAGGGCGGATCGGACTGGACCATTCGATTTCACGAAGTTTGGCTCGGGTAAGCCTCTCGCCAAAGGCGAGGACTTCATTTGACACCACCAATGTCGCTTTTTCGGCGGCATCTTCCTCTTTTTGGCTTTGCCCAGCCTCATTGGTCAAGATCTGACGCTGAGACGCCAACCAATCCTGTGTGCCGTATACGGCCAGTCCCGCCAGAATAACGGCGACCAGCAGACTTATTATCATAGTTAACCGCACTTACATGCTCCAAAATGCAGTTGCCCGCTAAGCGGTTTTTTATTTACTAGCTACACAACCCCAGCACGCGAATGCTTGGCCAATCACAAATACAGTTGACCGCTAAGCGGTTTCTTATTGAACTAATTGCACAATCTCAGCACGTGAATGCTTGGTCAATCACAAAGAAGAAATCACCCTTACAAGTAGCCAACTAAATGCGGAAATGGGTTGTTTTTCCAACAGTGCCTATCTTTTGCAGGTCGAAAATGTCGACACCCCGGTAAAACAGGCCGGGGTGTCGACATAGGTTTTCAAGCCTGATGAGGCGCACGCCCTACGCTTCGACCTTAGGTCGAAGGCGAGTTGCCCAGAGCCGTGCCAATCCAGTTGGCCCAGTTGCTCCATGCGAGGCTGAGCTGCTGGCCGAAAAGCAGAACGGCTGCGATAACGCCGCCGATGAGCAGGCCGAGCACCACCAGGTATTCACTCAGTGCGATGCCTTCATCTTCGCTGTGAAAGCGGATCATGAGGTCAACAAAATACGCGGTAACTTTGTTCATAACAGTCTCCCAATACTACATACGTCCACATGCGACGCATTGATGAAAATGCTAAACCAAACAACCAATTGCCGCTGCCGGTTCGACAAATCAGACCATATTTGTGCCACAGAATTGCCGCAATGGGAACGGGGAATTAACTTTCCCATAACGTATTACGCGAGTTATGTGCTTAATAGCTCGCATACAGGGGGATTGAGCCCAATCAGTAAACATTTGACGCGCCAGGGTATTTAATTGGAACGCTGAAGTTCACGTAAGGGTTGCGAGCGGTTGTTTTTGAATTATCTTTAGTGGATTTTAAAAAAATGGGCTGATTCTCTAAATCAAAACGAATCGGTTTATCGAACAAGAACGGCTTCATCACGGACGAAGGTTTCAAGCGTTCCATTACCGCCATAGCCGGCAATGTCAATAACCTCGACATCGATGGTTCTTTCCCCACTTGGGAACCAGTTTTCCATCGGGCGGGTCAGAAACACGCTGACATAGGTGTTCACCACAACATCGCTCAAAGACCCACCGCCGGTAATGTTGCTTTGCAGCTCTCCGCAATCGACCACTGCTAGTGGAAGAACCCGTGGATCTGCCGTCGGGTCAATCGAGGTGATAGACTGAAGCCCGCCGCCCGCCGAACAGTTGGGCAAACCAACCTCACCGTCGTTGGGGGGGGTAGGGCCCGGTGACCTGGCGTTCAGCAGGCTATTGCCGGTGGCGATTTCCCAACGATAGACGTCATAGCGCGACGCGAGGCGCCCTGCGAACGACGTGATCGAGGTGGACAGCGTTGTCTCACTATATGTTCCGACACCATAGTTCACATCCAGGTATCGTTGCAGGTTCCAATCGGAATTGGTTCCGACATAGGCACCCGGTGTTCCTGTTGTCCCGGTTTTAGTCTGCGGATGCGCCATCACGTCGTTGTCCGGAAACCCATAGACGCCGTCATCATCGCCGTTTTCACCCAGTGTTGTGTCGGTCCAGTTGGATGGGTTGTCCGGATTAAATATGTGATCATCACCCCAGGCGTGGGCGCTAGTTGGCGTGCAGTCGGCATTGCCTCCGGTGGTCGGCGGCGTGTGGCCCTTGCGGACATTTTCGGCAATCTGCGGGTAATATCCGAGAGGCTGATTGCCATAGTTTTGCGGCAACACGTCAAACCTGACATTGATCCCTTGCGCCACCGATGTCATCGCCCCGGGCGCGGTATCAATGGTTGCATCGTCAAAGCAGGCCGGCACTGAGCCGCCAGCGAAAAAGTCGCGTATGTCATCTGCGCTTGGGTTGCCTGCAACCTGGAGAAACCCGAAATTACCGGGAAACGCGGTTGATCCGCCGCCAGGATGGAGCCGGATCATGCGGCCATGCAAATCCCCGGCATTGAAACGCTCCTGAATCTCGTCCGGGTCGTAAATGCCTCCGACATATTCAAATGGGTTACACATAAAGAGTGGCGGGATATCGCAGATGTTCGAATCCGACCGGGCGACGGCATAGGCACCTATTGGCAATGAACCCGGCACAGGGTTCGAGCCCGATTGAAAAAAGCTCAGTACATCGAAGATGAGGTCGAGGGCGAAGGAATTCCGGTCAAATGCACGAACGTAAATGTAGTTCGCCTCGCTTCCTGTGGAGGCTGCATTGGCGGCTTTCCAAGCGGCGGTGATCGGAGTGTCGTCGCTGGCGGGAATGTCTGTAAGGAAGACAACTTCGAAGCGGGTATCGCCGACGCTGTAGGTCACCGCCTGCGTTGTTGACCCTGAGACGGTCAGCATCGAAACTGGATTGCGCAATTCGGTCATTGCGTTGCGTGCGTTGGTCATCGCATTGCTCGAGCCGTCAAGTTCACGTGCGCCGGTCAGAGCCAACGCATCGACCACCGTCTGAAGATCCGCATGTGCATTATTGCCGCGCCCTACGTCGATCAGAATGAGGCCGAAGCCGAGAAAGACCGGCAGGATGATCAGCGACATAATGAGGACAAATCCATCTTCGAGGTCGCGCAAAAACTTCATAATAAATCTCCCGGAACAACAGTCGTGGCGCCGCGAAAGCCAGCGAAACCTGCAAATCAGCTCTTTCCGCAGTTAATATACTCGCATCGTAGGGTCATACTTTCAAGCTCCGGCGGTCCAGATGGCTCGCGACAGGATTGCCGGAACGGCAGCGACACAAAGTGGAATTGCGTAGGGCACGCGACCTTCATGCTTTAGCTGTGCAAGCTTGCCTCCCAATCCCGACTGAAGGTTGGAAAAAGCGGCAAGACGTATGGCAGCGTACAAAAAAACGGAAAAGACAAAAAGTATCGCGGCAAAAGTCGCTAATTCAGCATAACCAATGTGCAGACCTAGTGGAAACATCAGCTTGGCATCGCCGGCCCCGAGGGATCGCAGGAGCCACATAGTAAACCCGAGGGCGAATAGCAGCACACCGGCGAACAGATCACTTGTCAAAGCAGGAAAGAACAAAAGACCTTGAGCAGGCAGGTAAAGCGCCAGCAGGACAAGCACATCCTTGTTGCGTATTTTGAAGTGCTTAGCGTCATGCCTTGCGATGCCTAACAACAGCACCGCGACCACGACCTGAGTTACAACTGAGGTATAAACCAGCCATTGCACTGACAATGGCTTAAATGCCTTTCAGCTGGCCAGGTCCACGTTTGGGGTAATTTACTGAGTTGCGCAGAAGTTCGAGGTTGTTCGCCGTCACCGGATTGGACGGATCCTTCTCGTATGCTTTGAGGAAATACGTCCGGGCTTGCACCAGTTCCCCTCGTAGAAGCATCGAATAACCATAGTTGTTAAGGTATTCGATACGACCGCCGATAATTGGTTTGAGAGAGCGATAGGCAAAGTCGGAATGGTCGAACTTGCGAAGCATGTCTGCGCTGGCAGCAAACCCAAGCAATGCGGCAGGGTCCTTGGGCGTCACATCAAGAGCGCTTTTGAACATCCGGAAGGACTTGCCATAGTTCCCTTCTTTGAACTGGACCTTGGCGGACACAAGAAGATCGTCATCCGGGTAGTAGCTCAGGTTTGAAGTGTCTTTAGCAGACGCCGGAGAGTCACCGAAGCCTGTCAATTCTGCCCAGCTGACATTCTCGCAGCTCGCAAGGCTGATGAAGCAAACCAATGCAATAAAAGGTCTCATGACTATATGCCCCAACGGATCGCATGTGTTGATCGCTTCTGTGCGCGACCGACATAGAGAGGAGGTAGCACATGCTTCCAGGGCAACGCTATTTGTTTTAACGGCATGTTTATGGCCCGTTGCATCATTCCCACACCGGGATTCCTGCTATCTGGAGCAAGGATCAATGAAAAGCCGTGCGAATTGCGCCGCAATCATACAGAAAGTATGAAGTTGTGGACTCATCCCGGTGCGTTGCTATGGGCAAGGTAAACCTGAAAGGTTCCACGCGAGGGTTCTCAACGGCGGTACGCAGAACCAGCAGGCCCAGCTCCGGCAAAGCTTTGCAAACCATTGCGATCTGGCCCCAATCCTGAGGGCCCTGCGCTGTGGGGACTGATTTGTCAGGGCAGCGCGCTACTGGGTTTTCATCAAAGTCTGACGTGTTGAGAAGGCGCAAGATTTTGGCGCGGCGTTCGAATTCCATGGCTTGATCGCGGAAGAACAAGATGCCGCTTTTTTGACGACAGCCGAAATACGCCGGCACTTGCATTTTGAACCATTGAACCGGAAGGTTGCCTTCCCAATAGACCGTGCGACCGCTCATCATCGTCAGTGCTTGAAGATCTATTGGCGTGGACGAGGTTACGAATTTTTCGGATTCGCTGCGGTCATCGATGATCGCGATCGAAATGGCACCCCCTAACAATAGGCCTGCCAAGATTGCGGGCCGTTTTGCGGCTGGTCGTTCGGGCAAGAGTAGCACCATCAAAGCAAGAGCGATGAAAATCAACCGTGCAAGCGCTTCTGCCCACCCGATGCCTGAGGAGTCCGAAATCAATTGCAAGACAATGATCGATAACGCCAGTGCACCGCCCCAAACGGCAGGAAGCAGAACGAGTATTCTGTGCCAAAGTTTCAATGGCCGATCGCGCGTTACCTCAAACATAAAGGCAACCAAAGCCCCGAACGCAATGGTCGCCGCACCCAGAGTCACCAATCCATAGGCCGTTTCTACGATTGCAAATACCACGGCGACAGCAATCAGGGTACGGCTGCGAAGATGGCGACGGTCCGCTGTGAAAGTAACCACGACCATCATGTTGCCGAACAAGGAAAGGAACAACAGTACCCGCCAAATTTGCAGGGATGTGATCAACCGGTTTGCCAGAATATCCGAGCCGACAATCGAGATAGCCGTCAAAGTGGGTGCGAGAACCAGAAGGCCCATGGAAAACCGGGCAATTATCGGGGGTGCGACGAAGGCGGACATCAAAAGCGATGTTGCTGGCAGCAACACGGTCGCAAATGCCAGAGAGAAGTTCCAGCCGGTGGGGAAGACGATGCTGTCACGTAGCCGTAAGAGCCGATACCATTCCGGGTCAAACTGTTGGAACAGCCAAGTGAACGGAGCAACCCCGAGAGCAGCCAGCGCAACGACTATCACCAGGCCGAACAATGCGATTGCCAGACGCTGCCGGGTACCAAGCACAATCAAACTGCCAACCGTTAGCGCAGCCAGCCCCGTCAACGGGTGCAACACTAAAGCAAAGAAAAGCGCGGCAATGCCCATCAGGCGCTTTCCCTGCCATAGAAGCGCCATCGCCCCCATCCCAAAGGATTCTGCGAATAGGCGCGGTGTTACGAAGTTTTCACCATATGAGAGTATCGCATTGCCGTACCCGGGGCTGAGAACAAGAGCAAAGCCTGCGGCGGCGTAGGCCATCTGCCGACGCGGGAGCATGTTTTGTGCCAAGCGTGTGAGTGCGCTAATCCACAAACCCAGACCGGCAATCCACAGAAGCAGGTTGGCGCCAACCAATCCGATGGCACTGACCAATGGAGCGTGGATTTTTCCGAACAGTGTGAAGCTTCCCTGGTTCCCATAGCGAAAGAATAGGTCTTGGCCGAGCTCATGACTGTCCGACTGTTTCAGAGCCTGCGCTGCATAGAGCGTGGCGTCGTGAACGATGCCAGGATATGGGCGGGTCGCGAGCAAGAGAACCAGCAAGGCGATGATATAAACGACGTCCGACTGTGCCGAAGGCAAATTGCGTTTGGGGCCATGGGAGGCGGCAGTTGAAAAGCCCGAATCCAGTTTAGCTGAGCTGTCAGCCTCCTTTGCTTTCATGGTATTCCTCTTCAGTGTTAACTTGCCAAAGGTCCCGGCGCACGTCGCGCCCTTCGACGATCCCGTCGACGGCCATCATTGCGGTCAACATAGAGTGGTCCTGGTTGTTATAGCGGTGCATACCGTTGCGGCCCACGCAAAACAGGTTTTCAAACGACATGGTATACTCTTCGATTTCCGAAAACCGAGCGTAGGTGCCGAAATAGGCCGGATAGGCCTTATGTGTTCGCACGACCACGCCATCCAGCACGTTGCTCACAGACGCGACGCCGATTTTCTGCAATTCCTCGGCCCCCAAGCGTTTGAGTGCTTCGTCCTCCATCGACCACAAGGCATCACCCTCGTCGACGAAGTATTCTAATCCGACCCAAACTGTTGCGGGATCGGCAACCAGATAGGGGCTCCAGTTGTTGAACAATTGCAGCCGCCCGACCTTTACGTCGGATTCCTGTACGTAGATCCAGTTGTCTGGCACCCGTTCGGCCAGCGTGTGCCCGTCAGCGCCGCCGCCCAGGTCGATCCGCTTCAAAAGCAGCCCGACGGTCAGAAAATCCCGGTAGCTGAGCCCTTCACTGATTTCGAGCAGAGCGGGCGGGGCAGGGGGCCTTTGGCCGCCGATCAGGTGCTGCACCGGCATCGAGGAAAACAAGTAATCCGCGGTGATCTCTTGGGTTGAACCGTCAGGTCCCTGTACGGTTACCCCGGTAATTCGGCCTTTGTCATGCGACACGTTGGTCACGCGCGTCTCAAGGTGCAACGTGCCTCCGTGCCGTTCAATTTTCTTTGCGACTTCCTCCCAAAGCTGGCCGGGCCCAAACTTGGGATAAAGAAAACGCTCGATCAGGCTGGTCTCGGTGTCTTTTTGTGACAACGATGCCTTGCCCGGCTTTAGTTTGCGCAGCATGTTGCGGATCAGGCCGGAAATCGAAACGCCCTTGATCCGTTGCGCGCCCCAATCAGCTGGAATTTCCTCACAGGAGACACCCCAGACTTTTTCCGTGTAGTCGCGGAAGAAGGTGGCATAAAGTTCTTCTCCGAAGCGATTTACGATGAAGTCGCGCAATGTGCGTTCAGGCCGGATCGGCCGAAGCCGTGCCTTCGCGTAACTTGCAACGATCCTAAGTGTGCGTGCCAGCCCGAGATTGGCGAAGGTCCGGCGGTTGAACTTCAACGGATAGTCATAGAGTTTGCGACCGAACAGAATTCGGGACGTCCGGTCGCGCACCAGCATCACCGCGTCCACCTGCTCGGGATCGGGGCCTCCGATTGGCTCTGACAAATCACGCTGACGATTGTGATAGGTGATTATCAGGCCGTCCTCGTCGCTTGAACGCGCCTGAAGGGGTAGAATGTGCGTCCACCAATCCATCACACGGTCGGATTTGGAAAAGAACCTGTGCCCACCGATGTCGATGCGGTTGTCCTTGTAATTGACGGTTTTCGAAATGCCACCGACCTGGATGTCAGCTTCAAAGATGACAGGGCGGATATCGGTTCGCGTAGCAAGCTCGTACGCCGCGGTCAGCCCAGCTGGCCCAGCGCCAATGATAATGGCGGTTTTTTGCGTCATGTTCTGTTTCGGGCCGCGGTCGGCAAGCCCGCCGCGCTGGCACGGCGAAAGCTGAAATGCTTATGTGCAAAAAAGGAATAGAAAGCTGTTACAGCGACAGCCATGACATGAGCCGCCAATTCCAGGGATACTGGCAGAGACATTACCGTGAATTGGACGCGTAAGCCGTTCAAAAACAGATGTGCCAAAGCCGTGGTCAAGGCCAATCCGCCAAGAGAAACCAAGAAGAAATCGCGTAACTCCTCCTGCGGCGGACGGCCGGACGAATCGTAGGTGTAGGCCCGGTTCAATGTGAAGCTGACGCCCATACCCGCGATGAAAGCGATGGCGACGGAAGCGGCATAGCCAAAGGAGTCGTTAAAACCCAGATACCCGTAGAGCAAGACGCCAGTGGCAAGGTTCACTGCCGCGGCCAGACCGGAGAATATCAGAAACCTGAAAAACATGCTTTGGGCCCTAGTCAAAGGAAACGTAAGAAATTGATTTAGCTTTTACCAACACGGTAGTCGAGGCGGGCCGCTTCAAACAACCTTTTTTCGGGAAACTCAGTGTTCCCGACTGGATGAGCTTTCATTTCCGGGGCATAGCCTGATCAGCTAACATCGCGCCGATGACTCGCGGCGACGTTGCGCCAAGCAAGCTCCAGCAGGTCGAGGCTGAGTTCAGGCGTGCTTTCGAGATAGCGGCACGCTGCACGGATGTGGTTTACCAGAAAACCTGGGTGGGCCCCCGAAGTGACATAGCCCGCTTCTTCGTATTTCCGCTTGAAAAACTCCTCCATCACGTCCTGCTTCCATTCCATTTCCATGTTGTCGGTCACATCGTGAAAAATCTTGAAGTAGTCTTGCTTCGTTGGGCTTGGCACGTGAATTTTGAAATAAATTCGTCTCAGCGCGGCATCGTCACCCAACTCTTCTGGTTCCAAGTTCGAAGAAAACACGACAAGCTGGTCGAATGGAACGGAGAATTTCTTGCCTGTGTGCAAGGAAAGAATGTCGAAACCCTTTTCCAGTGGTACGATCCAACGGTTTAGATAGGCTTGTGGTTTTTCGGCTTGGCGGCCGAAATCGTCCAGCACAAAAATGCCACCGAGGGCTTTTAAGTGCATCGGCGCTTCGTAGAAGCGCGCCATCTGATCGAACCGAAGATCCAGCATGTCCAGCGTAAGTTCCCCGCCAGCGAGCACCACTGGGCGACGACAGAGCACCCAGCGTGCATCAGTCCGTCTGTGATCTTCGGGTGGTTCGACGGTTTCGTGAAGGGTTTCATCGTAGAAGCGGATAATCTGCTGCCCAACCAGAATGGCATACGGAAAGCTGACGTAATCAAGGAAAGATTCCCCCAGGGCCTCGGCAAGAGAGGTCTTCCCGTTGCCGGGTTCGCCGTAGAGCAACATGGATCGAGCAGAGTTCACTGCGGGCCCCAGTTGGGCTTTGAGTATGTCGGGGATAACGAGGTGAGCGAGAGCTTCATCCAATTCGTTTCGGTGGATTTCCTCGTTTCTGATCGATTGACTGCGGATATGCTCGGAAAAGGCCTGAAGCGTGACAGGGGCCGGGCCGATATATTGCGAAACCATCATGGCATCGCTGGCCCATTTCTTGCCCAGATCAGTCAGGACATAACGGACATCCGATTTGATGTCCGCGCTTTCAAGCCCTTGCGCTTCAATCAGGGATAGCGACGTCATCTGCTTGATCAGCTGGCGACAAATCAGTTTCGGAAGCTTGATTACGTCGGCAATCTCGGCGGGCGTCATGGTCCCGCCGGCATTCATGATCTTGCAGGTA
Source organism: Aliisedimentitalea sp. MJ-SS2 (assembly GCF_032586155.1). Lineage (NCBI taxonomy): Bacteria > Pseudomonadati > Pseudomonadota > Alphaproteobacteria > Rhodobacterales > Roseobacteraceae > Aliisedimentitalea > Aliisedimentitalea sp. MJ-SS2. The sequence continues at coordinate 72,330 of NZ_JAWHTC010000003.1, forward strand.
AGGTTGATCAGAAATGCTTCGCTCAGGTCGGTCTCTTCGATTGTTTTTGGCGCCGCCGTAGCGGAAAAGACATGTCGACGCGAGGGTGAGCCAATTTCTGCCTCCTGCGGTTCTTCCACGCTATCCGGGGCGTTGTCTTCTGATTTGAGGTCTTGGTCGTGCGAGGATGCAACTTCTTCGTCGAGAACGTCGTCCTTTTCTGCGTCGGGTGGCGCCGCGTTTGGCTGATCTGAAACGCGATTGGCTTTCGCCTCCTCCTCTTTCGGCACAACTGAAGTTTCAGTTGCATCTGGTTGGGTTTCGCTTTGCTTCGTCTCGGTGTCTTTGGACTTGGATCTACCAAACAGTTTCACTTTATTCGCTTTCTTTTCGTTCTGAAATGTCGCTGCTCCGATTTGCCAACCACTTCGGTGCACCGGCAGGATAGCTGCGGTCGGGAACTAATCCCAAGCGTTTTTCCCGATTGTAGTGATTTCAACGCTTCAAGACAGAAATGAATAGGTGGACTTTTTATGCGTCAGGGGGGGAACTGCTTTTGCGGAAGCTTGACAATTGCCGCTCAACTTCGCCGATCAGGTGATCCGACGCAAAACGCTTGAGCTTCCGAAACCAGCATGCGGCGACTACGGAAAAAAGCGAAGGGGTGAGAACGGAATTGCCTTGGGTGGGCTCTCATCTGGAATTTCCATATGATCGCCCCAGCGTAAGGTCACGTCGCTAGCACGCGGAGCACCAACGGAATGCTTGCCTCGGGACAGTTCTATCACCTCGCCACGTTGATATCGCACGCCATCAATGGCCAACTCCGCGCCTTCAACCGTATACCAACCGGGGACACGGTTGTTGAACATCACCGTTTCGCTCCCGGCTGGGATGTGGCGTCCCGCGACCCAGATGCGCCCCCAATGCTCAATGTAGTTTTCGCGTAATGCAGCAGCATCTTCCGGGAGCAGAAACTGTCGATCCGGCGTGCCTTTCGCCGCATCTTTGAGAACCGAATGGTTTAAGATCAGCAAAGGTATCGTTTCGCGTTCCATGGCGTTCACGAATGCGACGTTACCCGCCCGCAGGTAGACCTTTAGACCCCAACCAGACATCATGAAAGGCAAGGCGCGTTGGTAGTCACCAAGATAGCCGGCGAAATCGAAGTATGTGACCGTTTCAGGAAACAAGTCATGCGCGACAGAGATCGTCTTTTTTTGCCCATGAAGAATCATGTAATCTGCCGGTAACGTAAGCAGCGCCAGAATACTCGATTGCACAATCATCAAGGCTGATAACTTAGCGAACGTGATGTGGCGCAAAATGAATTGCTCCATCACCGGCGCCGTCGCGGCAAGAACCGGCGGCAAAAGGAAAACGAAGAAATACTCATAGCTGTTGCGATAAACCAATACGCTCAAAAGCGGCAGCATGAGGCCGATCATGGCTACTTTCATGGCTTGGGAAACTCTCAATCTGCGCCAACCAAGAATGGTCAGAAGAACAAGAATGGTCGTTAATGGCGAAAGAATTGCCTGATACATGAGTGCTCGGGCCTGAGGCACGAAACCTCCCGAAAAGACATCATTGCCCGCTGATTTTGCTGAATTGAAACCATTTGCCACTGATGTGTTGGTGACGAACCCGGAGTGCCAGGAATACAGGGCGGCAAAGACCAGAAAGCTGGTACAAAGACATGCAAGCAAGCGCAGCATCATAGAAGCTTTTCGCGGGCTTTCACTCAAACGCAACCATGCAATGGCGGCAAATGCAGGCGCATAGAAAACAACCTTGATCGTTATCATCGGTGCAAGGCCCGCCAACATTCCAAAAAAAACGATCGCCGCTGGGCGCAAGTTGCTAGCAGACAACAGCCAAAGCGCCGACATCAACACAAAGGTCACCTGCGGATCGTAGCGGAACGAACTACCATGATTGACGACAAAACCAGCCGACAAATAGGCCAGGGCAATCATCGCCGCGGCTGATTGGGAAGCGAAGCGGCGCGCGACTCCGAACAGTGCGACCGCCGCACCGATTTCGCAGCAAAGCATGACAACCCGCGCTGCCCGAATATGATCTGTCACGTCACCCGGAAGAAACAAAAGCCATCGGAAATAGTGGACGAAGAAGCTTTGCAATGGATTGCTTAGGTAACCCGCGTCGAAGCGCCTGATCAAATCGTAGTGACTGAACTCGTCCCAGTTAATGCCCCGGTTGAGCGCCGCGATTGCCTGACCGGCAATGATGAATGCTGCGGCTGACAATACGATAATCCAAAAAACTCGGCTCGACTTGTGGGTTTTTTGGTTCATCTTGTTACCCGGCACCAGGCTTGTGAATGAAAAATGTATTTTGCCTCAATTCTTTACATCGGACTTGAGGCTTGGCTTCGGGGATTCGTTGCAAGGCTTTTGCGGGCTTTGTTCTTCCAAGCGCCGGACATGCTCAAGCGTCGTTTCAATCAGCTTGCGGTTTGCACCAATAAGATCGGCCAGGATCGCCATCAAGCACGTAATGACCCCGAGGACCAGCAGCGCACCGCCGAGAACGAGAGACTGAACATGTCCGGAACCGTCGCCATTCAACCAGAACCATAGGAAACGGATTATCGGCGCCAGTCCAATCACCAACATCAGCGCCCCCAACGCCGCAAATGTCCTTAAGGGATTATAGGTCGCATATGCGCGCAACATTGTGGCCAGAGTGCGTGAAATGAAGCCCGGAATGGACTTGAATAGTCGAGATGGCCGTTCCGTCGGGTGACTTCGGATCGGGACGCTGGTGATTGCCATGCGCTTGCGACCGGCTTGAATCAGCATGTCGGTGGTGTAACTGAAACTTGACGTGATGGTGATGCGCTGCGCAGCCTCCCGGCTCATCGCGCGAAACCCGCTCACGGCATCGTTGATGGCCACGCCGGAGAGCTGCCGAACGACCGCGCTGCCAAGGCGCTGCAGCCATCGTTTGACGGGATGAAAATGCGCGACGCTTGCAACACCCCGGTCGCCCACGACGATATCGGCTTTACCCGTCACGATGGGAGCGACGAGCTCGGCGATATCCTCTCCTTCGTATTGCCCATCGGCGTCTGTGTTCACGATGATATCTGCTCCAATAGCAAGTGCCGCTTCGAGACCGCTTTGAAAGGCCATGGCCAGCCCCCTGTTCCGACGGTGCCGTATCACGTGATTAACACCGTTGGAGCGCGCCACGTCGGTGGTTCCATCGGTGCTTCCGTCGTCAATGACCAATGTCTCGATTACGTCCACGCCGGGAATGTCGTGCGGTAATGCAGCCAAGGTGTCAGGCAATTCAGCCGCTTCGTTATAGCATGGGATCTGGATCACTAGCTTGACCATCTGCTCCTCCATCAGCGGCGTGTTACAATTCTGCTTTGCCTGCGCGATACATGTGCCAACCGACGCTACCATTCTGTCTAAGCCACCAAACCATGTCGCCGCAACGTGCGCGAAGAAGATACTGTGTTGAGGCATCATTTGTCTGGAGTGTTTCGGATGCGGCTTTTTTGCATCACTCGACCCATCCCTTGAGAATGCTTGGTACGGGCCAGAACTGAGCAGATAAGATGCAACCAGATCGCGCGAAAGCTTGAAAAGGCCGGTAGATTTGTTTCGAACTGCCCCCCAGAATTTGAATGTCCTCATTTGGGGTACGTATGATTTAGGCAAACCACGCACGCGCCTGGTTATTCAGTCTATCCGCGAAACCGGCGCGCAGGTGTCAGAAATCCATTCGGCGGTTTGGGAAGGTGCGGAGGACAAATCAGTTTTAAGGAAAGGTGCGGCCCTCAGGCGCGTTGTCAGATGGTTGCTTGCCTACCCTGGTTTGCTCTGGCGGTTTTGCCGCGCACCCCGGCCCGACGTGGTCGTGATTGGTTACCTCGGACATTTGGATGTCCTGTCGTTGCTTCCATTCGCCGCCATTCGGCGGATTCCGATAGTTTGGGATGCCTTTCTGTCGCTCCATGACACAGTGGTGAGAGACCGCAAAATGATTTCGCGGCGGAACCCCGCTGCCCTTTTCTTGTGGGCGTTGGAGTGGCTTGCTTGCCGGGCTGTAAATCGTGTGGTTCTCGATACAGAAGCGCATGCAGAATTGTTTCGATGCTCCTATGGTCTCGAACCCCGAAAGCTTGCTTCCGTTTTCGTCGGAGCTGAAGCTGAAGCGTTTCCAACGGTCTCGCCAAAGCTCCATGCGAAGCATCCGACTGTGCTGTTCTATGGCCAGTTTATTCCACTTCACGGGATTGAAACCATCGTCGAGGCGGCACGTATGGCAGGCGACCAGGAAATAAGCTGGGTAATCATCGGCAGAGGACAGCAAACACAGGCTGTTCAAGACATGACGGTTTCCGGCGTTCCCGCATCAATCGAGTGGGTCGAGTGGGTGCCTTACCCCGAACTCGTGCAGCGAATAGGGCAAGCTGACGTTTGTCTGGGTGTTTTTGGAGAGAGTGAAAAAGCCGGACGTGTGATCCCCAATAAGGTTTTTCAGATTCTTTCAGCCGGGAAACCGTTGGTGACAAGAACCGGGCCGGGCATTCTCGAACTGGTGTCAGAAGATACCCCTGGTGTAGAATTGGTGCCACCTGGCGATCCGGCTGCTCTTCTGGCGGCTGTGAAGAGGTTGCTATCCTCTGCGCCCTATCCGCCCGAACTGCACGCAGATTTGCGCAAACGCTTTTCAATCGACATCTTGGCGGCGGGTTGGGATGCTATTTTAAGAAAGGCCACTTCATCGTGACAAAACGCCTTGCGATCCTTGCACAGTTCGACCCAAGAAATGGTCTGCCCGCACACGTCAGGCTTCATCTGGAAGGGCTAAGGCCAGTGGTTTCCCGTCTTGTCCTGGTCTCCAATTCCCCTCTCGATACGGCCTCGCGCGAGATCGCCGAGCAGCTGTGTGACCGTGTCTTGGTTCGCGAAAACACAGGCTGGGACTTTGCCGCATGGCGCGATGTTCTTTTAACCGAGACACTAGGCGAATTCGATCGGATCATCCTGACAAACTCCAGTGTAGTCGGTCCACTGTATCCGCTTGCACCGATTTTCGAGGCTATGGACGCGCGCGCATCGGACATTTGGGGTATGGTCATGTCGCGCAACAAAGGATTACATCTGCAAAGCTATTTCCTAAGCGCGTCGGCAAAAGTGTTTTTGTCTGAGGCATGGAGAAAGTTCTGGGCATCCGTGAAGGACTTCGGCGACAAGAGACAGGTGATCCGCAGATACGAGGTCGGGTTCAGTCGCGCAATGATCGAAGCAGGTTTCGCACTTTCCGCTATGATCAAGCCTCTCCGGTTCCCCGAAAATCTACGCATTGTGAACATTGAACGACTGAAAGGCAGGTTGAAAGTTCCGTTCAGTGTGAACCACATTAACCGAACCGTAGAGTTTCATGAAGACTTGATCCGTCGCGGTATGCCCTATCTCAAGGCTTCGCTGATTAATGGAAAAGACACATATCGGTTTGTTGGTATGAACCGGATCAAAGCGATCGCTGGAGTCAGTTTTCCATTTGACCGCCTGCCAAGAAGTGCGGCGCCGGGCGTGTATAACAAAAGTGAGAATGGGAAAGTCTAGGACGAGCCGTGCGGCCGTCTATCCGGTTTAGAAACTGTCGGACTGACAGTTTCAAAGACCAACAGGGTGGTGAGCGCACGATGCTGTCTAGTTCTAATCGACCATAACAGCAATCGCCATCCACTCAAGCGGCTTAAGCCGCGGCCGACCTCTGAAAAATCCTGGATGAACCTGCTTTCGTCGGACGGCATTTCATGAGCGAAGCGCTCAAGAACGATGGATGCCTGTCGCGACAACATGCTTGACGCTCGCCGGGTTCGTTTGAGCGCTTGTGCTGGCTCGTTGAGCAATTTTTCCATCATCGTGCGAAACGTTCTTGTTTTCGCGCCGACGGCGTTGCTGGCGTGCTGGCGGTAGAGAACGAGCGCGTCGTCCACTTTTGTTATTGTACCACGCTGGGCCGCTGAATGGGCCGCCCACCAGTCATGCATCGAGAAATCGCGCGGCACCGGGAGCATGCATTGCCGCAGATCCGCATTGCCCAGCATAGCGCATCCAGTAACAAAATTGCGCAGTGCGAGGCTTTTGCGGACATGGTACCCGGAAGGACCCTGGCAGGCGTTGCGGTAGGCAAAATCCTGTTGGTCCCAGAATGAGTTGTGGATGACGCTGAGGTCTTCTTTCACAACTTTCAGATCGCAATGCACTAGGACAGGGACACCCGGGCCGACGCTCTTTTCGGTGCAAATAGCAGCCTTTAAAAGCCGCTCTATCTTCTCGGGTAACCAGATGTCATCTTGGTCGCAGAATGCGAAATATGGGCTCTGCGATGCGGCTAGAATACGTGAGAAATTGCCGCTTGGCCCCAGGCCCGCATCACCATCTTCAATGACATTTACGGTCCGCCCAATTCGTGCCGCCCAATCCTTTACAATGTCGAGTGTCCCATCGCTTGACCCATCATCTCGCACAATCAATTGCCAATCTTCGAATGTCTGCGCTTCCAACGAGTTCAACAACGCCGGCAGGTAGTGGGCGCCGTTGTATGTAGCTAGAAGAACGTCGACTGTTGTCATTGCTCGACGACTCTTTGTTGATTACAGCGCGGCGCGTTTGGCTTCGAGCTGCCGAAAAAAAGCGATGTCAGCAGCGTAGAATTCTTTGATGAATGCGTCAATCTCGGCTGCGTTGGGGTAGTCCGCAAGTGGATTTCCCCCTGGGCGAAGCAATCCTGTGGCGTAGAAAGCGGTTTTGATTGGTTTGTACATCGGTTTCCAAAACCGGCGCGGCAGAACCGTCTCGATAGGTCTTGTGACGATGCGCGTCAGATTCTCGACTTTAGTGGAGGAGATCCTATCCCGCCGGTTTCGGCTTTCCCTAAGCCTAATCGGCTTTCCGATGAGATCGGATATCTCGTTCAACATGCTTCTGATTTCCGCAACCGTGTGTGGTGAATCGACGATCTGTTTTCCACTGAGGAAGATGTAATCGCATTGCCGAGAAAAATGGATCAGATCAGGGTCGCTGATCGGCTCGCTCTGCGGATGCCGGGCTAGAGATGCCATGACTTTGTCTACCTCACGAGCGACATCAACGCGGTCGTGTAGGTCAAGTGGAGTGTTGCTGCGTTGAACGAAACGTTCATGAAGCGATGAGGGAAAACGGAAATGCGGGTCACGTATCAGCGCGAAAGAGCGGTATTTGATGACACGATCAAAATCCTCCGGGAAGTAGTCACGTAGTACCGCGAGTGGAATGTGGGCATAGTCCAATCGCCCGAGTAAGGGGTGGTTCGCTACAGATTTGTCGTAAAACCTCCCGTGGTGCTGGTCATAGAGCGCCAATACGTTCCGAACAGTGGTGCCAGCGCATTTGGGTATGTGTAGGAAGACAACGCGACATGTGTCGTTAACAATCATTTGACATTTAGCTAAGGATATTTCGGTTTTAGCGTCAGTACGCCGGGATGCGTCCTCCAGTCAACAACGCACAATTAATAACAAACAATGCGTTTCGCTTTCGTATGCGGCACTTGTGACTTGATTTCACCAAATTGTTTACGCAATGGAGAGTATGGCCAAGTTAAAGGCACTACGGCAACGGTTTCCCGGAATCGCGTCCATTTTGGGCAATGGCGCTTTCTTGGCTGGCACGCAATGGTCCGAAGCTGTGCTTCGTGGCATCTACGTGCTGGTCATCAGTCGTTGGCTTGGGGCCGAGTACTACGGTGTCTGGAGCTACACGACGACGACCTACGCTTTCGCCTTAGGGTTGGCTCTTTTTGGGCTGGAAAGCATTGTCCCGCTCCGGCTGGGCCGCAACCTAGCGGCCACCACTTTCCTCAGTACAGCTTTTTGGCTGCGGTTTGGGCTACTCGGTCTCGCTGCTGTAGCGCTTACAGCAGGTGCTTTTGTTTTTGAAGGCGATGTGTTTATCCAACTCGCGCTGCTTTTGGTGATACCCGCTCTCATAGGGCGCGGAATAGTATTGTTTGCGCGCTCAGCGCTGCTCGCGCTCAACAAAAGCTACCTTGCGTTCCGATTAGCTGTGTGCTGCCGCATAATGGAGGTGGTAGCGGGGCTGGTCAGCCTCTGGCTCGGGGCAGGTCTCTTTACCCTGCTCATTGTACACTCTGTATCTTGGCTGATGGAGGCCGGGTTCACACTGTTGGCGCTGTCGCGCCAAATAACTTTCCGCTTGCAGTTTGACTTTGGAGAGTTTGGCAACGTCCTACGCGAAGGTGCAGTGCATGCGCTTGTCGCAATAAGCATCGCGGTTCTGACTGCGATGCCATTGATTTACATTCGCCATAAGACCGACGATCTTGCCTTGGTCGGCCAAATGGGCTTGGCAATTCAGGTTGCATCACTTGTAGTGATGGGGGCGGCCGGGGTTCTCGGGGCGGCTCTCCCAGTCGTAGCTCGCGCATCGACGAGGGGCGACGCTCGATTGCGTCACTACCCTGCGTTCGTCGCACTTGGTTCGGCCATCGTTTTTGGTGCGGCAATCATCTTTGCCCAAGTGTTCGGGCATTCTATTGCAATAACGTTGCTCGGGTCGGGGTTCGCGTCCACGGGCACATTGCTCGCGCCGGCCTTGTTGGCGGGTGGGCTGATGGTTCTGCCCGCCGGAGCCTGGCAATTGCACATCGCGCAGGATCGGAGTTGGTGTGGCGCGCTTGCTGGCTGGGCAGGCGTGCTAACTTTGTTCGTCGCCCTGCCGCCTTTAGCCCGATCCTCTGGAGCGTCCGGTGCCCTCGTGGCGGCTTCGCTCGCTTTGGGCGTAAGGGCAATCGTTCTCTTCACTTTGGGCGTTGGCAAAAGAAGTTGAACGGGTTCGTAGGAGTTGGAGACGGCCGCTCCGTGCGTTGCAATCGGCTGGTATGAGGCTGTTTTGTTGAAGTGTTGTGCTTCACAATTGAATCACCCCGATCAAGTGATTAGGGTCGGTCGGAGGTGTAAACACACAGCGTCTCAAGCCAGTTTGCTACGACGGCTGCACAACAGTTTCCTGCATTCAGTTTGTCGCTGGCTCTCTCATGGCACAGCAGCTTGTCGAGTGATTTGAGATCCTAGCGGCGTATCTTCATGATGCGTATACCTTCGGTGGTTTCGACCGGAATCTCCAGTAGCCAGTCGAGTTGTTCGCCATTTGCCAACCTAGTTCCGATGCTATCTTCACCGCCATACTGTTGACCTCGGCAAACGATTACGTAGTCCGCATTTACGTTGGTAACGGCATCTTTCAAAACCTTATCGTCGCTGTACAAAAACGGCTTAACGCCCATTTCAAGCGCGAGAGGGCTTCGATGGTATGAAGCGCCTGTCACAGAGTGGTGGGTATAGAACAGAATTGCTGGCGCGGTTTCAATTGGGTTGAACAGCACTGCAGGTGACATCGCATTGAGCGGCTCTAGGTCTGCTTTGGTGGCGCAACGCCGGGTGTTTCCGGATGCCTCACTTACCGCATTTTGATGCGGCTCAAGGTTCCAAGGCTGCAGGATCAATAAACCAACTGAATATGGAAAGATCGCAACGAATACCAGAACCAAACGAAGTAACCACAACAAGTTCAGTTTGGAGCTGCGAATGAAGTCAGCAAACCCAACCCCAAGCGCGGCTGGTAATATCGCCCAGCCCCAGATCATCATCCGGGCCTGCAAAAATCCAACCGCAAGGCCAAAACCCAAAAGTATCAGAAGAAATGCTCTTGCATCGCGTTGCTGCCCGCGCCCTAGTGTTGGGGCTAAAAGCAAAATCGCACTGAAAAAGGGCACTGTCATCATGGTGCCTTGAACCAATTGGTTGTCGAAGAAAAACGACAATGGTTGGTTTTCTAAGACTTCTCCAATGACGATTGCCTGGATTTCCTCGGATACCATGTCGTACGGGCCACCACTGCAGACTTGCAATACCGGTGCAAGCGACAAGGCGAGAACTACTGTCAGAATCGACGCCAACGCCAACCGTCGAGCTGGTGCAGCATCGCGAGCGAAGATCGCCAACAAGATACAGTGCAAACTGATCGCCGTCGTAACGATCAGCGCCGGTGGTCCAAGAACGTCGCATTTCATCGTAAACCATTCGGCAAACGGCGTCTGCGCTACAAACAGAAGCGGGGCAGTTACTAAAAGTCCCAGCCCAAAGCAGATCAATCGGTCCGTCTCCCACCCGTTAACCGCGACATAGCGAATGACAAGGAACGCGATGGCCATTGCAAAGAAGCCGACGGCCTCGAGTCCAATTGCAAGTGACAGGGCCATCGCCACACCAGCTCCAAGACCGGATTTCCGCTTGTTCCCTGGATGAAGAATCGCCCAACTGAACGCCGCCATTAGCACCAGCTGAAGGTTGTGATGGTCGATGTATCCGGGCTCAAAATAGAACCCACGCGGCAATTGCGAGAGTGCTGCGATCAGCATGGTCAGTGTCGCGGCCTTAGTCCCGAACCTGCTGTTGATGGCGAGGGCGAGGACCAGGCAAAAAAAGCAAAGCAAAAACACGGGCCAAACTGCCATTACCACGAATTCGGCTGTTTCTGCGTCCAGAAACCAAGACAAAACTATGATGAGACCGGCAAGGACAGCATCCAGAAGTCTCGACCAATGAAGGTCCAGACCTTCCGGCGGCAGGACGCGGCGCTGAACCGTGTCGAACCAACTCTGTCCGGCCATCAAGTCGCGTACGGAAACCATACGTAGAAGAGAATCGTAATCCTGCGACAGACCGGAAGAGCGCAGCTGCGTTATGACAATTGCAATTAAAGCGCAAAGCGCAACAGTCGAAATCAAAACAGGTCGACCAAGTATCCCGATATCCTCGGAATACGAATGGTGCGTCGCATGTTTTTCATGGGCTTCAAGTGACACGGGAACGTCTCGAATCTCGCCAATACGATAATGTCGGACGAATTCGAATGCGTCTCCGTCTGGACGCTGCGCCCACCAACATTCTGCGCAGAGAAAAATCCTTTCGGCAAGAATTGAGATTTGATCTGTGCCCGGGCTTTCGAAGGTTCAAACTCGCTGCGGGAACTGGTGCATGGAAACGGTCCATGGAGCAAAACACTATACATCTTTGACACGCGGGCAGTTCTGAAGGCATGTGAAATCCTGGCCAACGACGATGGCCCGTCGATGGTGTTCTAGATGAAGGGGCCAATGTTCCGCTGCCGTAGAGATGCGTAATGTTGCCAGCCCCGGATGAAGCCCATCGACATAGGCCGCTAGGTCGTCGAGGCGCTCCAATTCGGAAGGAAATGGCAGTAATCGAGATTTTCCTTTCCGGATTCCGGCTAATCTAAGCTAAGGTACTAGTTGGGATTGCTGCAAAACTAGGGGGAGATAGGCTTATGCAGATAGGAACCGAAGCTGTTTTTCGAAACAAGCTTGTTCGAATGGTGTCGGTAACGATGCTTGGATTTATTGTTGCAGCCGGGTCGGCGAGCCAAGGTTTGAGTCAAAGCTCGAGCGTTTCGGTGAGCATGTACGACTTGAGTGATAAAGAAAAAGAACACCTGGTGCTGCAGCCCAGCACCATTTGGACGATCAAGGTTGACAAGGCCTATGAATCCATCGTGATCGGGGACCTGGGGGTGCTGGACGCATTTCCGTTGACGGACACGTCCCTCTATATTCAAACGAAGAAAACTGGGATTACAAATCTCGTCCTTTTTGATGACGACAAAGCGTTTCTTGGCGAGGTCGTTGTCCAAGTTGCGATTGATAACCCAGAACCCAAGCTACAAGCGCTGATAAATGACGCTGTGCCTGACGCGAACGTTGCTGTCAGTATGATCAACAATCGGGTCTATCTAAAGGGATTTATCAAGAAACGAGAAGACATTGACGTAATAATCAAAATTGCCGAGAGCTTTCGGGCGAGCAAAGAGCCAGTTATCTACTCGTTTGAGTATCCTACGGTCAGTGAGCCTACCAGAATCGGAGTGTTGAACCGAGGTCAACGAACTGTTTTCCTGACACCAGCCTCAGCGAACGGTCGAACAACAACGACAGTTACCAGTTATGGGACTACCGCAATCCAATCTGAGGAAACAGACGTAGCGGAAAACAGCCAACCAGTGGTGATTAACATTAACAGTGGCGAAGAGGCTAAAGAGTAAAGGTTCTGGTGAGAACAACTGCATGCGACTTTGTGACAGGGAACCTGAAAATGATCGAGCCTGGGTTTTTGGGCTGATCGATTGACCAAGTAGCCTGTGTCCCAAACGCTCCAAACGGGAACTTTTTCCGCTCAGTTTTTTTCGCTCAGTTAATGTGTGCTTCGTTTCAAATGCCGCAAAAGCCAGCAATGGTTGAACTAAGACGGTTTCACTGCCGCTCCAACAGACATTTTGACATGCCAAAACCAGACAATAGGACGCCCTTGGTATGTCAAGAGCACGATGGATGGCTGATCCGACTAGAGCCCTCGCGTGGTTCAAAACGTGGTACGTATATATGGTTGGTATTTTTTATGCTTTAAAAAACAGTATCGTAGGTTGATAGTGGGGCGGATCCTCGGTCCGCCACTTCCATTGAAATCATTGTGGTTTTCCGCCCCCAATGTTTGGGTGGGGACAAAAGCGGGGACAAGCACTAATTGGCCCCCTGTGGTTTTCTTAGAATGCGATTGAGATTGGTCTTCTCTAGCCCCTGTTCGGCAAGTGATCCTCCCCCACTGAAGTGGTCCGCCCCTATAGTTAGGAATCGGAGGATCAAATATGGGAATCAAACGACACAAGCCGGAAGAGATTCTCACTAAGTTACGGCAGGTTAAGGTGCTGTGCGGCTACAGCTCATCTGTGCGCGCAACTCGTGCGCGCCACGTGACAACAAGTCGAAACCAATCGGGCTATGAAAATCCTCAGGCGGTTCCGCGAACCGGTCGGTCGTTCTTAATGTTGAACACCATCCCGTCTAGCAACTCGTCGAGATCGGGGCGGGCGGCGGGTCCGTTGGAGATGTCCACAAGCATGAGTGTCCCATCGGGGCGAATGCCAAACGCACCGGGTTCGGCGAAACGGTGGGTTGTTTCGGTCTCGGATAGCGGATCGGAGACGTAGAGGCCCAATGCGCGCATTTGCGGCTCACTCAGGCCGTGGCACAAATCAAAGGTCCAGCCGAACTCTTCTTTGTCTGCCAGAGCTTTCTCTTGCGAGTCCGCGGAGACGACGACAACATCCATATGCTCGCTCCAGGCCGACAATGCCTTGTCCAGCTTGTTCAGAAAGCGTTTGCAGCGCGGGCAGTGGCGGCCACGATAGACAAACAGCATGCTCCAGCGCTCTTTGGCCTGGCCAACCTCTATCGATCCTTCGGCATCGGCACGGAGGAAGCTGAGCGGGCCGATCTGTGCGTCGACGTTTGGTTTGGGGTGGGTCATCTGGGGATCCTTTAATTCAGTCTTGTTGCCACTATGGCCCGATCAGACCGGGAAGGGTCAAGGAAATCGCCGGAACAAAGGTGATCAGCATCAACGCCACGAAGATCGCCAGATAGAACGGCCAGATCGTTCGTATCGCTTTTTCCATGGGTAGTTTTCCGACCGCGCACCCGACAAACAAACAGGTTCCAACCGGAGGCGTACAAAGGCCGAGGCCAAGGTTCACCAACAGGATCATGCCAAACTGCAACGGATCGATGCCAAGGGTGTTCATCACCGGCAGGAAGATCGGCGTACAGATCAGAATCAACGCCGCCATGTCCATGATCATGCCCAAGAGCAGTAAAACCGCGTTGATCATCAGCAGGACCAAAATGGGGTTTTCGGTGATGCCCAGCAGGAAACCGACCGTTTTGCTGGGCACGCGATAGAAGGTCAGCATATAGGCAAAGGCTCCCGCGCAGGCGATCAGGATCATCACCATAGACGTGGTGCGCACCGAAGAAACGACAGCGGTCTTGAAGCTTTCCCATGACAGGCTGCGATAGACCAGAAGGGTTACGACAAAGGCGTACATCGCCCCGAAGGCGCCGGATTCAGTGACAGTGAAGACGCCCGACAGGACACCACCGACGATGATCACGGCGGTCAGAAGGCCGGGGATCGCACCGGCAAAGGCGAAGGCCAGCGCGGTCCAGCCGGGGAACTGTTCGGCGCTATAGCCACGTTTCACGGCGACGATATAGGCCATGACAGCCAGGCAGACGCACATCAACACGCCTGGCACTACGCCAGCCAGGAACAGTTTCGAGATTGAGACCGCACCGCCAGTGGCCAGCGCAAAGATGATCATGTTGTGGCTGGGGGGGATGATGATCCCGGCGATGGACGAGGTCACGGTCACATTGACTGCATAATCGGCGTCGTATCCCTTGTCCTTCATAACCGGGACGAGGATCGAGCCAAGCGCCGAGATGTCGGCAATGGCCGAGCCGGAGATGCCGCCAAACAACATCGAAGAAAAGACGTTGACGATGCCAAGACCGCCGCGTACCGCGCCAACCGCAGCCTGAGCGAAGCGAACCAGTCGCATGGCGATGCCGCCATGAAACATCAGCTCTCCGGCAAAGATGAAAAACGGGATCGCCATCAGCGAAAAGACATTGATCCCCGCAACGATGCGCTGAAAGCCGACGAACAGCGGCAATCCTTCGAACCAGAAGGCCGACAACGCGGCGATGCCCAGAGCAAAGGCAACGGGCGTCCCGATGATGACGCAAAAGGCAAAAACGCCAAGAAGCAGCCCAAGTCCCATGTGCGCCCCTTACTCTATGCTGTCTTTGCGATCATCCCACCCGAGAAACAGGCGGATCAGATGGCCCGTGGAAAACAGGCAGACCAGCGCGCCGCAAACAGTCAACGGCAGCGAGCGCAGGCCTTCCGACCACTGGATCAGGGGGATGAGCGTGTTCCATTTGAAAGCTGTCAGCTCGGTGCCATACCAGAACATCATGCCGCCAAAACCAGCCATGAGCACATCGGTGACGATGACAAAGCCGGTTCGCAGCCACGAAGGTACGATACTTCGAAACAAGACCACCGAAAGATGGGTATTCTGGTTGACCCCCACGGCCGCGCCTAAGAAAGCGATGACCATGACCAAAAGAAGCGAAACCTGCTCGACCCATGTCGGGGTGTCGTTCAGCACGTAGCGACCGAAAACCAGCCAGGCAAAGATCGCCGTCATGATGACCAGCGCGGCTCCCGCCAGGATCGTACAGATCCGCGACAACAGATCAAACGCCCGGTCCATGCGCCGCACCAAGACGGGTGGTTCAGATGTCTTTCCCATTGAGTGCCCCTCCCTTGGAAATCGCCCGGCGTCGCACATGCCGTCGGGCGATCTTGTTCATTTGTGTCGGCTCACTCGGTTGATTGAGCGAGTTCCACCAGGGCTTTCATGTCCGGATTGGCGGCCAGGTATTCGTCGTAGACAGACGCCATCGCACTTTGGAACGGACCCTTGTCGGCGATTTCATTGACCATGATACCGGCGGCTTCGACATCCTCGCGGGCTTGACCGGATTGCACGGCCCAAAGCTCACGCTGGTAAAGCGCCGCTTCTTCTGCTGCACCGCGCACGGCGGCTTGCAGCTCGGGCGACAGGGCGTTGAACTTGGCGGTGTTCACGCAGATGCATTCTGGGATGATCAGGTGCTCGCTGAGCGAATAATGCGTGGTCACTTCGTAGTGGCCGACATTCTTGAACGATGGGAAGTTGTTTTCCGCACCGTCCACAACCCCGGTTTTCAGCGCCTGCTGAACTTCCGAGAAGGCCATCGGCGACGGGTTGCCCCCCATGGCCGAGATCATCGCCGTGTACAAGTCGTTGTTCATGACCCGAATTTTCAAGCCTTCGACATCAGCGGGGGTGTTGATGGCTTTTTGCGCATAAAACGACCGTGCACCCGCATCGACCCAGGCCAGAGGCAGAACCCCAGCTTCGCCCATCGCATTGGCCACAATCGTGCCCGCCTCGCCTTCGAGAACGCGGAACATGTGCGGCACGCTTTTAAAGATGAAGGGCAGCGACACAAGGTTGGCTTCTTTCACCATCGGACCGATCGGGCCGAGGTTGAAGTTGCCGACCTCGATAGCGCCGATACGCACCTGTTCAAGCGCATCCGGTTGCGAGCCAAGCACGCCACCATGGAACACATCCACCGTGATTTCGCCGTTCGTGGCCGTGTTGACCAGTTCGGCAAAGCGATCCATGGCCGCCGTATTGGGGTGGCCATCGTGGTGAATGTTCCACGCCCGCCAATTGTCCGCAGCGGCAGCACCGCCCATGACGGACAGTGCCGCGACGGCGCCGAGCAGTGATTTCGTGAGTTTCTGGTACATGTGATCCTCCCTAGAAGTTGTGACCAGTTGGTTTGAGTTCCGTGACGGAGTGTTCAGGAAAAGAGCAACCCGCCGTTGATGTCGATATTGGCCCCGGTGATGAACGCGGCCCGATCCGACGCCAGATACGCGGCTAGATTCGCGACGTCCTCGGATGTGCCTTCGCGTTTGAGCGGCGTGATACCTGCGACGTGGCTGCGCACCTCTGGCTTGGAAAAGGTGTTGTGGAAATCCGTGTCGATCATGCCGGGGCAGATCGAATTGACGCGAATATCCGGGCCCAACTCCTTGGCCATACCCCGCGTCATGGTCATCACCGCGCCTTTTGAAGCGGCATAGGCGACCGCACCTGGCCCACCGCCATCGCGCCCGGCCTGGCTGGCCAATCCGATGATCGAACCACCATTGGACATATGCGGAAGGACCGCCTGTGCCACGCGAAAGAACGAGGTGGTGTTGAGGTCCATCACCCGGTTCCAGTGGTCGATATCCATTTCGGCCAAAGTCTTGCGTGCAACCAAGCCACCAGTGACATGCACCAGCACGTCAATCGTGCCGCCAAAGGCGGTAGCGGTTTCGGCAATCAGCGCACCAACGTCTTGCGCCAAGGTCATATCGCCTTGCTTAGCGAGGGCCTGCCCACCATTGGCAGTGATCTCGGCAACGGCGCTGTCTGCGCCGGCAGACGAGCTGTGGTAATTGATCGCGACCGCTGCCCCATCGGCGGCCAGGCGCACGGCGCAGGCCCGGCCGATGTCACGTCCACCACCGGTGACGATGGCAACCTTACCGGCCAGCGGGGTTCCAGAATTGATGCTCATAGCGCGCCTCTCGTGCTGTCAGGACCGTGCAAACTGGGCGCAAACTGTCGGGCCGGTTTTGTCGTGGCCCCCTCCCAATCTGAAAACCGCAACCCTCCCCGGTCGCGTCCGGCAACTTCCTGATGTTTCAGAATTGTGGATATTAGACGACTAGTATGCTAGTATTGTCAAGAAGAGAAAAACGCACCATAATGGATCAAGACAGCAGAGCATTCGAGAAGCAGCGTCGAAAGAAGACTTGGGAACCCTTTGCACGAACCGGCAGATCGGTCTAAGTGATAGAAAAAGAGAGCTTGAAATGCAGGAAGCCACTGAAATTTTCGAACGACGTACGACAGCTGATGTTGTGTTTGATGCGCTTCGGAGTGACATCGTTTCTCTGAACCTGTTGCCGGGAACCAAGCTGTCAGAGGTCGACGTCGCCCGTCGTTTTGGCGTCTCCCGTCAGCCGGTCCGCGACGCATTTTCCCGGCTGGCCAACCTCGATCTGATTCTGATTCGACCACAAAAGGCCACCGAAGTCCGCGGGTTTTCGATGGAGCGCATTGCCCACGCGCGGTTTGTCCGCCTGTCCGTGGAACTTGAGGTGATCCGGCGTGCCTGTACGGTATGGGACCAGCCCCGTTCAGCGGTCCTGGCCCAGAACATCGAAGGCCAGCGTCAGGCAATTGACACAGGGAACGACGCGCAATTCCATGCGCTTGATTATGAGTTTCACAAGCACATCTGCTATCTGGCCGGATATCCGCTCGCATTTGAAACCATCGAAGAATGCAAACAGAAGGTCGACCGTTTGTGCGTATTGAGCCTTGGCCGGGAACGCGAAGTCGAGACACTTTGGCAAGACCATTGCGGTGTGGCTGATGCGCTGACGCGTGGTGCAGCGGAAGAAGCCACCACTGTCGCACGCAGGCACCTAGGCCGACTTGACGACACGATTGATGAGATACACCAGAAGCATTCCGAATACTTCGAGTGAAGGGCCATTGTCCCGGATAGAGCCGTGTGCCAGAGGCCGCAATCGATCCATGAAGCACTAACCTTCGCGCATTTCACTCGACGTGGCGAACGCGCGCCTGCCGCCAGTTGGCCGAGGTGTCACAATCCAACCCGTATTGGTCGCCAGGATATGGTTCCCTTTGTCGATTGCTCGGTCAATTTGGTCTTATTTCAAGCAGCCGGTTTTCCAGATCCATGGATACGTCGATCTCTGCCGCGTTCCCGCAAGATCGTTTTTGAGCGTGTGAAGCATGAAACTGACATGTTCGAATTGGGCTCTGAGCAAACTTGCGACAATGCGGTAAATTCTCCCACCTCAAAGCCGTCTGAATGTCAGCATTCGATGCCGTGACCTGGATGGCTCGCGCCCGCAGCGAACTTCCGCTTTCCGCCCTCCATCACGTCTTCGGCATAGGTCTTATTGTCCCACCAGTAATGCTCTCGGACCTTCCAAGCGCTGGGCCGCTCTTCCCCGATCTCATCGTCAATGACGTGACAAAGTGGTTTTCGACCCTGCGGCGGAAGCCGGGGCTCGACCGCCCATTCGCTCCACAATGGGCCCAAAAACAATGAAAACTGCTACTTAAGGTAGGGGGCATGCATAGGGGGCGGTTGCGGGGGTTGCCTAGGGGTTTAGATTTGGAAAGATTGCACGCATCTGAGCAGAAACCGCGCGTGCCGGGTGGTTGGCCGCTGTCGGTCAATATGGGTTCAGTTCGTATCTTCAGTGGGTTTTCCTTACGAGCATTCGGTAGGCGCAATTCAGCCCCTTTTTTATCTCACATTCAATAGCTTAACCCCTGTTCAGCTTAGGCTGCGCCTCCCTCAGGCCCACCTGTTTTAGTGGCTAACCCCTCGGACGGTGGTTGGGGTGCCACGGGCAGCCCAACGGGACTAAGCTTCCAGTGTCATCAATCTGCCAGGCGAAAAGTAACAATGGGCCAAGGAGCTGGGTGGCACGTAATCGCGTGTAAAGTCGCTGTAGCTGATGAATCGCAACGGGTTGACTTGGTGAGGCGTGTCGACTGGCTGGTCAGCTTCGCTGCTATCTGCGGTGGAAATCAGATCGGGGCGACACAGGTGAGTCTGCAGTAATCAAAACTATTTGTACAAGGTTTGTAGGGGCCGTCAAAAAATGTCGGCTGAAAGCGTTTGGGTCGTTGTTTATATTTATATACAGTGAGTTATTTGGAGGCGAGTACCGGACTCCAAGGGGAAAGCCATAAAGACTTGTAAAATAAAGAAAAATTTCTTTCCCAAGTGTCCAAGGTAGGGTCTGAGTGTGGATCAGGGACAGTTGGACTTCGACCTGTTATGTTGGGGGCAGTTCTCCCAAGAAGGTTATTCCGATGTCTGATATGAGTTGGTTGTCACTTGAAGATGCAGAAGCGAAATTCTTTGCAACACCCAAGGAAATCTTAGAATTGGTCGCGGATGGACACATTGAAACCATGACTGTCACCGGCGGCGATCACAAGTACCTTAGAGTCTTAGAAATCCATCTCGATGTGCATTTCAAACGAAGAAACCCAAACACCAGAAAAGCCGCTACGGCGAGTACAATTGCTGTCGGTGCGGCTTCGGGTGTCATGGCATCAGGGATATTCGAAGCTCTGAAGTCACTGGATAAGCGGACAAGTAATGAGGCTGATAGCCCCACCACCGAAGGTGGAAGCGGCGGCGGAGACACGGCCCCGCCTTGGAGTACTGGCCCTGGTAATGGTGGGGAGGGGAGCAGCGAATGTATTGAAATTGACGCCAAAGACAATCCTCCTGGTGGTCGCGGTGTAGGGGAGACAGGTGACCATTACGGAGGCTTTGGTGAACCTGATGCTGGTGCAGGTGACAGCGGTGGCCCTTTTGACCCGGAAGATGGAGAAATCCACAAACAGGACAAGTGATCATCGCCGACCTCCTCGACCGGCAAGCGTCGCGAGGCTGCGGTTTTTTGGGGGGGGAATCAGTCTTCGGGTTTGTCAGTCTGAAACATTTCCGGATAGGCATTCACGCACCAGGGTCTTCCAAACCGAACCAGGTCTTTGACCATGGACGCACATTGTTCTTCGGTGAAGCTGACCTCAGACCAGGGCACCCAGACAATGTTTAGGTCCCCTGATCGCCCACCGCTTCCGCTACCGCCACCATCGTCGCCTCCGAACCCGTCAAAGAATATTGGGTGCCGTAGGAGAAGGTCCGCCTCGTCTTCGCTCAAGGGGTGATCAGCGGTTGGGTTTTGCAACACACCAATTGCCCACCGACGCATTGGCTCCAGTTCGGAATTGTAATCTTCGTCAGAAGGGCTCTTCGACAAAACGCCTACTGCGATCCTGGTCATTTCGGAGGACCTTGTACGTTCACTGATTTGAGTGTTCAGAAAGTATGCAGCAACAGCCACGACCACAGGCACGGTTAGACCAACCACTATTTTTCCAACAATCTCAAACTTATCCCAATTGTCCTTTTCAGCCATGATCACCTCTGAAATCTTCGATTCCCGCCTCAAGCTCATTGATTACCTCCTCAACAGTAGTTCGAATTGTCGAATACTTGACGTTGAAGAACTCCCGGCGTGGGTTCACACGATACCGATCAAGCCTTTCATGAACGATCCCTTCCACTCTACGAGGTTGGGTAACAGACCAAGACTCTACGACCGCGAATTGATCGGGCTGACCAGAAGTGGACTCCAGTTGTCGCGCACGTTCATCGGCAGATTTCGTCGTGTAACCGACCTTATAGGTGTCCTTGGGGTGTTGGGCATTCCGCATAACATACACCTCACCAGTTTGATCGGAGTCGTTACCTGTGTGGACTTGGACGATTTGGTTGTTCTCGGGAGGTGAGAAGCCTAAGTCCTCTTCCCAACTCTCGTGTACGGTAACCCAGGTTTTCCCAAGAACATTGTCACCGTTTTTTCCAACTCCTGTCTGGTCGGGACGTAGTTGTCGCCAGTAACCATGTTGTTCGACTTTGAACTGCTTGGCTTCGATCTGAACTGTGCTGTAGGAACGGTTGGGTAGAATGATGGTTGCAACGTCCAAAAAATTCGGGGTCTCAGAGGCGTAAAGAATCTTCTTCATCTTACGAACGCTCGTCGTACTCTTCTTCAAATGAAGTTCGGTCGGCGTCCGCACAATCTTTAAATCGTCACGGTCTTCAATTCCTAACAAAACATGGGGCAACTCGTTCATTAGTGCGAACACCGAAGAATGAGCCGCTAGGGCCTCAGAGGCTCGATCGAACAATCCTGAGATTTGCTCAGTCTTGTGTTGTCCAGGGCCTGTAGCCATATCCGAGTACAACTCCCTGCTGTCCGTGATGACCTCGAATGAACGACGTCGTTCAGTGAGCATGTACCTCACCACAGTCGTTCCTCGGGATATGTCGATCTTTGAAAGCAGTATGACCGGATACAGTTCGGGGCGGTCGAAGAACTCGTCGAGGGTGAAGTCTATGTCTTCACCCACACTCTTCTTCAAGAACGGTTTCCGGGGGTCGAGGCCCGCTTCTTCGACTTTGATCTTTTCTTCTTTCCGGTCTGCGCTGCGTTTGGCCCCGAGCACAAAAACGGATATCTCGTCGCCGTATCGTATGAACGCCCAACCGAATACGGCCAAATCGGCTACTCCGGAAAACTGTAAATCGTCATACCCGCCAGGTGCCGAGACCATGTAGATTGTTCGTTCCTCAAGGCCGTAAAGGTCTTCGGCTGATCTTTCAGTGGTCGGGTCAGTCAACTGATCGAGAATAAAGTTTGGGTCCAGTGAGTAGTGCTTCTCAGGGAGTATTTTTAGGACAAGAGCACCGTCGTCCGGTTCAACAAACTCTCGGAAAACCTGAAACGAAACCGGTTGCTCGGAGCCATATCCGGTGAATACCCTGCCGTTATACTCCCGAGTGAATTCGCGGAGTTTCCGGTCTATGTAGAAACCAGGCCCGTTCATGGACTGAGCCAAGTTCAAGTACTTGGCCCGATCAACCATAGTATCCACGAACTGTTGCTCCTCAGCCGAGAGCCTCATCTCAATTGACTTTGGGTCCGCACGGGTGGCCATGGAGAACAGTTCGATCTTCTGTTCTCTGGTGAGTTTTCGCTGTGGTTGCTTCATGTCCTCGTCATTCAACTGTAACGCTTGGAACCCCTAGCACTTAAATTCCCCATCGGCAAAGAGCCGCTTCAGCCAAATTCGGGTTGTCTCTAATCCTCAATACGGCCTGCCGGGAAAGACCTGTGTGTTTCGAGATCGATGTGGCCCCGTGGCCCAGGTCGGCCATCTCGCGGACGGTTTGGAATGTGGCTCGGTCATAGCTGGGTTTCCGGCCCTTGAACCTGCCACCACGATCCTTTGCAAGTTCGATCCCGGCCTGCTGGGCGCTTCTTGTTGCCTCGGCCTGGGCCTGGGCAGTCGCGGCAAGGAACGCGATCATTGCGTCCCGCACGGCCTGTTGTACTGGGTCGGTCGTGGCACCGTCGAAGGTCATATCGTTGATCACTGTCCTGATCGTGACACCGGATCGTATGAAGTGGCGGACTGCATCAGTGACATCCCGGTAGTTTCGTCCTAGCCGGTCCACCCAGCGAAGCACCAGCATATCCCCGGCTCGAAGCTTGTCGTAAAGCCTCCGGCCTTCCGGACGGTCCCTCAGCCGATGTTTGACCCCTGAAACACCGTGGTCGGCTACGATCTCATCAATCTTGAAACCAGCCGCTTCTGCTTGGCTGATCTGGTGCTCCAGCGTCTGATCTCTGGTTGACACTCTGGCATACAATATGACGGCCAATCACGCCTCCTTCTGTCCGTTAAACCCGCGTCCGAAGGTATAGGTGTCCGTAGATGATTCGCAAGTTATGCGGACAGCAGATTTGGCCTCTGTGCCCTGTCCGCTACAGCATACCCCAACGGACAACATGATCGATCCTGGGACATCTGGGCAGTTCAGAAATGGTCTGGTTCTTGAACGCCGGATTCCGACAAAAAAACTGATGGAAATCAGGGGTGCTTTTCGGCTCCTGGCAGGGGGGTTATTTGAACATCAATCAAAAGAGGTCTTCGGTGTGATGCTGCCTCCAGTCCGTTCGGCAGTTGGCATCCCTGTGGGCACGGTGATGATGCAGATCAGCGGAGCCCATCTCCGGATCATTCAACCCAACACCACTCACCAGGTATTCGGGGTTGAGGATCGTAGCCGGAGACCGATTTAACCATGGCGGGGAGCGACAGCTTGAGTGTCAAGGAAAAGAAATCGTGCCGGTTGTGTTCTGATACATCGCCACCGCTCGGCGGCATAAGATGCGTCGGGGAGGCTCGTGGGAACGAGAAATTGGAGGTTGTCATAGGGGGGAATCAGGTTGCTTGTAACTTTACCCGAGGAAATTGGGCAGAGAAGTCATGGTGGCCGAAAAACTCGCTGACCGAGACTCAACTTGCAATTGGGGCACATCACCAGGCAAGAAAAGAAGGGGTTTTGTGCTATTCCACCCCAATCCTCTTTATTATTAGAGTCAAAAAATAGGTTGTGAGTGGTCAGAAGGCTGAATGTCGGTGGTGTTGTTGGTTGGGCCGTCGAAGATGGCCCGATGCTCCAATGCAATTCAGTGCCACTACTGCGGAGCGGTAAGAATACATCAGACGGTGGACTGGCCCTCATCATGTGACGTGGGCGGTTCTCATGGATCAATTGCTCGTCATGATTGGACCGATTGGAAGTGGTGGTCGATTTGGCTGACTTCGGCTTTGTAATTCTTCGAGTGCCGAACGAGTGCATCAGCCGCTTCCCGTGGAAAGCCCGCTTCAATTCAGCATCAGCGTGACAGGCGATGACCATCTGCTCTGGCGTCAGTGCCAGATCAGGCTCCTGATCACTGGCAGAAGAAGAGTTCGGGCCATGATTTGAAGAACCGGTTCCTGACCATTGGCTTCCATCCCGATGACTGTCTTTTGTGTACCGGCTTTCAGCCTTGGGCAAGTGCTCCTTGCACGAATACTGCCCCCATCCTACTAGTCCAGACGCTCGTTCCTGGGGATCACTGGAGTTAGCGGAATGATCGTCCGCCTTCTCCAGGTACCAATGCTCGGTCAGCGCATCGAGTTCATCATCGATGGAGACCGCCATGTCGAACGGAAGTTGGTTTTGCGACCACCCTTCGTTGGGGTCCAAATCCACATCCGAATTGTACCGGGTTTTCTGAGGCGTGCTATTTGATTGCCTGGATGGGCGGGAAAGCTCATGGCGATCATCCGTCGAAACGTCGCCATCAATGCCATTGACGATGGTGTCAGGTCGCGGGGTTGAAACAACAACCTGCCAAGGCGCATCGAACACCATGCGGAAGAACTGGCCCGCTTCCGTGTATTCATGTCCGGGAAAGTGGCTGATGCAGTGTGCGTGCAGCAGAGCAACCACCTGATCAGGGTGTATGTCACGGACATCTGCGACACCAGGAGCACGGAAAGGCAGGTTCCACTTTGCCTGCCCGGCGGTCGTCCATGACCATTCGAAGCGATAGGTTAATTTGACATCAGGATCGACCAGGCGGTGAAACCCGTCCACAACTTCACGCATCCACCGATGATAGTAATTCTTCACTGCCACATAGTCTTCACCGCCTTGTAGGTAACAGAATTTGACGGTGACAGGAGCAATTTCCCGGATTGGAAGGCCGTAGAACGGCTCGACCATACTCAGAGTGCGTTTTATATGTCGGTATGCTCCTGCACCCACCCGGAGCGGATAGTAGACCGGATTCAGGACATCATCAGAGATGAAGCGGTTTGGGTCTACACGCCATGCATTGGGATCAAGAGGTCTATTGTAGCACTTGTCACAGAACTTGAGTTGGCACGGATACGGATCACCGCATTTGCCGCACCGATTGAGAATGGGCCAGTTGATGGTGTCGTAGTTGAGAATATCCCTGGTCGCCGCGAACCGGTCACGCATTTGGCCCTGGGAGGCCATGGCTCCAAGCTCCAGTTCCCTCTGCGTGAGAACAGGGGTTTTTTGTTCAAATCGCCACACCGATGACCACCATGCGCTCTGCTCGTTTCTTGCCGAGTATTCCTGTTGAAACGACCGGCGTGACTGTATTTACAGGTTTGGCGGGTCCTACACGTCCGGCACTGCCTTCTTGGGCCCTCATGATCGGTGAGAATTTCCTAAATAACTGCATAACCTTCTTGGAGAGCCGATCATGGACAACCACAAACATTCGATCCGAAAGCTGGACAAGGACCTGATCCTTGAGGCACGGATTCACGCACTTCAAACAGGGCAAACCCTCGGTGAACTCATTAACCGGTGCATCGACGAATACCTGTCGCAGTTCGGGGATGAGGAAGTTTGGGAACAAGCTGCCTGAAGCCCGTACAGAATGACGATGACACACACCACCATTGTGAGTGCCAGGGACCCCATCGATTGAGGTGGCGGTCTTCATCGTTGATCTCGCTTCTCTGTCATGACATTGGGGACTCGGACCCCTGCGTGGTACGTGAACGACCACAATGTCTGCCTGAGTTTGAGGTAGTCGTCTTGACGGGCCAATTCAAGGAGAAGGCAGGGTGAACCCCAATCGCGTTATCAGGGTGCTGCCCTGTTACCGGCTGGCCCTAACACTAATCTGTACCTTTTCACTGGCCATACTTCGTGTTGAATTCGTTGACGTGGTTGGCAATCTTGGCTGACTGGGTAATCAACCTGCGCTGCTTGCGCTGACGTTATTGGTCAATCAGTCGAGTTTGTTGCCTTGATCCACAGGCCCACGCCTGCCCAAGGCAGGTTTTTTTCTTCAAGAAAACTCCGAGCATCTTCGTCAAGTTCGCCGTTCACAACTACGCAGGTGCCCCCATACCGGATGATCTGAATTCCGAAGATTTCAGTTCGCACCTCACCGGTTGCGTTCATTTGGTCACACATCGTTCGGGCTTCCAGCAATTGGTCCATTGTCACACCAGGGTCGGTTTCTTGCTGCTCTGCTAGGGCGATGATGGGGAGAGCGAGGAACACCCCCATTGCAAGCCAGGTATTTTTCATTGTGTGCCCTCCATGTCGTTGACGTTGATACGGTTGTAGAACTTGCTCATCAGTCGTGGTCTTCGGAGCCTGCCTCCAAGGCCACAGAAATCAGTTCGGCGATGGTCACCGCACCGTCCGTGGCATCGACGATTGCATTCAGCGTTTTACGACTTGCGATGCATGTTCCATCCCGAACACGTTTGACCGTCGCGACGCCCAGCCCTGACGCCCGAGCCAAAGCACGTAAGCTCATCTGTTGCCGGGCAAGGTATTCTTCCAATCGCATAAATGTTTCATTAAAGGGAACATAAATGATTCTCAACTAGAAACTTCACCATGATTGCGCTTCTGAAGAAAGTGTTCCATTTTGTGGAACGTCTACGTCACATCAAAGCGGGTCGCATGGAACTCAAGAAACGGCTCAGACAGGCCAGGAAAGATGCCAAGATGGGTGTTCAGGAAGTCGCTGATTTCCTCGATGTTGGCCGTGCGCAGGTTTGGCGAATGGAAGTCAAGAACGCCGACTTCATCTCCATCAGTCGCCTGCGAAAACTTGCTGATCTATATGGTCGTCCAATCGAACACTTCTTCGATGACAAACTTGAGATCGAAGGCCCTGAAATCTCGTACCAACTAATCGGCATGGCCATTGCTGCTGCTGAGGCGGTGGCCACTAAACTGCCAGAACGGCCATCGCCGGAAGCCCTTCAAGCCGCGACGCTGGCCGTCATCCGTACACAACAAAAGAGGTGGGCTGATGATCCAACTCGGCGGTTTAATCCGGAAGAGTACATCGCATTGATCGAGCAGAAATTGGATGAGGAATACAATCCATGATTGCGGTGGTGCTGCTCCAATGTGATAAAGCTGTGACTGCCAATAGGTATGTTCCCCGCATAGTGAATGATCTGTGCCGGAAATTCTATTCTTCCAATTTCATGCACGGGAAAATCTGTGGTTAATCATCAAGAGAAAACAGCGTTCATCTGGGCCATCGCGGATTTGCTCCGAGGGGACTACAAGCAGTCGGAGTACGGTCGCGTCATCCTGCCCTTCACGGTTCTTCGTCGCCTCGACTGTATACAGGCCACGACCAAGGACCAAGTTCTAGCCCGTGCAAAGGTGCTTCCGGACACAGCCGCACCTGAAATGCGGGAACAGGCCCTGAAGTCGGCATCCGGCCATGGGTTTTACAACACTTCGCCCTACGATTTTCCAAAGCTGTTGCAGGACCCGGATGATCTAACTGACAACCTCAAAGCCTACATCAATGCCTTTTCCACAGACATCAGGGAAACCGTCGGGGTTCATTTCAAGTTCTTCGACCAGGTTCAACGCCTGGACGAAGCTGATCTGTTGTTCCGGATAGTCGAACGATTCGCCAACATCGATCTCGGTCCAGCCCGCGTTACAAACCTTCAAATGGGCTACGTGTTCGAGGAACTGATCCGAAGATTCTCGGAACAGTCCAATGAGACCGCTGGGGAGCACTTTACCCCTCGTGAAGTTATCCGTTTGATGGTGGACCTTCTTTTTACCGAAGACGGCGATGCTCTGACTCAGCCAGGTGTGATCAAGACCCTTTATGATCCTGCATGTGGTACCGGCGGGATGCTGTCAGTTGCGGAGGACTACCTTCGAGACATGGCTCCGGATGCAAAGCTGATCGTGTTCGGTCAGGAGTTGAATGGGGAATCCTACGCGACCTGCAAAAGCGACATGTTGATAAAAGGACAGCGGGCCGAGAACATCGCTCAGGGCAACACGTTTACAACAGACGCCCATGCAGGCCGGACGTTCGATTACATGCTTTCAAATCCTCCGTTCGGGGTGGAGTGGAAGAAGGTGGAAAAGACCATTCGTGACGAAGCTGGCCGCGGCTTTTCGGGCCGGTTCGGGGCGGGCCTCCCACGTGTCAGCGACGGCTCTCTTCTGTTTCTCCAGCATATGATCTCGAAATTCCACGACGACGCTCCATCGAAGCTGGCTATCGTTTTCAATGGTTCACCCCTGTTCACTGGTGGAGCAGGATCGGGTGAATCCGAAATCCGACGCTGGATCATCGAGCAGGATTGGTTGGAGGCCATCGTCGCCCTGCCAGATCAACTTTTCTACAACACTGGCATCAGCACCTACATCTGGGTGCTGACCAACCGAAAGCCCATTCGCCGAAAGGGAAAGGTGCAATTGATCGATGCGTCCGCCATGTGGGTCAAGATGCGGCGATCCCTGGGAGAGAAGCGTAAAGAGATTGCGGAGGACGACATTCACCGAGTCGCCCAGGTGTTTGGTGATATGGAAACCTCGGATATCTCTAAGTTGTTCGACAACACCGATTTCGGCTTTCATCGCATTACTGTTGAACGGCCTCTGAGGTTAAACTTCACTGTGACGGCTGAGCGGATCGTAGCCGTTGAAGCAAGCAAATCATTCCAGAACCTGGCCAAGACTCGAAAGAAGGGTGCAGAAGGCCAACAGGAGGTCGCAGACGGCGAACGACTTCAGGGTGCAATTCTGTCCACACTTCGAGGGATGGAGGGGGACGCCCTCTGGAGCAACCGAGAGAGCTTCTCAGTAGCCCTGAGAGGGGCGTTCAAGTCGTCCGGGGTGTCTGTGCCCGCAGCGACCATGAAGGCCGTCCTGATGGCGCTCAGTGAGCGGGACGCCGAGGCGGACATCTGCACGGATCGGAAAGGCAATCCGGAGCCCGACGCGGAGTTGCGGGACAACGAGAATGTCCCACTGAAAGAAGACATCGACGAGTATTTCACCCGTGAGGTTCGACCCCATGTGCCCGACGCATGGATCGATCATTCAAAGACCAAGATCGGATATGAAGTCCCCTTCAATCGTCATTTCTACCGGTATGAACCGCCCCGCCCATTGGAGGAGATCGATGCTGATCTTCAGGTGCTGGGTCGGGAAATCCAGAACCTACTTTCCGAAGTCATTACCTAACAGAACGAGCGCATTGTTATGACCAAAATTCGAGGCGAAGACAGATCGGTTAAATCCCTTCTCGGGCAGAAGTTCCACATCGATTATTACCAGCGTGACTACAAATGGGAATCCAAACAGATCAGGGAACTCATCGAAGACCTGACAAGCCGCTTTCTCCTCGACTACCAGCCGGATCACGAACGAAAGGCAGTGGCCCACTACGGACAGTATTTCCTGGGCTCCGTCATCATCTCGAACAAGGACGGTGACCGCTTCATCGTTGATGGCCAGCAGCGGCTTACGTCCCTAACTCTGCTGTTGATCTACCTCGACAGTCTCCAGAAGGACCAGCCCGCAGATCAGCGGGTTGAGATCGCCAATCTTGTCTACTCGACCCAGTACGGCACCAAATCATTCAACCTTGATGTCCAGGAACGCAATGGCTGCCTCCAGGCTCTGATCAACGGCGACAGCCCTGATCCTACAGACGAACCACCCTCGGTCCAGAACCTGATCAACCGCTACCATGACATCACCGACATCTTTCCAGAAGAACTCAGGGGGGATGCGCTACCCTACTTCCTCGACTGGCTGACCGAAAACGTCATGTTGGTCGAGATCACGGCGTTCTCCGATGACG
This sequence comes from Aliisedimentitalea sp. MJ-SS2, assembly GCF_032586155.1. Lineage (NCBI taxonomy): Bacteria > Pseudomonadati > Pseudomonadota > Alphaproteobacteria > Rhodobacterales > Roseobacteraceae > Aliisedimentitalea > Aliisedimentitalea sp. MJ-SS2. The sequence continues at coordinate 102,061 of NZ_JAWHTC010000003.1, forward strand.
ATGCCTACACAATCTTCGAAACCATGAACGACCGGGGCCTGTCTTTGACCCCGACTGATATGCTCAAGGGATACCTGCTGGCCAACGTGACAGATGATGAAGGCCGGGCTCAGGCAGGTGATGCCTGGAAAACCCAAATGGGCAAGCTTCGGGACCTGGGTAAGGACGAAGATGCCGACTGCATCAAAGCGTGGCTCCGTAGCCAATACGCCGACAAGATCAGGGAGAGGAAGGCCGGGGCCAAGCCCGAAGACTTCGACAAGCTTGGCACCGAATTCCATCGCTGGGTACGGGAAAACCGCGATCGGATTGGCCTCGCCACCAGCGCCGATTTCACTTCATTCGTCACGAATGATTTTCGTTTCTATGCCAGGGCCTATTCCCGCGCCAGACGTGCAGCCGACCTTTTTACTGAAGGGCTCACTTCGGTTTTCTTCAATGCGCAGAACAGTTTCACCCTGCAATACCCGCTGATGTTGGCACCGCTTCGCAAGGATGACGACGACGAAACAGTCACCAGGAAAATGCGACTGGTGGCAACCTATGTCGAAATCATGCTGGCTCGGCGGATGTGGAACTTCAAAGCCATCGACCACTCCACGATGCAGTACCGAGCCTTCCTGATCATGAAGGCGATCCGTGGTCTGGACCTGGAGGAACTGCGGGCCGATCTGATCCACCGTCTGTCGCCGGAGGGGGCGGATCGGGACGAATACATCGACTTCGAGACTCAAGAAGCCTTCCGGCTGCACGGAACCAACGGCCCGCAGGTGCATCGTCTTCTGGCCCGGCTGACTGAGTTTGCCGAGGTGCAGTCCGGTGGTGAAGCGCGATACCCGGAATATGCCAAACGTTCTGCCAAGAAGGGCGGGTATCAGATTGAACACATCTGGGCGGATCACCCGGAACGGTTCGAGGATGAGTTCGCCCACCCGGCCGACTTCGCTGCCTACCGCAATCGGATCGGCGGACTGGTGCTGCTGCCAGGACCGGACAATGCCAGCTACAGTGACATGACCTATGAGGACAAAGTAGACCACTATGCCAAGCAGAACTTACTGGCCCAGTCACTGCACTCCATTGCCTATGAAAACAAGCCGGGCTTCCGGAAGTTCCGGGAGGCCACGGGGTTACCCTTCGCGGCCAAGGAGGAATTCAAGAAGGCCGATTTGGACAACCGCCAGGCGCTGTACACGGCGCTGGCCAACCACTGCTGGTCACCAGAGCAGTTGCAGGAGGTGTAACCAAAGACGATGAGCCTCCATATCACCAAAATCGATATTCGAAATTTCCGCTCAGTACGGAACCTCTCCTTGTCGCCTAGCAAGCTTGCCGTGCTTGTTGGAAAGAACGACTCTGGCAAATCCAATGTCCTCCGGGCACTCAACCTGTTTTTCAACGGCAGGACGATGCCTGCCGACGATCTTGACTTCGAGATCGACCACAACATCTTCAATCAACCGAACCGCCGGGCCAAAGAAATCACCATCAAGCTGGAAATCGCAGTACCGGAGTCCTACCGGGATACAAATGGCGACTATGTGGTCTGGGAACGAAGGTGGCGCTTTGAAGGTCTGGTTCACGACGAATACTCGGGGCGAAGGAGTGTAGCCGGGCCACGTGGAGGGGCTCGTGTCGAAACGGTGGAAATCCCAAAACAGTCAAACGTTCATGCCCTGCTGCGCAACATCAATTTCGTCTATGTGCCTGCAATCAAAGACCTGGAATACTTCTCGGAGCTTCGGGCCAGCATCTATGACATCATCGCAGAGGTCGCTGACCGGGAATTCCGGAATTCCAGCCAAGACTTTGAGCAATCGATTTCCGACCAGCTTCAAGACCTCACCACTCAGATAACAGCGTCCCTCGGCTTCCGGTCCCGTCTTGCGCTGCCCAAGGACCTCAGCCACATCTTCGAGAGCCTCGATTTTCTCAGCGAAGGCCAGGACATCTCACTGGACTCACGAGGTGACGGGATCAAAGCCCGCCACATCCCGCTGATCCTCAAGTTCATGGCTGACAAGAAGCGGCGACTGCAAGGGCGTGGGTCAGCACCACACACGTTCATCTGGGGATACGAAGAGCCGGAGAATAATCTGGAACTGTCGAGTTGCGTGGAACTGGCCGACCAGTTCTGGGACTTCATTGACCATGGGATATCCCAGGTATTCCTCACGACCCATTCGCCGGTCTTCTACAACCTCCATCGCAAGGATGATGGCGGCGAGAACAGGATCACCTGTCACCACATCTTCAGAGAGGTGGATGAGGAAGGTACGAAACAGGCCAGGGCACTCGGTGACCTCGATGACCGAATGGGAACAACCGCCCTGTTCGCTCCGATGGTAACTGAGCTTGAAGATAGGGTGAGACGCCAAGAGAAGGCCCGTGCAGAGGTCGCAGAGCTTGCTCAGGCCAACCGCCGCAAGCTCTTCGTTGAGGGGCCATCGGACAAACTCATCGTAGACAAGGCATTGGCGGTCTTCGCCCCTGATAGAGTGGGGGAGATCGATGTCGAAACCCGGAACAGCGCCGGGATCAACTACGTGATCGATATGCTTCAATCATGGCGGAGCCGGGCAAAGCACCATCCTGAACTTCCCAAGGCGGCTGGATTGCTTGATCTTGACCCGGAGGCGAAAACCGCGATCAAGCAATGGAACGACGTTCCCGATAACATCAAATCGGCGAAGTGTTTCAAACTGCCCACGCCGCCTCACATTGTCCCGATCTTTCAGGCAGGGCTGCGCATGCCAGTGGTGTTGGAGTGCCTCTATGATCGCCCGGCGTGGGAATGGGCGCAGGGACAAGGGCACCTGAAAACTCGCCATCTACCTGGAGTAATCCCAGCCGACCTGAATCAACGCATTGTCGCCGGTGAAACTACCTTGGACGAAAACCTTCATGATGATTGGGCGATCTTCGTGAAGCATGAGTTCGAGCAGGCGGGTAAGAGGTCAATGGCCCAGCACTTCGCTAGCAAGGAAGACGATGACTTCCGAGCCCGTATGCCATTCATCGAACCCCTGGTTCAACAAATCACGGCCTACCTGTTTCCAGAAGAGGGTGTGCAAGCAGACGGTCCGAACGACGGCCAGCCGGAACCGGAGGAGCAACCGTGAACCTGTCTGGCATCGAATTTCCGTCTGAAACAGGCCAAGGGGAGACCAAATGACCGCGGTATCCCCCACTCTGAAGAAGCCATCGAACTTACGATGGGTCAGCGAGCTACCTGCAACCTGGCAGGAGCAAAGGCTGGGGTCTCTCCTTGATGAGATCGATGAGCGGGGCAACGACGATCTTCCCGTGCTGTCGGTTTCAATCCACCACGGTGTTTCAAACCGCCAGCTTCTTGACGAAGAGATGGATCGGGTGGTCCAGCGAAGCGAAGACAAGACGAAATACAAAGCGGTCCAGCCGGGCGATCTCGTCTACAACATGATGCGGGCCTGGCAGGGCGGATTTGGGTCGGTCACCGTCCCTGGCATGATCAGCCCGGCATACGTCGCCACCCGCCCGAAGCCTGGAGCAGAGATCGATACCCGCTTCCTGGAACTGATGTTAAGAACTCCAGCGGCTATAGAGGAACTGCGGTGCCAGTCATACGGCATCACGGACTTTCGGCTTCGCCTTTACTGGGAGAACTTTCGCAACATACGGGTCCCACTGCCGCCTATCGAGGAGCAGAAGGCCATCGTGGCCTTTCTGGATCGGGAGACGGGGCGGATTGATGCGTTGGTGGAGCGGTTGGAGCGGTTGATCGTGCTGTTGACCGAGAAACGTCAGGCCGTCATCTCCCACGCCGTCACCAAAGGTCTCAACCCCGACGCCCCCATGTTAGACAGCGGCATCGACTGGCTCGGGGAGTTCCCAGCGCATTGGCAGCGAAAGCGGCTCTACACCTTCGCACGGTTTGTTCAGGGCAAGGCACATGAGCCCTTCTTTGACGCCGACGGCGAATATGCTTGCGCAACTGCTCGTTTTGTCTCGACTGGTGGTCAAACCAACCGATTTTCAACGAGAAATATTACGCCTGCGAAGCCCGGCGATGTTTTAATGGTCATGAGCGATCTGCCCAACGGTCGTGCATTGGCAAGGGCATACCTGGTGAAATCGGATGACCGAATTGCAATCAACCAAAGGGTCTGTGGGATCACCATTCAAGACGGCGATCCCCGCTACTTTGCCTATCAGCTAAACCGACACGAAGAACTGTTGAGATACAACGACGGATGGAACCAGACCCACCTGAAGAACGAGTATTTCACCCAACTGGTTTTGAATGTCCCGCATCCATCGGAGCAATCACAGATTGCTGACTTTCTGGATGCGGAATTGAGTGAGATCGGGAGGCTGAGTGAGAATGCCGCTTCGATGATCGAAGGAGCCAAGGAACGTCGCTCCGCTCTGATCTCTGCCGCTGTCACCGGCCAAATTCCTCTCGCCGACATGACCGAGGAGGCTGCGGCATGAACATCCACACAGAACGCACCTTTCAGGAAATCATCCAGGCCAGCCTCTGTGGTGAAGGCGGCTACGAAGGAGGCGACCGCACCACCTTCGACGCCGAACGCGGCCTATTCCCGCTCTCGATCTTCCGCTTCATCCAGGCCACCCAGCCCGACACCTGGGATGCCCTTCAGAAAGCCTATGGCCCCAAGGCTGAGACCCGCATCCTGGAGCGTATCATGGAGACCAAGGCCAAGGACGGGACGCTGCACCTCCTCCGCCAGGGGTTCCGTGATGTGACTGTGGGCCAGGTGCGGCTGGCCTATTTCCGGCCCAACACCGGGCTGAACCCCGACACCCAGGCCCGCTATGCCGCAAACATCATGGAGGTGACGGACGAGGTGCACCACAGCCCCCGCAAGACCGAGGATCGGCTTGATCTGGTGTTGTCGCTGAACGGTATCCCCGTGGCCACGGCGGAGTTGAAGAATGCCTTCACCGGCCAGACCGTGGCCAACGCGGTGAAGCAATACAAGTTCGACCGCTCCCCCAAGGACCCGATCCTGTCGTTCAAGTCCGGGGCCCTGGTGCATTTTGCCGTGGATGGGTCCGAGGTCTACATGGCCACCAGGCTGGCCGGGAAGGCCACGTTCTTCCTGCCCTTCAACAGGGGCCGGGATGGCGGGGCGGGCAACCCCGACCACCCCTCGGGCCATCGCTCTGCCTATCTGTGGGAGGATGTGTGGGCCAAGGACCGGTGGCTGGATATCATCCAGAGGTTCCTGTTCATCGAACGGAAGGAAGAGAAGGACGACAAAGGCAAGGTGCAGGTCAAAGAGACGATGATCTTCCCCCGGTATCACCAACTTGATGTTGTGTCGGGTCTGATCGTTGATGCCAGGGAGAACGGGGCTGGCCAGAACTACCTGGTGCAACACTCTGCCGGGTCGGGAAAGTCGAACTCCATCGCCTGGTTGTCGCACCGGCTGGCCGGGCTGCACGATGCCGATGACAAGCGCATCTTCGACTCCGTCATCGTGATCACCGACCGTCGCGTTCTGGATGCCCAGTTGCAGGAAACCGTGTTCGGGATCGACCACAAGTCTGGCCTGGTTGAACGCATCGATCCAGCCAAGGGGGCGAAGTCGACACAACTGGCCAAGGCTTTGAATGAAGGCAAGCAGATCGTTGTCTGCACCCTCCAGAGCTTCTCAGCCGTGTACGGCAGCGAAGCCCACGATGTATTGGACCAATCCGACAAACGGTTCGCGGTGATCGTGGATGAGGCCCATGGGAGCCAACACGGCACGGCGGCTGAAGATGTGCGGAAAGTCCTGGGCTCCGAGGGCAAGGAGCCCGTCGAGATCATTGATGGGGATGTGGACCCGCTGATCCTCAACGCGATCCGACAGAAGGGGAAGCAGCCCAATTTGAGCTTCTTCGCCTTTACTGCCACGCCAAAGAAACGGACGGTTGAAACCTTCGGCCACTATCCGCCCGGAGCGGCAGAGCCGCAGCCATTTCATATTTATTCGATGCGCCAGGCCATCGAGGAAGGCTTCATCCACGATGTGTTGAAGGGATACACGACCTACAAAGCCTTCTACCGGCTGGAAAAGCGGATCGAGGATGATCCGGAACTGGAGAAGGCCAAGGCCCAGAAAGCCATTGCCCGGTTCATGTCGTTGCACCCGCACAACCTGGCCCAGAAGACCGAGGTGATGGTCGAGCATTTCCGGACTCATGTCCGCCACAGGATCGGAGGGCGGGCCAAAGCGATGGTGGTGACATCAAGCCGACTTCACGCCGTACGGTATTGGCAGGCGTTCCAGAAATACATTGATGCCAAGGGCTATGACATTGGGGTGCTGGTGGCCTTCTCAGGTACCGTTCCCGATCCTGACGTGCCGGGGGAAGAGTACACCGAGCCCGGATTGAACCAGATTAAGGAATCCGAGTTGCCCGAGGTATTTGGTCATGATGATCAGCACTTCCTGATCGTTGCCGAGAAGTACCAGACCGGATTCGACCAGCCTCTGCTTCACACGATGTATGTCGATAAACGGCTTCAGGACCTCGCAGCAGTTCAAACCCTCTCCCGTCTCAACCGGACAAATGCAGGGAAGGAGGATACCTTCGTCCTGGACTTCGTAAACGAAGCCGACGACATCAAGGAGGCGTTCAAACCCTATTTTGAGACTGCGGAGATCGATGAGCCAACTGATCCCAACATGATCTACCGGCTGCATTCCGATCTCGTCGCATTCCAGTACTTCTGGGCCCAAGAGGTCGAAGCATTTGCCGCCGCGTTCTACGACCCAAATCGCAAACGCAAGGACCAGGGTAAACTGTATGCGGCCACTGACCCGGCGATTGATCGGTTTTCGAATGAGCCTGATGAGGACCGTCAGGAGGAGTTCCGCAAGACCTTAACGCAGTTCCTGAGGCTCTATGCGGCTATTACCCAGATGGTGAGATTGCAGGACCTGGAACTGGAGAAGCTTTACACCTTTGGTCGCCTTCTCCGGGCTCGGTTGCCCAAACGGGACGGTGGCGGAGGCATCCAGATCGACGATGATGTCGGGCTGGAATACTACCGACTGAAGAAAACTTCGGAAAGCGATGCTTCACTTGCACCTGGAGAAGCTGTTCCTCTGGTCGGTCCGTCTGAAGTCGGTACTGGTATCAGTGGTGATCCAGAGACGGCTCATCTGTCCGAAATCCTGGGTCTCGTCAACGAGCGTTTTAACTTCGACTTCACCGATGCGGACAAAATCGCCGTCGATCAGTGGACCGCCGATATGATGGCCGATGCTTCCGTTGTAGCCCAGGCTAGATCGAACACCTTCGAGAATTTCTCAATGGCTAACGCCGATGTTGTAATGGAGAAGGCATTCGAGAGAAACGAACGGAACCCGGAGGTGTTGTCGAAGCTGATGAGCAACGCTGAAGCCTGGGCGATGGTCCAGGAGGCTGTGTTGAAGGCAGTTTACCATAGCGCCCAGCAGAGGCATTAAATTGGGCTGAAGAATCTGGCTATTGTCGTGTGTGTCACACGGGTCGATGGCGACCAGTATGTCCACAACACACCCACTTCCAAAAACATCTCGTGATATCAACGATCATGACTACCCTGCCGGGGTCGCAATTGCTGCGGCCCCAAGAAAGAGATGTCGATCTTATTGATGGCTTCGTACCTCTTTTCCAGACTGTGCCCTTCGCCGTAGTCCCCTGCGACATCACCGGAGCCGTGGCCGGTAAAGAGTAAGCGTTTCCTGGCCCGCACCTTCCCAATTCTCACCTGACCTGAGATTTCGCACCTGACGGAGATTAGGGCAGGAGTTTCGCGATGGCGACTACGGTGGAGTTTCTCAGGGACTACGGGGTGGACATACGGACCAATGGTCAGCGACGCTGGCCGGATGAGGTCAAGGCGCGGATCGTGGCTGAGAGCTTGAAGCCTGGGGCGACAGTGAACGGGGTTGCTGCCCGGTATGGGCTTCGGGCGAACCATTTATCGGAATGGCGCAGTCGGGCGCGCGATGGCAGGTTGGTTTTGCCCGCAGTTGAAGACGATGACTTTTGTTTTGCGTCGATTGTAGTGGCGGATGATGGCGGCGATGCTCCTGTGCCAGTAGCGTCTGCACATCTGGCCAAGTCTGACGTTGCACCATCTGGTCCTATCGAGATTTGCATCGGCCAGGTGACAATCCGGCTTGATGGCGCCACAGGGGCTGCGCGGGTTGGTGAGATTGTACGGGCGATCGGTGCGCGGCCATGATGTTCCCGTCCAATCGGGTGCGGGTTCTGGTCTCGACGCAGCCTGTGGACTTCAGGAAGGGTCATGATGGCCTGGCCGCGCTCGTGTCATCAGTGCTGCGCAAGGATCCGTTCACCGGCACAGTGTTTGTGTTCCGCTCACGCCGGGCGGATCGGCTAAAGCTTTTGTATTGGGACGGCACCGGTCTGGTAATGGCGTATAAGCGGCTGGAGGATTCGACCTTCACCTGGCCCGCGATCAAGGCTGGGATAATGGCGCTGAACCATGCCCAATTCGAGGCGCTGTTTGCAGGTCTGGACTGGCGGAAGGTAAAGGCGCTGGAGAGGCGCCCACCATCTGCGGCAGAGTGAATCAACCGCCTGGTTTTGCGTGTTTTTACTGGGGCTTTGTGGTAGCTCTGGCCTATGCAAACAGCCCCCATTCTTGATCTTTCTGCCATCCCGGTTTTGCAGCGCGCAGCGGTTCTGGCATTGATGGATGAGGTGACAGCGCTGAAGGATATCACCAAGCGGCAGGAACATCTGATCGCTGAACTGAACCACGCCCTGCATGGCAAACGGTCAGAGAAGCTGTCCGAGGATGAGCGACAACTGGCGTTCGAGGATCTGTCCATCGCGCTGGCCGAGGTCGAGGCGGAAAAAGAAAAACAGGCCGCCAAAGCGGGCGACGGGACGGCCAAACCGTCGCCCAAGCGCACCATCGGCAACCTTCCCGCTGCGCTGCCGCGCATCGAAGAGGTCATCGAACCTGACAGCCTGATCTGCCCATGCGGCTGCGGTGTCATGCACAGAATTGGCGAAGACCGCAGCGAGCGGCTGGACATCGTGCCTGCCCAGCTGCGCGTCATCGTCACCGTGCGCCCGAAGTATGCCTGCCGGACCTGCACCGACGGGGTCACCCAGGCATCAGCGCCATCGCATCTGATCATGGGCGGCCTGCCGACCGAGGCCACCATCGCTCATGTGCTGGTCAGCAAATATGCGGACCATCTTCCCTTATACCGCCAGAGCCAAATACTGGCGCGCGCAGGGCTTGATCTGCACCGCGCGGTGCTGGCCGATTGGGTCGGAAAAGCGGCGTTCCATTTGAAGCCGGTTGTCGACCGGCTGGCCGACCATCTGAAACGATCCGGCAAGCTGTTCATGGACGAGACAACGGCTCCGGTGCTGGACCCGGGGCGCGGAAAGACAAAGACCGGGTATCTTTGGGCGTTGGCTCGCGACGACCGAGCTTGGGGCGGTGAGGACCCGCCCGGCGTGGTTTACTTCTATGCCCCGGGTCGTGCGGGTGAGAATGCCGAAACCTTCCTCACCGGCTTCGATGGCATCCTGCAGATCGACGGGTATCAGGGCTATAATCGGTTGACCAAACCTTCGCGCAAGGGTGGTACGCCCATTCGGGTGGCCCATTGCTGGGCGCATGCGCGCCGCAAGCTCAAAGAAGTCTTCGACCGCGACGGATCAGAGATCGCCGCAGAAGGGCTGCACCGGATCGCCGAATTTTACGCCGTCGAGGCCGATATCCGCGGTATCTCGCCCGGCCAGAGATTATCAGCCCGTCAGGCCCGCACCGCGCCGCTGGTCGCAGCCTTCGGCGACTGGCTTCAGGCGCAACGCCGCAAAGTCTCCAGTAAATCCCGGCTCGGCGAAAAGCTGACCTACATCCATAACCATTGGAATGGGCTGCAAACCTTCCTGACCGATGGCCGCGTCGAGATCGACAACAACCGCGTCGAAAACCTCATCCGCCCCATCGCCCTCAATCGCAAAAACGCGCTCTTCGCCGGCCACGACGAAGGCGGCATCGCATGGGGCCGCATCGCCTCGCTGATAGAGACCTGCAAGATCAACGGCGTCGAACCCTTCGCCTATCTCAAGGCCACCCTCTCAGCAATCGCCAACGGCCACCCGCAAAGCCGCCTTGACGACCTTCTGCCGTGGAAATTTGCGCCGTCAAGCTAATCCGCTGGTGCCATCCAGCTAACGCTTACCGACAGACAATGCGTTCATCGAAGCGTTCAATGGCCGGTTCCGTGCCGAGTGCCTAAACGCCCACTGGTCCTGACGCTTGCAGATGCGGCCGAAAAGTTGGAGAGTTGGCGTAGATACTACAATGAGGAACGGCCACACAGCGCGATCGGCAACAAAGCCCCGATCACGCTGGCGAAATCGGGGGGCATCACCAGCCTGTCACCCTGATCGAAGCCGGAAAACTCTCGCCAAGGGCGGTAGAAGGTTCGGGGTCGGACCAAAACCCAAAGGGCTCCGGTTCCGGCTGGATGAAAGTTCAGTGGCAGGTCAGCGGTTCAAGTATCGCTCACAGTTGCGATAGTATATTATTGTATGTATGCTGGAGGTCCCCTGCCAAGGAACCCTAGCATGAGCGTACTACTTAGAATCCGACTTATATCGTTGGTCGTAGCCCTGGCTTTGACTGGGGTTTCGCTGCCTTCCAACTCAAGGGCTCAAACCTATCCTATCGACTGCGCGATCCTGCTTTGCCTATCTGGTGGCTGGCCAGCTTCCATACCATGTGCGCGAGCCCGTGCAGAGTTCATTCGCCGGATTACACCATGGCCGGTCGAGCCTCCGCTGCAAATCTGGCGCTGTCCCATGGGCGCGTCCTACGAGTTCGAACCTCAGCCAAGCGGAACAAACCGTATCTTCGACGCCTTGTTCGGAACTGATGATTTTCACCCACGCCAGTCATTCCTCATGACCCATCGCGCCCCTGAAGCAATGGCAGAAACGGCCGTTCTGAGCATTGACGAAACCTCGAAGGCGCTCGTTCCCGTGAATCTTGCCCTACGCCTCGTTCAAGATCGCGCAGACATCGACATCAGCGGACCGGAGTTCAATTTCGTGCGGTCCATCCGCGTCTTTGACGTTCGTTATGCCCACCAGCACGAATCCGGGCGAGATGGCGACTGCAACCGTAGCGCCGTAGTGGTCCTCGGTACCTACGGGACCCAGGGCGATTTCTCTTGGCAGCGATCTTCTACTGCCGCCCTCCCCTCGGCCCATGTGGGACTTGAACGCTGGGGGGAGCATTGCCCAAGCATCTACCATCGGTCGGTATTAGTGGATTGGCGCGACTATGAAGGCAAATACGGGTACGAGCAGGTAAATTACTGATCCGCCGCCGCCAGCCGCAAAGCCATTGTGCTCACGTGCAAGACCGGTCCGTACTAGCCGTTTCGGAAACGGTTCTCCAGACTTCCGCCACAAAACCAATAGGTTGCCCGCACCCGGTTTGTCGCAGGCACTTTACTCGGTCACTGCTGACCGCCAAAGCTACTCGCGACCACCACTTTTTGCTTCGATACGGGTCAAACCGACGAAATCAATTTCACGCTTCTCCGCGTCATTCAGATCGGGTTGACATCGTGCAACTCGCTGCGGGCCTCTGGCGTCCCACATCACCGCAAGTGCGCCCGTACTCCAGCGATATACCCAACCGACGACACTACGCTCATCGGCTGCAATCAAATTGGCGATCGCGACGCCTTCGACCTTATCTTCATTCACTGTCCAATGACTTCCTGCAATTGGGCTTTGTCGATCGCAGCTTCGACTTCCGAAGCGTTTGCTGCAGCGGCATGCCGGGTTTCGTTAAATTGGTTAGCTGCTCTTCCTCGCGGCAACGAAATTCACACCGAGAGAAGTCAGCTCCCGTGTTCTCGATTAATGAAATTGCTCAAATCCGGTGGTCGGGCTCCGTGGCGGCTTCAACGATCGCCAGAACCTCGATGGGGTCAAAGCCGATGGCGCGCGCCAGAACGACCAGTTCGACGACGTCGACCCGGCGCTGGCCGCTTTCAATGCGCGCCACAAGGGATTGATGGCACTTGAGCTTGACCGCCAAGTCCTCCTGACCGAGGCCCGCCTTGATGCGGGCGTCGACCAATGCTTGGCAGAGTGCCACCTGTCCTTTGCTTCTGATTGTCTTTGCCACGCGTCACATACCTTTTGTGACGTCGCTAGCGGATGAAATCTGTTATCTAAAAAGTAGATATTTGAGAGTGTTATCGGCGTCTGGTTTCCATGGGCAGCAAGTCTGATGCTCCCGAGGTTGCCCATCAATCCCCTACCAATTGCAGAAATCGGCCATAGTCTTCACTGACTTCGCGCGCTTCCTCGAAGGCACGGGCCCGTTCACCGTCGAGGCAACGGAAGTAGCTCTGGATATCCTGGATGTAATCTTCGAAATCGCCACGGATGATGTCCGCATAGTCCCGCGCTGCCTGCGAATCGCTTGGCACGAAAGGACGGGCCGGGGCGAAGCAGGATTCCGCCAAAACTGGTCCGGGAACGCAGATCAGAAGGACCATAGCTTGCAATGGGAGCAGACCTGTCAACCTTGGGTTTCTCAAACCTGTTATCTCCTTGATCGCGGACACTGGCCGTGACTAGTGTTTGCGTAACCAAACTACAGCTAAAGCACGATATTACATCTTGCGGTTGTTATTATACTATCGTAACTCTGGGCTTCAAGTAGGAATGCCCGGGCGTTGCGTCTTTGGAGAAAGCGTGAGCCGGGCCATGAACTGGGACATCGAAGCACCAAATGTGGTTACGGAAGCCAGGTTCCGCGAGCTTGTGGAAAGCGGCTATAGCGCAGAAATCCTGTGCCAGGAGTCGGCACATAAGAAAGGCCCCAGCTATTACGGGGTCTGGATCATGCGCGTTGTCTCTGATGAGGGGGTGGAAAAGCTCCTCGTCACCGCCCGCACGCGAACGACCTACAACGATATCAAGATCCGCGAGTTCAAGACGATCTCCGGCGTGGTGTCTTTCTTCATTGGCCTTGGCTTTGCACATGTCGACCTGCCACTTGAGGCGGGTACAAGCCGTACGCATAAACTTGCGCCATCGGACAAGGGCACTCGTAACTAACCTCGTCTGTCTCTGGCTGGTCGCCGCGCCAGCTTCAGCGCAAATGGTGCTGGTCATGGAGAGCGACGGCTCCCTGACGCCTTCCCAATCCCAGAATAGCTTCGCGCGCAATTATAATGACGGCATCGGTCAGGGGTCGGCAGCCGATGAACTTGCGATTTTCGGCAGCGATGCAACTGTGCCAGAGCGTGAAGCGATGCGCTTTGCAGCCCGTGTCGGTCCGGCACCCCTGCCCCGCGCCGATGTCCTAAACGCCATAGAGACCGCGGCACTGCGCTATGCCAGCCACCCGGGCCTAAGGCGCGCGGAGCTTTCCGTCACGGACTGGCTGAGCCTCTACCGCGCCAATATCGAAGTTGAGAGCGCCTATCGGCAGGATGCGATCTCACACGCGGGCGCCATTGGCCTTGGCCAGCTGATGCCCGCCACTGCCCGTGATCTCGGCGTTGACCCGCGTGACCCCCAACAGAACCTCGACGGCTCTGCCCGTTACCTCGCGATGATGCTGGAGCGCTTCGGCGATCCGCGCCTGGCTCTGGCTGCCTACAACGCGGGGCCGGACGCCGTGCGCCAGCACGGTGGCATTCCCCCTTACCGAGAAACCCAGAACCACGTGGCCCGCGTCATGGCCGTCGTGGCCCGATTGGAAGGATCAAATTCATGAAACAGATTTCAAACCTCTTTGTCGCCTCGCTGGCGCTATTCCTGCTCATTGCCGAGCCCGCCCTCGCCCAGAGCATCGACCTCTCCCCGATCCAGAGCCTGCTGCAGGGCATCGTCGATGCGCTGACCGGCCCGCTCGGCGTGGTTATCGCCACGCTCGCCGTGCTCGGCGTCTTCCTCAGCTGGTTCTTCAACATCATCGACCTCCGCCAGGCACTCTGGGTCCTTGTGGGCATCGCCGGTGTTGCCGCCGCCCCCACCATCGTTGCCGCCGTTTTCAGCGCCCCTTGAGAGACAGGTTCCTTGGCCGATCGATCTTCACTCTTCCTGGGTCTCGTGCGCCCGCCGAAGCTCCTGGGCCTGCCCATCATGTATGCGATGGTCTGGCTCTTCGGCTCGGTGCTCCTGTTCGTCTGGGTCCAGCACATCGCGGTGCTGGGTGTCGCCGCCCTACTCTATCCGGTGCTGTGGAAGGCCGCGGATTGGGACCCGCGTTTCATCGACGTGATGATGACGGCACTGCAGGAAACGCCACCCACGCGAAACCGCAGCATCCATGGCGGGGACAGCTATGCCCCGTGATGAAGCCCGTGATGCTGCCCTCGACCCCCGCACAATGACGCCGGACTGGTATGCGCGCGAGACCCGCCTCGCGCATATGCTGCCCTATGTAAGCCTCGTTGACGACCAGACCGTGCGGACACGGGTGAACGAACTCTTCCGGTGCATCCGGCTCGAGGGGATCAACAGCTACACGACCGATGATGCCTATCTCGACAAGGTGACAGCGCTTTTTGCCCGCATCGTCGCGCAGCTCGGCCCGGAATTCAGTTATTACGTCCACAAGGTCTCCAAGGCCATCAAACCTGATCTCGACCCCATCCGTGAGGACAGCTTCGCAGGCGAGGTTGACCGGCGCTGGCGCGCGAAACTCGATACCAGCGGGCTCCGCGACAAGACGCTGACGCTCACCGTCATTCACCGCCCACCCCCCAAAAGCCTCCTGCCGTTCCTCAGCCGCAGCGCACCGGACCGCCTGAGAGAAGAGACCCGCAAGCGCCTGCAGCGGCTGGGCGAGGCCGTGAACGTCTTCCTGTCCGGCCTCACCGACCTCAAACCGCGGCTCCTATCAGCCGCATCGGGGGAATTGGTGGGGTTTTTGGGGGCGCTCAACACGGGCACCGAGCTGCCGCTTTATCCGGCAAACACCTACGGCTTTCTGTCCTTCAACGTCGCCAATACCCGCGTGACGTTTCACGGAGACCATTTCGAGCTCTCCGAAGGCGTCGTGGGCCATCGCTACGGCAAAAGTTTCACCATCGGGGAATACTCGGAAGGCACCTCCTGCACCATGTTCGACATGCTGAACCTGCCGGTCGACATGATCGTGACGCACTCCTTCACGCCGATCAACTCAAACGTGATGGCGGGCCGCATCAAGCGGCAAAAGCGCCAGATGCAGGCCAGCCAGGACGCGGCCCTCTCGCTCCTGGAAGCCCTCGACATTGCCGCCGATGATCTCGAGGCCAAGCGCCAAAGCTTCGGCGAGCATCATATGGTCGTGACGCTCTTTTGCGAAACGCTCGAAGAGCTGCAGTCGCTCAGCGCGGAGATCGTGAATGCCGCCGCGACCGAAGGCGTGAAGATGATCGGCGAGCGGGTCGCGGCCAAGGCGCATTACCTCAGCCAGCATCCCGGCAACCAGCCCAAGCGCGTGCGTGCCAGCGCCGTCACCAATCGCAACTTCGCGGATTTTGCGGCCTTTCACCGGACACAGCTCGGCAAACCCGCCGAGAAAACCCCATGGGGCCGGGTCGTCACTTATTTGCCCACGCCGGAGCAAAGCGCCTACCGGTTTTCCTATCACGAGCAAGGCTCGCCCGACAAAGAACCGACCAGCGGCCATACCTTGATCATGGGCAGGCCGGGCTCTGGCAAGTCCGTTCTCTCCGCCTTTCTCATGACGCAGGCCCGTCGAGCAGGGGCGCGGATCTTCGTCTTCGATTACCGTCTTGGTATGGAGATGGCGGTCCGCGCCAATGGCGGGCGCTACGCCTCCCTGAACGCGGGCCAGCCCACGGGTCTCAATCCGCTCTGGACCGAGACCGATGCGCGCGGCACCGCCTGGCTCTCGGACTGGCTCACAACGCTGCTCTACCGCGCCGACAAACCCCTGACCCCGGCGCAGACCAACCGCATCCAGGAAGTGGTGCGCCAGAACGCGCAGGCCACCAATCCGGCCCTGCGGAACTGGCGGGATTTCGCATCACTTTTTGTGTCCACCGATGACGGCGGCGATCTGCACCAGCGCCTGTTTGAGTGGACCGAAGACGGCCGCTATGGCTGGATCTTCGGGCAGAGCCTCGAGGACACCTTCTCGCTCAAAGGCGATGTGGTGGGCTTCGATCTGACCGGCATTCTCGACAGCGAGGCCGACAAGGAGCGGATGGCAGTTCTCTCCTATCTTTTCCGCCGGGTCGAACGCGAGATCGAGGACCGCCGCCCCACCATCATCGTGATCGACGAGGCTTGGAAGGCGCTCGACAACGCGTATTTCGCCGAACGGCTGTCGAACTGGCTGGTGACCGCGCGCAAGCAGAACACCGTCGCCGTGATGATGACGCAATACGCAAGCCAGCTCGAGCGCACCCGGACCGGCAAGACCATCGTCGAGGCAGTTCCGACACAGATCCTGCTGCCCAATATCCGCGCGCAGCCTGCGGACTACGCCATGCTGAACCTCACGGAGAAGGAGCTCGACGTCCTTCTCAACACGGGCAGCAACAGCCGCCTCGCACTGATCCGCGACGATCAGGGCTCGATCGTCGTCGATGCCGATCTGAGCGCCCTTGGGCCCAGTCTCACGATCCTTGGCGGCATGGAAAAGGGCGAAGCGCTTGTTGGCGCCGATTACCGCGACCGCCCAGATTTTTGGAGGCTTTTATGATCCGTATCCTGTTTCTTCTCACCGCGCTCGGCGCTTTAGCCTCCTGCGCCCAGTACCAAGAACCGCAGGCCAATTGCTTCACCTTCCTAGCCTCGACAGCCCCCGTCGCGCCTGATTGCACCTTCACGCCTCTAGGTGCGCCGGAGGGCGACATTGAAGTCTAGCCTGCCTCATATCCTCGCGTTTTGCCTGCTGCCCGGTCTCGCCTTGTCTCAAGGCGTGCCGACCAATGACAGTGGGCTGACCGCGCGTGACATCGTCGAGACAGGCGATCGCGAGGCAGACTTGGCTGTTCAGGCCGACAAGCTTGCCGTGCGCGAACTCATCGCCGAGATCGAACGGGAGCAGCTGGAAACCCTCCGACGCATCCTCGATGCCCAGACCAGCTTCGGCGGTCAGGGCCTGCCTGCCATGGTCTCAGGGCTGGAAAGCGGCAGCGGCGATCCCGACCGCGCCGTGGAAGCCGTCTATGGCACGGGCGAGATCGATCCCAATCGCGGCGGTGCGCAGATGTTCGGGGATGCGTCTGAGAACATCGAGCAGCTCATCATCCGCGTCGCCCAGGAAACCAGCGGCTTTGCGGGAGTTGGCCGCGCAGGGCTCTCCCCCGTCCAATGGCGCGCGTTGCTGCAAGCGCTCATCTGGCAGGAAAGCCGTTTCACCATTGGGGCACGGTCTCCCGTCGGCGCCTATGGTCTCACCCAGATCATGCCGGGCACCGCCAGCGATCTGGGCATTAACCCGGAATACTATGACAGCCCTTACCTGCAGGTGCATGGCGGCGCGCGCTATCTCGCGACCCAGCTCAACACATTCGATGGCAATATCATCAACGCGCTCGCGGCCTATAACGCCGGACCAGGCCGGGTTTTCGAGTATGGCGGCGTGCCGCCCTTCCGCGAGACCCAGCACTACGTCCAGGTGATCCCCGAACGCTATAACCTCTATTTGACCCGTATCGGCGGGATCGAAGCGCTTGGCACGATCGACCCCGCGCTTCTGGCCAATGCTAACCTCTCAATCACCGGGCACGGCGCTGCCTTCTATGGCAACAACTCACCAGCCGCGATCCACCAAGCCGCCCTGCGCATCCGCGATATCGTCGAACGGATTTCCGAAACCGAGGACGCGCAGGAGAGCGTCGCGCTCAACACCTATGCCCGCGCCGAACTCGTGCGCCTCGTCGCTGCCCGCATCCGGCTTCAGGCAGCACGCACCCGCGTCCTTTCTGCCGAGGAGCTGGCCCAGGCCAGCGCCCGCATGGCCGAAGGCGCGTTCATGGATTTTACGATCAGGGAGATTGAATGATGGGACATCTGCTCTTGAGGACAGCTTTGGCCACGACACTTGGCGTTGGCTTGCAGTTCAGCGCCCTACCCCCTGCCGCAGCACAAGGTGTACCGGTCGTCGACACCCAGAACATCGCGCAAAACATTCAGCAGCTGCGGCAGATGATCGAAGACGAGATCCTGCAAAACGAGCAGCTGACGCAGCTCCGCGAACAGCTTGCCACGCTCACGGACCAACTCGCGGAGCTGCAAAGAACCTACGAGGCCCTCACCCGCCTCGCCGAGCTTCCAGAAATCATCCGCACCGAGATGGAAGACGAACTCAATGGCCTGCTCGACCAGGAGTTCGGGGACATCCTCGCCACGATTGAGGCGATCAAGACTGGGGATTTCTCCGGCCTGTCCGGTTCTGGCGCAGGCGAAATCGAAACCCAGATGGACCGGGTGCTGGCTGATCTCGGATTTGACGACGACACTCTCTCCGAGATGGCCACGAGCGGAAATCCCGGGGCCAATCGCGTGGCGACGCAGGCCACCACCGGTGCCCTTGTCTCGGCGGCGGCCCAGAACAGCTATGAGGATGCCGGCCAATCGCTCGAGCGGGTCGACCGCCTTGTCGGACTCATCGACGACATGGACGAACTAAAGGAAAGCATCGATCTCAACACGCGCGTGACCGCGGAGCTCGCCATTGCGCTGGTCGCCATGTGGCAACTCGAAGCCATCCAGACCGTGGGCGATGGCACCGGCGGCGTGATCGATGCCGCCACCATCGCCGAAGAACAGCGCTTCATGGATTTCACCTTGCCGGACCTGCGGGCCGAGTAATCGCGGGGGCATGAATGGTGGCGACTGAACAAGAAATCATCGAGGAAGAACTGGTCTACGGTGCCCTGCGCCGCGAACGGCTCTGGCAACGCCTTGGCCTGATGGGCCTTGTCTTCGGTATCATCGGCTGTCTGAGTGCCGCGGCTGTCTCGATCCTCGATGTCGACCCGCCCCCCGTCGTTGTCCCCTATGATCCCGCCACCGGCTTTGCACTCCCCGAAGCCTCGGTGGGCGCCTCCTCGGTGACCGCCAACCAGGCGATCATCGAGGCGGAGGTGTTCCGCTATGTGGCCGACCGGGAGGTCTATAACCAGCTCGACAACGATCTGCGCATCCGCAGCGTCCTGCGCCGCTCGGACGGAGCTGCCGAGAGCGGGCTGCGCCAGATCTGGAACAGCGCCAACGAGAATTACCCGCCGACGGTCTATGGCCCCAATGCTCGGCTCGACGTGGAAATCCTCAGCATCAACCGGATCGGAACCAACCGCGCGACGGTACGCCTGCGCAAGCGCCTGACGTCCATTAACGGCACCCAGACCGGCCTCTTCACTGCGACGCTTCTCTTCGAGTTCCGCCCGGAGACCCGCCGCTCCATCGATGAGGTCTGGACCAATCCATTCGGCTTCACCGTCCTCGAATATTCCATCCGCTCCGACAGATTGGAGAACTGACGTTGTTGTTTATAAGATCGCTTATTTTTGTCATTGCCCTGTTGCCCGGCCTCGCCTCTGCCGAAGCCATCCCGCGTGGCGGTCCCAACGACAGCCGGGTGCGCTTGGCCACCTACCAGGAGGGTCAGGTCTACCGTCTCAGCGTGTCGCTCACCCATGTGACCACCATCGAGTTCGGCGAGGGCGAAAGCATCCGCTCGATCATCGCGGGCGACACCGAGGGCTTCGAGATCGACGGCGTCCCGGGCGGTCAGGCCTTCGCGATCAAGCCTGTGGCGCGCGGGGTGCATACCAATGTGACAGTCTATACGAACCGCCGGAGCTACTACTTCAACGTCCAGGAGG
Source organism: Aliisedimentitalea sp. MJ-SS2 (assembly GCF_032586155.1). Classification (NCBI taxonomy): domain Bacteria; kingdom Pseudomonadati; phylum Pseudomonadota; class Alphaproteobacteria; order Rhodobacterales; family Roseobacteraceae; genus Aliisedimentitalea; species Aliisedimentitalea sp. MJ-SS2. The sequence goes on from NZ_JAWHTC010000003.1 coordinate 121,929, forward strand.
TCCGCAGCCCAACCTTCTACGTGGTGCAGTTCCGCTATCCGGAGGACGATGCGCGCCCGACCCGGGCCATCGCCGCCCAAGCGCCGAACTACAATTACGGCGCCAGCGCGCGGACCGAGTTCACGCCAACGCGCATCTGGGATGACGGGACGTTCACGTATTTCGCGTTTCCGCGGAACGCACCTGTGCCAGCGATCTTCCGCTACGCGGGCGGCCGCGAGCGCACGGTCAACACGCAAACCCCTGAAGACGGCGTGTTCCGCGTCAGCGGCGTAAACCGCCAATGGGTCCTGCGACTTGGCGAAGAGGTGGTCTGCATCGAGGCGATCCCGCCCGCGGAGGCCGCCTCATGAGCGATACCGAGAATACCGAGCTGGAAAAGCGCCTCGCCGCCCTGGAGAAAGGCAGTGCCCGCGCCCCCATAGCGGCGCAGCGCCGGTCGCCCCTTCTCGCGCTGATCGTGATCCTCGTCATCGGCGCGGGTGGTGCCCTGCTTTATCTCCTCTCACAGCCCGACGAAGAGGAAGCCTTGCCGACGGCCACCCCGGACGTCTTCCAAAACGAGGGGGACGGCTTTGGCGCCATCGAGACCTTGCCCCCGCCCGAGCCCGAGGTTGTGTTCGTCGGACCAGACCCCGTTGAGCCCAATGCCGAGCTTCTGGCGCAGATCACCGCCCTGCAGGCCCAGATCGAGGAGTTGCGCAACGCCCCCGAACCGGTCGTCGAGGAAGACACCGCCGCCGCAGAGGCGATCGACGCGCTGACCGCTCAGATTGCGGCGCTGCAAGCCGCCTCGGAAGCAGCACAGCAACGATTTCAGGACGAACTGACGGCGCGGGATCGAAGTCTTGAACAACTCCGCATGGATCTGGAATTGGCCCAACTCGAGGCCAGCCGACCCCAACCCGCTCCAGCGGGCCCCACGGAAGATGAGCTGCGCGCACGCGAAGAAGAGCGACTGCGCCGCGAGGAAGAAGCCCGGCGCATGGCCGAGCTGGAGCGCCGCGCCGCGGAGGAACGCGCCTTCCAGGAGCGGCGCATCGCCTCTCCCACCATCGCTTTTGGCGGTGCCTCCGGAGCGAATGAAACGGCTCTGACCGAACGCACTTTTGGCGAGGTGACGGATTTCGTGCTGAACGGGGCGCTGCCCTCTACCGTGACGCAGGCCGAGGTGATCGCCAATTCCTCAAACACCGTCATCCAGGGCACCATGATCCAGGCCGTCATGGAAACTGCCCTCGACAGCTCCCTGCCCGGCCAGACCCGTGCCGTGGTTTCCGAGGATGTCTACAGCGTCGATGGCGCGCGCCTCTTGATCCCCCGCGGATCCCGCCTCATCGGGCGCTACCGCGCCGGCGTCGATATCGCGCAGCGCCGCGTCACGATTGCCTGGGACCGGATCATCCTGCCCGACAACCAGACCGTCCAGATCAGTTCATTCGGGGGTGATGAACTGGGCCGTTCTGGCGTCACGGGTTTCGTGGACACACGCTTCGCCGAGCGTTTCGGGTCGGCCGCCTTGATCTCGCTGATTTCCGCGGCACCAAGTGCCGCCGCCTCCGAGGTCCAGGATGAGACTGCCGCCGACGTTCTCGAAGACGTTGGCGATGATCTGGCAGATGCCACGGACAGCGTCATAGGCGATTACCTCTCCATCGGCCCCGTCATCTATGTCGACCAGGGCGCGCGCGTCACTGTCATGGTCGACCGCGATCTGGAGATATTCTGAGCCCATGTCGCTGAGCTATCTTGAAACCTCGCTCGACCGGATCGACGCCGCCGCCCGCGACGATGTCATCGAGATTTGCATCAATCCAGACGGGACCTGCTGGGGCGAATTCCAGGGCGATCACTTCATGCGCGCGCTGGACCAGAGGCTGACGGGCGTTCAGGTCAGGGACCTCGGCAACCAGATCGCCTCTTCGGCCAATACAACGATGAGCAAGGACCGCCCCATCGTCTCGGTCTCGATCACCTACAAGGGGCGCCCGATCCGCGCACAGGTCATCACCCCGCCCGCCGTGCTCTCGGCCATGTCGATCAGCCTGCGGTTCTTCTCAAGCCTGCCACTCGAGGGCATTGCGCTCGATTTTCTCTATGGCAAAGAGCGCAAGCTCGAAGACCTGCGCGTGGAAAAGAAGCGCGCCTTGCGCGCCGTGGTGGCCGCGGGTTTGATCGATGATGCGCTCGCCTTCTGCGTCGAGAACAAACTCAACATGATCGTCTCGGGCGGCACCTCCACCGGCAAGACCGTGGCCGCGCGCAAGATCCTCTCTCACGTACCGGCCGAGGAACGCATCGTCACCATCGAAGAAGCCGCCGAGCTTCTGCCGACCCAGCCCAATGCCGTGACCCTCATCGCCAATCGCGACGCAGAATTCCAGACCGCAGATGTGCTTCTCACCGCCACGCTGCGCATGCGCCCCGACCGGATCATCCTGGGCGAGGTGCGCGGCAAAGAGGCCATGACCTTTCTGGAAGCCATCAACACCGGCCATGGCGGCTCGATGACCACGCTACATGCCGAAACCCCGCAATTGGCGGTGCAGCGCCTCGCGATCGCAGCACTCAAGACCGAGATCCCGATGACCTATACTGACATGATCCAGTACATCGAGAATTCCATCGACGTGATCATCCAGGCCGGTCGGCATGACGGCAAACGCGGCATCACCGAATTCTACCTCCCCGGCGCAACTGAGATTGGAATTTCCCAATGAAGACGTTTGAATACAATATCCTGTCCTTTCCCATGACCCGCAAGACCAGCCTCTCCGACATGCAGGCCAGCCTGAACGAGAAAGGCGCAGACGGGTGGGAGGTGGTGTCGATCAGCACTTCGGAGTTCGCCAATATCGGGCACACCGTTTTCCTGAAGCGCGAAACCACACCCGCTGGAGCCACGGCATGAGGCAGGCGGGCTGTACCCTCGTACTGACTGCGCTGGTCCTGGGACTGACGTCGGCACCCGGCTTCGCTGAGCGCAATCTCGTGCCGACCCTCGATCGCAGTTTCGACGTCTGTCCGAAGCGGCCCGTTGAACCCGTGTGGATGCAGGAGATCCCCCTGCGCCAAGCCTATCAGCGCGTGCTGGTCCAGGACATCTACCGCGCCCAGAACCTCGAGCGGATTGTCGAGACCAGCAGCTGCGATTGCGAAATCCAGTTCCCGTCCTGGGACGCGGCCGAGGCGGTGTTTCGGCAGAGGTACGCGAGCGACGAACGATGGGAGATGCTGCAAGCCTCGGACGCCTACAACCGCCGCGCCAACGCCGCCCGAACTGCCGCCAAGGCCATCTGCGACGCCGCAGGGAATTGGTAAGGCAGCCCCGCGATGAGTGTCGTCACCTACTTCGTTGAAACCTCCCAAGCCTATCTCGACACCGCCGCTGAGACCCAGTTTGGTGCGGTTGCGGCAACGGTCGGCACGCTCCTGGTTTTGGGGACAACGCTGGTGGTGATCCTCGTCGGCATCAACATGATCTATCAATATCGGGCCATGGATGGGCACACAGCCTTCTGGCTCGCGGTCAAGATCGGGCTCATCGGGATATTCGCGACCAATTGGATGCAGTTCAACGCCTTCTCGTCTGCCATTCTCTATGGGATCGACAGTATCGCGGGCGCGCTTGTAGCTTCCGTCGGCGGCGGCAGCCCGGGCCCTTCAGGCACCTTCGCGGAGGAATTCGACCGGCTGATCGCGGAGCTGGGCGACTATCTGAACGCTGCCGGGTCCGAGCTGAACTGGATGGCTGGCGCCATGCTCGACATCGTCGGTGTTCTTCTGCTTTCAATCCTCGGCGGACTGGCCGCCTTCATCCTCGTGGCCTCCCGACTGATGATCGCGCTTCTGATCGGGATCGCCCCGGTGATGATATTCCTGACCCTCTTCGAGGTGACCAAGGATTATTTCGCGCGCTGGCTGTCGGCGCTGATCTCCTTCGCACTATACCCCATCGTCGTGGCCGGCGTGTTCGCGACCATCACAGGCGTCTCCTCTGCGCTCATCGGTGAACTTGGCGACCCGGAAGGCGCTTCAAACATCGGCGCGCTCATTCCCTTCTTCATGATGGTGCTCATGGCCAAGGGCTTCATTATCGCCACGCCCTTCATCGTCCGCGCGATATCCGGCAACATCATGATGCCAGCCCTCTCCGGCGGACTCGGCGGCGGCTACAGCTTCGCCCGCGCCGCCATGGGCAGCCAGCAGGCTTACAATCGCTACCTGATCGGTGGGGCAAGCGGCGCCGAATACGCAGCCCTCAGGGCGCGGCAGTTCTTTGGCGTGCAGCAGATTCCCGTGAGGCAAGGCATGGGGCAGACAGGTCAGGTAAGTGGACCAGTGTCCGCAGACTCGGGGTCAAAAATGCTGGCGCAGCTGGCGAGACTCGGACGGCTTGGGCGGCGGTGACGGTGACGGCCCATTCCGGACATTTACTGTGCCCAGCCACGCCGCGTTGCGGCTTCTTAATAGCGGACACTGGTCGTTAGACGCCAATTTCAGCCTCAAGTCTCGACCATGCGCTGGCCTCGTGAAGTGAGACATGCAAGCCCTTTGGAGGCCCGGCTGTGCCAACAATCACCATTAAAAATGCATTCAAATCATGCTTTGAGCGAGCGAACAGGTCAGCCATCGATGAAAGGTCAGTTCCAGAAGGGGTAGGAATCGATTGCGGGTGAGTGTGCCAATCTCCGAAATAGTGCAGCCCAGATTTGTGCAACGCGCTGATCTCCCGACGTTCCGAAAGACGGTCCGCGATAAAAAAGAAGCGTCCTCGTCGGTCGGAACGCCTCGGACCGGTTGCCAGCTTGACTTTGATGCATTGACCTTCGACCGCACCAAATAGCTGCCCACCAGCTTCAGGCATTTTCGGGTCCAACTGTCGCCACCCAACAAAGTAATCGAGAACATTCTGTTCTAGGGTCAGAAATTGCCCACTTTCTCCAATGGGGTAACGAATACTCATGCCTCTCCGCAAAAAGCACAATCTCCCTTTTGCCTCCACTCAAATTGCCTTGTTCCGCCGAACTCAGGAACGTCAGGAAAGCAATTTAGGAAATCCGGGGTGAAACGCCCTCCTTGCTCGGCAATTTCCTCCTTCGAAGCCCAGTAAACGGCCTCGGTCCCAGGGTGCACCTCACCAAGCAGTGCTTTCGTTGTGCTCTTCGCCACCAATGCCGCTACGCCTGACAACGATACCGGCCCATATGGTTGAAAACTGGCCCCACAATGGGGCTGTTTACGGGTCGTCTCGGTGTCCCACTCACAAACTGTTTGTAGCGTTTTCCCGAAATGGTCCATTCCGCAGGCAAAACATGGGCCCTCGGAGCTGACCAATACGGCGTGTCCTGCAACTGAAAATGGCTCTGCCCACCCATAGATCACAGGTGGGAAATCCGCTTCAGTCCTAGCCACTTGGTTGAGCCTACCCTCAGCCACCCAACTACCAACCGTGGACACGATCAAATCGGTGTTGTGGAAGACCTCAGGACGTTTGCCGTAGAGCGATTGCCAGCCCTCGGCAAAATACTTGATCGACCGCATATGCGGGAAGTCACTAGCCAATTTTTCTGCAAGTGACTTGGCTTTAAATGTCCTGACTTGCGTGACCCCGAGCACATGACGCCCGACATTGGGATAGTCCAGAAGTTCCGGGTCAACCATTGTGATCGAGCCAACACCCGTTTTGGCCAGAAGCAGAGCAACCTCGCTTCCCAATGACCCCGCGCCGACAATGAGAACACGCTTGTGGAACAAAGGCGCGACTTTATGGGTGTCACGTCCATGTATCCACGATGGGTCCGCGCGCATGGTCTCGTGGCGCTCAACCTTGTTCCCCCCGAACAGCCGCTGCATTCTGAGTTGGTTCGGCACCTTTCCAGGCCGAAAGCCCTTCTGCACCATGTCTGGGCGTCGCCCGGCTTTCATACCTTGTTTGATGGGAGGCATAACTTCGACGGCGAAAAACACCGGCCCATCAACCGTGCGCCCCTCGAAGGAAACGGTGAACTTGTCATCAGCGTTTACGGCCACATCTGCCAGCAGTTCTATGGATTCGGGTGCCAGCTCCCGCAAAAAGCGCAGAATCGCCGCACCCGACCTCGGGTATTCCGAAGGCAGGATGGGCCTATTGAGGACAATGTGTGTTGCGGTGGTGAAATTGTAGTCCTTCTTGTTCCCCGGAAAGCGGTTGCGAAGCCAACTTCCCAAGGCCGTGTCGTCATCCGCCAGATAATAGTCACCTATGCTGCTCCACAGGGATACCCTACGAGAGGCACCGTCGGGTGACAGTAGGCTGACGATGTTTTTGCCCCCCTCTGTTTTACTCCAGTAAGAGTCGAACTCATCGACAAAATCACTAAGAAACGCTTCGTCGTATGAAGCGATAATTAATCGTGCAGCTTCTTTGATGGCATCCCAAATCAACCCTTTAGGGTTCAGAGGATTGTGCTCTGCCCCCGGTGGGTAGAGGCAAAATGCACCATCTTTCTCAATGTGCGGGAACTGTATGAATTGATATTTTTCAGGGCAGTACACGCGCGGCTTTGTCCACGGGAAATCCCGAAAGATTACCACTTGCAGATCAAAGCAGTCATCTTGATGCTCAAACGGGACAAGCCAACCGCGGATTGGGTCTTTGGCCTCATATCGAGACAACTCACTCGGTGTAAGGTCTCGCACATTCGGAAATTGAGCATGCACCCACGAGGATAACCCAGCCGGCATGAGGACGGTAGGTTCAGACGACCCAGTCAATGCCGATTACCCGTAGCGGCCCCCGCCCTGCTTGTTCACAGCTGCGAGGTCATTGTTGTGCTCCGCGTCGATTTGGTCCAGCATCCCCATAGTAAGGGCCGCAGGTGCAGCCATCTCGCTTGCCTTTGTCTCAAGGCCAGCGTCCGGCACGTAGAGAGTAAGGTCGTCTGGAATACGCCCGCCAAATTGCTCTTGTAGGGCCTCATATGCCATTGCCCGGTCTGACGTTTGCGTCAGCGCGTCTGCCAGACGCTCAGCAAGCAATCTAGCTTTCGTAACGAAATCGCTGCGTTCCTCTGCGGACCAGCCCTGATCCAAGCGCTCGCCCTCTACGACCGGGTTTGGAATATCATTGGCGAGGAAGTCGGGCAAATCTTCTGCGACGCGCAACAAAGCCAGATCATCCCGGTCGCCCGCAATTGCCGCCGAAGCCTTCTCAAAGACCGACACGACTGCGGCCATGAGGGCAATCGATGCTAGCCTTCCCTCGGGCCATTGAAAATCTTTCCAGCCCTTTAGAAAGCGACTAACAGTTCGTACTTGTTCTCCGTACTCTTTCACGGCATCGATAAACCAGTCTTCGAGCTTGCGTGGATCGGACTTCTTCCAACCCTCATCTCGGTGTGCCAGCATAATCTCGTCATGCGACAGCATCCGATAGGCTGTGTCCTCCATCATGAGTTCTGTCGCGAAGTCGACGCCACGGTTTTGGGCGTCTTTCAAGATACGCTGGAAGTCCGCGTCTGGCACCGAATACAGTGCGAGGTCGGTGTGCATGGTGTCGTCAATCTTGACTCGGATGCACGAAGGCTTGTCCGTTATGAGTTGCCAGCCCTTCGTGTCACACAGTGGCGCTAGGATGCGCTCGATAATGAAAAAGTAGGCTGCGCTTTGGATCACAGGGGACCTGTCTCCACCCTTTTGAAAATAGGAGACGGGCATGAATAGCCCATCGTCTAAGTCAATCTCCTGAGGCGGCACATGCGCGGGTTGGTTGCATGTGTGGTACGAGAAGCTGCCCTGCATCCTGAATTTCGGTGTTTGGAAGCTCCGCGCGAGTATAGGCGCGTGGTCTTCGAACAGAACTTGGTCACCCAACGACTTCGCAAATGACCCAAACTGGGAGGAGATTTCACTGCGAATGTCATCCCGAGCGCTTCGCAGTGTCTGTTCCTGCTTCTCTGAAAGGTTCAATGCAAACTTGTAACCCGAGGGCCGGGACACGAAGGCTTTGTGTGCGTTAACAGGCATAAAACTGTCCCTTTTCTGGTCTTATCTTGTGGTGGTCACGCGGCTTACCCATATACTTGGGGGCATTGGGTCGAGTCTTCAATACCAGAGGTTGAGCATCGTGGCAAAGTTTGTTTCCCTTTCGTTCTGGATCACTTTAGCGGTCTACCTAGCTTTGGCCTCACCTCTCGCGGTTGGCTGGATTGAGACATGGCTTGCCGCCAACGTGCCGTTTTTGGGATCGCCAGTTGCCAACCTTCTGACTTCTAGAGTTGTCGCAGGGATCATCTGGGGAAGCATTGCGCTATTCGTCGTCGCGCCAGGCTGGCGCTTACTTTGGAAGCTACCTCTGGCAGGGACATGGCTCGCAAATCGTTACTTTCCTGATCTAAACGGCGAGTGGGTGGTGACGATCCAATCCAATTGGCCGATTATGGAACGCCTGAAAACCGCCGCCTCAAGTAACGAGATCACATTTGATCCTCTTAAAGACGAACGGCCCGGTCTCCTAGAAACGAGCTTTGATGTGAAAATCAAACAGACGTGGTTTCGGACCGACGTGGTCTTCCTGCCGAACGAAGAAACGCCACTGCTGAGTTCTGAAACAATTTCCGTGGAATTCTTCAAGTCTGGGAACGGGAATAAATCGGTTGCATGGCTTTTCGAACAGACCAACAAGCAAGACAATACTCGGCCCCTTGCAGTTACCGACCAACCCAAGTTTTATGGGTCTGCCGTGCTCAATGTGAACGAGGGTGCGACCGAACTGAAGGGACAGTATTGGCAAAACCGGTCTTGGAACCTAGGACTGAATGCTGCTGGCCAAATTTCATTGAAACGAGCTGACAGATAGTTCGATATCATGACAGCTGGAAAGGTCCGCTTTTGTCGTAGATGAATTAGCGGATGCTAATGCAACGAATTACCGAGACCGCCCTGCACGACCCACATACCATCCTCGCTACCCTATCGAGCAACCAGCTTTTCACCGCCATCCCCCACTCGCAGCATCGCTTCCATTTCGTCCAAGCCATCAACGGCGGAGCGCATCTGCGCCTCATCAACGACGCTCGCAGCTTCAGCATCCACGACCTGGTTTCCAAAATCCATCTCCATCTGACGCAGTTCCTCACCGATCACAGCTTGAACGACGGGCGCGGTCTTCTTTGGGGCGACGTCGGTTTGCCCTGACGGTTGACTGCCCGCTTCTTGGCGTGTGGTCTCCACAACGGCGTCAGACCCACCTGGTCCACTCGGCGGAGGCGTCATCGGCATGGCGCGCACACTCAACGGCAGATTGCCCTGCGGCCCCCCTCCCCCCGGCTCCGGAAACGGTAGCTCGCCCGTCTGTGCCGCGTGGATCGCGCGGAACAGCCGATCATCAAAATACTGGATCCGCTTTGCCCGGACCGGCATTTGCGCGTCGATGACCATGACGATTTCATCGAGCGGCAGGCGGCGCGCCTCATCTTCGGGCAGCAAGGAACTTTCTTCGGTCCGTGTGGATTGGCTGCGCCCTTCAAAGGGGTTTTTGCCAATGGACTGCGAGCGCGTGATGACGGTCTTGGTGGTCTTGCCGACAGCCTTGCTGAGCTCTTCGACGGTCTTTTCATCGGAGGGCGTCAGATAGAGCTTCACGCCCGCGTTGCCCTGCAGGGCGCGGCGGGTGTTCTCGCCGTAGATTTCATCGAGGGCGGGGATGGTTTGGGTGACCACGGCCAAATGGCCGCGATAGGTCCGCAGGGTCTCGATGCTCTCGACCACGATGGGCATCTTGCCCAATCGGTTGAACTCGTCGAGCATGATCATCACCGGCCAGGGCTCGTCTGGCCCGGGATCCTTTTCCTGCATGGCGGAGAGAAGATCAGAGAAGAACAGCCGGATCAGCGGCGCGAGCGGTTTCACCATCAGAGGCTGGACGACGAGATAGACCGAGAAGGGCTTCTTGCGGATCGTCCGGAAATCAAAATCCGAGACTGCCGTCGCCTCATCGATGGCCGGGTTCTGCCATTGATCGAGCCCCGAGGTCATCAGGAGCGAGACGTAAGAGGTCAGCGTATCGTTGTTGGTCGAGGCCAGCCGCGTGAAAATCAGCTTGGCCGCCCGGTTGTCGACCTCATGGCCCCGCGCGAAATACTCCTTCTGCTTGTTCCCGCCCGAGGCCGCGATGCGGTAGATCTCGCCCAAGGTCGGACGCTTGCGCTGGAACGCCAGCAGGCCTGCCGCCACGAAGAGATCGATCCCGCCTTTTAGCAGCCCCTGCACCCGGTCGTTGTCGCTTTGCAAGAAGAGCGTCGCCAGGAGCTGCAATTCCATCTGCTGGCGCGCGGGATCTTTCAGTTGATAGATGCGCAAGAGCGGGTTGTAGCGATGGGTGCGCTTGCCCTCCCAATCGGTGGGGGCAAAGCGATAGACCTTGTCGCCTTGGGCTGCGCGGTGCCGGGCCGTGGCCTCAAAACACTCGCCCTTCACATCGAGCGTCACGGCGGAGCCTTGCCAGGTCAGCAGGTTCGGAATGACAAAGCCCGTGGTCTTGCCGCGGCCCGTGGGGGCCACGATCAGCGCATGGGGGAAGACCTTGGAGCAGATGTAGTTGGCGCGGGAGCCCGGCGGCCCCAGCTTGCCGAGGATGAACCCGGTGCCCGGCGCCCCGAAGAAGCCATTGGCCTTCATCTCGCGCGCGGTCTGCCAATGGGTCTGGCCAAACCGTGTCAGGGCGGACCCCGAGAGGGCGAGGCTCAGCATCAGGCCGGCGGCGGCGAAGCTGCCGATGATCAGGTGAATAAGTTGCGCGTCCTCCGGGCGGCGATCGAGGATCGCCATGTAGTTCTGCGCGATATAGGCAAAGTCGATCTCGGCCCCGAACCCGAGATCCTGGTAGGTCAGCACCGCCGAGGCGATCGTATAGCCCATAGCCCCGGTCACCAGCGTTACCAGAAAGACCCCTGTGGCGATCCGCGCTTTTCCCATGGCGGCGCTCAATGGACCTGACCCCGCTCGGTCTCGCCATCCACGTCAGCGGTGCGGTGTTTTTCGTATTCGGTATCGGCAAGATCATCGACCACCTGGCGCAAGGCCTCCGTGTTGGCCGTCGCGGCATCGGATTGCAGATAGACCTTGGCGACATAGAGCCGGTCGAGGCGGTCCTCGAGAACCTTCTCCAGCGCATCGGCATCGCCAGATGTGAGCCGGTCGCGTTGGCGAACGTCCAGTACCCGCGCGATCTCGTCGCGGAAGGCGTCCCGCTCCGCCTCGGTCTCGAAGGGCGCGGACAACTCCCCCGCCCGCTCATGGTCCAGGACACGCGCAATCTCGTCTGCAAGGCGGTCGGCACGGTCAGACTGCGAAGCAGTTTCACCGCGGGCTGCGAGGAGTGCGTCGCGCGTTCCAGACCCAAGCCCATCGCGCATCTCGGTTTCGCGGCGGACCTGATTGATGACCTCCGTGTCGCGTATCCGGGCGACGGCCGCATAGGTCGCGCCGAGCCCGCGGGCGAGGTGGGCCGGCATGTCCGGATAGCGCTCCCTGAATTCATCCGTGACAGCATCCGCAATGGACGTGCGGAAGTCGCGTCCCTCCATGATGCGGTCGACCTCGCTGGTGATCTCGCTGGCGCGGGCAGCATCGGTGACGGTCTCCCTGTAGGGCTCAGACCGGTCGATCACATCGCCAGGGCGTGGAAGCAGCTCCGGGTGTGCCTCGAGATACGCGCGCTGCTCCGTCTCGATCCGACGCTCCGCCCGCGAGATAACCTCCCAATCCCGGTCCTCGATCTGCTGCGCGGTCAGGCCGTCTGCGCGCATCTCCTGACGGATTGTCCCTTCCATCGCCCGGACCGCGCCCTCATGATAATGGAACCGCTCGCTGACCGCTTCCGCTTCCATGACCCCATCCCGGCGCAGCACGTTTTCCCGCTCCAGAAGCGTGCCCAGTTCCACATGCACATCATTGAGAATGTCGCGCGCCTGTTCCAGATCGGCGCGGCGTTCGAGGTTCAGATCGCGCGCCTCGGCCACCTTCGAGAGATCATCGGCGATCCATTGATGCTCCAGTGCAGCGCTCGGGGCCCCGGTTTCGATCCGGGCCACCACTTCCGATGTGCTGATCCCCGTGCCCCGGAGTGCCGCGTCAATGCGCGATCTCAGGTCGGGCTCGGCCAGTCGCTCGCGCTGGCTGGCGTCAATATTGGCCTCGGAATAGATCCCGCCCTCCGAGGGGGTCTCTGACAGCGTGGATGATCGCAAACCGAGAGGCTGCATGTGCTGGACCTGCGTCTGGATCTCGATGAGGCGTTTTTCCAGCACGGGACGTTCCGCGTCAGACTTCTCGGCGATCATGCCCTGCACCCGCGCGAGCTTTTCCGCATAGAGGCTTCTCAGATCCTCAAAACTTTGATCCTCGGCCATATACACATCTCCTGTTCGGTCCACTTGCCCGCCATGCGCCAGCACCTCGCCCGCGCGGAACAGCGCCGCGGCAATATCCTCGCGGGCCTCCCTCGAGGCTTCGGCGGCAAGCGAGTGGTAGACAGTTCTGGTGTTGGCGATCTCCGCCAGCGTCCGGGTCAGGTCGGCCCCCACGCGTTCCCGCTCGCGGGGCGCGCGCCCCTCTTCTTTCGCCGCATAGACCTCGCTGGTCCGGGCGGGGTAATGTACAACCCCGCGATCCACCCGGCGCGTGGCTTCCAGCCGCACGCCGTACTTCTCCGCCTCCTCGACCATGGCGAGGCGGAAGTCGTCGTAGTTGAAGCGATGGTTGCGCCCCAAGAAGAAGAACTCGCCCTCCTGCGAGCGGCGGTTCAGCACCAGATGCGCATGCGGGTGATCGCGGTCCTCATGCACCGCGATGATGTAATCGAAATGTCCCGCGTCGGTCTGGAAGAACCGCTCGGCCACGCTTTCGGAAATATCGCGGACATCTTCGCCCCGCGTGCCGATGGGGTAGGACATGAGCATATGGGTCGTCTGGCCCAGCTTGGGCTTGAAGCCCGCATCCCAGCGCTTCGCGAAGCGCTCGGTCAGGTCCTTGATGTCACCCGCCTCGAGCTTGGACTTGCCATCCAGGAACCCGCTACTGTCCACGATATGGGTAGACTTGGTGGTGAGGTAGTCGAGCTGGTTTGCAAGCTGCGATTTGGTATGCGTCCCCCCGCCCCGGATCGCCTTGAAGACCGCTGGCCGATGCCCTGCTGCCGCGCGCGTAAGCTGGGTCTGCTTGGCCACGTGCAGCCCCTGCATCGAGCCCCGGACGCGGCTCCAGCCATCCCGGAAGACCTCGCCCGTGACGGCATGGACGGCATCATTCAGCCGCATGGGCAAACTCCCTCAGCGCGGCCGTGGCCTGCAGCTGCATCCCATCGCGACGGCGGCGCAGGAGCAGATCGATCTCGTCAGCAGAATCCAGAATGAACCGCGCCAGCCCGCGCATCTGCGCAAGGCGCAATTCGGTGAACTCGGCACTCGTGCCCCCTACGGCCCCCTGCCCCTGCCGGTTGGCCTGCGTCATCTGCTTGGCGATCTGCGCGACCCCATTCCCGACCTCGTGCAGAGAGGCGCGGTAGCGCGCCATCTCTGCCGCCATCTGCGCGTCTGGAACGAACACCCCGCCTGCCGCCTGAATAAGCCGCCTGAGCCCCTCGGCACGGCTCTCGATCCCGGCCTCGGCCAGCACCTCGTCGAGCGCCGCAAGCTCCGCAGCCGTGACCTTCACACTGACTGCTGAGACCGGGATCGCGGCATCCGTCTGGCGCTCGGCATCGGCTTTGAGCGTGTACTGAATCGCCCGCACCGACACGCCAAACCGTTCCGCCAGCACTGAAGTGGAAACGCCTTCCGCAGCTTCGCGAACGATCTCCATGCGTTCCGCATCGATGAGGCGTTTTGAGCGAGACATGCGAAGAAAGACCCCCTATTTCCTGCCACCTTCCACCAAGGCTGACCCTACCTTACGATAATATACCAAGCTGTCAATTATATACTTACGTCGCATTCAGTCTCAGGCAGCCTTGGTGTCCGCTTCCCCCGCGGCCCGCAGGGACGCGGGGGAAGCGGACACCAGCCCCGCCCGAGGGTCTGGCCAAACACGCATGTGTTCGGACGGAACCGCGGGCGGGCGCAAACCCCACCGACAGGGCGGACAGGCAGGGTCAAGGAGGGCCAGATTTGGCTTGCCAAATCTCTGCCGCAAAAACCGGGAGGCTCTGGCCGATAGGTTTTTGTGGATGGCCCCCTTGAGGCTGACTGGCCGGTCTGTCGCGGCCTGATCATTCCGGGGGTAGTGCGTCCGTTGAACGCGCAGCAACCGGCATCCCTGGAACAGGGACAGGGCCGCCCCAAGATCGTCCTGGGGCGGCCCATCCTCGTCAGAGGATTTAGTCCTGGGGATCCTTCGCGCTCGGCGGGAACATCACCAGCTCCGAGACCGCGACCGGGAAGTCGAGCTTGAGGCTGAAGAACTCCGAGCCGTCCCCGCCCCGGGTGTTGCGGAACATCGCACCCACGCGCTGAAAACGGGTGCGCTCCTGGCCATCGGTGTCGGTGAACTTGACGGGGACGGTGGCGACGTAGTGGTTGGTCATTTGGGTTACTCCTTGTTGCGATGGGGATCACCCAGCACGGGGGCAGGAGGCCCGGTCGCAAGCGCAAATGCGGAGGGTCCGCGGCCAGCCGTGGAAGCCGTATTTGTGCTTGCCGAAGCGTGAGCTGAGGGCACGAACGGGCCGACCCCGTGCGATCCACATCCATGAGCAAAAAGGAGAGACCCGAATTTGTGCCACCACTTTGAAGTCGCGATCGCACCCGACGATACCGATCTGAGGTGGCTTGGTTCGTTCTGATCCAATGCATCTGGATAATGATCCGTCACGCGCACCACACAGCGGGTCAGCGTTCTTCAGCCGCGCGCGAAGATTCGTCGTCTGTGTTGGGTGAGTGCCCCTGCTATCGGCACCAGGGTTGAGGGGGTGGGGGACAGCTGGTGCGGCCACATCGGTATGGCACGGCCAAACCTTCAGCAATGAGCGTACTGCCCACGTCCCGACCGTCAACGAACAACGAGCCACAAAGCCGCCCGAAATTGCATCGATCCGTGCCTTCAGTCCCGGG
Organism: Aliisedimentitalea sp. MJ-SS2; assembly: GCF_032586155.1. NCBI lineage: Bacteria > Pseudomonadati > Pseudomonadota > Alphaproteobacteria > Rhodobacterales > Roseobacteraceae > Aliisedimentitalea > Aliisedimentitalea sp. MJ-SS2. The sequence goes on from NZ_JAWHTC010000003.1 coordinate 137,018, forward strand.
CCGGCAGGAACAGGTCACGCGCTCAAATTCAATTGACGCCGCACCCTGCACCAATTGACCAAGACGCGCTGTTGCCTGTTCCCCGACCTGGCGCTCTGCAGTGCAGGATGGTCTCCATGTCTCAGGCGCGTTAAACCCGACGAGACGCACGTTCGCTGTCATGCCTCGAATATCAATCGTATCACCATCAATGATCCGCACATCGCTGGCTCGAAGCGACCGGTCGTGCGAGGCGGGTCGCTCTGCAGGTGGCGCGGCCGGCGATAGGAAACTGGAAGACATCCAGCCCACTCCCAAGTTAGACCGAATTTGGGTCCATTGCCCTTCATCGCGAAGCATTTCGACGCGAGTCCCTTCGCTCAAGACGCCCATCACAGCGTTCGCGGTAGACGGCTCAGAACGTTGGTTGACACGTGTCCCTGTCACATAGACGTAAGTGGTGTTTGTCGTTTGCGATGTGGGAATTGCTGACGGACTGTAGGGCGTGGATCGTGAACTCGACGTCTCAAACAATGATCCAACCAATGCGAAGAACCCGACAGCAATAACCAGCGGCACCATGATTTGGCGTTGAGCCTTTCGCACGGCACGCCGAGGTGCGGTGATTGCGCGGCTCACGGAGATCGGACGAGGTCTCGCCTGAACGACTCTGGAGCTGCGCTTTGGTGCTGGTTTCGAAGTGCCGTCGTCGGCAGCTGCCCTTGTCTGGGCCGGTTTTTCCCCTTCCAGTTTCAGGACTTTGTGCAGGCTGGCGTACTGAGCTTTGCTCAGGCGCGTCTCCGTCCCGTGACGCTCAAACCGTTCAGCCATGTTTGTGAGAAAAGACACTTCCCAATCGTTTGCCTGCCCGGACCGCAAACGCGCATCAATGCGTGATTGGATCTCTTTGGTGCGTTCCGGAGAAAAAGGCATCGAGGAAAAACCTGTTCGGGTGTTGAGCTGCGCAACAAATGTCTTCTGCCGCACGGCCACATTAAGCTGTGATTGCATCGAGATACCATCCAGCCATTCCCAAAAACAGATTGGCCGTATTGCAGTCATCAAGACTTTTGCTACCCGTTGCTGGAGTTCGCTGCGACACCCCTGAGGTTCGCAAACATTTGAGAAACGACGAAAGGGCCGCCCGAAGGCGACCCTCTATGTTCACGTCTCCGCGGTCTTCTTCGCCGGGTCCGCAACCCGCATGACCGTCAGGCCTTTCGCTTCTGCCTTCTGCCCGAGGTTCAGCGCGACCCCGTTGCCGCCGAAGAGTACAACCCCCGTCGCCGCGAACTTGTCGTCCAGCATCTCGTCGTTGCACTTGAACGGTGCCGCCCGCCCGTGCGCGGACCAGCGCGGATCGAAGCGCGCCTGCGCTACCCCGCGTGCCCGGGCCCACCGGGCCGCAATCATCTCCGCCCCGTGCTTGCCACCCTTGTGGCAGAGGAAGATCTCCTGGTTGCGGTTCTGCTTGATCCGTTCGCGAACCTTGTCGAGCGTGTTGAAGATCACATCAACATCGGTCCAGTCGGTGGCGCCTGAGACGATCAGGGGCACCCCCTCGACTTTGGATTTCTCGGCAGTCTCGCGGTCGTGCTGCTCGAGGAGCTGCCGCGCCTCGAAGACCGCCCCGGTCTCTTGCGCCCGGACGCTTGCGCGCGACCCGGCTGCCGGGATGAAGGCGTGGCCCGTTTCGCTCTCGTAGCATTCCGCCGCCGCCTCGCTCATCACCTCGATGGCGCTGACGATCTCGCGCAGCTGCACAAAGCGCGCCTGCGCCTCTTCGAGCGCGGTCTCGGCGATCTCCGATCCGTCGTGGGATTTTGCCAGCGCGCCGATCTTGTCCGCGGTGCGGTCGACCTCCTTGCCGAGTGCCACCTTGCGGCGCTGCAGGATCGTCGCGAGCCCATGGGCCAGCGGTTCGATTTCGGCTTCAAGCCCGGTCCCACGCAGCTGACCGAGCAAAGCCTCGAAGCTCTCGCGGATGATGTGGTCGGTCAGGACGTGATCCTCGGGGATCGGCAGCTGCGCGTCCTTCTCGGTCAGCCCGAAAAGTTCAATGGTCTCGTAGGTGTTTGCAGTGTTGTAAGCCATGTCTGGTCTCCAGTGTTCGGTTCCAAGGCCACCACGTGAGTGTGGGGGCATGGCCGAATGCCTGGTTTCCGAATCTGCCCGGGTCAGGGACGGCGCAGCCGCCGGCTTGCCGGGCGCAAAAGTTTTCCGCGCGCGGCACCCGACACATGCGCGCGCTCGCGCACGGGACCGCCCCGCGCCACGGGCTCCGCCCTCGCCGAAAAGTTTTGCGATCCTTGACGCGGGCTGATTTGGGGGCCATCCGGAGGATATGCTTCCACGCTCATGTGTGTGTGTTTTGACGGTAGGTTTGCCCGACCCGAGCAGGCAAACGGCCCGACCGGACGCGGGAGACGGATGGAGCGGCGGGATCGTTTTGGCCTCAGGCCAAAACAGACCAGAGCGCAATCCGGCGGAGCGGCCGGGGAGGGACGTGCTCGCGAGGCGGGCAAACCGGGATGCCGGGTGCGACGCCGCGGTGAGGCCGCATGGCCGAATGCGCGACGGACCGAAGGGCCGTTCTCCCCTGCGACACGCGAAGCCGAGCTGGGGAGGCCGCAAGGCATAAGCCAAGGTTGATGTGCAGGCGACTACGCTGCAGACTACACGGATTACTTTTCGAAGCACTCCACGTGATGGGCCGGGAACGGACTGGCGGCTTCATGGCAATGAATGCAAATAAGGAGACATCCCTCTTTGCCATGGTTCGGTCCTCCCGAAATTCTACACCTAGGGAGCGACGCATTGGACTGCCCCTTTCACGGTAGACAAGCCCTGCCTCATAAGGTGGGTTTGGATGGGTGACGCAGTTGTCTTGCTTTTGTCAGCTTGGTGACATTCGCGCCGTTGCGAGCATCAGTTTTGTGTCAACCGGCGACGAATTTACCTTCCCGAACACAACCAATGATTGCTATCATCTTCGCAACTTACAGGGGGACTGGATGCGTCTAGGTAGTATATCCATTCGAAATTTTCGGCGCCTGAATGATGTGTCCGTTGATTTCGAAAGCAAGGAAACTGTTTTTGTTGGCCCGAACAACAGCGGCAAGACTTCTGCGACGGCTGCCATTCGAAGTTTTCTCGGGAACCGGGAATTCAAGATTCATGACTTCTCCATTCTCGCAATTGCCTCTATCGACGCATACGCTCCAGGGAACGAATCCAGCCTACCCCAAATAGAACTTGATCTCTGGTTTCACATCGATCCGAACTCAATTGCGTTCGGTCGGGTCTTTGCCCTGGCAACGAGCCTTTCCGCTGATTTCTCGGAAATCGGGATGCGCTGCTCGTTCGCTGCGGATGACGCAGCAGAACTCTGGAAGCATTACGATGCAGCTTTCCCGACAAAGGAAGACGGTACCCGCAAGCGCCCTCTGAGCTTCTTCCTTGGAATGGAAGGCAACTTGAAAAAGTATTTTGGCATCAAGGTGTCCTCGCTGGAAAAGCTGGAAGAGGAATTCGTGGCAACGACACTCTCCGCGCAAGAAGGCAAGAAGATTGTCCATTCTCTGCTGCGCGTCGATTTCGTTGATGCCCAGCGAAATATTGACGACGAGAATGCCGCGAGGAGCAACAGACTGTCAGACGCCTTTGCGACGTATTACCGGAGAAACCTGGAGCAGGCGGAACTGGCCGAAGAAGCTATAGCGATCATTGAACAGAATAATGAAAATCTGACTAGGCACTACGACGAACGCTTCAGACCCCTGATGACAATGATCGGAGGTCTTGGCCTTCCCTCCGACAACGACCGCGCGATGAAGGTCGTTTCGACACTCAGTTCGGAGGTTGCGTTACGCGGTAACACCGAACTCTTCTACGTCGATGCCAGCACCAGCCATGAGCTACCCGAGGCCTATAACGGACTGGGTTTCAAGAACCTGGTGTTCATGGCCATTCAGGTCGATCATTTTTATCGGCAATGGCTCGCGACCGAAGACAACCGTCCGCTGTGCCAGATGATCTTTATCGAAGAACCGGAAGTGCATTTGCACGCTCAGGTCCAACAAACATTCATTCGCCAGATGTGGGACGTGCTCACCGCTGACGCACCAGAAGGCGAAAGCAAGCCCCAGCTCACAATCACGACCCACTCGTCGCACATCCTGGATACCGTGGATTTCTCAAAAATCCGCTACTTCCGTCGGTGCCATATCAACGGTGAACAGGAGGGAGTGACCTATCAGGGAACGACCGTGCACAGCCTTCGCCAATTTCAACCTGAGCCACTTGAATTGGGCGGCGATATGATTGCACCAGAGGAATCACTTTCCTTTCTCAAAAAATATCTGAGACTTACGCATTGCGACTTGTTCTTCTCCGATGCTGCCATACTCGTTGAGGGGTCTGCGGAAAAACTGCTTTTGCCGCGCATGATTGACATATCGGCGCAGAATCTGAACAAAAAGTATCTGACCATTCTGGAGGTAGGTGGCGCTTATGGGATGCGCTTCGCCGGATTGTTGGAATTCCTCGAAATTCCCTATTTGGTCATCACCGATATCGACTCCGTTGATTCCGCGAGAAACCGGGCGAGTTGCGTCGCTACCCATCTGGGAGCCGTTTCGTCGAATGCGACTCTGGGGTATTTCTTTGGAGAGACGAGAGTCGCCGAACTCTCCCGCAACACCTTCGACGATTGTCTGCAAGCTGAAGGGATGCGTTTTGTCGCCTATCAAAAGCCAGTAGAAGTTAACCGTCAGGACAATGCTCAAACCTTCCACGGGCGAACCCTTGAAGAAGCCTTTGTCTTCGAAAACCTCGACCACTTCCATGCCGATGGACTCAGTATCGGCATTGACTTGCCGGATGGTCGAGCCGAATTGCAAGAGGCCGTCTGGCGACGCATTAAAAGCGATACTTTCAAAAAAACAGAATTTGCTATGGATGTCCTTGCCTTCGAAATACCGGCAGGCGGGGACGAAGAAGCGAATGCGGGAAAGAACCAGGACTGGAATGTTCCCCACTACATCGACGAAGGCCTAAAATGGCTGGAGACACGTCTCTCCCAAAACCTGGGAGCCGGCGAATGACGGCAAAACTCAAGCCAACTGAGGCCGATAAGAAAATTGCTGAGTGCATCGCCAAGGACGTTTCATTTTCGGTCATCGCAGGCGCTGGTTCAGGCAAAACCACATCGCTCGTTGAAGCTCTGAAAGGAATCCAGAGGTCCCGTGGAAACGAGCTTCGGAAAAACGGCCAGCGCGTGGTGTGTATCACATACACAAACCGTGCCGTTGGAGTGATTTCGTCGCGTCTAGGTTTCGATGACCTCTTTTACGTTTCCACTCTGCACGGGTTCCTTTGGGCGGAAATCGCGCGCTTCCAGGATGCTATTCGGGAGACCCTTCGTGATGCGATCGTCCCGCAACATATGGAAAAGGCCCGCGAGAAAGACAACGGGGGGACGTCTCAGGCCGCTCAAAAAGCAAGGAAAGACCTTGAGCGCCTGACTGCCCAACTTGCTGCGCTAAACGCGCATAAACCGCCGATATGCTACGAAGAAACCGTTATCAGCGACTATTCCAAATGTGTCCTGAACCATGATGATGTTATTGACGTCGCGGCCTATCTAATCACGAACAAACCACTCTTGCGCAAAGGCCTCGGGTTCAAATACCCCTACATCTTTGTCGACGAAGCTCAAGACACCTTCCCGCAGGTCGTCGAGGCGCTCAATGCTGTGTGCGCGGACGAAGGGTTACCAATCGTCGGATATTTCGGCGATCCGATGCAGCAGATTTACGATAAGCGTGCCGGAGGTTTTGCCGGTCCGAAAGGCTCCGAAAAGATTCCGAAGGAAGAGAATTTTCGAAGCTCAACCTCGGTGATCGATCTTCTCAACAACTTCAGAACCGATCTGAAGCAGGTTCCGGGTGGGAAGAACTCCGACGTTAAGGGCAGCGTCTTGATTACGATCGCGCAGGCTCCCGACCCTGCCGGTCCACGGAAAACCTATACCTCTGAACAACTCGATGAGGTAACGGCGAAGTTCGAGGAAGCCGTTGAACAATGGGGATGGACCGATATCACTCCTGTAAAGAACCTTTTTCTGGCACGCCAGATGATCGCCCGGAGGCTCGGATTCGTTGTAAGCGGTGCGCTGGTCACACGGGTTTGGCGTATTTCCAAGGCAGCAGTTCGTTGATGTCGGTTTGTTTGTGTCCTTGGGCGATAGCTGTCAGGACACCTGACAGATAGCCGTGGGGCTCGATCCCATTGAGTTTGCAGGTCTCGATCAGGGAGGCGATGACGGCCCAGTTTTGCGCCCCGGCATCGTGTCCGGCGAAGAGCGCATTTTTGCGGTTGAGGGCTATGGGACGGATGGTGCGCTCGACTGGATTGTTGTCGAGTTCGATGCGGCCATCGGTGAGGAACAGGCACAGCCCGTCCCAGTATTTGGCGATGTATTTCAGGGCTTCTCCAGTCGGAGATTTGCTTGAGACGCGGGCGCGGCTTTGTGCGAGCCAAAGCTCGAAGGCATCGATGATGGGTCTTGAGCGTTTCTGTCGTGCAGCGCGGCGTTGGTCGGCAGACAGGCCGCGCAGGTCTTTTTCGATGCGGTAGAGTGCCTGGATTTGGTTCAGACCTTCCTGCGCGATTGGTGCCGCTCCGGATTGGGTAACATCATGCAGTTTGCGGCGGGCATGGGCCCAGCAATAGGCCAGCGTCACATCCTGCGTCGGACGTTTCAGCAAGCGGTTATAGCCTGCGTAGCCGTCCACCTGCAGGGTGCCGCTAAAGCCGTTCAAAATATTATCTGCGTGCTGGCCGGATCGTCCCGGGGCATATGTGAAGGCCACACCGGGAGGATCATCACCACTCCATGGCTTGTCATCGCGGGCAAGCGCCCAAAAGTATCCTGTTTTTGTGCGTTTGCGCCCGGGTGCCAGAACCGGCGCGGGCGTTTCATCCATGAAGAGCTTGGTGGAGCGTTTCAGGTCGTCCATGAGCGCATTATAAACCGGGGTCAATTCGAACGCCGATTTGCCAACCCACGCCGCCAAGGTCGAGCGATCCAGATCTATCCCCTGACGGCTGTAAATCTGTGCTTGCCGGTAAAGAGGCAGGTGATCCGCGTATTTGGAGACGAGCACATGCGCCAGCGTGGCCTCGGTCGGCATGCCACCTGCGATAATGTGGGCCGGTGCGGGCACTTGGGTGACCCCACCCTCACAGGACCGGCAGGCGTATTTGGGCCGCCGGGTGACAATCACCCGGAACTGCGCCGGAATGATGTCCAAGCGTTCGCTGACATCTTCGCCAATGACATGACGTTCAGTTCCACACGCGCATGACAACTCTGGCTCAATGACAACCTCCACCCGTTCCAGATGTTTGGGCAGTGATCCGCGATTAGTTTGGCGAGGCTTTGGGGGCCGCACAGGCGCGGTGCGCGCGTCGGCGTCGATCTCGGCTTCCACCTGCGCGATGGCCGTCTCGATATCTTCGAGTTCCAGCTCATATTGGGCCGGATTGATCTTCTCGGACTTGGCCCCGAAGAGCGCCTTTTTGAAGGAAGCGACCAAGGCTTCCAGCCGCGCATTCTGATCCTGCTGCGCACGGATGATCGCCTTCAATTCGGCAATGTCATCAGGCAATTCATCAGGTGCAGTCATGACCGATACCATAGCAAAACAAGGGCCGAATGACCCGTGCAAACGTGCCAGTGAGTCACTCCGCCGCAGCTGGGGCTGCCACCTCCAGAGGCCGCACGCGCCGCCAGTCCAAACCCGCAAACAGCGCCTCAAACTGGGCCGGTTCCAGCCGCATCACCCCGTTCTTGATCGCAGGCCATGTAAAGCTGTTATCCTCCAGCCGCTTGTACGCCATCACAAGCCCGCTGCCGTCCCAATAAAGCAACTTCAGCCGATCCGCCCGCTTAGACCGAAACACATAGACCGACCCATCAAAAGGCTTCTGACGCAGTTGGCTCTGAACCAGAGCAGCCAACCCATCGTGGCCCTTGCGGAAGTCCACCGGATCACTGGCGACAAAAATCCGCACCTTGTGGGACGGCGTGATCACGTGACCAAAGCCCGGGCGATCTCAGCGATCCGTGTCGCAGTCGCCGCCGCATCAAGACGAACGGTGACATCGCCTTTGATCACATCAATCGTGCCGGAGGATGTCGCCGCCAGAGGCTGGGCCTCGGGCGCAGGCGCTTCAATCTCGACCGGCACAAAATCCATGCCATCCAGGTTTGGCAGAACCAGCTTGCCCTGGCGCGCCAACCGCCGCCAATCCGACACGGTGCTGGGGATCAGTTCGTATCGCTTCGCCACCGCCTTGACCGTCTCGCCTTCAATCAACGTCTCAGCAACAATCCGAGCTTTCAACTCAGACGGCCAATTCCGCTTCCCGTCCGCACGACGAGGCACCATTGCCAGAAACTCGCTTGTAGCTCCCATCGAGAAACTCCCCACAAAACAAAGAAGCCTCTGAATCGCAGATCAAGCGCTAAGCTGTAAGTGTGGGAGCGGCGCACCGCATACGATTCGTTACACTGCACAAGCTCTTTACAGGTGACTATTCGTCGTCCAGATCCCAATCCGACTATGAAGACGGCACGCACTATCTTCTCAAGCCCTTTGTGGACGGCATTTTTTCTTTGGTCGATGCATCCCGCAACAACTATCCTAAGAAGCTGATTGAAACACTCCGAAGAATAAGCCCTGCTTTTGACGACACTGGAGCGAACAAGAGCAAAACCCTCAAACAGATGCTCGAGGAAGCCTCAAAACACGCCGCTGCTTTGGTAGAAAAATGGGAAGGCAATACGGTCAAAGAAATTCTGGAATACTGTAGCGCGAACGCGCTTTATCCAATTTCGGACCGCCTTGCAGGTCAGTTGGCTCGCGCTCCCCGCCAAGCTTATGACTCCGGCAATGAGGATCACCAAAGGGAAAAAGGAGATTGGCTGGCTGATGAATTCTTCAAGCTGAAGGCTGACGAACTCGAAAAGTACATCGAATTTCTGGATGAAAATTCTCCTTTCAGTACGCAGCACGGCTCGAAAGGCGAAGAGTATGAAAACGTGCTGGTCATGATCGACGATATCGAGGCAGCCTGGAATACCTACAGCTTTTCGAAAGTTCTGACCCCTGGTGTCGCGGGCAATCCGACCGACCGGCAGCAAGAACTTACTCAAAAGCTAGCTTATGTCTGTTTTTCACGGGCGGAAGTGAACCTTAGGATTTTGATGTTTTCGAAAGCCGCGGAAGCGGCCAAAAAAGAACTGGTTGAGCGCGGTTTGTTCCAGGACAGCCAGGTTTCAATTTTGTAGGTACCGGACAGATCCTTATGCAGATTCATTTTTTCACATCGATCGTTTTCAGGAAGATTTAAAATCTATGCGTGTCCTCGTTTCAGCCGACATTCATCTCGGGTCGCCGATTCGCTCGACCGCGATGCGCAATCCGGATCTGGGTGACCATCTGAAACAGGCAAGTCGGGACACGTTCATTCGCATTGTTGACCTGGCAATCTCGGAAAGTGTCGATGCACTGGTTCTCGCTGGCGACATCTTTGATAATGACCAACCAGACCTGAAGTCCCGGGCATTTCTGATCTCGCAATTGGCACGCGCCGCTGACGCGGGTGTTCCCACAGTACTGATCCGTGGCAACCACGATGCCCTTCTCGATCACCGAGCCCACGGTAACCTGGGTCCGAATATTCATTTGCTTCACAAGAACGAGCCCAGCGTGGAAATCGGTGGCGTGTGGTTCCACGGACTGTCTTTCGACACGGCGCATGTCTCAAAAAGCTTCCTGCCCGACTACCCGGCGCCGGTGGCTGGCCGGAAAAACGTCGGACTGATGCATACGTCGCTGGATGGCTCGCCAGGTCACGATCCCTATGCTCCCTGCTCCGAGCAGGATCTGCTGGCACATGGCTATGACCTTTGGTGCCTCGGCCACATCCACGCCCCCTTTGAGCGCACATCAGGCCCAGTTCTCGCTGTCATGCCGGGCATTCCGCAACCACGCCACTTCGGAGAACTTACCGGCGGTACGGTCGCGATTGTCGAGCTTGATGATGACACTCCGAATATCGAACGGCATCGGGTTGGACATCTGAGATTCACCGAATGCGCTTTGGATCTCAGTAAATCTTCAGATGTTCAGGAAGTGTTGAGCGCGCTTCGGTGTGCACTCCAAGGGGTGCAGCATCCAGAACACCGCATAGCGGTGCGTCTGCAGGTGGCCACAGGCCACCATACTGCTGAGACACTGACGGCCCTTGCGAACGAATTGCTCGCTGACATCGAGCGCGTGTTTATCGACAAAATCAAAGTGGTTGCCCCCAAACAACTGATCGACGCAAAGGCGGATGACCTAGTGCGCCTGATGCGGGCCGAGCTCACCGAACCGGGCTTCCAGCTGGCCACCAAAGAGATCCTCGAAGAACTCAGAAACGCATTGCCCCGTGAAATTGCCGACGAATTATCTGAAGACGCCTTGGATGACCTTTTGGAGGAGGCCGTTACTGAAGTTACGCTGTCTCTGCACTCAGGAGCCGCGGAATGAGACTGAACCGGCTTGATCTCATTCGCTATGGCCGTTTTGACGGCGCCGAGATCGTGCTCCCGGCACCAGCCGAGGGCAAACCTGATGTCACCGTAATCTATGGACCGAATGAATCGGGAAAATCCACGGCCTTTAACGGGTTTCTGGAACTTCTCTTCGGTATGAAAGCAGGAACCCACCCGTACGCTTTCAGGTTTGAACGCAATGACCTTTTGGTCGGAGCGGAGCTGGGTATCCCCGGACGCGGGGTGACAGTTTTGCGCCGAAATGGCAAACGCACCCAGTCCCTGCTTGATCATCAGGACCGCCCGGTCGACGAAGCCATTCTTTCGAGTGCGCTCCATGGCCTTTCCATGGAGGGTTATGTCGAAAGGTTCTCACTCAACGACGAAGGACTCCGCAAAGGCGGTGAACGGATTGCCGAGGCAAAAGGCGACCTGGGCCAGCTTCTGCATGCGGGTGTATCAGGCCTGACCAGTATGGCGGCGACACTGGAAGACATGACAGCCCGCGCCGAAAAGTTTCACAAGAAGAGCGGCCGAGGTACGGCGCTCAAAACCGGCAAAGACCACTTGAAAGAGATCCATCAGGCACTTCGAACGGAACGTCTCACGCCGGATCGGGAACGCACTCTTCGGAAAGACAGAGAGACCGCGCAAACGGTTTTCGAACAGGCGGACACCGACCTCACGCGTGCCCGAAAACGGCAGGCAGCAGGAGCGGCGGCGCAGACCTGGTATGACAAATCGGAGGAAATTCGGAGAATCGACGAATTTTCTGCCGATTTTCCGGAAGGTCCGAATTTGAAGAAGGGCACGGGTGGGCAAGTCGCCACACTCGTGACAACCCTATCGGAGAAAGCAGAGAGTATCGCAGGCGCCGATGACAGAATTTCGCGCCATGAAGCGGTCATTTCAGAAAATGAGGCTGACCCGGCTGCCGGACATCTCGAAGCGGAACTCACAGAGCTGGATCAAATCAGAATCGATGGGGCTTCCCTCACCTCCCGAGCGGACACGGCCAGATCGGATCTCGAAAAGCGCGCAGGTGAGCGCGATGACGCGGGCCGCCAGATAAAACAGATTCTGACAGCGTTGGCGGTAAGTGACGAGCCTGTAGAGGCCTTGGTCCTGACGACCGAAGAACTGGAGACACTCGCGGATGCGGTACAGGCCTGTCAAACCAGTGAGGGCGAGCTGCGAGCGGCTTCAAACGTGTTGAAGACCGCACGCGATCAGCTGGGGGATGCTCCAACCGAACCAAAGGACTTGTCTCACCTGCAGATCGCGTTTGACGCATGGCAGAAAGTTTCGGACGTGTCAGGTCTTGAACATAACCTCGCATCGGAACGCGCCCGGCTAGCCAAAGCAGTTTCGGGTCTACCTGCTTCTTGGCAGACACTTATCGAGAACGGCCTGCCTGCACGTGAAAGTCTCGATGAAATCCTCAGGGAATGGAACACCCTGAATGCCAACATCGTTTCCGCCACAGAAGATTTGGAAGGTCGCGAAGCGGACTACAAGGCCGCGTGCGCAAAACGCGAAGCCGACGAAAGCGCGCCGGATTCGATTGACGCTGCAGCGACGGAAGAAACCCGTCGTCAGCGTGACACAGCCTGGCAATCCCATCGTGGCAGTCTCTCCGACGAAACCGCGGAGCGTTTTGAGGAGGCCATGCATGCAGATGATGGCGCCCGAACGAGTTATCTGATGGGCACGGATGCGCGCAAACAGCTTGCAAACTCGCGCGCACAGGAAAGCACCGCAAAAGCCGCACGTGACACGGCAAAAGACAAACTCGAAGCACTCACCGGAAAACACGAACCTTTGACCAAGCGGGGTGGCTCACTCGCGACTGCCCTGGGCTTTCCCGTCGATACGGGGCCGGCTGCGTTTGCTGCTAGACTTACCAGCCTGACGGCGGCGGCTGAGATCGCAACTGAGGTCACGATTGCGGAGAATGCCTTTGAGGACCGCGCCAAGCGCCGCAAGGCAGCCTTTGACGAACTGCTGGCAGCAGCCCGCCTAGTCGCCCTTGAAGGTGAAGATAGTGACCTCCCTGAGCGGGTTGGCAAGGCTCTCACACTTCAGGAAAGTGTCCGTAAGACATGGGAGAACTGGCGTCGCGGGGAACGTAGCATTGCCGACTACCAGAAAGCTGTATCCCAAGCCGAGACAGATCATAAGGCAGCCTTGGACCGACTGGAAACGCTGACCTCGGCGCGACCTCTTCCTGATCGCTCGGCCACGGGCGTGAAAGCAGCGCTGCCGCACCTGCGCACGCTGCAACAGGTTCACAGTAATCACAGAAGCCTGGCGGGACGTGTTGAAGCCCTGGAACGCGCCGTTGCCACCCTGGCAAGGAGTGCCGCACGATTGGCGGAGATCCTGGAGGAGCCTTACAATCCGAAAGACGATCCACTTCCCATCATCAACCGCGCTCGTGCGCGTGTAACCAAAACCGCTGAGGCGGATCGTGTGAGAAAACGAGAAGAAGACCTTCTCGACAAGGAGGTCAAAGGCCGAAAGCGTGCGATAGTTGCCCGGGACGAAGCGCAAACCCAGCTGGAAAACTTGTTTGAAGGACAAGGTGGTGAGGATCTTTCGCCGACGGAGCGCGTGGGGATTCTAGCTGAACGCGACGAGTTGCGCGAAGACCGGGCCAATGCGGACACGAGCCGCAATAAGGCGCGCGACGGCGTGGATCGTACGCTCTTTGACGAAGAGCTGACGCGGTTGCCCAATGTAACGCGAGAAGCGGAACTGCAGCAAGAACTTGACGATGCGCAAACGGCACGGGATGCCGCTTTGAAGGAAATGAATGAAAAAGAACGCCTTTACGAGGAAGCTTTTCATGCCGCTGACAACAGCGATCTGATCACCGAACAGGCCACGATCCTCGAAGAGTTGCGAAACGGTGCAAGGCATGCGGCTGTCGCAAGGCTCGGGATATTGGCTGCGCGGGGTGCCTTAAAGCGCTTGGCTGCCGAACGAAGCAGCGCAATGCTGAAAGACGTGGAAGAAGCTTTTGTCACCATGACATCTAAGGAATGGGAAAAAGTCGTTGTCTGGAGTGAATCCGAGGGCGAAAAGCTGGTCGGCATCAAACCCGGCGGCGACCCCGTGAAGGTCGAAAACATGTCCACCGGAACCATGGGCCAATTATATTTTGCCCTGCGCCTGGCCGGTTACCGCAGCTTCGCGCGTGATCCGGGCCCCCTGCCCATGGTTCTCGACGATATTATGGAAACCTTCGACGATACCCGTGCATCTGCCGCATTGAATCTCTGTGCCGAGATCGGACGGAGCGGTCAGGCAATCATTTTCACGCACCATGCGCACCTGTTGGAGCTTGCACGCAAGAACATTCCAGGAGTTTCCATCGTGAAGATGCCGCATTAGCATCCCGCTGTTCACTCTTCCACCTGAAGTTTGATGACTATGAAACAGCTCTTCAAAAAATATGGACCGCTTTCGCGCGCTACCGGCGATACGCCTAAGGGACCGATGGCCAAGGCGGCCAATCTGATCACAGCCTGTGCCAGGGGAGCGGCCTCGATTTTACAGGGTGTTCCCAGGCCGCAGCGGCATGATTTCACGCTCGGGGCGCTTCAGGGCTTCGGCGTATTTGCGGGCATTGTCGTCAATCGTGCCGTGCCAAAGCTTCGAGACGAAGGCGCGGGCGTCTTGGACCGTCATGTCTTTCAGCGAAGAGGACAGCGCCATGAATAGCTCATCCTCGCTGATCGCGGCGGCACGGTGCATGGCTTCCGCGTAAAATGACGGGTCGTTAAGGACCTGCTCGCTTAGCGGCATCAGCGCAAGGTTCTCTTCCGGGATCGCCATGAAGACCGTGTCCTGCAAGTCAGTCAGATAAGCGCGGCGCGACGTGGACACCGGCTTTCCTGCTGCCTTGGCGTCCAGATACGCCAGCCGGTTCTTGTCGAGCTTCGCCGTCGCATGGGACATAATGACGGCGCGCTGCCGGGCGGGTAGCGCAAATCCGGTGCAGCGCTCGATATGGGCGAGGATATCTGCAACCTCTGCCTCAACATCAAAGTTGTCAAACCATAGAACCGTCCCTGATCTAGCCGCCACGCGCCCGCCCTCGATGTTGCGATAATATATTTATGCATCACATTTACACCTGATCGCAAGCGGGTGGCGTCCTCCACGTAAACGGACACGGAAAAAGGGAAACCGTGGTCCCACGGCTCCCCTTTCGGTTCAGATCGTCTCCCCCTCGCGCGCCGATTAGGCGACCAAGGAGAGCCCCGCGCCTGCGTCCTGCGGCTGCTCACCGCTGTCGATGAACGGGATGATCGTGAAGGTCTGCCCGCCGCGCTGTTCTTCGTTCTGCACGGCGTTGACGCGCAGATCGCCATCGGGCGTGTTGACTAGCAACGAAAGGTAGTCATTGCCCGTGCGGCTGCTTTTGGCCATCCAGGCCGAGCCGACGCGGATCGGCGTGCCCCGGGGCGAGCTGACCTCGATCCGGTAGTCGGGGTGGGTCTCCTCGGTCTTGTAGCTGTTCTCGATCAGCATGAACTCCAGATCGAACATCATGTTGGCGATGTAGCCGGTGAAGGCGTTGTCGGCGTCCATGGCGGTGAGCTCGCCCGAGATCGAGCCGGATTTCATCAGGCCGTTCGAGACCAGCGGGATGATCTCGAACGCCCCGCTTTGGGCCGCACGCGCCTCTTTCGTCTGCACCGCGTTGACCCGGAACGGACCTAAGCCGACATCTATCTGCATCGAGATGTAGGGGTTGCCGCTGGTATTGCCGGTCTCGTTCCAGGCCGTGCCGATGCGCACCTTGCGGCCTGATTTGTTGACTGCCGTCACGTCAAAATCCGGGCTGCGTTCAGACATCTTGGCCCGTGCCTCGAGCTGGATGGCGATGTCAAAGCGCGTCGAGTGGATCATGCCGGTGTACTCGGCGGCTGCGGTCTCGACATTGCGGGTGAGGGTTCCTGCGAACATGGGATGGTTCCTTTTGGATTGGCCGGTGCCTGACGTTCTTGCCAACGCATCCGGGATTGCTTTCTCGACCCCTCTTGGGATCACAAATCAGAAAGCTCGCTTTCCTTTCAGCCCCGCCCACGGGTCAGAGCTGCCGTCCGAGTGGGAATGCCCCCGCGCCTCCAGGTGCTACGCCCCTCCCCTGCCCGTCTGGTCTTGATTGGCTGCCCGGATTTTCCGCGCCGTCCTCCGATCGCGCGATGAAGAACTCCGCCTCTTTTCCGTTCAACCGGTGCCCTTCCCGGTCGGTCAGGCCGATGCAGCTGCCGTTCGGCAGATAGGTGATGAGGCACTGACCGACCCGGTCCTTGTGGACAACGTAGCCGGTATTCGCCCAATGCACGGTCTGCCCGGCATCGACGGCGGCCTTGATGTCTTCGAGTGTCATGCGAACCTCCTTACGAAGAATGGTGGGGAAACGACGCAAGAAGCCCGATCTTCTGACCGGGCTTCTATGCAGCATTCGTTTGGCAAACGGCCGAGACCTGTCAGGCACTCTGCGCCGCTTGCATCGCGCGCGCCGCCATCCAATCTTTCAGGCCAAGAACCGTTCTTCCGGCGGCGACCTCGGAGGCCCAGGCAACCCTTGGGTCACCGCAGGGCTCATCGCCAAAATGCCGGTCGATGTGGCCATTGGCCATCCATGGCTCAGGCTGGATCCGTCGCAGCCAGTCGGCCATGCTCGGAATGCGGCCCTGGCAGTCTTCACGGATATGCTGCTCGCCGATCCAGCGCACGGGAATGTCCCGACCTGCGCTATTGGTCAGGGACAGGCCGAAGACACGTTCGGCCTCAAACAGGCCTTGGGCATGATGGCGCATGGCTCGGTGCGTGAAGAGCGCGAGGTGCTCTTTCGAGGCGTCAAACCAATCGTGCACAGACTGATAGTCAGACGGCACCCCGCCGAATTTCCGGGCAGAGCTTTCAGCATGATGAAGCGGATGGGCCATCTCAAAGCCCCTCGTCATAGCTGTGCGAGCATTCGACATAGCGGTCCGCGTGATCGAGGATGATGCTGTCGTTGCGCAAGTCCCAGGTCAGCGTGCCGAAGCCGCCCTCGTTGTTTTCGAACCCCGGGTGATGGTGATAGGCGAGCGACCAGGCGAAGTCGCCAACTTCTGTGGCAAGCGCCTCCGGCAGGTTGACCTCTGCAGGCTGCACCGTCACATCCTCGACATTGCCGGAGTCGCCATAGCCTTCATATTCGGCAGTGACCTCGCTGATGCCAAGCGCACGTAGTTGCGCGAGCAGCTCCGTTCGGGATGCCTTCAAGGTGGTTTCGCGCTCTGCACGCCACTGAGCCGCCATTGCGGCATAATCGATCTGGGGATTGGTCATGGGTTTGTCCTCTTGTCTGCAATTGGGGGGCCGGGCGTGGCATTGGCCCGCGCGCGCCCGGAACGCGCAGACCGGACAAATCCCGATCTGCGACGCCCGACCCAAAGCCCGCTTTGACTTTTCAGGCGGCTTGGTCCGCCGTGATAGCAGGCCCCTGCCCCACGATCCGGGCCAGAATTCCCCTCGTGTCGATCCCATCCCCATGCGGCAGGAACACCCGTAGCTGGAAGGCGATGATCTCGGTGAAGCAGCCGAGGGCCTTGAGGCCATCAATCATGCCCCTGTCCACGCCGCACAACTCAAGGCGCATCTCGCCTGCGACGCGGCGACGGGTCAAGGTGAGACCCCGGCCCAGATCGACCGGCGCAGTGGTGCCGAGGGCGGCGGTCAACATCTCCTGCGGCGTTTGCGGATTGGAGACGAGGAAGCGGGCGCGCAGCGCGGCCGCCCCTTCCTCGCTCAGCGTGCGCCCGATCATCGCGGTCGCCCCGTCGGGCGTGACCCGGTAGATGCGCTCATTGGTGGTCGGAATGTCCTTCCAGATCGGCAACAAGAGCCCGGTCAGCAGGTAGAGCTTGGTCGTGGTGGTTTTTGGCAGGGACGCAGCCTCGGCATCCCAAAGCCTTGCAAACTCGGGCCTTCCGATGTCTTCCCAGGCCGAGGACTCAAACCGTGCCTCTTCGAGGTAGCTCGACCCGTTTGGACGCACCGCCTTGCGCATCAGCGTAACGATGTCCTCGTCATACATCTGCATAGGGCGCGCCGAGATGAGCGCCGCGCGGCCGGAGGCGCGATTCACCATCGGTAGCTTGTCGGGGTTGCGCGATATGGCCTCTTCGGCCCCAAGGACGTGGACCGGGTCGGTGACCTCCAGCCCGATGATCCGCGTCACGGCGCCGGATTTCGGGCAGGTCCAGAGATCCTCCGTGGAGACCTGTTCGATCTTTTCGCCGCGCAGGGTTTCGACGCCGAGATCGAGTGTGCCCGCCGCGCGCGCCCGTTCAGTCTGATCGGCAATCCGGCGCATGAACTCGGCAAAGAGCGCGTTCTGCATGTGGATGGGCAGCGCCAGCACCCGGTTGAGAAACCGCTGGATCGGGGGAAGCTCCTCGAGAAGCACCCCGTCCTTGTCGATCAGCCGCAAGGCCGTCCAGTCGGTGAAGCTCTCGTAGCTCATCGCCTCGGCCCGCCCGGCAGCAAGATCGGCGAAATACCCGCGCAGCGCCGCTCGTGCGATCGGGCTTTCGAGATTGTCCTCCTCGCGGAACATGCCCTGCGAGCCGGTCTCGCGCTGGCCCTTCGTCAAGGCCCCCAGCTGGTCGAGGCGCTTGGCAATCGTCGAGGTGAAACGCTTCTCGCCATGCACATCGGAGGTGCAGACCCGGAAGAAGGGCGCGCTGACCTGGGCCGAGCGATGCGTGCGGCCGAGCCCCTGGATGGCCGCATCGGCGCGCCAGCCGGGCTCCAACAGGTAGTGCCGGCGCCGTTTCTGGTTCTTCGCCGTTTGCGCCGCGTGATAGGATCGGCCAGTACCGCCTGCATCGGAGAAGATCAGGATATCCTTTTCGCCGTCCATGAAGGCTTGGGTCTCGGACGAATTACTGCTGGCGGCGCGCTTTTCGATAAAGAGATGGCCATCCTCGGCCTTGAGGGGCCGGATGGACCGCCCCGTGACCTCTGCGACGGCCTCGTCGCCAAAAGCCCAGAGGATCTGATCGAGCGCCGAGGGGATCGGGGCGAGCGTCATCAACTCCATCATGGCCGCATCGCGCAGGGCGAGCGCCTCGCGCGAGACAACGAGCGCCCCGGTCTCATCCCGTAAAGGTTCCGCCACCATATTGCCGTCGATCTCGACCAGCTTTTGCGCATGAATCGGGAAGGCCTGTTCGAGGTAGCCAAGCACATAGTCGCGCGGCGTCAAGGCCCCCTCAACGAGTTCATCCTCGGGGTCCAATGTCTCAAGTCGACGTTTCAGCAGGCTCTCGCCTGTCGAAACCACCTGGATGACGCAAGCCTTGCCCGCCGCCAGATCGTCCTCGATGGCGCGGATGATCGTCGGGGCTTTCATGCCCATCAGGAGATGGTTGAAAAAGCGCTGCTTCGTGCTCTCGAAGCGGGACTTGGCCGAAGCGCGTGCGGCCGAGGCATTGGTCTCGCCCGAGGCACCGTTGACCCCAGTCGCGGTCAGCGCCGCCTCGAGATTGTGGTGGATCGTACGAAACGCGCCCGCATAGGCGTCGTAGACCTCGATCTGGGCCGGGGTGAGCGCGTGTTCGAGCACGTCATACTCCACCCCATCAAAGCTGAGGGCGCGGGCCGTGTAGAGGCCGAGCGTCTTGAGATCACGCGCGACCACCTCCATGGCGGCCACGCCGCCGGCTTCCATCGCTGAAACGAAACCCTCGCGGCTCGGGAAGGGGTATTCGGGGCCTTGTCCCCAGAGACCGAGACGCGCGGCATAGGCTAGGTTGTGCACGCTCGTGGCGCCCGTGGCCGAGATGTAGAAGACGCGAGCGCGGGGTGCTGCCAGTTGCAGCCGCAGGCCAGCAAGGCCCTGCTGGGAGGGTTTGACCCCCCTGCCCTGCTCAGACCCTGCCGCGTTCTGCATGGCATGGGCCTCATCAAAAGCGAGGACGCCTTCAAAGTCTGCGCCCATCCAGTCGAGGATTTGGCTCAGCCGCGTGGTGCCGCATTTGCCCGCCGAGCGCAGCGTGGCGTAGGTGACGAAGAGGATACCATCGCCCATCGGGATGGGCCGGTCCGGTTTCCATTTGGAGAGCGACTGGATGTCGGCGGGCGAGCCGCCGAGATCGGTCCAGTCGCGGATCGCGTCCTCAATGAGCGTGGCGGATTTGGAGACCCAGATCGCCTTTCTGCGCCCAGCCAGCCAGTTCACGAGAATGAGCCCCGCGCATTCGCGGCCCTTGCCGCAACCGGTGCCGTCGCCGAGGAAATAGCCAAGGCGATAGGCGCATGCCTCTGGGTCATCGTCTGCGCGCGTCAGCTTGGTCTGGTCGTCATCTAGGCGCATCCGCCCCGGCAGGTCGCGCCCATGGGCGTCATGCGCCATGATGATGGTCTCGAGCTGCGCCTCGGAAAGATCTCCCTCCTCGATCAACCGTGCGGGCAGGCGCAAGTCATCACTGTCCGTGTTTGAGGGCATGGGCGGGGCAACCGAGGCCATGGCGATGCTTTCAACGAGCGGCGTGGGATGTTCCTGCCCGCCTGCGATCTCGATCCGCTGCGGGCGGTAGCGCGCATAGATATCCGAGATGGGCGTGTTGTCGCGAGGGGTCTCAAAGCTAGTGAAGCTGAGCGGACAGACGGCATTGGCCCGGGGTTTGGAGGCGGCGACAGGCGCAGCAGCGGTCTTGCGCGGGGCAGATGATGCAATGGTCGGCCGCGCGTGCGGCATCGACGCCGCCTGTTGTACGGGGCGCGCCTCGGGCCGGGTTGCGGCCACGGCGTCGACAAAAGGAAGGGCTTCATCCAAGTCCCGGACACTGGCGCGGATCATCTCGCCGTCCTCCTGCACCTTGTCGAAGACCATGAGCTGGGTTTCGACAGAGGTGCCGAGCTTGCGATAGACCTGTCCCGGCATCGTGAGTGCCAAGCGCGGCGTGAGCAAACCGCAGGCGCGCGACCAATGCGCGGCATCGCGTTCGGGCGTGAATCCTTGCGGCATGATCGCCACAAGCCGCCCGTCGGGTGCCAGACGCTTTGCAGCCGCGATGAGATGTTTGGCGGCGATGTGCTTGTCTCGGGAGCGATCGACCGATGAGGCGAAGGGCGGGTTCATCAACACGACGTCGGCTAGAACCGGCGACTGCAGCAGATCGTCGATATGCTCGCCGTCATGGCCCGTCACCTCGCCGCCGAAAACCGCGCGCAGGAGGCGCTGGCGAAAGGGGTCGATTTCATTGAGCATAAGCGTGGCACCGGCCCGGGCGGCGAAAGCTGCCAGGGCACCGGTGCCAGCCGAGGGCTCCAGAACGGTCTCGCCCTTGCGGATCGCCGCGGCCCGAACCGCCATGGTCGCGAATGCCAGCGGTGTGGAAAACTGCTGCAGCCGGATCTGCTGCTCTGACCGGCGCGTTTCCGTCAGCAGCCGTGAGGCAAGCAGCCTTGCAGCGGCGATGTCACCTGCCGCGCCGTGCCCACGCAGCAGCACCTGGATGGCCGCGGCCTGCATCAGGTCATAGGCCATGCGCCAGTCCCAGGCACCGCCGGCATCGCTGCCATGAAACGTCTCGCGCATGATACGCGCGAGCGCTGAACTGCGCAGGGGCTGGTTGTCGACCTCCGCGCCGATCTGCGCGAGGGCAGAAGCGAGGTTAGCTGCGGAAATTGAGAGAGCCGTGTTTGCCGGATTGGGTTTGGACATGGAAGTTTTCCTTTGGATCAGGGTCTGAGTTCCAAAGGACAAAAAGCCCGCTTTCGCTTTTCAAGGTGACGGGGGTCAGACCGCGCTGACCTCCAAGGCTTGGTCAGGACTTGGGTTCGACCTCCCGTTTCGCATCAATCAATGCCTGTGCGGCCTGCATCACCTGAACTTGAGATGTTCCCGTGCATTCCTCCTCCAGCGCGGCCTGCACCTTCGCGCGAAACCACGCGTCATACGAATTGACATCAGCCGCCACGGAAATGCTCCTCGAGCCCGATATCCAGCAGCTTGCCGAGGTCATCGGGCATGTCTGCAACGTGCACAGCAATTGGGAAACGGTGCCCCGTCAGGTCAGGCGCGCATTGCTCCTCTAGCCCGAGGTGCTGCCTATCCTTTTCCGTTTCGTCCATTGTGCTTTCTCCGACCGTATTATCAGCCGATGCTACATCTTCCAGCGGGGCGTCGTAAACGATAATGCCAAAGGGTCACAGCAAGCTGGCCCACTTACCGATCGGGCACCGCTTCAAGGGAAGTTTCGAACCGCTTGCCCGCCGCTGCAGCTTCTTTCAAGAGCGCGTCGAAATTGTCAGGTGGATTGCCATCTTCCAACATCCCTTTGAACGTCGCATAGGCATCCGTCTTGCTGCCGTAGGCGCGCAGGGTCTTGTCGTCGTTCACCCAGGCCACCACGATGACCTTCGCATCGCTGTTGAACCGATAGAACAGCCGATACTGCTGGAAGAATTTCGCCCGGAACCAGTGCTTGCGGTGATCGCCGAGTGTGCCGCCTTGCCGGAAGGCGGCGGCACCCGGATCTGCCGGTATGGCCTCGGTGACCAGCTTGAAGATGGCGGCCAGCCGTTTCGTCGGGTTTTTCTTGCGCCAGGTCTTAGGATCGCGTGCCTTACGCGCCTCGACCTCTTCAATCAGCCCTTCGAGCTGATCCAGAAAGAGCGGATGCGCATAAATCGACCATCCGTTTACGACAAGGGGCGCTTGGGCGGGCACGCTATCGCCGCTCATTCATCCTCGAGCGATAGCGGCGCATCGAGATCGACGTCAACGTCTCCGACCAGTGCTGCAAGACGGTCATGCAAAGCCCCATCGAACGCCCGAATGCGGTCCGGATGCGCCTTGATATCGGCCTCGACAAAATCGAGAAAGGCTCCGAGCACGGGATCTTCCTCGTCGCTGCGCACGGGCTCGATATAGACCCTGCCACTCGGCTCGGTGCAGTAACGAATCTGGTCGCCCTTGCCCAGCTTGAGCTGTTTGCGCACACCCGCCGGCACGGTCGTCTGATACCGATCCGTGAGTTTCGAGACATCTTGTGCGAGGGCTGTCATGGCAGTCTCCTGAAGAAAAGGTTCTTTGCTGCCCGCGATAGGTAATGCATTTGCATTGCCTTGTCAAGACAAGCCGCAGCATCTGCTGTCGCCGGGCAGGTCAATGAACCGTCCGGCGCAGGACCTAATTTCGCCCCGCCAGGAACTCCGCCAGCACCGGGCTAGCCGCACCTTTCGCGGAGCTGAGCAGCTCCGAGCCCGCAAGCGAGGCCTTCGACAGGCGTACGAGCCCACCAGTTTCCTCGATGCGGTAGCAGCGGCGCTTTTGCCGCCCGCGCCTGTAGTGGGTCGCGGTGACAATCTGGCAGGTACTGCCACCGGTGAGCGTCACAGGTGCTGCGAGCTTGATCTTGTCGCCTTCCTCGTAGTCCGGGATCGCAGCCCAGTCCTGGCAGCGCTGGCGCCAGGCATGAGCATAGCTGTCTGGGTCTTTCAGCTCGGACAGCAGGGCCAATAGGCTCAGTGGCGCGCGGGATTCGACCGGTCCCGCGCTTTCCTCCATGTCCTTGTAGCCCCAGCAGCCGTCATCATATCGGGTAAGGAATACGGCGGCGAAAGTGATGGAGCCATCCGCATCGGTGACATAGGTCGTGTCTTCGACAGGGGTGCCGTCGATATTTGTGACCTTTGCCGCCGCGTACCAAGTCGAACCCACCTTGCAGGCTTTGACCAGTTCCGTCTTGCGCCTTTCGCCCTCGAAGGTGCACAGCCGAGCAATCTCCGCTTTCTCATCCGCGTAGGTCTGGACGCGGCCGTCGGTGTAGAAGAGCCAACCCATCACGCCGCCCTCCGGTCATCGATTTCCATCAGCGCATCGAGCGGCACGCGGTAGGGCTGCATGGCGTCGAAATCCTCGCAATTGCCGCAGTTCTGCACGATCGCGAAGGTGTCGCAGGCATCCTTGAGGATGACCCGGAAGGTGCCGCCGAGGCCCGAGGGCACCTCGTAGGTCCCGCCGATGAGATAGTCCGAGGCCCGGCGCACGAAGACGCGGATGCTGTGGCCATCGGTGGCGAGCCGGATCGCACCCCGCCCCCGGTCGATGAGCACCTGCACGTCATCCAGGATGTCGGTGTAGAACTGGCCGGTCAGATCGCGAAACGCCATGCGGCGCTGCGCCATCCAGTCGGTGTCCCGAAACGGGTTCATGCCATCGGCGAAAGCAAAGGACGGATCGGCCTGCTCGGTGGTGACGATACGGGTGGTCGTGCCATCGATGCCGTTTGAGCGCAGATGCACGCCATTGCCGACGATGAGGATCAGGGCGGGCCTGTCCACGGGCCCGTTCCAGTTGGGCAGGAAGGTTTTGCAGGCGCGTGCATGGGCGATCTGCGCCGCAACAGCGGACGCAGAGAACTTGAGAATAGCCATGGGGATGTCTTTCTGTTCGGTTTGGAAGGGTCGACCCGCGCGGGGAATGCCTCGCGCGGGTCGCGTGATGGCTCAGGCCGCTTGCGCGACCTCGCTGTCAGGCTCCGGGGTTTCCACAGTGGGCTCCGCCTCGTCACAGGCGACACCGGCGGTCTGCATCATCGGCGGGCACCAGGCGGCCACGGCAGCGCGCTGTGTATCCGTGAGCGTGGCGAAGGGCTCGGCGAAGAGCTTGTCGCAGAAGGCCACGATCTCCTTCTTGCTCGACGAGGCCAGCGTCACAGCCTCCTGGGCCAGACCCAGATCCTCGCCGAGGATCTTCAGGAGCCAGGCCTTCTTGAAGCGGTTGAAGAGGGCCGCATTCGGCGTCCAGTGGGCGCGAATGTCGGGCATGATCTCGATCTCGAACGCATGCATCAGGCTGTCGCGCTGGCGGTCCCGCGCGAAGCAGGACTGCGTGGTGCTGGCCGTGGCATAGGCCACGAGCTTGGCCTTCTCGCCGGCCTCCAGCGCGCGAAACGCCGCGAACTGATCGGCGGGCGCGCGGGTGTCATCGAGCCACGAGAGATCAAGCGCATCATGCGCCGCCGCCACCTGCTCGAGCGAGGTCTCGTCGATCTCGTCCATCTTGGCATGGCTGCGGTATTCCTTGCGGGCATCGATCTTGATCGCCTGCGTGACACTCATGCCGCTGGCCAGAACATCACTGACCAGCTTGAAGAGCGTCAGATCGAGCGTGGCCTCCGGATGCAGCGCCATTGCGGCGCCGAGGGCCATGGCCCGCTCGGTCTTGAGGTCCTCTGCCAGCGAGGCCGGGTAGGTGATGTCGCCGGCGTCCGGGGCCTCCTCCCCGGTCGGGTTGGCCGAGGAGCCGCGCGCGCCCTCCTCTTTGACGGTGTCCTCGGGGCGGACGAGGCCCACATGGAGCGTGATCTGCCCGCCCGACCAAGACGCGATCACCCCGGACCGCGCAAAGTCCTCGGCGCTGTAGGCCTCCTGCAGATCGCGGGCTTCCTCTTCCAAGGCATCCACGCGCTCGTAAAGGGCATTGTAGGCACCGTCCTCGAGCCCCTCATCCTCCATCTCGAGCTGCAGTTTCTCGAGTTCTGCGGTGATCTCATCGATGCGCTTTTGCGCAGCCTCATCAGGCTCGATCGGGCCGGGATAGACGCGGCCGTAGTCGGCCATGGTCGCGTAGTCATAGCGCACCATCGCATCGGCCCAGGCAAAGCCCAGCTTTATGCGGGCCTCTTCGGCGGCGGCACTGAGCTTCTCGAGCAGGATGGTCTCGACCAGCGCCGCATCCTCAAGCACGGAATGCTCTTCCAGAAGGTCAGCCGCGACAGCACCGCCACGCGCCTCGTAGTCTTCGCGCACGAAAGCCCCGATATCGTCGCTGACCTGCACGCCGCGGGATTTGAGCGCCTGTCGAACGGTATAGGCCTGCAGATAGCCGCCGTCCTTCGTGAGCGCCTCGAAGACCTCGCGCTGCGCCTCCTGGCTCGGGTGCTCGGCAAAGGCTTTCATCGTGTCGAGGGTGATCACCTTGGCCCGGGCCGCGGCGCGGATGTCGGGGTGGATCAGGCCATAGCGCAATCGGCCTTTCACGGCGGCGACGGTCGTGCCGAATGTTTTGGCGATCGTCTCGGGCGTCTGGCCGTCGACCTCCATCATCCGGGCGAAGGCCTCGAACTCGTCGATTGCGTTCATCGGCGCCTGGGTGACGTTCTCGGCGAGCGACAGCGCCGTGGTGACGTCGCAGTCTTCCGGCACAAGGCGGCAGTCCACCTTGGTCTTCGCCGTGAAGCCCTTGATGGCCTTGTCAGCGACCAGCTCCTTCAGCGCGGCATGCCGCCGGCCACCGGCCAGCACGGCGTATTTGCCGTCGAACTTCTGGACCAGGATCGGCTGCAAGAGGCCCAGAACGGCGATGCTGGCCTTCAGATGCGCGATGTTCTCGGGATCATAGGTTTCCGGCGCGTTGCTGCGCACATTGGCGGGATGCGGGACCAGATCGCCGATAGCGACGGTAAGGGGAGCAAAGCTTATGGTCATGGGATATCCTTCCAGGAGGGTGAGGTGTGGCCCGCGCGCTCACGCGCGTGACCAATCCCCGGCTTCAGGGATCACCACGACAAAAGGCCCACTTTCCCTTTGAGGGGTCAGCGGGCCTTCATCGTCTCAGATGTCAGGGTGAGGAGTCCCCTGCCCTACCAGTCGCGCGCCAGCATGATGGTCAGCACGCGCATGGTGGTGGCAGGATTGTCCGGGGTCTCAGCCCCGTAGCGGAAATCCGAGTCTGCTTCATAGAGATCGATTTTCCAGAACACGGTCTCGCCCCGGATCTCGACCGCCCCGAAATCGTGCCATCCCTCGGGATCATTCTCAGGCTCGAATGTATCGAACGCACCGGTGGCCTTCACCGCCTCGGCCATGAAGCCATCGCCGGCCTCCATAAGCGAGCGGGTGACATGCATCCGGCCCTGGATGGGCTGCGCGGGCGGCACTCCAAGGCACGCGAGCTTGCGAAACGCGTCGTTCTGCGCCGCGATCACACTCGGATCCGGACGGTCTGGCTGGGGTTGAATGGTCATGGACATGGGGATCTCCTTTGAGAAGTTGAAACACCCTTCCCAAAGCCTGCTTTTTCTTTTCCGTGCGGCGGATGAATCGAGGCCGAAGGCGCCCTACCCGAGCAGCCCCTTGGGTCTGTAATTCGGGTTGGGGATGGTTTCGATCCAGCCGCCCTGTTCCTTGATGCTCTCGAGCGCTGCCGAGAACGGATAAGCGCCCTCGGACGGGCTCCACCAATAGGCATCGCGTTTGAAGGTGATGATCTTGCGGCGGCCGTCTTCGAAGCAGGCCACCCGCAGCGTCTTGGGTTCCTTGCGTGACATGCGAGTCTCCGTTCTCCGTGTGGTCAGGCGGCCTCGGCACTGCGCCCTGCCCTGCCCGTTTCCGATCTGGCGATCAGATAGTCGCAGGCGCGCTGCGCGTCCGCGGCGTGCCGGAAGATCGCGCCCTTGTCCGACCGAAGAACGCGCAACCAGTTGTGGAGGTAGGCGGCATTCATCTCGAGCGTATGCGCCGTGAAGCCGAGCGTCTGACCCAGGAACACCGAGGTCAATTCTGCGACGATCTCTTCGCGCGCGTAAGAGGTGTTGCCGAATTTCGAGAGACCGAAATCTCGGTTCAGTCGATGCGGGGCTTTCGTGGCATGGGCCAGCTCATGGGCCCAGACCCCGTAGAAATTGCGCGGGTCCTGGAACCGCGTGATGGACGGCATGTAGACCTTGTCCACGGGGGGCAAATAGTACGCTTCCGTTCCTGTGAAGACGGTCGTGATGTCGATGGCATCGAAAAACGCCTGCATGTGCGGGATGGGCTCGGACGGCGGATGCTCGGGCACGGGCTCCGGATCGGGGAAGAAGCTGTCGGGCAAGCCCTCGATCTGGCAGGCATTGAACACGCGGTAGGATTTCTGGAAGCGGAAGATACGGGCTTCCTCGGAGTGATCATCCCCGTCGCTGTGATCATGCTCATCGCCGGCGTCTCTCCGGCTTTGACCGTAATAGACGACGACAGAGGACTTCTCGCCCTTGCGAACCTTTGCATCCAACGCATTGGCCTGCGGCAACGTCATCCAGAAGGGAGAGCTGTGGCCCGCCATCACGGTCCGCATCGTCAGCAGGAAGTTGTTCACCCCCTGGTACGGTTCTCCGCCCACGCGCAGGGGGCGAGAGCTGCCACCTGCGGTCCAGGGCTTGCGCCACGGCAGGACGCCGCGCTCGATGATGCGGATGATTTCGTTTGTGATGACCTCGGAGGCATCGAATTTGGGCGTGCGGGATCGGGCCATGGCTGGCGTCCTTTCGAGTTTTGGTGAGAGGGAGTGGTGATCAAGTTGACTGACGGGGGCGTGGATCGTTGGCGATCCTGCCACCGAGGGCTTCGACCATGTCGATGTAGGTGGTCAGCGACACGGACCTGCCGGGACCCGAAGAGTCAGGGTCGACCGATCCGTCCCGCGTCACCCGCGGCAGGTTCGCGAAGGCAATCACATCGGTGACGGGTCGGATATCGATAAACGGGGTCCCTCGTGCGACCGCAAGAGTGGCCAAGGGAAAGCGCTCGATTGGCGCGAAGGTTGAAACGGTGGTCCAACCGAGATGGATGAATGTCTCACCCTCTCCGCAGATCACATGGGCATTCGGCAGCGTCGCCGCCTGCTTCAGATAGCCGAGGTCACGCAGGACAGTCTCGCGCTCGAGCTGCTGTGCCCGGCCCGTCTGGCCGGTTCGGCGTAGTTCCTTGTGTCGCCACCACGAGGCAGCGGTCGTGCGCAACACGCGCAAGACACCTGTTTGCATTGGAATGCCCTTCATCAGGAAAGACAGACCGGAACCCGGCCCGGACCCATCCGAGGGACCCCAAAGGCCCTCATCCGTCAGTCACAAAACCCGAAGAACACTTTCTCTTTTTCCGGCCCCTTTGGGCACACAACAAAACCGAAAAGCCCGGCCCTTCTGCCGAAGCCATTGATTTCATACAGCAATTCTAGATCGGCACCCAAGATCGGCAACGCATATCGGCAAAACCTTGCCTGCGGTTCCAAAATGTGTATATTTTTCAATTGCTTTGCAAACATGGAAGATCGGCAAAATGCTGGAAACACCCGCCAGGATCGAACCCTGCTTCTTCGAGGAGCATATTCCTACAGAACTGGCAGACCTTTCGGTCGACATCCAGAGGGAAGCCACCGGGCTGGGACAAGGATTGCATCCTGATAGCGCAGCCGAACTTGCCGATCTCGTCCGTGTGATGAACTGCTACTACTCCAACTTGATCGAAGGACATAACACCCGCCCCCGCGACATCGAAAGGGCGCTGGCTGGTGCCGAGCTTGAGGAAGAAACCCGCCCTCTCGCCCTTGAGGCCCGGGCGCACGTCATCGTTCAACGGGCCATCGATGAGATGCATCGCATAGGCACCCTTCCCTGCCCCACATCTGTCGAATTCCTGACTTGGGTCCATAAGAGCTTCTACGACGAGATGCCGGATGAGTTTCGGGTCATCGAACATCCCGACGGCACACAAGAGCCCATCGTTCCGGGACGCATGCGCCAGGATGATGATCGGGAAGTTGCGGTCGGGCGCCACCTACCTCCTTCATCGTCGCGCGTCGCGGCATTCATGGACCATTTCGACAAACGATTTCAGATTGCGGCGCGGTCTTCGAGCGGACGGATCATCGCGATCGCCTCTGCACATCACCGGCTCAACTACATCCACCCTTTCCCGGATCGTAACGGCCGTGTCAGCAGACTGATGTCTCATGCCATGGCCCTCACAGCGGGGATTGGTGGCCAAGGGCTCTGGTCCGTATCACGTGGGCTGGCCCGCGGGCTAACCGATCGGGGCGAGTACAAACGGATGATGGATCTGGCCGACAGTCCACGCCGCGGAGACCGCGACGGACGGGGGAACCTGTCAGAAGCGGCACTGAAGACGTTTAGTGAATGGTTCCTAAAGGTGACGCTCGACCAGATCACCTTCTCAACAAGATTGTTCGATCTCGGCGGATTAGACCAACGGTATCGTCGTCTTGTTGCAGATACCATCGATGACAAGCGAGCGCCGGAACTAATCTCGGCGGTTCTTCGGCATGGGGCACTGGAACGAGGCGATGCGCAGATTGTGCTCAAGACGTCCGAGCGTACTGCTCGCAACACGCTGAGTAAACTGACCGCCGCCGGATACCTTACTTCCGCCTCGCCGAAGACGCCAGTTCGGTTGGCGTTTCCGTTGGATTATCGAGAGCGGCTCTTTCCAAACCTCTTTGGAGATGGTGACCTGACTGTGTGATTTTCGTTAGTCCGCGCTCTGCGCAGGAAAGCGCACCCAGGGAGAAAGTGGATGGATCCCCTAAACAATGAGTTCACAGCTGTGAACTGCGTCTTGTTTCGTCGCGCAGAAGACAGGTTCACAGCTGTGAACTTTTCATGCAGCGTCCTTTCTCATAAGGGCCATGATCATGGGACCACAGGAGAATTCACCGAGTGCAGCCTTTGCAGACAGCGACCGCAAATACCCACCAGGTGACCGGATGTCGCCGAAGCGTTCCAACATTGCCAAGATGACCACCGATGCCTCTTCCGGGCCCATGTACTGTTTGGCCTCATCCCACGCTGAAGGAGAGACCCCCATCATAGGTCTTATTACATCGGCAACCCTTACTAGATCATGCCAGTGGCGCACAGGTCGTTCAGCGTAAGTTCGGTATTCAGAGCAAGCGGCCAAAACGAGACCAAGGGGTATTCTAGGTAGATTGTTATCGACCGAGACAGGCTCATCAGTACTACCCTCTGCAACCAGTGCTGCCGCCGGATCGGAGGCGCTGCCCTCGCCCTGCGCTTTTTCTAAGCGTGGTTCAAAAACATAAGAGTCTTTATTTGAATTCTGATGGTGCTGCTCATTTGTGACTTCATTGGTGCTCATATCTTGTGATTGCACTGGTTCCAACAGGTCCCGAATGGCGTTGAGGGCTTCGGACAACGCAGATTCCATCTGCTGCAACTCTGCAAAGTCGAGCTTGCGGCGAAGGTCACGCGCCGTCAGGACGCATAGGTCGGACGCCTGGTCCCAGATGGCGCGGTCAGGGCGCAGAGAGCGGCCGTAGTCGACGAGACCCGCTAGATCACGGCGCATGAGGCTTACAGTGGTTCTAAGCCGCTTGTAGCGCTCCTCCGCAGCACGGACAGCCTCTGCGGCTTCGCACACTTCGACGAAGCGTTGGGCGAGGGGGGCCAGATCAAAGCCGAAAGCGATCTTTTCGTCGCCATATCGGCGCGTGTAACGTTTGCCGTTGGGACTGTCGCGACGCACGACAAAACCGGTTTGCACCAGGTTCGCCAGATGCCGCCGCATGGTCGAGCAGGGCATACCGTTCAGGCGCTCACAAATAGCCTTGTTGGACGGATGCACGACAGTTTCACTATGGTTCCCGCCAACGATCGTGGCCTGATGGAAACTGACCAATGCCTGAAGCACGCTCAAATCACGGTCGGACAAGCCGAAGGCGATACGGGCAGCGGCGAGTTCGCGAAGTGCTTCCCATTTGTTGACGCCGGAAGGGGGGAGGTCCTGTTGCGCGGCTGCCTGATATTGCAGAATGGCAGCATTTATGGGTCGCCTGAAAGGCGTTACGGGGGTGTAGTCCATTTTACATTCACTAAGACAAAGAAATCACGGTCCGCGAATCACTTAAGACTTGCGAAAAACGGCGTCCGAGACTAACTTGAAAGTGCTAAGAACAAGTCAGGGTCTCGTAGGGCGGTCGCTTTGCGGGACCTTTTCTTTGGCTTTTTCGTGCCTCCTGTTTTCGGTTTCTGCTCTTCCTCAGTCTTCTGAACGCTGCTTCCAGCGTTCGTGAAGTTCTTCAATCAAATCATCGGCTTCAGACTCTACCCAGTCGGCAAACTTACTATTCTGCAACTCGATCGAGATCCCTTTGGCGGTGCGTTTGAGCGTGCCGCCACGTTTGCCCCCAATCCTGAGCGGCTGACTGGATGCAGCAGAAGGGGAGGGGGCCTTGGCCGGTTTGACTAACCTTGTGACAACCTTCGACACGGCCTCAAACGCCTGCATAGAGGGGTCGTCGGTCGCAGGTCCGGCATCAATCACCAAGGCCACATCGGCCTTGCCATGGGTTTCCTCAGCAAGGCGGATCAGGCTGCCCCGATCCAGGTCGTTGTCCGCGATGGCACGGCCCATGGCCTCCCACCGGGGTCGGCCGATGCCGTGTGCAGCACCGATGGCGCGGATGAGGTCTGTACCGACCATGTCGGCGATGGCGATGGCCATGGACACCGAAGATTTGGTCACGGTCAGAACTTCTGCAACCTGTGATTGATTTCCAAAGCCCGACGATACGAGTTCTTGCGCAAATATCGCCTTTTCAATGAAGGACAAATCGCGGCGCGCCATGTTTTCGGAAATCTGCGCACGCAGGGCACTGTCATCATCCAGATTTGCGACCAGTGCGCGCACCTTGGCGACCTTGTCGGACTGGCGGATCGCCTCGAGCCGGCGGCGACCATAGACGAGCAGATAGCGGTCCGTCTCTGACGGGTGCCGGCGCACAAGAATTGGTACGGTCTGACCATTCGCCTCGATTGCGGCGCGCAGATCATGCACATCCGCCGGATCAAGCCGGTCGGCCATTCGGTCGTCGACGATACTGGCCGGGTCGAGTTCCCAGACATGATGTGAATCGACCGCATCACGGGCCGAGCGCAGGGCGCGGTTGGACGTCATCATGGGGGTTACGGCGCCAGCCTGAGGGGCAGGGGCCGGGCCACCGGCTGCCGCGAGATTGTCGAGCATCGACATCCGTTTTTTCTTGCCACTCGTCATGCCCGCCCCCACGTTTTCTGAATAAGTTCAGCGACTTCGTCGTTCAGCGCGTTCAGGCTTTCAAGGGCGCGATCGTAGGTCGTGCGGGTAAAGGCGCTCCGCTCGACTTCGTATAGGGTTTGCTTTGTCAGACCTGCATCGGAGATCGCCGTTGATTTGAGCATTGGCGAGTTGAGCACCGCATCGCCATACATGGTGCGCAGAAAGGCGACGATCCGGTTTTGTGGTGCATCCTGAGGTTCATAGCGTGTCAGAGCATAGCGCATCCAGTCGTGGGACATGTCCGCACCGCTTTCGGCGATCACGTCCATCAGATCAGCCGTCATGCGCAGAAATTGCGACATCGACATCACGTCGAGCATTTCCGGATGAATTGTGACCAGCACGCCGGTGGCGGCCGAAAGTGCGGACATGGTGAGAAAGCCCAATTGCGGCGGGCAGTCGATGACCACAACGTCGTAATCGCCGTCAACCTGCGCCAGCGCCTCTTTCACGCGGAAAAAGAACAGGCCTGCATTGCCTTGTGAAAGAGCACGCGGCGTTTCGTGTTCGAACTCCATCAGTTCCAGATTGCCTGGGATCAGGTCGAGGTTCGGGATATAGGTCTTTCGGATGACGGCGTGGATCGGCTCTGGGTCGTCATAGCGGATCGCGTCATAGAGCGTGCCGCCATCTGTCAGATCGAATTCGGGCTGTACGCCATGTAACGCCGTGAATGAGGCCTGCGGATCAAGATCAATGCCCAGGACGCGATAGCCGCGCAAGGCCAGCCGTTGTGCAAGGTGTGCCGAAGTCGTGGTTTTGCCCGAACCACCCTTGAAGTTCATCACACCGATGACTTGCAGGTGATCGCCGTCACGCCGTCCGGGGATATAGTCTCCAGGCTTTCGCGCGGTCTTTTCCAGCAGGACACGCAGGGCCTGAATATCCTGCGCGGAATACAGGCGACGATTGCCGGCCGTCAGTTCAGGCGAAGGGCCCTTGCCATCAAGGTTGATTTTGCGCAGGTATGAGTCGTTCACACCAAGAAGCGCCGCCGCCTCGCCGGAGGTGAATTTGCGCATTTCCTTTGTGGCGTCAGGGGGAAACAGGCTCTCGCGTTGCGAATGCAACTGGTTGGCCAGCCACTCGGAATGCTGGCGGATGACCGCGTTCAGGTCCTGATGCACGAAAGTCTTGTTCATCTGCCCTCTCGATCCGCGCTACGCATCTTCGGCGTGTTCACGGTTATTGACGTTTTTTGCCTCGTTTCCGTGACTATTGCCGTAAGAGTCGGATTCGCGCAAGTTTTTTCCACATCTTGTGTGAGCTCACCGTCGAAACACAAGCCCGTTCGCCGTCGTCGTCGAATGCTGATCTTGGCAATTGCGTCAGGATGATATACATATAGGCTCGTATATCCACCAGGAGGGACGACACCGATGCAAGTTGCAAAATGGGGGAATTCGCTCGCGGTCCGGCTGCCTGCCGATCTTGTGCGCGAACTTGGTCTTAAAGAGGGTGACCAAATCGATCTGATAAAGGACGACGGTACTTTGCTTGTCCAGCGCCAACCTCGCGCCGATGAAGTCCTGCAAGGGCTAAGGCGGTTTCGCGGAAAGCTATCCAAGGAAGCACGCCTGAGTCGCGACGCTGCGCATGAGCGCTGAATTCGCGGATACAAATGTCGTCCTTTACCTTCTTGACGACGGCCCAAAGGCGGATCGGGCGGAAGACATCCTGGGGCAGGGGCCGCGGATCAGTGTGCAGGTCCTGAACGAAGCGATGGTCAATTGCCGGAGGAAAGCCGGTCTCAGTTGGGAGGAGACCGGCGCTTTTCTCGCAGGGGTCCAATCCTTGTGTCCAGTCGAGGACCTGTCTGTGCAAACCCATCTTGTGGGCCGAGCTTTGGCAGAAAAGTACCAGCTTTCGGTCTATGACGCGATGATTGTGGCGGCCGCTCTGATTGCTGGTTGCACGACTTTGTGGAGCGAAGATATGCACGACGGATTGTTGGTCGAAGATCAGTTGCGCGTCGTGAATCCATTCACCTGACCAGAAAATGGGCTGCAACCTTGCAATTGCTCCATGAGTTGGAAGATTTGCAAGGTTGTGTTTATTGCGCGCACTTCAGCAAGCCCAACTTTTCCGCGCGTTCCAGCAGCATCCTCACGGACGACGGCTGCCAGCGGGAGCGTCCGCGCGGGGTGCGTTCGCGCATGGATTCCAGCCGGTCACAGATCGCCTGGAGCGTGATGTCAGGGTCGGCACCCTTGATGCCAGCGACAATCGCGGGCAGGCGGTCATCGGTTTTGCGGCGTCCGGCGCGGCCAAGCACCTCGGCAGGAAGGAACCCGTCGCGCACATATGCCTTCACAGCGCGCAAGAGACGGCTTTGGGTCCAGCGACGCGCCTCGGGCAGGGGGCCATTGATGATCCGCAGCAGGTCTTCCCAGGCCATATCCGGTCGCAAGCGGCGCACATGGGGCACCCAATCCTGCGCGGTCTCGTTGAGGCGCTCCATGTAGCCGTCCTGTCGCGCCAGCCGCACCTTGCGCAGCGCAGCGGGATCCTTGGCGCGCAGCCCAGGATTGCCACCAACGCGCCCTTTGGCGCGCGCAGAGGCAAGCCCGGCCTTTGTGCGCTCACGTATCAGCGCGCGCTCGAACTCGGCCGCGGCGCCCAGAACCTGCAATGTGAACTTGCCCTGCGGGGAAGCGGTGTCGATGGGGTCCTGCAGGGAGCGGAAGAAAGCTCCCTTGGCCTCCAGACGTTCGATCACCTCCAGCAAGTGCGACAGAGATCGCGCAAGCCGGTCGATCCGCACGACAACCAGCGTGTCGCCCTTGCTGATGCGCTCCAGCACACGCGCAAGCACTGGCCGGGCACGATTGCCGCCTGAGGCGTGCTCTTCGAAGATCTCGACGCATCCCGCAGTTTGCAGGGCCTCAGACTGGGGCAGGGGGGTCTGATCCTCTGTCGATACGCGGGCGTAGCCTATCAGGGGCATGGAATCGGGCCGTTTGCAATTTAAGGTATCGCTACTAAACGACCGTTTGTAAACGAATGCAAGGGCCGTCTCTGTGGCTCTTCTCGTCGGATTTCCCTTGGTTTCCTTACGCTGAGCGCGATCAGAGAGAACTCGCCGGGCATCGCGCGCGCGTACTATATAAGGAGCGTGGACACCCGTCGCGAAAACCCTTGGGTAATTCGCATAATACCGGTATTTTGCACATATGAAGCCACAAAGCACCGTCCAACATGATTTTTCAGAGGTTCTGCTCGAGGATGCCGAGGAAGCCGGAGAAACGTCGGAAGAAGATCTCTGGTTCCTGCCCGGTCCGATGGAGGAGGAGCCGGACTATCTGCCGCCCGGCCCACGGGCAGAGTCGCATGAAGCCTCGACCCTCGCCGATTGGGCGCGGGCCGAAGCAGGACTTGCGGCGCACCTCGCTCGGGTGGCCGGACGGATGGGCGCGCTGGACGAGCGGCTGCGGCGCGGCCCCGAGGGCTGGAGGCATCGGCTCGCGCTGATCGAGGCGGCCGAGCTGAGCTGGTTTGCCGGCGACCGGGTAAGTCCCGATCGACTTGCGCTCTGGATGTCCATGCGCCTGGCCGGCGTGCAGGACGACACGGGCGCTCTCGCGCGCGTCGGATGGGCCGTGCGACGCCTGACCGGTGGTCCGGGGCCCGAGTCGGGCTTCGCCGGTTTTCTCGATCGCAGCGACCCCGAGAACATCGCCGATGACGCGGACCGCTTTGCCGATCGCTCGGGAAGTTGGCTGGATCTGATGGAGGCGGCGCGCGATCTGCATCCGATTACCCGCGCCTGCATGGGCTATCACCTATGGAACCTTGCGGGTCTCGGCCAGCACGGCGACCGGATCGAGGCCGCCGTCACAGCGGGCCGGATCGCCGCGAGCGAGGGAAAGGGCGCGGTCTTCGCACCGCTGGCCATGGGTGGGGCAGGGGGGCTGCGCACAGGTGGACCTCCATCCGACCGTCTCGCCCGCTGGCTTGACGGGATGGACAGCGCCACCCTGACCGCCATGCGCCACCTCGACGATATCGAGGCATGGTCAGCACGGGCGGGATCCGTCATG
The DNA here is from genome assembly GCF_032586155.1 of Aliisedimentitalea sp. MJ-SS2. NCBI lineage: Bacteria > Pseudomonadati > Pseudomonadota > Alphaproteobacteria > Rhodobacterales > Roseobacteraceae > Aliisedimentitalea > Aliisedimentitalea sp. MJ-SS2. The sequence continues at coordinate 173,558 of NZ_JAWHTC010000003.1, forward strand.
GCATCCCTGTCAGGACGCACGCCGCCTGCCTTGCGTGAGGTGATGGCCGAGTGGCCATTGCTCTCGGCCCCGATGGCTGAAACCCTCACCGGCGCCAGCCGTGCTGCCGTGCAGCGCAACCTGGCATGGATGGAAGGGCAGGGGCTTATTCGGGAAGTTACCGGGCAGGGCAGGTTCCGGATGTGGCGAGTGGCTATGCAACCAATCTGTGGCGCGCCAAAAGGTCCTGAACCGTCATTGCCAGAGGCTCGTCTCGATCAACTAGATCCGTAGCGCGTCGATCACGCGCGCCATGTATGCCGTGTACCCGCGCGACACATGGGGGGCCCATCCGGGCTTCAGGGACAAGACGCGGCACTGGCTTGGTGCGCATCAGATGTTCCGGCGGCTGGGAAATCTCGTGCGGTCTGAGACCGAAGGCGATCTTGACCGCGCCCGCGACCCGGAGGATTACGCCGCGCGGCTGTCCTATTTCGGAGATGCTCTGGTCAGAAACCTGCACGGGCATCACGGCTGGGAGGATCACAGCTATTTCCCGGAGCTGTCAGTGGCCGATCCGCGCTTTGACGCGGGACTGGAGATTCTGGAAAAGGACCACGCGGCGCTGGACAGAGTGCTGGATCGGTACACGCGGGTTGCCAACCGAACGATCAAGCTGATTCAGCTTGATGAAAGTGCTGCCCGTGACGAGGCCGAGGCGGTCGAGGCCTTCCTTGCCCGCCATCTGAGCGACGAAGAAGAGCTGGCGGTGCCGATCATCCTGCATCACCGCCTGCGCGGATGAGCCATCATGACCAGCCCACTGGCGGGCGGTGCAGCGGATTGAAACGCTGCACCTCGCCCGTTCTTTCGACCCGTTTTCTGAGTGAGCGTTAATAATGACCCAATCCAAATCCACCATCCCGGCAGCTTTGCGACGGGTCACGCTAATACGAGCGACTTTGGGCAACCGGTTCGAACCGTGTAAACCCTAGGAAGGCTTGCCGATTTGTTCGCCGAAAGTTTCCAGTATCCAATTGTGAACAATTTGCGCCGGCTCGCTGAGCCGGTGAGATTCCTGGCTCAACAGATAGAAGCCTCTCCCGGTTCTGAATATCTCTCCGGTCGGGTTCACAAGCTCACCAGTGCGTAGATACCGATCGACAACGTGCCTCCATCCAATCGCGATACCTTTTCCTTCGCGGGCCGCGCTGATTACGTTACCGTAATCAGTGAACCACAACCCACCAAGGTTGCCGATGTTCTCGACACCAGCCAGACTGAACAGGTTCGCCCAATCTTCGCTTGCATGTGCCGGGCCGTCCAGGTTCAGCAAGCGGAACGGCTTTGTTGCGCAAATACCGAAGGGGGATTCATCTCGTGAATCCAGCATGGTAGCTGGTCTGCATGAGCAGACCCATCCCGCCGCGCTACAAGACCAAGAACTGGCCGGCCTACAACGAAGCGCTGAAGCAACGTGGCTCCCTGACCATCTGGTTCGACCCAGATATGACGTGGGTGCCGCCGCCCACCGGCAAGCGAGGCCGGCAGCCGCAGTATAGCGATGCCGCGATCCAGACGTGCCTGACGATGAAGGTCCTCTTCGGCATGGCGCTCCGGCAGACGACAGGCTTCGTCGAGAGCCTTTTGCGCCTGGTCGGCCTCGACTGGTCGGTGCCGGATTTCAGCACGCTGAGCAGGCGCCAGGAAACCTTGGCCGTGAGCATTCCCTACCGCGGCTCCCAGGGGCCCCTGAACCTGCTGATCGACAGCACCGGCATCAAGGCAGAGGGAGAAGGCGAGTGGCACGCCCGCAAGCATGGTGGCACAAAGCGCCGGCTATGGCGCAAGATCCACATCGGTGTCGATGAACAGACGCTGGAGATCCGAGCCATCGAGATCACCGGAAGCAACGTCGGTGACGCGCCAATGCTGCCCGAACTGCTCAGCCAGATCCCGGCCGACGTGGAGGTCGGCTCGGTCACTGCGGATGGTGCCTACGACACGCGCAAATGCCATGACGCCGTCGCCGACCGAGGCGCCCATGCCGTCATTCCGCCGCGCAAGAACGCCAAACCGTGGAAGCCCTCGACTGCCGGTGCGATCGCAAGGAACGAGGCGCTACGCGCATCGAAATACCTCGGTCGCGCGATCTGGCGAAAATGGAGCGGTTACCACCGACGAAGCCGCGCCGAGACGAAAATGCATTGCGTGAAGCTGCTGGGGCAGAGCCTCATGGCACGCGACTTCGATCGCCAGGTCGCCGAACTCCAAGTCCGTGCCGCCGTCCTGAACGGCTACACCGCGCTCGGCATACCTGACACTGAGCCCGTGGGATAAGTCCGTCTGGGGAAAGGGGAAGTCTCGGCTTCAACCTTTTTGCGCAACAAAGCCAAGCGGAACAACGGAATACTCCTGATATCCCGTAGTTCAGGGTTCTCCTCGGCGAGGCGCGGACTGCAGACAGGGAAGGTTTCCTCGTCAAACAGATGAATAGCGTCCACGCCGGGCCATCTGCCTTTCCCGTAACGTATGGCGAGATCAATCCCGTCCACATCGAAATCAAGCCGCTCGTCACTTTCTATCACCCGAATGTCTATCTCCGGGTAAGAAACGTGAAAGTCCGCCAACCGAGACAGAAAGGTCAATCCTGCAAAAGCGAGAGTGGTTGTGATCGTCACGGAGGGTCGGTCGTCCTGTGCCTGGATCTCTCGTAGACCGAGGCAGATCAACGACGTATTTGATCTGAATCAAGGCAGGCAGTTTACAGCCTTCGTATGATTAATTGCGATGGAAACTATTGATGCAGGATCACATTTAGTGACTGCCCTAAGAGCTTGGGAGAAAAAAGCATGCCAATTTTCTACAGAAACCGTCGGACTTATGCAACTCAAATGTTGACGGTAGCAGCCACTGCCATGCTCGTGGCAGCGGGACCGATGTCTGGCACGATGGTCTATGCACAACAAGCGAATGCAGAAGCCGGAGTGGCGATGGATATTGACCACGCGAAAATCCTGAAAGATGCTGGCGTCATTGGCGTTTTCGCCACATACAAAGTCAATCCGGACTACTACCAAAGGGCATCGGCTGAGCGGCGCGGTGGGGTTGATGAAGTGCTCGCCGTTGTTGATGCGCACAAAAGCGAAGTGCGAGTTGACGCCTATCTGACGAGGGGTCTTAGCTCTGAGAGCGACTTCATGCTTCGTGTCCACGCCTATGACCTCGAAGCGGCTCAAAATTTCATGACCGATTTCAAAAATACCCGGTTTGGGATGCACACGGAAGTTACCGAAACTCTAACCGGCATCACAAAATCCCTGAACTATGTCACGAAAGAAGCTTCGCCAGACATGAACGCTGCCTTGTCTTCTGCTTCGTACTCAGATGAGGAGCCGAAATACTCGATTGTCGTTCCGATCGAGAAAAATGCAGAGTGGTGGAACATGAGCCACGAAGAACGCCTTGCGGAGATGGAAGTCCACACGGCACCGACGCTTGAATTCCTCGTGAACGTCAAGCGCAAGCTTTACCATTCGACCGGATTGGACGATGTCGATTTTATTACATATTTTGAGACCGCTGATCTAAATGCGTTCAACAACTTGGCGGTGTCTTTGATGCAGGTTCCCGAAAATCTGTATCATGAACAGTGGGGTGAGCCGACCATCCTTTCGACCATCCAGCCGATTGAAGACGTGGTGAAGACACTTTCGGCATTGAAGTAACGCGCCGATGCTAGCAAGCACGGATAGGAGAAGAAGATGACCACTTCAACAAGACGTAGTTTCATCAAGGGCAGTTTGGCTGCGCTTGTGGGTGCCTCGGTGAATCCTTTCGGTCAAACCAGCGCCGCATTAGCGGCTTTGGTCCAGACCGAAGCGCGCCCATGGGAACAACAAATGCGAGACAAGTTCCTTGGGGAGACGAAGTTCCGCGCCGTCAATATGCCAAACTGCACGGGGTCCTGCGGCTGGAATGTTTTTGTGAAGGATGGGATCGTTCAACGAGTGGAGCAACCGCTCGATTACCCAGACGATGAATATAACCCGCGTGGGTGTATGAAGGGTCAGACCTATGTCCGCCGGGTCTATGCGGCAGACCGGATCAAATACCCGATGAGGCGAGTAGGTGCACGCGGTTCTGGCATATGGGAACGGCTCAGCTGGGACGAAGCGCTTGACTACGTTGCATCTGAAATGAAACGGATTTCCGAAAAATACGGTAACGATACAGTTTGGATTTATCCTCCTGTTCCTGCTACCGGGCTTGTAAAACAAGGCGGCGGCTTTCGCTTCGCTTCGGTGAACGGCTTCGGTATTGGTACATTCTACAACTGGTACGGTGATCTTCCGCTTGCGCATCCTATGACGTGGAACGTCCAGACGGAAGAGCATGAATTCCGAGATGTGCTAAATACAAAATATGCAATTATCTGGGGTTCTGATATATTTCAAACCCGGATGCCTGATGCGCATTTTTTCACGGATGTCAGGGCGAAGGGGGTGAAACTCGTCTATATCGCACCCTACTTTGACCCTACGGCCAGCGGTGTTGACGAATGGGTCAAACTTCGTCCAGGAACAGACGCGGCCCTGGCGCTCGGCTTGTGTCACGTCGTTGTGAAAAAAGGACTTGCAGACGAGGCGCACCTCCGCCGTACGACAAGCGGCCCGCTTCTCATCAGAGAGGATAACAGCAAGTACCTCAAGGCCTCCGATGTGGATCCCGACGGTGATCCGAAAACCTTCATGGTGTATGATTCCAAATCCGAAGCGCCCGTCCCCGACGTGTATTTCAGCGACGAACCGCCGCTCACGGGTAGCTGGTCGGTCAAGCTTGCAAATGGTGAAACGATCACCTGCTCCACTTCCCATACGCTGTTTCTCAAAACGCTTGATGAACACGATCCGGAAACAGTCTCCGAGATTACCGGCGTTCCAGTTGACGTCATTGAACGGATTGCGGTGGAGTATGCATCTGCAGATCCGGCGAGCATCTGGTCCGGCACTGGCATTAACCATTGGTACCACGGAGATCTGATGGGGAGAGCCGTGATTGCCTTGGGATGCATGACCGGTAACGTCGGCAAACAGGGCGGGGGCGTCAGCCCTTGGGCTGGTCAGTACCGGATGCGTCTCAATCCCACCGAGTATTTCTTCCCGAAGAAAAATGCGGACGGGTCCGAACGTTATCGCCCAGTTCCGCTCGACACGGCATATGTCGTAAATGGGCCAACGGAAACCATGGCTGATAAGGAAAAGCTGTGGCGCCAAATTCGGTGTATCTATGCGGCCGGGGGCAATCTGTTTGGCCAAGCCTCGGACCAAGCCCAGCTGGCGAAGACACTTGATGAAGAAATCGAATTTATCGTTTCTCCGGAAGTTCAGATGAGCAGTACCGCGCAACTCGCGGATGTCATACTGCCTGTCGTAAGCTGGTATGAGCTGCCAATGGACATCTGTACGACGCCCGCTCACCCATACCTTCAGATGCACGAAGGAGCTCTAAAGCCGATCTATGACGCCAAGCCTGACATAGAAATCTACTACGAACTTTGCAAACGATTGGGCACCGGTGATATCTTCAAGTTTAGTAAGCCTGAGCAAGCTGCAGACCTTTTGTTAAAGACTGGTGGTCCGCGAGTTGAAGGCATTACGCTGGAACGACTCAAAAAAGAACGAGTCATCAAGGTGAATCTGCCAACAGATCCATTCGCCCCCTTCACCGAGGAGGTCGAAGGCAAGAAAATGTTTGCAACGGCCTCAGGGCGACAAGAGCTCTATAAGGACGAAGACAGGTTTATTGAATACGGTGAACAGTTGCCCATTCATAAGGAGCCGCACGTCGCATCACCCTATGGAACATCGAAAGTTTGGAGCGAGGCGAAAAAGGAACGAAACCCAAACATGCAGGCCTATCCGCTGGTTTACCACGCAAGACATACGCGTTGGAGCGTTCACTCGTCTTGGAGAACAACGGATATTCTCCTTAAATTGGACGATATCGGCCAACCTTTGCTTGAGATGAACCGCGAAGAAGCTGCGAAGCGTGACCTAGTAGCGGGTAAGTACGCCATTGCGTACAACCAACATGGTTACATCAAGGCGAAGGTGAAAATTCGCGACTCAGTCCCGACAGGTGCTGTTCTGATCTATTTCGGATGGCAACGGCAACAAATCCGAGAGGGTCATTGGAACGGTCTATCTCGCGTTGATATCAATCCGATCCATGAAATCTACTTCAAACCAAATGTTTGGGGACCGGTGTCCGGGCATTTTGATCAAATTTGTGAAGTCAAGAAAGCTTAACTTCCGAAACTGAAAGGAAAGAAGATGTCCGAAGAGCTTTGGCAAAAATACTATGGTCAGCCAAACCCGAAATACGGAAATCGTGCACAATATGGGATGCTGATTGACATCAACAAATGTATTGGCTGTCACACTTGCACGATGGCCTGCAAGAATACTTGGACGAGCGGTTCGGGCCAGGAGGATATGTTCTGGAACAGCGTCACGACCGCGCCCTATGGAAAATATCCCCGTCACGGTGAGGAAACGGCCAGTCACGACGAGTATGACTATCGGTATCCAAATCTGTACCAGGACACACCCAAAGGCACCGGTCCTGACCTCTGGCAATTCTACTTGGCAAGACCGTGCAACCATTGCGCTAATCCAGCATGCCTACCGGCCTGTCCTACACGGTCAATATACAAGAACGATGATGGGATCGTGTTGATTGACCAAGACGACTGCAAAGGCTTCCAGTACTGCGTGAAGGCTTGCCCATACGACAAGATTTACTACAACGCAACGACGGGAAAATCAGAGAAGTGTGTATTCTGTTTCCCACTCTTGGAAAAGGGTCAAGAGCCGCAATGTGTCAAGAGCTGTACTGGCAAGATTCGAATCTTCGGAAACTTGATGGATCCGGAAAGCACAATTTCAAAAATGATACGCGATCCGTCTCTTGGTGTACAACCTTATGATCCCGAAGTAGGCCTCGGCGCGACCCATCGCACTATCAGCGAAGGTGAACGGCGTCAGTATCGACCGGATTTCGGAACTATTCCGTCCGTTTGGTATGTCCCTCCAAGGAACATTCCACCTGAAGAGGTTGAGAAGTATTTTGGATATGCGATGCAGGGTCTCATTCAGGAGCCTAACCCCGTGCCGGAAGAGGTTAAGATGAAAGATCTCTGAACTCGCGACTCTAGAACAAGGATAACAGTGTTATGACTGAAATGGTCAAAAGGTCCGACTTGTACGGTTCCGAAACTGCAATGGCAAGGGGTCAAATCTACAGCTTCCTAGAGCTGGCCTTTGGCCACCCTGCCGAACAGGGAATTGAGTATTTTCGACAAGAATCCACCGAAAAGTCGTTAGACGAAACTCTGAGTAAGGTTGATCGCCCAGCTGCTTTTGATAAAGAAATGTATAATTGTTTCGACCGATTTTTCAGGAATCTTAGGGAGTCATCTGTCCAAAGAATCGAGGGAGATTACATCAAGCTTTTCTCGAGTAACTATCCGATTATTCCTTGCCCACCCTATGGATCGCTTTTTACAGTCGATGAAACCAAGCGTCTCGAAGAAATGACGGCTGTCAAGGAGGCGTACCGAGAATCTGGTATGACGTTGTCTGATAAGCACGAGGAACTTCCCGACCACCTCGGCGTCGAGCTTGAGTTTCTTCAATACCTGAGTTTTCGGGAGAGCGAAAGCTTGCGAGATAAGGAAGGGGAAGTTGCAAAGTTCTGGAGGGACAAACAAGCTTATTTTCTTGCACGGTTTGCCGTTCCTTTCGTGACACAGATGGCTTTGATCGCCCAAAAAGCCGAACCAGATAACATTTACTCGGATTTGGTTGGTGCGATCCGGCTTTTTATCGATCACCACAGTGGCGAATTTACTGAGATTACCCTGGACGACAACAGAAGCTTGGAGGAATCGTGATGGGAACCCGCATATCGTTTATTGGACTACTTATGGCCGGCGCCATGCTGACCCCGACATCAGTATTTTCTCAGGAGAAATCTGATGGGGCAACGGACTCGTCTCTATCAGCACCAAGTCCGGTGCCTATGCCCTATTTCACGTCAGTAATTGAAGTGTCAGCCGAAAATGGGCGCCTAATTTATTCAGAAAATTGTTCAGTTTGCCATGGGTTGTTCGGTCGGGGCGATGGGCCTAGGGTCTCAAGCTTTGGAGAATACCAATACATTCCGGATCTTTCAGACGGATATATTATTGAAGGTCGTGATGAGGAAATAATGGAGGAAATCAGCGAAGGTCTTAACAGACTGGAGCCACCAGCAATCATCATGCCACAATTTAAGTATATTTTGGCGCGATCTGATATTGAAAGTGTTCTTGAGTATCTCAAGATACTTCCCGAGATAGCGCCACCCCTCATCGAATAGCTTGACACTCGTTACTGATCATACAGTGTGCGGGCGCGGCGTTCATGGCGTGGAGATGTCGGTCGTGTTGAGGAACTCGGCGTGGTGGATGTGGTGACCGGAACAATCAAGGGGTAGAGTTGAATTGACAACAACACGCGAGGGCGTTCTAGAGGCGCTGAAACGGATCACCGACCCGGTGAGCGGGTCCGATATCGTTGCTACGGGCGTGGTGCGGGCGCTAACGGTCGAGGGCGAGACAGTTAGCTTCGTGCTCGATATCGATCCCTCCAAGGTCAAGGCCTACGAGGCGGTCCGCGAAGCCGCCGAGGCGGCAGCGAAATCGGCGGGTGCGGAGCGCGTCTCGGCGGTGCTGACCGCGCATTCGGCAGTGGAGATGCCCGAACTCAAGCCCAAGCCCAAGGTCGTACCCGAGGGGCCGCAGCGCGTGCCCGGCGTCGACCACATCATCGCCGTGGCCTCTGGCAAGGGCGGGGTGGGCAAATCCACTGTCTCGGCAAATCTCGCCTGCGCGCTCGCCGCCAAGGGCCGCCGGGTGGGCCTTCTCGATGCCGATGTCCACGGTCCCTCGCAGCCCCGGATGTTGGGCGTATCGGATCGCCCCACTAGCCCCGACGGAAAGGTCCTTCTCCCTGTGCACAATCACGACGTCACCATGATGTCCATCGGCCTCTTGGCGAACGAAAATCAGGCGTTGCTCTGGCGCGGCTCGAGACTGGTGGGCGGGCTGCAACAGATGTTGATGGATGTGCAGTGGGGCGCGCTCGATTGCCTGATCGTCGATCTACCGCCGGGCACCGGCGACGTGTCGATGTCGCTGACAGAGAAAGCCAAGTTGGACGGCGCAATCATTGTCTCGACGCCGCAAGACGTGGCGCTTCTGGATGCGCGCAGGGCGATCGACATGTTCAATCAGTTGGATGTGCCGGTGCTGGGCATGATCGAGAACATGAGCGCGCATGTCTGCTCTAACTGCGGGCAAGAAGAGCATATCTTCGGCCACGGTGGTGTCAAGGCGGAGGCTGAGGGGCTAGGCGTGCCGCTGCTGGCGGAAATCCCGCTTCATCTCGACATCCGGCTCGCCTCAGACGGCGGCGCGCCCATCGTGGTTACCAAGCCTGACAGCCCGCAGGCGCAGGCCTTCCAGCAGGTTGCACGCGATCTCATAGGCATGGGCGTAGCATGATCGCGCCCCGCTTTCCCACCGCTGATGTTGGGCCTCGCCGTCACCGGCGCGACCGTCCCCTGCGAGTAGGCCCGCGCGCTTGCCGCGCTCGTATGCGACGCGAGACTGGTAGTGCATAAGTTGGGGGCGATGCCGCTTTCAATGTGCCCCACGACAAGCGACGCCTTGCCTCTTTCCTCGAGATCAGCCCGGAAACCTCAGCCGGGCGTTCAAGTTTTCGCGGAATATCGAGTAACCCAGCCTTTGATCGACAAACCGTAAATATGAAGGAGACCAAGATGACCAGATCCATGCCCGGTGCCGCCGGCGACCTCGCCGATGAGCATCCCGATATCTGGAAGGCCTATTCGGCCCTCGGCAAGGCAACAGCCGATTGCGGGCCGCTGACCGATCGGGAAAAACGGCTCGTCAAGCTCGCACTTGCGATCGGCGTGGGTTCTGAGGGGGCGGTGCATTCCCACACCCGACGGGCAAAGGTCGACGGGATCGAAGTTGCTGCAATCATTCAGGTGGCCATGCTGGCCATCGGACCGCTTGGCCTACCCCGCGCCGTGGCCGCCAAGACCTGGATCGAGGATATCGACGACTGATCCTCAGTGCAGCGGGCAAACCTCTAAAAAAATGGTTCTGCCTCAATCTGTGTGGCGCAACTATCCTGAGACTGGAAGATTCAGGAGGGATAGTTGTGATTTCAAAGAAGCACTGGTCGCCCGTGTGCGATGTTTCGGTTCAAAGCGTTAAGCCGGCGGGTGGCTTGTATCCGGCACTCTGGCACCTCAGGGCATTTGCCCTGACTGTGGTTTGCGTTCACGACGACGTCACGGATGGCCGCATCGGCGACAGGATTTTCCCGCACATGGAGACGAGGTCACAGTGGAACTCCAGGTTTGCCGCTGGCGATGTTTGGCTTCCGCTTGCCCGCGCCGAACGTTTTCAGACCAGATCCTATCGGTTGCACGTCCGTTTGCACGTCGCACCTCGCGTGTCGGGGAGATTGTCAGTCACTTGGGGCATGCGACAGGTGGGCGGACTGCCGAGCGACTCTTGCACATGGCCAATGCAGTCGCGCCGCGCCATTTCAGCGAGCTTGTGCTAGATCAACGAACTCTCCTGCTCTGTGTATAGAGTGATTGTGTGAAACACACGGGAGGAGTGTCGTATCATGACGTCAAGTTTGTTCGAGACAACGACAGGAGGCGGCACAATGACAGCTCTGACAAGAATCGTTGAGCAAGGGTGCGGGTGCGGCGCAGCTGATGAGTTGGGCGGTTTGGTCTCAATCGACGAGGCGATAGCCCGTATTGTTCGGAATGCGGTTGAGGTCGCGGAGACGGAAATCTTGTCTCTTGCCAGTGCACGCGGAAGGGTGCTTGGTGAGCCTGTTTGTGCGATCTCGGCCGCGCCACCGTTCGACAATGCGGCGATGGATGGCTACGCGATCAATTCAGCCTGCCTGACGGGGAATGGTCCGTGGATTCTTCCTGTGACAAACCGGATTGCGGCCGGGCAGAAGAACGTAGGATCGGTTCGCCTTGGAAACGCTGCGCAGATATTTACCGGCGCGCCAATGCCGGAGGGTGCGGATGCTGTAGTGATGCAGGAAAACGTCCAGCGCACCGAAGGCGCAATAGTTGTCTTGCAAAAGGTGAGGTCGAGTTCGCATGTCCGGCGAACGGGCGAGGACATGGTTGCAGGCGACGTTGTCGTATCCGCTGGCCGTCGTCTTACGGCGCGGGACATTGCTGCTTGCGCGGCCGCTGGGTCAGCGGCTGTTAGGGTCCGGCGTCGCGTTCGTGTTGCTCTTTTGGTCACCGGCGATGAAGTGAGTACGACCGGAGACTCCCGAAAAACTTCAGGCATCTGGGATGTGAATACCCCGATGTTGAGAGCCGCAATTGAGACGACCGGGATTGAACTTGTCCGCGTCGAAACCGGTGAGGATAACCGCGCCGGTCTACGACGACAACTTGGCGAACTTGCTAAGAGCGTCGATCTGATTGTTACCACCGGCGGTATATCTGTCGGCGAGGAAGACCATGTAAAACCTGCGTTGACCGATCTTGGCCTGCTCATGGCGTTCACTGGTGTCGTCATGAAGCCTGGGAAACCAGTTTCCTACGGGAAATTGGGAGCTGTGCATTGGCTCGGTTTGCCTGGAAATCCGCTCTCGGCATTCATTGCCTGGCAAATGTTTGGGACAGTGCTTTCCCGGTGTCTGTCCGGGGGCACGGCACCGCACAGCCGCCGCAGACACGTCGTCCTGTCGCGCCCGTTGCGTCACAAGTTCGGGCGATGTGAATTGCGATTGGCGGAACTGTCCGGGTTTGACGGCATGGGCCGAGAGGGTGTTCACTTTGATGATGCCACCCATTCCGGGCGCGTGGCTCGCCTCCCCATCGCGGATGGTGTCATTCTGATTCCCTCTGAAGTTGAAAACCTGCCAGAAGGCGCGCTGGTGGAATTCCAGCCATTCTGTGATTGATAGAGGAAGAATGACCATGAAAATCGCCTATACGATGGCACCCGGACGCGGTGATACAGATCAATTGCTGTTCACGCTGGCGCAAGATCTCGCGGCTGAGGGCTACCGCACCTGTGGGACAGTTCAGATCAATACGGATCGTGGCGGGCATCCTTGTGACATGGATGTTCAGGTGCTTCCGGACGGGCCTGTGCTGCGGATTTCGCAGAACCTCGGAGGGGAAGCGAAAGGATGCAGGTTGGATCCCGCAGTCTTGGAAACCGCTGTTGGATTGGTCGAGATGCAGCTCAATACCGCTCCCGAGCTTCTGATCGTGAATAAATTTGGAAAACACGAGGCCGATGGCCGGGGTTTTCGATCGGTCATTGCAGAGGCGATTTCGCGCGATATTCCTGTTCTTGTCGGGGTCAACTCTTTGAACCTGGACGCGTTTCAGGAATTCGTAGGCCCGGCGGCAACAGAGCTTGAGCCTTCGAGAAGTGTCTTGGTCAGTTGGCTGCAAGCAGCTATGGGCAAAGAACGGGATGTCGCCTGAGGCATCTGTGATCTTGATTAAAGACGCGCCAAATATTTTCCGGGAAGCTGAGCGGAAGCGCGGCTTATTGAAGGGCCGCGAATTTGGAATGGGCGACGGAAGGCGGCGGTCAATCGCGATACGCATTTTCCCAAGTCTTGAGCCGGGAAGCTGGCAATGCAGATCGGGGCATTTATGACTGATGCACTGAAAACCTACATGAGCCGCAATGTGCCGCGCTATACAAGCTATCCGACAGCCCCGCACTTCTCAAAGGCGATTGGCTCAAAGGAGTATGCACACTGGCTTGCGGCGCTACCGCCTGAGAAGCCTGTTTCTCTCTATTTGCATGTTCCCTACTGCCGCGAGCTTTGCTGGTATTGCGGATGCAATATGAAGCTGGCCAAGAAAGATGCGCCGGTCGCGCAATATGCGCAGACGCTTAACCGGGAGATCGATCTTTTGGCCGGGCATCTGCCGGACCGTATGGCCATCACTCATCTGCATTGGGGTGGGGGGACACCGACGGCGCTGGTGCCCGATGATCTGGAGCGCGCGATGCAGGCCGTGCGGGCCAATTTCAACATCACCGCCGACGCCGATTGACAATGATCCAACGGATCGGACAGTTGGGCTTCACCCGCGCCAGTTTCGGCGTGCAGGAATTTGACCCTAAAGCTCAGAAAGCGATCAACCGCATACAGCCGCCTGATATGGTGCGCCATTCAGTCGATGGATTGCGCGCGGCAGGGGTGGCGGGCATTAACTTCGATTTGATCTACGGTCTCGGATCTGATTGGTCAATTGGGTTGTGATGGCCAGGAGTTGCGTGCGAGCTGCAACCAACGACCGGATCAGCATCGCTTCGAACGACTTAACCCTGACGGCCTTATAGAAGCCAGTTTCGGCAAGTCTGGCCAACCCTTCGGCATCGTTTGCGTCGGTCTTGTTCAACGTCTCGCCCAAAATCTTCTGTGCGTGCCGTGCCTCGATGTAAATTGCCGGAAGCCCTTCCCCCGTCAAGGCATGAAAGAACCAAGTGGCAAGTGGACCGGTTTCAAAAACGACCCTCAAGGGATCGTGTGCGTGCTTGCGAACAATCTGCGCAATAATCTCGGGGTCGGAGGGGCATTTCCCGCGCCAAATTCTTTTACCGTCTTCCCGGATCGCGATCGCGGTATCCTTCAGCGAAACGTCAAGCCCTATACGCTGGCCCATGCTCAATCTCCATCTATTGCTTCGAACAAGACCCTTTTCGGATCACGCTCTGAATCATACCGAAGAAAAAGCATTCCGATGCCATGAAGGAAACGGCGAGACAGAGCGATTACCCCATGTTCTGCGATCCCTCCTCACCATGGCAGAAAGGGACGGTCGAGAACACCAATCGACGCGCAAGAAGATGGTTGCCGAGGAAGCGCGACATCACGGCACTCACTGATCATGACTTGAAGATGATCAGTGACTGCCTCAACGACACCCCCCGCAAATGTCTCGGATGGAAAACGCCCGCTGAGGTCTTCCGCGAAAAGATGATGGAAGAAATGGGGCGATCCCCTTACCCTCAGAGGCAATAGGAGTCGCGGTGATCTGATCCCCGCAAACTGGACCGTCTGAAGCTGGAGTTTTCCGCTACGATTTCCTGGCTGGGAGAGGAGCGGACTCACATGAAGGCATCGAAGTTTTCGGACGCGCAGAAAGCGTTCATCATCAAGCAGGGCGAGGAAGGCACGCCGGTGTCTGAGATCTGCCGCAAGGCAGGCATCAGCCAGGCGACCTACTTCAATTGGAAGAAGAAGTATGCCGGCCTTTTGCCGACCGAGATGAAGCGGTTGAAGCAGCTCGAGGATGAGAATGGGCGGTTGAAGAAGATCGTGGCCGATCTGACGCTGGACCGCGAGATGTTGCAGGATGTCATCCGGCGAAAGATCTGAAACCTGGTCGGATGCGCGAACTGGTGCGCGGGATGTGCAGCAATTGGGCGGTCTCGATCCGGACGGCGTGTGGCGCCATCGGATTTGATCGTTCGACGTTCCACTACAAATCCCGCCGCGCCGATCAGGCTGCCGTGGAATAGCGGATCAGGGAGATTTGCGAGACACGTGTGCGCTACGGCTATCGCCGGGTTCATGTGCTCTTGGACCGCGAGGGCTGGGGCATCAACATCAAGAAAGTCTATCGTATTTACAGGGAGTTGGGCATGCAGTTGAGGAACAAGACGCCAAAGCGGCGGGTGAAGGCCAAGCTGCGCGATGACCGTGCCGAAGCCGTCGGGCCGAACGATGTCTGGGCGATGGATTTTGTCCATGACCAACTGGCGACGGGCAAGAAGCTTCGGGTTTTGACGGTCGTGGACACGTTCTCGCAATACGTTCCGGTGCTCGACGCGCGGTTCAGCTATCGCGGGGAGGATGTCGTGGCGACGCTGGACCGGGTGTGCCGCAAATCGGGCTACCCCAAGACGATCCGGGTCGATCAAGGCAGCGAGTTCATCTCCCGCGACATGGACCTCTGGGCCTATCAGCGCGGTGTCACGCTCGACTTCTCACGGCCGGGAAAGCCGACAGACGTAAGCGTTTCCTGGCCCGCACCTTCCCAATTCTCACCTGACCTGAGATTTCGCACCTGACGGAGATTAGGGCAGGAGTTTCGCGATGGCGACTACGGTGGAGTTTCTCAGGGACTACGGGGTGGACATACGGACCAATGGTCAGCGACGCTGGCCGGATGAGGTCAAGGCGCGGATCGTGGCTGAGAGCTTGAAGCCTGGGGCGACAGTGAACGGGGTTGCTGCCCGGTATGGGCTTCGGGCGAACCATTTATCGGAATGGCGCAGTCGGGCGCGCGATGGCAGGTTGGTTTTGCCCGCAGTTGAAGACGATGACTTTTGTTTTGCGTCGATTGTAGTGGCGGATGATGGCGGCGATGCTCCTGTGCCAGTAGCGTCTGCACATCTGGCCAAGTCTGACGTTGCACCATCTGGTCCTATCGAGATTTGCATCGGCCAGGTGACAATCCGGCTTGATGGCGCCACAGGGGCTGCGCGGGTTGGTGAGATTGTACGGGCGATCGGTGCGCGGCCATGATGTTCCCGTCCAATCGGGTGCGGGTTCTGGTCTCGACGCAGCCTGTGGACTTCAGGAAGGGTCATGATGGCCTGGCCGCGCTCGTGTCATCAGTGCTGCGCAAGGATCCGTTCACCGGCACAGTGTTTGTGTTCCGCTCACGCCGGGCGGATCGGCTAAAGCTTTTGTATTGGGACGGCACCGGTCTGGTAATGGCGTATAAGCGGCTGGAGGATTCGACCTTCACCTGGCCCGCGATCAAGGCTGGGATAATGGCGCTGAACCATGCCCAATTCGAGGCGCTGTTTGCAGGTCTGGACTGGCGGAAGGTAAAGGCGCTGGAGAGGCGCCCACCATCTGCGGCAGAGTGAATCAACCGCCTGGTTTTGCGTGTTTTTACTGGGGCTTTGTGGTAGCTCTGGCCTATGCAAACAGCCCCCATTCTTGATCTTTCTGCCATCCCGGTTTTGCAGCGCGCAGCGGTTCTGGCATTGATGGATGAGGTGACAGCGCTGAAGGATATCACCAAGCGGCAGGAACATCTGATCGCTGAACTGAACCACGCCCTGCATGGCAAACGGTCAGAGAAGCTGTCCGAGGATGAGCGACAACTGGCGTTCGAGGATCTGTCCATCGCGCTGGCCGAGGTCGAGGCGGAAAAAGAAAAACAGGCCGCCAAAGCGGGCGACGGGACGGCCAAACCGTCGCCCAAGCGCACCATCGGCAACCTTCCCGCTGCGCTGCCGCGCATCGAAGAGGTCATCGAACCTGACAGCCTGATCTGCCCATGCGGCTGCGGTGTCATGCACAGAATTGGCGAAGACCGCAGCGAGCGGCTGGACATCGTGCCTGCCCAGCTGCGCGTCATCGTCACCGTGCGCCCGAAGTATGCCTGCCGGACCTGCACCGACGGGGTCACCCAGGCATCAGCGCCATCGCATCTGATCATGGGCGGCCTGCCGACCGAGGCCACCATCGCTCATGTGCTGGTCAGCAAATATGCGGACCATCTTCCCTTATACCGCCAGAGCCAAATACTGGCGCGCGCAGGGCTTGATCTGCACCGCGCGGTGCTGGCCGATTGGGTCGGAAAAGCGGCGTTCCATTTGAAGCCGGTTGTCGACCGGCTGGCCGACCATCTGAAACGATCCGGCAAGCTGTTCATGGACGAGACAACGGCTCCGGTGCTGGACCCGGGGCGCGGAAAGACAAAGACCGGGTATCTTTGGGCGTTGGCTCGCGACGACCGAGCTTGGGGCGGTGAGGACCCGCCCGGCGTGGTTTACTTCTATGCCCCGGGTCGTGCGGGTGAGAATGCCGAAACCTTCCTCACCGGCTTCGATGGCATCCTGCAGATCGACGGGTATCAGGGCTATAATCGGTTGACCAAACCTTCGCGCAAGGGTGGTACGCCCATTCGGGTGGCCCATTGCTGGGCGCATGCGCGCCGCAAGCTCAAAGAAGTCTTCGACCGCGACGGATCAGAGATCGCCGCAGAAGGGCTGCACCGGATCGCCGAATTTTACGCCGTCGAGGCCGATATCCGCGGTATCTCGCCCGGCCAGAGATTATCAGCCCGTCAGGCCCGCACCGCGCCGCTGGTCGCAGCCTTCGGCGACTGGCTTCAGGCGCAACGCCGCAAAGTCTCCAGTAAATCCCGGCTCGGCGAAAAGCTGACCTACATCCATAACCATTGGAATGGGCTGCAAACCTTCCTGACCGATGGCCGCGTCGAGATCGACAACAACCGCGTCGAAAACCTCATCCGCCCCATCGCCCTCAATCGCAAAAACGCGCTCTTCGCCGGCCACGACGAAGGCGGCATCGCATGGGGCCGCATCGCCTCGCTGATAGAGACCTGCAAGATCAACGGCGTCGAACCCTTCGCCTATCTCAAGGCCACCCTCTCAGCAATCGCCAACGGCCACCCGCAAAGCCGCCTTGACGACCTTCTGCCGTGGAAATTTGCGCCGTCAAGCTAATCCGCTGGTGCCATCCAGCTAACGCTTACGGTAAAGAAGTCGTTTAGCTCTTTGGAAACCCCTGCGTTCCGCAGCATGTCCTTGAGGGTGCCCCTGAACGAGTGAAGCGCCTTGCGATCATCGTCTCCGACCGCTGAGCGGACAAAAGGCATCATTGCACGGGAAGCATTGTTCTGCGATTTTCCGTCTTGACCTTCGGGGTAGTCGAACAGGCGATCTTCGCCTGGTTCAGGCAATAGAAGCTGCCGGTGCAGAGGAACAAAACGCTGTGAACCCGGCGTCTTGATGATCGCCTCTGTAAGATCGAGGTAGGTGATTTCATCCCTTTGTTTCACCTGGTGCCATCGGAGTAGTGCGATTTCGTCCAACCGGGCACCAGTTGTTGCCAGCAACGACATGCACAGGCGCTCCTGCACCGGGAGTTCCTGGGAAAATATCTTCTCCAAGTCTTCCGTCGGAAAAGGTTTCCACGGACGTCCAGGGTAACCGTAGTCGGAGAGGCGAAGATTCCGAAGCTTGTGGTCTTCGATGAGATCATGTTCTTCGCACCAGGTCAGCATCGTACCCACGGCTCTGACTCGTGTCCCGACAGTGCTTCTGGCATAGCCGCTTTGGTCGAGGTAGCGGGCATACTGATACCCGTGCTTCTTTTTCAGTTGATCGATTTGCAAGTCGCCGACCACAGAGATGAACTCCTTCAGGTGGCCGACAACACCGTTCTTTGTCTTTTCCCGGCCCCAGTTCCGACCTTCCACGTACTTGGGCCATACCCTGGACATCCGAAGTGATATGTTTTGCTTTGGGATAACAGGTTTCGGCCTCCAGGCCAGAAGAGGATCGGGTGGTCCCACCACGTAGTTGAATTTCACTTCCGGTTGTGGATTCAACCGTTCGAGTTCAGCATCAAATCTAGCATAGATTTCTTCAGTGATCCGATGCTGACGCCGTTCTGCTTCTTTTCTGTCCGTTGTTCCCGTTGACCGCCTGATCTGCTTGTCATTTCCCTTCTGCAACTCCGGAGGCTTGGTAACCTGCACGTACCAGACGTTGCCCTTTGCCCTGAGCGAGATAAGTTTCGAAGGGTGGTAACTCAAAGTCATATATCCACCATAGTGTCCAAAATAGTGTCCAATACAGGTTCCAGATGCTTCTGAAATCCTTATTTTCTTACAGTATTGGTGTGATGATGGTCAATGGAGGCGAGTACCGGAATCGAACCGGTGTACACGGATTTGCAATCCGCTGCGTCACCACTCCGCCAACTCGCCATCCGTGGTGTAGGGCTGCCTTATTGCCGGTTTTGCAGGGCTTGTCCAGATGGCAAAACCTGTAATTGAACCGGCCGCGTTCATTGCAGATGTTTGCGCATGAAATCCGCTGCGCGAAGGTTGGAATCGCGGGTTGCCAGATCGTCGGCGAAGGTGCGAACGTTGGGCGGGCGGAAATCGAAGCCACGGCCGACGCCGGGATAGATGATCAGCTTCACGTCGCGGCCCGCCTCCTTCATGAACCGTACTGCCGTTTCGATTGAGCGGCGGCGTTGGTACTGCTCGTATTCGCCGATGAAGACCATAGTGGGGATCGCCAGACGGTCAAGGTCTGGGTGGTAGCGATAGACCTGAAGTGGCTCAACGGCATTGGGGTCCTGCCAGTGCGGGTAGAACGAGACATAGCAGGCTACGTCGCGCGACTGGCGGTTCTGGTCGACGGCGACACGCAGGGTGTAATAACCGCCACGGGTGTGGGAATAGACGCAGGCTTTGCTGCTCGACACGTCCGGTTGCTTCAGAAGGAAGTCGATCCCGGCACCGACATCACCTTCCATCGCTGGGTCATGCTCGAGCGGGAAGACCTCGACGAAGCGCGCTTCGTAGACATCTGGGGCCAGAACGACAAAGCCGCGTGCGGCCATGCGACGGGCTAGGCGCTGAACGAACGGGTCGAGCCCTCGGCGGCCGTGCTGGAATAGGACGGCAGGAAATTTCCCTTGGGTTTCAGGGCGGTAAAGTATGGCAGGCACGTCGGTACCATCGGCGGGGTTGGTATAGCTGACTTGGCGTTCAGAAACCGCGTGGTTTTCCGGGGCGGGGATTATGCCCTTGTCATACCACTCGTCTGACCACCAGAATTTGTCCTCCACCGGTTTGGTGTTGATCGGAGCATCAAGGGTTCGGCCAACGACGGTGTCGGCGGACTGGGCCAGAATACCGGGCGCGGTAAGGCCAAGTGCCATCACTGCCGCCAGCGCGATAGCGCGGGATTTCAGGGTAAGGAACATGGTTGGGCCCTCCGTTCGTTTCAAAAGTTGCGCCATGGCACCGCAAAAGCGGCCCTTGCGTCAACAGGTTTCCCAAGCACGGCTGGGTTTCGATCATGAGCCGTGGCCTTTCAAACATGGCAGGAAAGTGCCGCGCAAATCGCCCGGTGGTCATTGCCGCTGCCGGATAGATATGCGAAATAGGAGCCACTGGATTCTGCTCAAACCTTACAGGCACTGATCATGACAGATTTTACCGCGCGCCGGACGATGATGGTGGACACTCAGGTTCGCCCCTCGGACGTCACCAAATTCCCGGTCATCGAAGCGATGCTCTCCGTCCCGCGTGAGGCCTTTGTGCCCGACGATAAGCGTGAAGCGGCTTATATCGGCGAGAATGTCGATCTGGGCGGCGGGCGCGTTGTGCTGGAAGCCCGCACCCTGGCCAAGATGTTGGATGCTCTGGATATTCAGGGCGACGAGCTGGTGCTCGATATCGGTTCGGGGCTGGGCTACTCGGCGGCGGTGATCGCCCGCATGGCCGAAGCCGTGGTCGCTGTCGAGGAAGACGAAACCTGGGCCGAAGAGGCACAAACACAGCTGGCCGAGCAAGGCGCGGATAACGTGATCGTTCAGCAGACGGCGCTGACCGAAGGCGCGGCACAGCATGGCCCTTATGACGTGATCTGCGTCGAAGGCGCAGTCGAGAACCTGCCCGAGGCATTGACCGATCAGCTCAAGGAAGGCGGCCGGATGGGTGTGCTCTTCGCCGAGGGGGCGCTGGGTGTTGTGCGTGTCGGTTACAAAATTGATGGACGGATGAACTGGCGTTTTGCGTTTAACGCAGGAGCGCCAGTGTTGCCCGGGTTCGAACGGCACACGGCCTTCGCGCTCTGACGGGCAACCCAAAGACAAAAAAACGACAGGAGCGGACAACATGGCGTGGGTGCGATTGAAGGCGAAGCTGGCAATTGCCGGTGTGGCGATGGCAATGGCGCTGGGCCCGGTTGCGGCCAAGGCCGAGACGCTGGCCGATGCCATGGCTTCGGCCTATGAGCACAATGGCTTGATCGATCAGAATCGCGCCTTGTTGCGGGCGGCCGATGAAGATGTAGCCCAAGCCTACTCCGCTCTGAAACCGATTATCAACTGGTCAGTGGATGTTACCCGCAGCTGGGGGCGGGCCTATAGCAGTTCGCTTGGATTCTCGGTGGGTTCCGGCGCCACCGAAGCCAATGCTGGGATCGCAGCTGAACTGCTGCTTTGGGATTTCGGAACCAGCGCGCTGAAAGTTGACATGGCTAAAGAGGCGGTGCTGTCGACTAGGCAGGCCCTGTTGTCGGTTGAACAGCAGGTGTTGCTACGTGCCGCATTGGCCTATCTCGAAGTGCAGCGGAACCACGAGTTCGTACGCTTACGTGACAACAACGTGCGGGTGATCGGTGTCGAACTGCGTGCTGCGCGTGACCGGTTCGAAGTGGGCGAAGTGACTCGCACCGACGTGGCCATCGCCGAAGCCCGGCTGGCGGCGGCACGTTCGGCTCATGCGGCGGCGCAGGGTGGATTGGCTCAGGCCATCGAGGAGTTTCGCGCCGCGGTGGGCCGCAGGCCCGGGCACCTGCAATCGCCGCCGCGCCTGCCCAATCCGGCCAAATCGTCCGAATCTGCCAAGGCTGCCGCATTGCGCCAGCATCCCGAGATGTTGAAGGTTCAACATGACGTCGCTGCCGCCGAACTTGCCATTTTGGCGGCCAAGGGGGCGATGAAACCAACGATCAAGCTGACCGGGAAATACGGTTTGTCGCAAACCTTCAATAGCCCGGCTTATTCTAACGGTGGTTCGATAGGGGTCGAGGCCTCAGGCCCTATTTATCAGGGTGGACGGTTGAGTTCGCTGGTGCGTCAGGCGATGGCGCGGCGCGACGCGGCACGTGGTGGTCTGCACGTCGTGCGCCACTCGTTGGCGCAGAATGTCGGTAATGCCTGGGCCCTGCTGCAGGTTGCTCGCGCGGGCCGCGAAGCCAGTGAGCGGCAAGTGCGGGCCAGCACTGTGGCGTTTCGTGGGGTTCGCGAAGAAGCCACCTTGGGTGCGCGTACGACACTGGATGTGCTGGATGCCGAACAGGAACTTCTGGACGCCAAGGCCAATTTGATTTCGGCAACAATCGACCAGCATTCGGCGGCCTATCAGTTGCTTGCGGCGATGGGTTTGCTGACTGCCGAGCGGATGAAGCTGCGGGTGCCGCATTACGATCCGGCGGCCTATTACAACCTGGTAAAGGATGCGCCGACGGTGCATTCCAAGCAAGGAAAACAGCTCGACAAGGTGCTGCGCGCTCTGGGGAAAGAGTAAAAATCGCCGTATCTGTTGTGAGAATCTCACCGAGGGGTTAAACTCTTCGGGAGGCAAGCAGTGGTAAATCCGTATGAATGACCCCGTGACCAATGTGGAAATCGAGGACGTGTTGTCGTCTATTCGCCGTTTGGTGTCTGAGAACGCGCGCTCCGACGATGCCAAGGACGAGACGAATCGTGAGGCATCCGATTCGGCGCTGGACGCTCTTGCAGCAGCGACCGCGAAACCTGCCGAAAAGCTAGAGAAGACACCCGAGATCACCGATGGCGATGATGAAGGCGCTCCGATGGCCGAAGATGTGCAGCCGGTGAGCAACATGCTTGTCCTGACGGCGGATCATCGCGTGCCCGAGGCGGCCAACCTGCATGATGAGGTGCAAGAGGATCTGGCAAGTGAGCTGGATGAGATCCATCACTGGGCGGATGACGGGGCTGAAACCCGGGTGGAAGAGATCGCTGAACAAGAACAGTTGGAAGCGGTGATCCATGATGCCATCGACGAAGCGGTTCAGGATATCGTGGCCGACATCGAAACCGACTATGAACCAGACGTTGACCAGGATGACCTGGAGGAGACGTTGGATGTGTCTGAGCCGAGTAACGACGTCCCTGAAGATGCAGTTGAGGCGCTGACCTTTACCCATAGAGGGCCGGATTTCGGGCTGGAAGATGGCATTGAAGATGACACCGCCGCCCTTGCCAGCCGCATTGCCGAGTTGGAAGCGGCCGTCGGTGAGCGCGACGATCAATGGGAACCTGACGGAGATGGCGACGGTGGTGATAACGCCGGCGGGCCTGTCGAGGCGATGGCTTGGGAAGATACCGATGTCCCCGAGAGCGGTCATGATCATGTTTGGGAGGCTGATCCGCTTGTCGTGGAAGAGTCGCAGATGGTCGAGCCGGAAGAACCAGAACCCGAGCCCGAATCCGAGCCTGCTGAGCCTGTGCAGGAGGCCGCGCCAGAGCCGGAATCCGAACCGGATTCCGAACCCGAGTCCGCCGCCGACCCGCAACTGGCCCGTGATCTGGATCCCACACCGGAGCTGTTCGCCGATTCAGATGCGGTGATCGATGAGGAAACGCTGCGCGAAATGGTAGCCGAGATCGTTCGCCGTGAACTTCAAGGGTCATTAGGCGAGCGGATCACTCGCAATGTGCGCAAGCTGGTGCGGCGCGAGATCCACCGTGCTTTAGCCGCGCGAGAGCTGGACTGAGCCCGGGTCAGATTTCTACTGACAATTCCAGAAGAAGATCGAGATCGAGGTGAGTGGCGATGTGGGTGCCTAGCCGGTCCAGTACCGCGTCGGTCTCGGCGTCGTAGGCGGTGCTCGACGCGCCGCCTAGTTGCGCCAGGAAATCGCCACGAAACTGGTCGGAACTGAAGAGGCCATGCAAATAGCATCCCATCACCCGACCGTTGCCGGAGGTCGCGCCGTGGGTGGTGCCGCCAATTGACAGCCAGGCTCGCACGCAATCCGGCCCGGTCGTCTCGCCGATGTGGATTTCATAACCGCAGACCGATGCACCAGTGGGCAGATATTCTGCCTGTTGCAGAGCCAGGTGTTTTTTCGGAGTCATGGTCGTCTCCACATCGAGAAGGCCAAGGCCCTCGACTTTGCCCGGCGGACCTTCGATGCCTTCGGGGTCGTCGATCACTCGGCCGAGCATTTGGTATCCTCCACATATGCCCAGAACATGTCCCCCGCGCCGCAAATGCGCCAAGAGGTCGATATCCCAGCCCTGGGCGCGGAAATGGGCCAGATCGGCGATTGTGGATTTCGAGCCGGGGATCAGCACCAGGTCCGCGTCGCCGGGAAGGGGGCGCCCGGGCTCGACAATCTCGACGCTGACGCCGGGTTCGACGGAAAGCGGGTCGAGGTCGTCGAAATTGGCAATCCGGGCCAGCCGCGGCACGGCAACTTTAAACGCGTCCGGTTTGGGCGACGAGGCAATGTCCATCACGTCCTCGGCAGGCAGCCGCCAGGCCTCGTCGAACCAGGGAAGCACGCCCAGCGAGGGCCAGCCTGTCATGTCGAAGATGGATGCCAGCCCATCGTCGAACAGGCTGACATCGCCACGGAACTTGTTGATGGCAAAGCCTTTGATCCGAGCGGCGTCGGCAGGGGGCAGGACGGTCTTGGTGCCGACGATTTGGGCAATCACGCCGCCCCGATCGATATCTCCCACAAGAACAACGGGAACATTCGCAGCTTCGGCAAAGCCCATGTTGGCAATGTCTCCGGCACGCAGGTTGATCTCGGCCGGGCTGCCCGCGCCTTCGATAAGCACGATGTCGGCTGTTGTCGCCAATCGATGGAAGCTTTCGAGTGTGGCGTCGAGCAGGCTGGGTTTGGCCTTGGCGTAATCGCGCGCCTTGAGTGTCATCATGCGCTTGCCTTGCACGATCACCTGGGCGCCGATATCGGTTTCGGGTTTCAGCAACACCGGATTCATGTCCGTCGTCGGATCGCGCCGGGCGGCAAGGGCCTGCAACGCCTGTGCGCGGCCAATCTCACCGCCATCTACGGTAACGGCGGCGTTGTTTGACATGTTTTGCGGCTTGAACGGTGCAACCGAGAGCCCGCGATTGCTCAGTGCCCGGGCGATCCCGGCCACAAGCATCGACTTGCCCACGTTCGAGCCAGCTCCCTGTATCATGATGCTGCGTGTCACGGCATGCCCTGTCTTGTGCTAGGGTTGTTCATAATTAGCCGAGCTGTGCGGGGGAAGCGGTCTTTTTACCGATTTCGCGACTCTTTTTTTCGAGTCATGTGCAGTCGGCAGAATTTTTGTCAGGCGTTGAACGTCGGGCGGTTGCGGAAAAGAGCTTCGGTTATTTCAAATCTTTCGATTAGAACTGGGAACATGCGC
Source organism: Aliisedimentitalea sp. MJ-SS2 (assembly GCF_032586155.1). Lineage (NCBI taxonomy): Bacteria > Pseudomonadati > Pseudomonadota > Alphaproteobacteria > Rhodobacterales > Roseobacteraceae > Aliisedimentitalea > Aliisedimentitalea sp. MJ-SS2. The sequence goes on from NZ_JAWHTC010000003.1 coordinate 198,673, forward strand.
AGCTTTTTTCATTTCGATCAAGAAAACAATTTGCTGCGCGTCAAGCATGCCGGGATGACTGAAAGCCACATTTGTATCCGGGTCGCCCGTCAGCTTCGAACCTTGCCAAGTTTTGATCCCGCTGCTCATGTTCTGGTCGACATGCGGGAGGCAGAGGATGCGACCTTCCGGTCGAGTGATTGGTTAAGTTTTGGCCTGCTGCTTGAAGCGGAAAAGAAAGACCTGGAGAACAGCATCCGCTATGCGATCTTAATTGCGCCGGATAGCGAATGCGCCTTGGCCGAGGCCCGGACTTACGAGGGCTATGTCGGATCGGTCTCAAACATGCAGGTCGAGATTTTCGATGACGCAGAGCGTGCGGCAGAATGGCTGTTGTCGGGCAAGCCCAAGGCGGTTTTGGCCGATGATCTGGAGTGGACCGAGATTTCCGTCGTGGCCTAGCTCGGGCGGGTGTGTTCGGCTGCACAAAAAGAAAACCCCCACGCCTCCACGAGGAGGCTAGGCCCGAGTTTCGGGAAAATTCTATTTCGATCAGGCGGCTTCGGCCTGTTGTGCCGCGGCGTTGCGGCGTTCGCTTTCTTCGCGCGACAGCGCGACCGAGGTCCGAACACCCTTGGCGACAAAGCCCATCAGGCCTTCGACAACGCGTTCATTCGGGTCGATCCCGGCGCAGGAAAGCACTTCGCGGCCGTCACGGGACCGCGCCCAGCGAGCGATCTGCTCGGGGCCGTTGCCATATTTCTTGTCGTCGGCGATGGCGTCGTCGAGTGCAGCCAACACAACGGCTGCAAAGAGTTTACGTGCACGGTTGCCTTGCTCATTATTGAAGGCCGTGCCGTCAACGAAATCTTTCATGTTCCGTCCTTTGTTATTGCTCTTGTAATTCCGGCGTGGGGTCCCTTATGACGAGTTTCGGATGATTCGGGTAGCCCGTTTTTGCATAGCTTGCTTGCAAAAATTGCATGGCTCACCCCGGGAGGCACCAATATTTCGTCTTCTTGCCCTTCTAGTGAACCCCAGATATAGGTGCCGCCAAACTCCGATCAACCTTTTTGCCACGGTTTTGACTCAATGCCTAAGATCAACGGAAACGAGATTCGCCCCGGGAATGTCCTGGAACACAATGACGGCCTGTGGGCCGCCGTAAAAGTTGACCATGTGAAGCCCGGCAAGGGTGGGGCGTTTGCCCAGGTCGAACTTCGCAACCTTCGTAATGGATCCAAACTTAACGAGCGGTTTAGAAGCGCCGACAAAGTCGAGCGCGTGCGCCTGGAACAGAAAGACCAGCAGTTTCTTTATGAAAACGACGGAATGCTGGTGTTCATGGACAGCGAAACCTACGAGCAGATCGAGCTTCCGGCCGAGATTCTGGGCGATCGCCGCCCGTTCCTGCAGGACGGTATGACCATTGTGGTCGAGTTTTACGAGGCCGAAGCGCTGAACGCGACTTTGCCACAGAAAGTGACCTGCACGATCGAGGAAACCGAACCGGTGGTTAAAGGTCAAACAGCCGCCAACAGCTTCAAACCGGCGATCCTAGACAATGGGGTAAAGGTGATGGTGCCTCCCTTTGTTGGCGTGGATGAGGCCATAGTGGTTAACACCGAGACGATGGAATACGTGGAACGCGCCTGAAACGCGGCCCCCCTGTGGCGATTTGACACCCCGGCTCGGCAGCGCCAGGCCGGGTTTTTTTGTGCGCAATCGGAACGTGAGTGCCCGGGATGGGAATGCAGGCAGGTTTTTCCCCTGATGCCCAACATTCGAAATCCGGCATAAGAAACCTACCTGACGCCTTGGTTTTGGTTTATCCGGCTTCGTTTCTTGAGGAACGAGTGTGTGTTTGCGGCCGGTTGTTTCATGAGTACCGGGCGGTTCAGGCTTCGTGGGAGAGAGACAAGTACACGCGGTTCACGTGCGCCACGAAGGGCGGGGTCGGAGCAATCCGGCCCCGTTCCTTTTTCGGGCTATGCCAGCGCATCCTTGTCCCAATGTGCCGTGACATCCCCAGCCATCAATTCGTTGTCCGCCCGATCAAAACGCAAATAGGCAATGGCCTTGTTGCCCGACACGGTGTGCACCGTGCCAGCCGGCTTGCCTTTCGAGGTGAGTTCGGTTCCCGGCGCGACGGGGGCTGACAGATGGATGCGGCCCAGTCCCTTGCGCAGTTCTGTCTTGTGCTTCATGCGGGCGGTGACCTCTTGCCCGACATAGCAGCCCTTGCGGAAATCGACGCCGTTCAGACGTTCGAACCCGGCCTCGAGGATGAACGTGTCGGGTGTCAGTTCCGCGCCGGTTTCGGGGATGATGTTTTCGACCCGGATCGCGTCCCAGTCCGGCTGCTCTTCCGAACCTGACGTGCCGGCCTCGTGATAGGCGCGCCAGCCCAAGGCCGCGTGGCGTGGGTCGGAAAAGGCGCCCACCGGTCTATCGCCGATACCGCACCGGACTTGCAGGGCGGTCTCTTCTATCTCAACATCGGCGCGCAGCTTGTACATCGACAGGCGGGTGATTGTCGGCGCGGCGATCCGCGCATCAATATCCAACAGGATCGCATCACCCGCGGGCACCAGAAAGAAATCGGCCAAGTACTTGCCCTGGGGCGTCAGAAGCGCGGCATAGACCAGCCCGTCGGACAGGTTTTTTACATCGTTGCTGACCAGCCCCTGAAGGAAGCTTTCACGGTCGGCGCCGGTGATACGATAGATTGCGCGGGTCATGGCCCCTCCCAAGTTCTGCGTCGCTGTAATATAGGGGGTTCGAAACCAGTTAACAGGGGCAAGATGCGCGCCGTTCTTTCCATCGTGATCCCGACCTTGAATGCTCAGGACGAGCTGCCTTTGTGTCTGTCCGCCTTGATGGAAGGAATAGAGGGTGGGGTGATCCGGGAACTGGTACTATCCGATGGCGGGTCTGAAGACGCTACCCTTGCTATCGCCGAAGATGTGGGCGCGGTAGTTGTCACCGGCGCGCCATCGCGCGGCGGGCAGCTGCGGCGCGGCGCCGGGGCGGCACAGGGCGAATGGCTGCTCTGTCTGCATGCCGATACGCAATTGGGGCCGGGCTGGGCTGAGGCCGTACTGACGCATATCGCGATGTATCCAGGCAAGGCAGGGTACTTCCAGCTTCGTTTCGCGACGAAAGGTGTTGCTGCCCGGATCGTGTCGGGCTGGGCCAATCTGCGGGCGCGGTTTCTCGGACTGCCATTCGGGGATCAAGGGCTGCTGATTTCGCGCGCACTCTACGACATTGTTGGCGGGTTCGATGACTTTCCGCTGATGGAGGATGTCGCGATCGCTCGCAAGCTCGGGCGTGGCCGGCTTGCAGTACTGGGCTCTACTGCCCGAACCAGCGCCCAAAGATACGAGACACAAGGCTGGATCCGTCGCGGTGCGCGGAACCTGGGTCTCCAACTCCGTTACCTCTGCGGCGTTTCCCCTGAGCGGCTAGCGCAACGCTATCGGCAGTAGGGCCGTCGTCCTTGAATTGCAGCGAGTGCAGCCGGGCATAGAGGCCGCCGCGTGCCAGCAACTCCTCGTGCTTACCTTCGTCGACGACCTGACCGCGATCCATCACAACGATCTTGTCGGCATTACGCACTGTGGACAGGCGGTGTGCGATCACCAGCGTGGTGCGGCCCTTGGACAGCTCGTCCAACGCCTCCTGCACCACGGCCTCAGATTCAGCATCCAGCGCCGATGTTGCCTCGTCCAGAAGCAGGATTGGTGTGTCACGCAACAGTGCCCGAGCGATGGCAACGCGCTGACGCTGGCCACCCGACAGGCTTGATCCGCGCGGACCGACGGGGGTATCGAGCCCGTGCTCCAGCTTTGGCAGGAAGTCGGTGACATGGGCGGCCGAGAGCGCGACCTGCAAGGCCTTGTCGCTGACATCGGTGCGGCCCAGCAGTATGTTTTCACGCAGGGTTTCGTCAAACAGGGCGGCGTCCTGGCTGACCACCGAAAAGAGATCGCGCAGATCTTCGAGCGTCATGTTCCCCGCGCCAACACCGCCGATCTGGACTTTGCCCGATTGCGGATCAACCAGACGGGTGAGCAGGTTAAAAATGGTGGATTTTCCCGCACCCGAGGGGCCGACAAGCGCGGTGGTCTTGCCCGGTTCGGCCACCAGATTGGTGCCATTCAATACCTTTGTGTCGCCATACGACAGGTCGACGCCTTGCAGAGTAATGCCGGGCGTGCCCTTGGGCGCATCAACCGGGTTGTCCGGCGAAATCAGCGTCGGTTCCGCTTCCATCAGAACCTTGATCCGCTCGATCCCGGCGGCGGCGACCTGCCAGAGGCCAGCCATCGTGCCCATGCGGCGCAGCGGTTCAAAGGCAAAGCCGATGGCGGTGAAAAACCGCATGAACTCACCCACCGTTTTTTCGCCTGAGATGATCTCGCCGCCGCCAAAGTAGAGCACGCCGAAAAAGCCCAATCCTGCCATGACGTCGACAAGGCCAGGAATAGTGGCTGTGCCCGCCGCCGAGCGGACTTCGGCCTTGACCAGATCATCGGTCAACTCGCCAAAGCGATCGGATTGGTATTGCTCGAGCCGGTTCAGCTTGACCGGGATGATGCCATGAAAGACCTCGTCTAGCCGGGTGGCGAGCTTGGCGCCAAGATCACGGGCTTCGCGGGCGCGGGCGCGGACAAACTTCTGGACGACTTGCGAAGGAGCCACGAGGATCGGGGCGCCAATCAGGGCGATCACCGTCCACAGCCAATCGACCGAGACGGCCACACCGATCAATACGATCAGCGCGAAGATATCACGACCGAGGCCGGTCATGATATTGGGCCAGGCCAGGTTCACGGTTGTGACGTCGCCCTGCACCCGCTGAATAAGGAATCCGGGCGGGTGGGTCTGATGAAAACTGCCGTCTTGGCGCATGATCCGGGCCAGCAGGTCACCGCGCATCCGGGCGGCAACATTCTGGGAGATATAAGACAGAACGGTTTTCTGCCCGACCGAAGCCAGCGCCCGAACCACGAAGATACCCATGACCCCGAGGCCCACCCAGACAAGTGCCGAGCGATCACCGGCGACAAAAACCTTGTCGAACATCGGCTCCATCATCATCGCCAGCGCGCCCTGGGTTGCGCCTTCGAGCGCCATGAACAACAGCGCCAGCAGCACCAGCCCGATATGGCGCTTGAGATACCCACGCCAGAGCCAGCCCAGAAGCTGGCGGCTGTCGGCATCACTGTCTTGGTTGGCGGTCTGGTCGCTCATCCACAGCCCCTTTTGGCGGTGACCCTGATCGCTTGGTAGGCGGACCGGTCCCGGCTGGCAGTTCCTTCATGTAGCCGGGCACGCGGCGGCTGACAAGCATTGCCGACTCTGGCGGGATTGACGCGGTCTGCGCGCCGGGTAGGGTCGCAGGTTCCAGACGATAGGAGAATCGACCATGTCTGATGCAGGTGGACGCGGATATCTTGCCATTCCCGGGCCTTCGGTGATGCCCGAGGAGGTGTTGCGCGCGATGCACCGCGCTGCGCCCAATATCTATGAAGGCGCACTGGTCGAGATGACGGCGTCGATCCTGCCGGACCTGCAATATGTGGCTCGGACCTGCGGTAAGGTGGGCATCTATATCGCCAATGGGCACGGTGCCTGGGAGGCGTCGCTGGCCAATGTGATTGCGCCTGGCGACACGGTTCTGGTGCCTGCGACGGGGCGGTTTGCCCATGGCTGGGCCGAGATGGCACAAGGGTTGGGCGCCGAGGTGGAACTGATCGAGTTCGGCCGCTCGGCGGCGTTCGACGCGGGGCGCGTCGAAGACGCGTTGCGGGCCGACAAGGAAGGCCGGATAAAGGCGGTTCTGGCGACCCATGTGGATACGTCGACCTCGATCGTCAATGACATCGCGTCGCTGCGCGCGGCGATGGATGCGGTAGGGCATCCGGCGCTGTTGATGGCCGATTGCATCGCTTCGATGGGCTGTGACCGGTTCGAGATGGATGAATGGGGGGTCGATGTGGCCGTCGCTGCCAGTCAGAAGGGGTTGATGGTGCCGCCGGGGCTGGGTTTTGTTTTTGCGTCGGAGAAAGCCGAAGAGGTGCGGCGCGGGATGGAACGTGTCAGCCGGTATTGGGATTGGCAACCGCGGTTTGACCCGGAGTTCTATTACCAGCATTTCGGCGGCACCGCGCCGACGCATCACCTGTACGGGTTGCGCGCATCGCTGGACATGATCCGGGCCGAGGGGATCGAATCGATCTGGGACCGGCATGAACGACTGGCCCGGGCAATCTGGGCGGCCTGTGCCGCTTGGGGACAGGGCGGGCCGCTGACCATGAATGTCGAAGATCCGGCGCATCGGTCGCGGGCAGTCACGGCCCTTAGGATCGGGTTGCCGCACGGGCCACGCCTGCGCCGATGGGTCGAGGAAAACGCGGGCCTGACTCTGGGTATCGGGCTGGGCATGTCGGAAAAAGGTGATCCGTCAGGCGGCGGTTTTTTCCGGCTGGGCCATATGGGCCACGTGAACCCGCAGATGATCATGGGGCTGTTGGGTGGGATCGAAACCGCCTTTGCCGCATTGGATATTCCGCACGGGCGCGGGGCGCTTGAGGCGGCGGCGCGAGAACTTGCTGCGGTGTGAGTGCGTTAAGGACGGAATTTTGATTACTTGGGCCGAGAAAGAGCAGCAGGTTACGTTCCGTTGTCAGGTGTCGCGACGGGCCAGATAATGATCAAGCCGGGTAATCAGGTAGTCGAGAAAGACGGCCAAGATCAGCAGGGCCGAAAAGCCCATGGTCGCCCAGACCACCATGAATACCCACAGAAGGTTAACAAAACCCATCACCAACGTGGCGGTTTCATAGTTCGAGACGCTGAGGCGTGGATGGCTACGCATTGGTAGGCTCCTGATCAATGAGAAGGAGCATAGCGTGGTAAGTCCAAAGAAGTGGTAAACCCTGCGTGTGCGGGCCCTATGCGCGGGCTTCTGCCAATGCTTTTGGCAAGGCATCAGCGAAATGGGTCAGCAAGCCCGTTGGGCCGCAGGATAGCCGGATGCAGCGATTGCCCGGCGCGGCAAAGGGCATACGGACGAAGACGCCGCGTGCGACCAGACCATCGAGAACCGATTTGGCAAACGTTCCATCGCCACCGCAATCGATGGTGACAAAATTGGTGGCCGAGGGCAGGGCGGTGAGGCCGTTATCAGCGGCGATCCGGGTGATTTCATCGCGGGCGGCGGCGACGTTGGCGATGTTCTCGGCCAGGTATTGTTGGTCGGCAAGCGCGACGAGCGCGCCCTCCTGCGCGGCGCGGTTCATGCCGAAATGGTTTCGGATCTTGTTGAAAGCATTGATCAGCTCCGGGGCGCCCATGGCATAGCCCACGCGCGCGCCAGCCATGCCGTAAGCCTTTGAAAAGGTGCGCATGCGGATGACGCGCGGGTCGTCGATATCGATATTGGGTACAGCGTCGGCTGGGGCGAATTCGACATAGGCTTCGTCGAGGATCAGAACCGTTCCTTCAGAGATGTTGTCGAGCTGGGCCTCGATTTCTTCACCCGCGACCCAACTTGCCATGGGGTTGTCGGGGTTGGCGAAATAGACCAGTTTTGCGTCGACCTCGGCTGCTTTTTCAAGCAGGGCTGGCAGATCCTCGGCATCGTCCTTGTAGGGTAGTTTGACCAATTCACCACCAAAGCCCGCAACATGATAGTTGAACGTGGGGTAAGCGCCATCGGACGTGACGACCTTGTCACCGGGGCCAACGACAAGGCGAGCGAGGTAACCGAGCAACCCGTCAATACCTTCTCCGACCATGATGTTTTCGGGTTTGACGCCGTGATGCGCAGCCAGCGCGTGGCGCAGGTCGTGGCTTTCGGGGTCGCCATACATCCAGATGTCAGAGGCGGCTTTGGCCATGGCCTCAACGGCTTTTGGGGAGGGGCCGAAGACGTTTTCGTTCGCGCCTAACCTTGCTTTGAATTCAAAGCCTTGCAGGCGTTCCTGGGTCTCGGGGCCGACAAAGGGAACGGTGGCGGGCAGGGATTGGGCGAGCGGGGTGAGGCGAGGTCCGTGGGTCATGGGGGAGAGTTAACCCTTTGCGGCGAGCGTTGAAAAGGCGATTCGGGATGCTTAGATGAGAATAGTTCGCAAGTAATGGGGTTCATGATGGCGAAACTGACACGGCGCGGCTTTATCGCCGCTACATTGGCAGCGGGCACGGTCCGGACATTGCCGCAGATCGCAGCGAAAACCGGTGGGCGGCGTATCCTGACGCTGGTTTACGACAAGTCGCTTGGGATGATGCGCGCTGTTGAGCGGGTTGTGCCGTAGGCGCGCAATTCCAACTGTGCCGTGAGGTCAGGCTTTTCCTGAAACGCTTCACACGGCACTCTGCCGGGCAACTGGATAAAGGAGTGCCCCGATGGCCCGTGTTACCACCGAGATCGTCGATCATGTTGCCCATGTCACCCTGACCCGGGGCGACAAGATGAATGGCGTCGATCAGGAGATGGCCGAGAGCATCGTGGCCGCCGGGGATGCCCTGATCGATAACGCGGATGTGCGCGCGGTGGTGCTTTCCGGCGAGGGGCGGGCCTTTTGTGCGGGCCTTGACGTGGCAAGCTTTGCGATGCTGGCTGGGCAGGACCCGCACGGGGTGGTCATGCCCCGGCTTGAAGGCAAGAATACCAATCTTTATCAAGAGGTTGCGATGGTCTGGCGGCGTGTGCCGGTGCCGGTGATCGCCTCGCTGCACGGGGTTGTCTTTGGCGCAGGGTTCCAGCTGGCGCTGGGGGCGGATGTGCGGATTTGCCATCCCGAGACCAAGCTGGCGGTGATGGAGATGAAATGGGGATTGGTGCCGGATATGGGCGGCATGGTGCTGATGCCCGAGGTGATGCGCTCGGACGTGATCCGGCGGATGACCTATACGGCCGAGCCGGTGGACGGGGCGCAGGCGCTGGATTGGGGCGTTGTCACAGAGGTTTCCGAGAATCCGCTTGAGGCCGCCAAGGCCCTGGCGAGTACGATAGCAGGCAAGAGCCCGAGCGCGATCCGTGCGGCCAAACGGTTGATCGATGTGGCCGAAAGCGGCGCGGGAGAAGATGCGGTGTTGATCGCGGAAAGCCAGGAGCAATCGGATCTGATCGGAAAGCCGCATCAGATGGAAGTGATTGCCGCGAACATGCAGAAACGGGCACCGAAGTTTTAGGTGACGGGAGTGGTGGGTTGAGACCCACCCTACGGGCGTTTGCGAACCCACATTTGTGAACCCAGAGGTCGGTGGGGTTAACGGGTGATCTGTGGTGGATCGGTAACAGGGCTGGAACCTGTCTGGTTCCTGTCGGGTATCTGTCTGGCGCTCGGTGGGGCAGAGATTTGGTAAGGGGAAATGGTTAACGCATCGTGCGGTCGCGGCGGGTGAACGCACTGCGCCCCGCCTTGGACGTCGTGTGACGTGTCAGGCGGGGCGCAGTTGAGTATTTGAGCAAAGAAAGAGGGGGCGGGTCAGCCCATTTCTTCGAGCCGCTGCATCGCCGATTTTAGCGTGGCCTGTTCTTCTTCGCGGGCCCGGAGATTTTCCGTGGCCTCGGCCACGACCTCTTCGGGGGCGTTTTCAGCGAATTTGGGATTGTTCAGACGCCCCTTGAGTCCGCCGATTTCCTTGGCCAGCTTGTCGAGGGTTTTTTGCAGGCGGGCCTTTTCAGCGTCGATGTCGATGATGTCGGCCAGAGGCAGGCCAAACTCGCCCCCGTCAACGGCGATGGTCACGGTTCCCTTGGGGAAATCGGCCTTGGTCAGGCTGTCGATCCGGGCAAGGCGTTTGATCATGACCTCGTTATTGTCCCAGGCGGTCTGCCCGGCGGCATCGAGCGACTTTTGCAGCATTGGCAGATGCAGGCCGGCAGGCACGTGCATTTGCGCACGGGCGGAGCGGATGCCCTCGATCAGGTTGATCACCCAGTTCATTTCACGGTCGGCCGCGGGATCGATCAGGTCGCTGCCATAGTCGGGCCAGTCGGTGAGCATCAGGAAGCCATCACGTTGGGCCGTGGTCTGCCACAGCTCTTCGGTGATGTAGGGCATGATCGGGTGCAGAATCAGCAACGTCTGATCCAGAACCCAGCGCATGGTGGCTTGGGTTTCGGCCTTGGCGGCTTCGTCGTCGCCCTGAAGAAGGGGTTTCGAGAACTCGACATACCAGTCGCAGACTTTGCCCCATGTGAAGGCGTAAAGCGCGTTGGCAGCGTCGTTGAAGCGATAGTCAGTCAGGGCCGCATCGACGGTTTCGCGGGTGCGGGCGACTTCGCCGATGATCCACTTGTTAACGGTGGCGTTGGCCGAAGGGATACCGGCGGAGGTGGCGGCCTCGTAGACGCCGTTCATTTCAGCAAAGCGGATGGCGTTCCAGATCTTGGTGCCAAAATTGCGGTAGCCCTTGATCCGGTCCTTGGAGAGTTTCAGCACGCCGCCAATCGCTGCCATCTGCGCCATGGTGAAGCGCAGGGCGTCGGCTCCGTATTCGTCGACGATTTCCAAGGGGTCAACCACGTTGCCCTTGGTTTTCGACATTTTCTGCCCCTTCTCGTCGCGCACAAGCTGGTGCAGGTAGACGGTGTGGAACGGTTCGCGATCGGTGATGGCAAGCTGTTGCATCATCATCCGGGCAACCCAGAAGAACAGGATGTCGAAGCCGGTGACGAGGACATCGGTGGGGTAGTATTTCGCCAGTTCCTCGGTCTGTTCCGGCCAGCCCAGCGTGCCCATCGGCCAGAGGCCGGAGGAGAACCAGGTGTCGAGCACGTCTTCGTCGCGCCAGACCGGGTAGACCAGTTTGGTCGGATCCTGGGTGGCTTCGTATTCGGCCAGCGCGGTGGCAAAGGCCTCGGTTGCGGCGTGGCGGTCTTCGACCTCGATCACGCGGGCGTGGTCGAGCGGCGTCGGCAGGGTTGCAAGAACGTCGTTGAATTTCGGGATGACGTTTTCGAAGCTCGTCGCAGCGTGGTGACGCTCGTCCCCGATCAGCAGGTTCTGATCGAGCAGGAAGCGGCCCATTTCGACAAGATCGAGCGCACCGTCGCCTTCATCGTCGTAGAAACCATCGGCGGAGAGGTTGAAGCCGAACCAGACCGGGATCTGGTGGCCCCACCAGAGCTGGCGTGAGATGCACCAGGGTTCGATGTTTTCGAGCCAGTGGTAATAGGTTTTTTCGCCCGATTCCGGGATGATCTTGGTGCGGCCTTCGCGGACGGCATCAAGGGCCGGGCCGACAACCTTTTCGGCGTCCACGAACCACTGGTCGGTGAGCATCGGTTCGATGACGACCTGCGAACGGTCGCCGAAGGGTTGCATGATCGGTTTGGCTTCGACGTAAGGAATGGGGTGCGTAACCTCGTTCCCGTCGTCATCCTTGACCGTTTCAGTGGTCATTACCGCGAGGCCTTCGTCGGTGATTTCCTGCACGACCTTGGTGCGGGCCTCAAACCGGTCGAGGCCGCGAAGGTGGTCGGGGATCAGGTTGATCACGTCGATTTCGCTCTCGGTGAAGGCCTTGCCGCGGGCGTAGTCCTGCGCCTTGCTGGCCTCATCCGCGTAGGGCGCGCCGTCGGCGCGCATGTGCCCACGGGTGTCCATCAGGCGATAGCAGGGAATGTTGCCGCGCTTGGCGACACCGTAGTCGTTGAAGTCATGTGCGCCGGTGATTTTCACTGCGCCCGAGCCGAAGGTGGGGTCGGGGTAGTCATCGGTGATGATCGGGATCTGGCGGCGGTGTTCCTTGGGTCCCACGGGAATTTCGCAGAGCTTGCCGACAATCGGGGCATAGCGTTCATCGCTGGGGTGCACCGCGACCGCGCCGTCACCGAGCATGGTTTCGGGCCGGGTGGTGGCGATGGAGATGTAATCGCGGGTCTCGGTCAGAGTGACGTTGCCGTCCTCGTCCTTCTCGACGTAGGTGTAGGTCTCGCCGCCCGCCAGCGGGTATTTGAAGTGCCACATGTGGCCGGGGGTTTCGATGTTTTCGACCTCGAGGTCCGAGATTGCGGTTTCGAACTTCGGGTCCCAGTTCACCAGGCGTTTGCCGCGATAGATTTTACCTTCGTTGTAGAGATCGACGAAGAACTTGATCACCGCGTCGTGGAAATTGGCCGAGTTTTCATGACCCGTGCGCGGATCGCCCGGCGCACCGGCCATGGTGAAGGCGTTGCGCGACCAGTCACAGGAGCATCCAAGGCGTCGGAGCTGATCGATGATGGTTGAGCCGTATTCGCCCTTCCACTCCCAGACCTTTTCCAGAAACTTTTCGCGGCCCAGTTCACGGCGGCCGGGTTGCTGGGTTTCTGCCAGGAGTTTTTCAACCTGCATCTGGGTGGCGATGCCGGCGTGGTCCTGACCGGGCTGCCACAGCGTGTCGAAGCCGCGCATTCGGTGCCAGCGGATCAGGATGTCCTGGAGCGTGTTGTTGAAGGCGTGGCCGACATGCAGTGCGCCGGTCACGTTGGGCGGAGGGATCATGACAGTAAAGGTTTCGTCCCGGCTTGCATTGGCGCCGGCCTTGAAGGCGCCGCCGTCTTCCCAGGCCTTGTAGAGCCGGTCTTCGGCTTGCTGCGCGTCGAATGTCTTTTCCATCGCCATGATCAGATGGTCCCGTCGTAGTCGGTTTCGTGTCGGGGCGTTCCTAGCGAATGGGGGGGGAAAGGGGAAGGGGTTGGCGGCAGGTTTCACTTACCGTTGCACCTGAGCGTGTTTGTGCGCGCGCTCTTGTGCTACTCAAGCGGGATGCGCAGGTAGAGGTGATAATACTGGAAACCCCAAACTTCCCTGGCGCGGCTGATTTCCGACGTTGCCGCCGCAACGATCGCGGTCGCCACCACCGAGGTCACGAGGTCGCCAGTGTTTACACCGACCGCGTTGACAATCTGGTCCGGATGCAGGACGCCCTGGCCGATCTTGTCATTCACCTTGCACGTGACTTACAGTGGTTCGGGGCGCCCTTTGGTTTGGGGAAAGTTCACCCAGGAGGGCGAGATGAGCTCGGCTTTGAACTGGCTTGACTTGAACACGCATCGTGCACCGCCGATTTCTACTGGATTTCCGTTGGGACCCTCGATGAAAGTTCGGACACCGCGATCTAGCTTTCCCACAACAGGCGGCGTGTTTGGCGATCCAAGCCGCACAAAATCGACCGGCTCCCGCTCTATGTCGAGGGGCACCTGGCACGCGGAAAGGGAGAGGGCCAATGGCAGGGCGGCGAGGGTTTTACGCATGAGATGCCTTTCTGTCGGTTTGGCTCCAAATAGCTTGGTACGGGGCGGGGTACAGAGTCCGTGGATGCCGGCGTATCCGTGTCACGGCCCCGTGCAGATCACTCGAGCGCCACGCCAACGCCCGCTGCCGGATCCATGACATAGGCCCAGTGGTCGCGTTCCTGGGCCACGCCATGGGTGGCGGCAGCCGCGACAAGGGTGACAAGCAGGGCGGCACCGGGATGGGTACCCGAGGTGACGCTCATGTATCTCGCTGCCAGTCGCGAGGTGATCTGTGTGCTGCCGGTCTTGTCGTTGGCCTTGCAGGTGATCGTCATCGGCGATGCCTTGCCCTTGGTGCGCGGAAATTGAACCGTGGCCGGGGTCTGGAATCTGGCGACGAATTCGTCGGATTTCGCAGTGCAGGAGGCGCCGGACACTTCGACCCGCTTATTGTCGGCATTCTTGGTATAGGCCCGAACCGGGGCCGCGTCGAGTTTCACCACCTTCTGGGCGTTGCCCGATTTGGTGCGGGCAAAATCAACCGGTTTCGAAGTGATTTCAATCGGCTTCATGCAAGCGGAAACGGTAATGGCGAGGGGCAGAATCAGAAGTGCTTTTTTCATCAGATTTACTCGTTAAAGTTTAGTTTTGATGGTGGTAAGCTAGACGCTAAATGGCGTCAACGGGTTTTCGCATGTTTGCCATGCGCGCCCGCTTGTCCCCGGTTTTGCGCAGGCTATAAATGTGGTTGCAATGGCTTGGGGGTGAACATGTCCGAAAACCGCATCATGATCGCAGGCGGCGGGATCGCCGGGTTGTCTCTGGCGTTGACGCTGCACGAGATCGGGGTGCCGTTCACCGTTTTCGAGTCGGTGCGCGAGCTGAAACCGCTGGGGGTGGGGATCAACCTGCAACCCAACGCGGTGCGCGAGCTTTACGACATGGGCGTCAGTGCCGAGATGCTGGATGACGTCGGCGTGCCGGCCAGAGAATGGGCGCTTGTCGGGCGCAACGGGCGCGACATCTATGCCGAACCGCGCGGTGAATTGGCCGGTTACAACTGGCCGCAATATGCGGTGCATCGCGGTGGGTTCCACATGCTTCTGGCGCGGCTGGTTCGGGAGCGCGCGGGCGAGGATGCGGTGCAATTGGGGCAACGGGTGACGGGCTATGAAAATAGCGCCGACGGAAGCGTGACGGCGCTTGTCGAAGGTGCCGAGGGGGAGGGGACGCGTGAAACAGGGGCGCTGCTGATCGGGGCGGACGGGATACATTCGCAGATTCGGGCTCAGATGCATCCCGAACAGCCGCCGATCCATTGGGGCGGCGCGGTGATGTGGCGCGGTACGACGATGGCCAGGCCCATTCGCACCGGGTCGTCTTTTGTCGGGCTGGGTTCGTCCGAGCAGCGCATGGTGATCTATCCGATCTCGCACCCGGACCCCGAGACCGGGCTGGCGCAGATCAATTGGATCGCCGAGGTGACCTATGACGACCCGAACGCGCGCGATGCCGTGGGCTGGTTCCGGCAGGTAGAGATTGACGATTTCGTGCAGCATTTCGAGGGTTGGAATTTCGACTGGCTGGATGTGCCTGCGCTGATCCGCGGGGCGGATGTGGCCTATGAAAACCCGATGATCGACCGCGATCCGGTCGAGACCTGGCGAGATGGTTCGGTGGCGCTGATGGGGGATGCGGCACATGCGATGTACCCGACGGGGTCGAACGGGGCGAGCCAGGCGGTGATTGATGCGCGGACGCTGGGGGCGTGCCTGTTGCAGCATGGTGCAAATGCGCAGGCATTGGCGGCCTATGACGAAAAACTGTGCGGACCGGTGAGCGAGCTGATCCTGCGCAACCGCGGCGCTGGGCCGTTCGGATTGCTGAATATGGTCGACGAGCGCTGTGGCGGGGTGTTCGAGGAGATTGACACGGTGGTGCCCGCCGAGGAGCGGACCGCCTTCATGGCGGCCTACAAGGCGGCGGCGGGCTTTGCCATCGAGACGCTTAACGCGGCACCGCGCACGATTGTCGAAGGCGCGAAGGTGGCCCGGTAAACCGACTGTGGGCGGTTAGAGGCTGCGCAGGAAAGCGTGTGTTTCCGGGCTGTCCAGATGGGTTTCGGCGTCCTTTATCACGGCAGGCAAGACGTGGGCCTGTGCCTCGGGTTCGGAGAAGCGGCGCGGTCGGGTGACCTGATCCAGATCGTCGAAGAAAGGCGCTCGGCCGCTAACCTGATTCAGCCAGTCATGGATTGGGGCGAAAGCCCGATATAGCTCATCGCGTTGGCCAGGGCCGAACAGATCGACCGCGTCATTGGCCGGCAGGGGCAGGCGCGTGGCGGCGGTTTTGAGATGGTCGCGAAACCGCGAAGCGTCGCGCGGCGACAGTTGCGCGAAGGCCTGTCGCGAAAGGCCGATCAGTGCATAAGGCAGGCTGACATTGCTGTTCTCGGGGAAGGTGAGATCGGGCGGCAGGTTGCAGGCATCGGCAAAATGGCGCGCCGCGCCACCGATGGTGAGGGTGTCGCGATAGGGGGTAAGGATCACGCGGGCGCCGGGAAAGGCGTCGAGCCAGGGTGATAGTGCCCGGCGAAAGTCAAAATGAACCGAGCCAAGATAGTCCCCGAGCCCATCCTGCGACAAGGCAGGGAAGGGCGCCCCGAATTCCAGCCGCTGGCTTTGCCAGGCGGCGATGGCATCGTCTGGGCGGCGGATCGTGGCCATGATCGTGACGTCACCCCGGCCGAACGTATCGGCAAAGCGTGAAGGGATTTCCGGGGCGTGCAACGCGGCGCGGGCGAGGTCCTCGGAACAGAAGATCACGCTTTGGGCGCGCATGGTCCCGGCCATGTCCCGCACCATGTTGAGTGCCAATTGCCCGGTGAACATTGGGCGGTGAACCTGCGGAAAGGTTTGCTCGGGGCGGGCGTCGGCAAGAAGCCGGTAGGCGAGCGCGTTATGCGCCATCACCTCGTTGAGACGTTCGGGGCTGTCGGGTGCAAGCCTGTCTGTGGTGTCGGCAATGAGCCGGGATAGGGCCGCGGGGGTCACGGGAGGGTAGAAAATACCGTCTTTTGCCAGCCGGGTCTGATTGGCCAGAAGGAAGCGTTGCAGGCTGGTGGAGCCGGTCTTGTGCAGGCCGAGGGCGAAGATCTTTTGCATGGATGAGCCTTGGCCGATGTCCTGTCTGATCGTTCCTGGACCGGAGAGTAGGGCGTAGGCGATGCGCCTTCAAGTAGACCTTGTCGCGCGAGACGCCAGTGAACGGCATGCGTTGAGATTACGTGCGAGCGGAGGATTCGACTTCTGAGTGTCACTGAGTTCCGCGATCGCGACCGAAAGGTGTATGTGTGGCTGAGGTCACTTTTTGGCGGTGGTGACCTCGGCCTGGTAATCCTGCACGGCGAAAAAAGGTGCGCAGTGAATGCGCACCCCACGAGGTCAGGCGCGGTTGGCGGCGGTGTCGGCATCCATCAGCGGCACCCTCTCACCGGCGCGGATCACCGCCGGATCATAAGGTTTGCGGGAAAACACCTGGTGCACCATGGGGGCAAAGAACTCGATCGGCAGGTCGTCGTAATCGGGATCGAATGAGGACTGGTCCCAGCGTTCGCAGAAATCGGCGCAATCGTCGAAATAGGGGTGTCCGCGATGGCGTTCGCGCTTGTGCTGGTCCATGCCGGGAACCTTGTCGGCGTAGAACAACATCTGGAAATCGGCATGTTTCTCGACCGCCCAGGCGACTTGCTCACGCACGAAGGGGCGCAGGATCGCCGCCGCGTATTCGTCGTGGTTGTAGGGCGCGTAAATGTCGCCGATGTCATGCAACAGCGCCCCGACGACCCAGTCTGTATCGGCCCCGTCGCGCCAGGCCCGTGTCGCCGATTGCACCGAATGGCCGAGCCGGGTGATCTGGTAACCGCTCAAAGATTCGTCCAGCTCGACCAGTGCCTTCAGCAGGCGGTCGGCAGTGTGGCTGGCATATTCGGTCTCGTGTTCGGTCAGGAAGGCGTATTCCTCGGCGGTGCCGTCCTTCATCTGGGTGAATTTGACCTTTTCCATTGCGGCCTCCCTTCGGTGTTTTCCCGAAGCTGGCTGATTCCGTCGCGTCTTGCCAGCCATTTTGCGACATAAGGGTTTTCGCATTTGGGCCATTGTGGATAGCCTTGGCGCAAAGGGAGGGTGTTGCAATGGACGAGATCATCACGTGGAGCGCAGTTCGTACTGCCGAAGAAATTGCCAAGGGCCATGTCAGTGTAGCCGAGGTCACGCGGGCGCATCTGGACCGGGTTGATACCTGTGAGCCGGACCTGCGCGCCGTGGTCGAGCCGCTGGAAGAGAGCGCCATGGCGCAGGCCGAAGCGATGGATGCGAACCGGCCCGATCAACTGCCGCCGATGTGGGGCCTGCCGGTAACGATCAAGATCAACGTAGATTTTGAAGGGTTGCCCAATTCGAACGGGTTGCCGGCGCTGAATGAAACGCCATGTGCCGAGGATGCGCCGGTGGTGAGGAACGTGCGCGCAGGGGGCGCGGTGGTGATCGGGCGGACATCGACACCAGAGTTTTCTTTAAGGTTCTTCACTTCGAACCCGATCTACGGCCGGACGCTGAACCCCTGGGACAGCGCGCTGACACCTGGCGGGTCGTCTGGCGGGGCCTCGGCCGCGGTGGCAAGCGGCATGGGGGTGTTGGGCCATGGCAACGATCTGGGCGGCAGCTTGCGCTATCCGGCCTATTGCTGCGGTCTGGCAACGTTGCGCCCGTCGATGGGGCGGATACCGGCGTTCAACGCCTCGGCCCCAACCGAGCGGCCCGCGACCATGGCGATGATGAGCGTGCAGGGCATGATCGGTCGCCAGGTGGGTGATATCCGGCTGGCGCATGGGGTGTTGTCGCAGCGTTCTGCCGATGATCCGTTGTGGAACGCGGCACCAGATAGCGGGCGGTCGCGCGAAGGGCGGGCCTTGCGTGTCGGCTGGTGTGTCGACCCGTTTGGCGACGGGGTTGATCCGGGTGTCGCGGCGGCTGTCCACGAGGCGGTAGGCGCGGCCCGGGCCGCGGGCATGGAGCTGGTCGAAATCATGCCGCCGATGGCCGCCGAAACAGCGCAAACCTGGGGTGAACTTCTGAATGCCGAGGCGGCAGTATCGATGATGGATGCGATACGGACCATGGGCTCGAAAGAAGCACAGGGGGTGATTGACGGTTACGGCGAGATCTTCGGGGTGCCGGGGCTGGAAGGTTTCATGACGGCGCAGGCGCGGCGGATGACGGCAATCCGGCAATGGGGCCGGATGTTCGATGAAGTTGATGCGCTGATCCTGCCAGTGTCGGCGCAACCGCCGTTCCGGGCAGACCAGGACCTTGAAGGGACAGAGGCGCTGCGCGAGATCATGCAGGCGCACCGGTTCCTATATATCGTCAACGTGCTTGGGTTGCCGGCGGCCACGGTTCGCACAACGCAGGATGCGCCCGTTCCGTTGGGGGTGCAGATTGTCGGGGACCGGATGGATGACCTGGTCTGCCTGGATGTGGCGCAGGCGATCGAACAGGAATTGGCGTTTGATCTGGGTCCGATTGATCCGCGGTAGAGGGCGGCGCTTGGGCTTGAGCGGACTTTCGAATTGCTTTCGCAATCCGACCGTCTGGGGGCGCTGCCCCCAGACCCCCGAGGTGTATTCAGTCAGATGAGGGGGCGGGCGGGTTTGCTGACGGTCCGCGTGAGGCCAATACTTGTCAAAGAGGTCCAAGGCTGACTGTTTTTTCTAGCCGTAGATGTTGCCCGCCGATTTCTGTTGTTTGGCCCCGTTCATCATCACCTTGGCCTGCTCGCGTCGGATTTCCTCGTAAAGCGCGAGTGCGCGGGGCTCGAAAGGCCGTGTGGGCGGGGCGTAAGGGATGAAATTTCCGGTTCGGTCGGCGCCGCGCACAGGAATGGCGTAATCCTTGTCACCGACCTCTTGTGCGACGGAAGGTGAGACGTACCGGATCACGCAGGCGATGCGGCGATCATCGGTGGTGTTGGGCCCCGAACCATGGATGGTCAGCCCGTGATGCAGGCTGATCTGGCCGGGATGGATTTCAATGGCAGTCTTATCCTTGTCGGCCACGTCGACTGCGATCTCCTGTCCCCGGCTGAGCAAGTTGTTGTCATCGAACGTGTCCTCATGCGGCAGGATCGAATTCTTGTGACTGCCAGCGACAAAATCCATGCAGCCCGAGGCGGGTGTTGCGGACGAGAGCGCCAGCCACACCGTTACCATCCCGTCGGTGGCGCCCAGCCCCCAATAGGTCAGGTCCTGGTGCATCGACACGACGTGGCGGGTGTTCGGTTCCTTGATGAAGTATTCGACCCCGTAGATCAGGATGTCCGGCCCGATCACCCCTTCGACCACGTCGAGAATGCGCGGATCCGACCCGATACGGTGGCTAAGCGGCAGCACGCATTGCGAGTTGACCCGCTTGTAGGTGTTAAGCGGCAGCGGCAACCCGTTGTCACGCCAGGTCTCTTCGGTCTGTTCCAACTCGGCGCGCAGGGCGGCGGCTTCGGCGGCACTCATCACCTCGATGGGGAAAAGATAGCCGTCCTGCCAGTATTGTTTGACGAGGGCTTGCGGCAGGGCGCGGTTTTCAAGGGGCAGTGGGGCGGGCACTTCGCGGCTCCTTTCGTGGTTCTAGAAGGGAGCGTGGCGGCGGGAAACATGCGCGTCTTGCCGATCTGCGACAGGGTGTCGCAAATGGGCAAACTCAGGGCAGGCGGTCGATCTTGGTCGAGAGATGGATCAGGCTTTCTGACCCTTTGACACCGCGGGCCTCGGTGATCCGGTCAAGCGTTTCATCCAGCGCATCAGTCGAGGGCGCTGTCAGGGTGGCAATCAAGTCGAACCGGCCGGAGGTGGTCGAGACATGTTCGACGAGGGGCAGCGATTTCAGTCTCGCCAGCACCTCGGGCTGGCTGCGCGGTTCGACCGAGATCAGAACCGTGGCGCGGATCGAGGCCTGGCTGCCCGCGCCCAGTTTCAGGGTGTATCCGGCGATCACGCCGCGTGCTTCAAGCCGGTCGATCCGGGCCTGCACGGTGGTGCGGGCAAGGCCCAGCCTGCGCGCCAGTGTGGCCACCGGGCTGCGGGCGTTTTGCGCAAGTAGGGCCAGAAGGGCCTGATCTGTTTCGTCGGTCTGCATGATTAACCCAACAATATGACGAAAATTTCACGAGGAATAGCCTAAATGATGCATGAAATCGACAGGAAATCAGGGGAGATTGGGGGAAATCAACAGGTAAACCCAACGGTTGAGGCGCGCGATGTTCAGTTCAAACCCGATAGTAGACCCTCGTCCGCATTTGCGGCGCAACCGCCCGGATGCGGTGGTGATGTATTTTGATCCGGCCACCTTGCAGGCCACCGCGAAACGGTTCCAAGCCGGGTTTGCCGGCCTTGTGACCTATGCGGTCAAGGCCAATGCCACGCCGGTGGTCTTGGAAAACCTGGCCGCTGCCGGAATCCGCGCGTTCGATGTGGCCAGCCCGCGCGAAATGGACCTGGTGGCCGCGGCCGCCCCTGGGGCGAAGATGCATTACAACAACCCGGTACGGTCACGGGCCGAAGTGGCCAAAGGGATCGCGGCGGGGGTGGTGTCATGGTCGGTTGACGGGCTGGGCGAGCTTGAGAAGCTGGGCAAGCCACGGTTCGCGGGCGAAGAAGTGGCGGTGCGGCTGGCGCTGCCGGTAAAAGGGGCGTCCTATGATTTCGGCGCCAAGTTCGGCGAGACACCCGACGGCTGTGTGGATCTGCTGCAGGAGGTGGAGCGGCGGGGGTTTACCCCGGCAATGACCTTTCATCCCGGGACGCAATGTGCTGACCCGAATGCCTGGGGTGAATACATCCGGGTCTGCGCCGCGGTTGCGCATCGCGCCGGGGTGCGGCTGGCGCGGTTGAACGTCGGCGGTGGTTTTGCCGCGCACAGGTTCGGGGCGGCCCCCGATCTGGAAGCGATTTTTGCGACCATCGCCGCAGAGACGCGGGCTGCCTTTGGCGATCAGGCACCTAAGTTGGTGTGCGAACCGGGGCGGGCGATGGTGGCCGAGAGCTTTGTCCTGGCGACTCGGGTGAAGG
Source organism: Aliisedimentitalea sp. MJ-SS2 (assembly GCF_032586155.1). Lineage (NCBI taxonomy): Bacteria > Pseudomonadati > Pseudomonadota > Alphaproteobacteria > Rhodobacterales > Roseobacteraceae > Aliisedimentitalea > Aliisedimentitalea sp. MJ-SS2. The sequence continues at coordinate 220,011 of NZ_JAWHTC010000003.1, forward strand.
CGCTGCGCGAAGATGGGGCGGTATTTCTGAATGATGGCATTTACGGTGCGCTGTCCGAGCTGCGCGACATTGGCCCGACCGACCGGGTGTTGGTGGTGTCGCCCGAGGGTCAGGACCGGCGCGGCGCGCTGATGCCGCGGATGATATTCGGTCCCACCTGCGATAGCCTGGATTGCCTGCCCGCCCCTGTCGCCCTGCCCAAGGACATCAGGGAAGAGGATTATGTGCTGTTTTCCGGTATGGGGGCCTATTCGCTGGCGATTGCCACGGCGTTCAACGGCTACGGCCCGGCGCAGGTGGTGACGCTGTTGGGCGGGCCGGAAAAAAAAGCTGGCGCAGCTTAACCCAATTGCAAACAATGCCGCCGATGCTGTGTCCTGTGCAAGGGTGACGTTTGACACGGTTGGTTGCGTAACCATTGACATTGCCGCCCGGTCACGAGGGCGGCCAGACGGTTTGTATCGAGGCGGTACAGGGTGACAGTGACCCGTTTGTGCGGGGTGGCGGCACCGTCATATTGCGGCTTGCTGCCACCCAACCTGCGCCCCGCGGACGATGCGGCAATGACGATCACGGGGAATTTCATGGACCGTGTGGGCAATGCGGGGGATCATCCCGGGCAGCATGCTACGACAATTGGGAAATTCGATGCTCCGGTGGTTACGCCCCTGGAGACGCGACCGGGGCACGGTCCTGCCGCGTGGTCGCGGTGCGATGGTTCACGTGATCGTGCTGGATGGGACCATGTCGACCTTGCATCCGGGATGTGAGTCCAATGCCGGGCTGACCTATCGTCTGCTCACGCGGATCGGCGCGCCCGTGTCGGTCTATTACGAGGCGGGGGTTCAATGGCGCGACTGGCGCTCGACCGGTGACGTAATGATGGGGCGTGGCATCAACCGGCAGATCCGTCGCGCCTATGGCTACCTGGCCTCGCGCTATCGTCCGGGGGACCGGATTTACCTGTTTGGATATTCGCGTGGGGCCTTTGCGGTGCGGTCGCTTGCCGGGGTGATCGACCAGGTCGGGCTGTTGCGTGCCGAATGCGCCACGGAACGCAACGTGCAAACCGCCTATCGCCACTATCAGGCCGAACCCGGCGGTGACGTGGCCGAGGCCTTTACTGCTGCGCATTGTCACGGCTCGGTCAAGATCGAGATGTTGGGTGTCTGGGATACGGTCAAGGCTCTGGGCCTGCGGTTGCCGATCCTGTGGCGGTGGTCGGAGCAGGCGCATCGGTTTCACAACCATCACCTTGGGGCGTCGGTTCGGCATGGCTATCATGCCCTGGCGCTGGATGAGACCCGCGAGGCCTTTGCCCCGGTGATGTGGACCTGCGAGGAAAACGAGGGCGAAGGCCATGTCGAGCAGGTCTGGTTTCCTGGCGCGCATAGTGATGTTGGGGGACAATTGGGTGGGTTTGACGCGGCGCGGCCATTGGCCAACCTGTCGCTGGTGTGGATGATGGAACGGGCCGAAGCCCATGGCCTGCCCTTGCCCATGGATTGGCGCGCGGCGTTTCCCACCGAGCCGACCGCACCTTCGGTGGGAACCTGGATGGGCTGGGGCAAGCTGTTTCTGATCCGCAAACGCCGTGTGGTCGGGGCGGACCGGTCAGAACGCCTGCATGAAAGCGTGGCACAGCGTGACGTGATGCGGGCAGAGGCCGAGGCCGCTGTTTGAAGGGGACAGGGCTGGTTATGGTCCCCGAGCGGCCGTTGGCTAGTCAATGCCTGCGTGGGTCAAGCGCCTCTGCCCGCCGCGCAGTCGCCGGAATTGACCCGCCAGGCGATGTTGATAGGAAAATCTGCCGGGAGGGGCGCGCAGGCTGTGCTGGCGATATAGAGAGGCGTGAAACGCTGTGAGTCCGCGTCGATTTTGCGAGGAAAAAGCGACCCTCACCAACGTTTGATCGCCACTCTAAGGTCTGGCGATTGTGCGTCTTTGCGAGCGTTTTGCCAATGCCCGCTTCAGGCTCCCAACCTGTTTCTACGGCAGAGGTTGGTCCTGATTCAGTTGACCAATTCGCGGGGCACGACGAAATCAACCACCTCGCCCGAATGGAAGGCGGCATCGTCCCAACTATCGACCGGCAGGTCGGTCACCAGCGTGGCGCCGGTGGGGTATTGGTGGAACTTGTCGTGATCATGCGGTGCGGCCAGAATCCGGTCGGCGAAATTGGCGCAACCCGGGTTGTGGGTGATGACCAGAACCGTTTTTCCGGCCCCGTTGTCGCGCAGGCTTTCGAGGATGACGCCGGTGGAGGCATGGTAGAGATCGTCGAGGTACTTGGTCGGCACGACGCCCAGCTTGAGCCCATCGAGAGTTTCGCGGGTGCGGATGGAACTGGAGCAGAGCACGATGTCGGGCTTGTAATCGTTCTCTTCCAGCCATTTGCCGAGTGCCACCGCCGAGCGGCGGCCACGTTTGTTCAGCGGGCGTTCCTTGTCCTCCCAATCGGGATTGTCCCAGCTGGATTTGGCGTGGCGCATCAGGATCAGGCGGAGACTCATGCAAAGGCCCTCATGTGGAAAGCGGATTGTGCCGGAAGTCTGCCATAGGAGCGGGACACGGGACAAGCACGCCGAACAGCGCAGCCCTGCGTCATACAGTCTTGCCCCCGATCGGTCTTGATGTGGTCGCGGCAGGCCTGCACCTGATAGTCGCCTGCGCCCAGAGCGCCGATCGGGCAGGCGGAGAGGCAGGGTTTTTCCGTGCAGCTGTCGCAAGGATTTGCCAGCGGGCCGGGCAGCGGCTCGTCACCGGTGATGATGACGGCTCCGCGAAACGACACCATCAATCCGGCCTCGCCATGAACCAGCATGCCGACCGGCGAGATCCATGCACGACCGGATCGCAGGGCCCAGTCCTGAAACGGCGGGTAGGGTGGGCCGTCGGAGGGAAAGATCGGGGCGCCGCCCCATTCCTCGGCCAACTCGGCGATGACCCGCTCGGACCAGCGATCCAGCGGATCCGGCTTGCCGTCGTCGTATTCCGGCTGGGTAGTGAAATGGGCCCAGAAGCCGGGTTCATTTGGACCCAGAAGCAGGATGGTATGGCCACGATCACGAAGCCCGCCCATAGTGCGCAGGGCGTGGATTTCCGGTTCCGGCGAAAATGTCACTTGTTTCGGAAGGGCAAAAGCAGAGCCCAGCCCAGTTTTGACGGTTTGTCGTCGCGCCATCTCAGACCGATTTCCATGCCTTCGTGGCCCTTGTCCGGCTGAGCGGTATAGGTGCGAAATAACCGGTCCCAGATCGACAGGGCAAAACCGTAGTTGCTGTCATGTTCGGCGCGCAGGGTGGAATGATGCACCCGGTGCATGTCGGGGGTGACGAGGACAAGACGCAGCCAGCGATCCAGCGCCGGGGGCAGGGCCATGTTGGCGTGGTTGAACATGGCGGTGCCGTTGAGGATGATCTCGAACAGGATGATGGCGAGGGCTGCCGGGCCGATCAGGTAGACAAGGCCGATCTTGAGCAGCATCGAGAGGGCGATTTCAACCGGGTGGAAGCGGATTGCGGTGGTCACGTCGATGTCGCGATCGGCATGATGCACCTGGTGCAACCGCCACAGGATCGGGATCTTGTGGGTGATCAGGTGCTGGGCCCATATGGCAAAATCGAAAAACAGCACCGCAGCGGTAATCTCAATCCATATCGGCCAGTCGAGCGTGTTGAGTAGGCCCCAGCCATTGACGCTTGCGTCCACAGCCGCACCGACGGCGAGAAGCGGCATTGCCAGCGCCTGTGCCAGGCCGCGCAAGGTGACGGCGTTGAGAACGGTCATTCCCCAGTTGGTCGTCCAGCGGGTGGCGCGCGGCTGCGTCCTGTCGCGCCGCGGCGCCAGGGCCTCGAGCGTGGCGAAAAGGGCGAAGAGGCCGAGGAAGATCGAAAACCGGATGAGCGCTTCGTTTTGCATGGCGGATCGGGTCACACTGTTTCGCGAATTAGGCTGCCGGCACCGTGCTCGGTGAAAAGCTCGAGCAGCACCGCGTGCGGCGCACGGCCATCGAGGATGACAGCGGCGCGGACGCCACCTTCGAGCGCATGCAGTGCGGTTTCGGTTTTCGGGATCATGCCGCCGCCGATGGTGCCGTCCTTGATCAGGGTATGGATCTGGCTGGCCTCGAGATCAGTCAGCAGCGCGCCGGACTTGTCCTTGACGCCTTCGACATCGGTCAGAAGCAGCAACCGGTCGGCCTTGAGCGCGGCGGCAATGGCACCGGCGGCGGTGTCGCCGTTGATGTTGAAGGTTTCGCCGCTTTCACCCCCGCCAAGAGGCGCAATCACGGGGATCGCGCCGGCCTCGAACAGCTGGTGCAGGATGGCGGGGTTTACCGCGGACGGGGTGCCGACAAAGCCAAGTGCGGGGGCGGTCGGGGTGCAGGTGACAAGACTTGCATCCTTTCCCGAGAGGCCCACGGCGGTGCCACCTTGGGTACCGATGGCCTGAACGATGCGCTTGTTGACGCGACCCGACAGGACCATTTCCACCACTTCCATGGTGGCGGCATCTGTGACCCGTTTTCCGTTGACGAATTCGGACTGGATGTCGAGACGTTTCAGCATTTCATTGATCATCGGGCCGCCGCCATGGACGATCACCGGGTTCACGCCGACCTGACGCAGCAGCACCATGTCGCGGGCAAACAGCTCCATTGCCTCGTCGCTGCCCATGGCGTGGCCTCCCAGTTTCACCACCACGATGGCGCCGGTATAGCGCTGCAGATAAGGCAGGGCCTCGGACAAGGTCCGGGCGGTGGCAATCCAGTCGCGTTTCATGTTCTGCTGTCTCATGTCTGGTCCGGGGTCGTTGTTAAACCTTGCTTTACGCCTTTCGCGGGATGGTGCCAAGCCACTGGTCAATCGGACCGCAATGGGGGATGCTGGAACAAACCCACCGTCAGAGAGGGAGCTTGAGAGAGATGCAGAAGAAAACAATGCTTTTGACCGGGGCCAGCCGCGGGATCGGACATGCCACGGTGCGGCGGTTCAATCGTGAAGGCTGGCGGGTAATTACCTGTTCGCGCCACCCGTTTCCGGCGGAATGTCCCTGGGGTGGCGGCGCGGAAAACCATGTCGAAATCGATCTGAGCGATCCCAAGGACACGATGCGGGCAGTGGAGGACATTCGTTCACGCCTGAATGGCCGGCTGGACGCGCTCGTCAATAATGCCGGCGTGTCGCCAAAAGGACCGGAAGGCGAACGTTTGAATACACTGACCACCGATCTTGCGGATTGGGGCAAGGTGTTTCATGTCAATTTCTTTGCTTCCGTTGTTCTGGCGCGAGGGTTGAAAGAGGAATTGACCGCTGCCAAGGGAGCAGTGGTGAACGTGACGTCTATTGCAGGTAACGAGGTGCATCCCTTTGCAGGGGCAGCCTATGCCACGTCGAAGGCGGCATTGAAGGCGCTGACCCGCGAAATGGCGCATGATTTCGGACCGATGGGGGTGCGTGTCAATGCAATCGCGCCGGGCGAGATCGAAACCGCGATCCTGTCGCCGGGGACCGAAACGCTGGTTGAGCAGATCCCGCTGCGCCGATTGGGTCAACCCGAGGAAGTGGCGGCAACGATCTTTTTCCTGTGCACCGATGCTTCCTCTTACATTTCCGGCACAGAGATCGAGATCAATGGCGGGCAGCATGTTTGAGGTTGCCTGATCAAAATGTGCGCTACCGCGCGCTCTTGTCCAGATGGGGGCGAGGCGACGAGCAATCTGGGATCGCGGCACCTGCTGATGGTTTGGAAATGAGTATTTGTGTCAAGAAAGAGCAGGGATGTTTGCTCTTTCTTGATCGAAATAGTCCTGTGTCTGCGTCTAGATCAGACTGGCGATTATGGCGCGCAGGGTCTCGATGCCGTCACCCTTTTCCGACGAGGTAAGCACCAGTTCGGGATAGGCGGCGGGATGTTTCGAGAGCCTCTCGCGCACCTGCTTCAGCACACGTTCACGGTCTTTCAGTTTGACCTTGTCAGACTTGGTCAGCACGCATTGGAAAGTCACGGCGGAGCTGTCGAGAAGGGACATGATTTCCTCGTCCACTGGTTTGATGCCGTGGCGGGCATCGACCAGCACGAAGGCGCGGCGCAGCGATGCGCGGCCCGAGAGGTATTGTTTCAGCAGTTTCTGCCATTTTGCAACCACTGCGACCGGCGCGTTGGCAAAGCCATAACCGGGCAGGTCGACAAGGTAATGGTCGGGCTCGATCGAGAAGAAGTTGATTTCCTGGGTGCGGCCGGGGGTGTTAGAGGCCCGGGCCAATCCGTTGCGACCGGTGAGCGCGTTGATCAGGGAAGATTTGCCGACGTTTGAGCGTCCGGCAAAGCAGATTTCGATCCGGTCGGCGGGGGGCAGGCCGGACATGGCAACCACGCCTTTGATGAACTCGGCCGTGCCGCCGGCAAACAGCTTGCGGCCTTTTTCGCGAGTGATTTCGTTGGGCTCTTCGGCCAATGGAAAGGCAAGTTGCATCAGGTCAGCACCTCGATCTGGTCGCCTTCCTGCACATGGCCGGATTTGGTGACCTTGAGGTAAATGCCGAAATTGGAGTGGCCATAGGCCTCGCGCAAGGTGCCCAGCGTGTCGGCGTCACGTTTTCCGGTTTCGGGATTGGCCTCGGTCATGCGGCAGCGCCCGACGGGTTCGACCACCTCCATCTCGGCCTTGCCGATACGGATGGTGTTGCCGATGAGATCGAATTCTTCCCAGGGGGCCAGACCGTCAACGAGGAAATTGCCGCGCCAGCGCAGCGACGAAATCTCGCGCCCCAGGCGACCTTCCAAGGCGCGGTGCGAGGCCAGGTTCATCAGCGAGATCGACTGGTAGCCGGTATCGGTCATCGCCTCGTCCGGCGCGCGGACAAAGCGCGACGGCAGGAGCTTGGCGCCAAGCGAGATCGGCATAACCCATTGGATGAATTCGCAGCCATCGCCGTGATCTGCCGGGTTGATCGTGAGCGCCGGACGGTCCGGGTGAAAGAAGGTGATCGAACGAAACGCCGGATCGGTCATGCATTCGATCTGTTGCAGCCGGGGGCTTGAGGCGCCGCGTGAGAAATCGCCCGGCGGGTTCCAGCCGGGGCGCTCGACGTCAAAGCACGAGCGTTCATGTGCAATCGCCCAGACCCTGTCCCATGGCATGGCCTTGCCCTCTTCGAGCGTGACCATGTCGATCCGTTCGCGGCCATGGGCCTTGACCGGGTGGCGCCAGATCTGGGCGAGGTGCGCCGTCACGCGCTGTCCCCACCGTCGCGCTTGAGGCTGGAGCGGATGTTGCCGAACACGTTCGGTTTATAGCCGTGGCTGCGCATGATCAGGTATTGCTGGGTGAAGGTGATCACGTTGTTGGCGATCCAGTAGAGCACCAGGCCGCTGGCAAAGCTGCCCAGCATGAACATGAAGACCCAAGGCATCCAGGCGAAAATCTGTTTTTGAACCGGATCGGTGGGGGCCGGGTTCAGTTTCTGCTGCAGCCACATCGAAACGCCGAGCGCAATCGGCATGATGCCGAGGAACAGGATCGCCATGATCGAACCTGGCTCGGGGCCGTCCCAGGGCAAGATGCCGAAAAGGTTGAAGAGCGAGCTGGGATCGGGTGCGGAAAGGTCGTTGATCCAGCCGACCCAGGGCGCATGGCGCAGCTCGAGTGTGACGAAGATCACCTTGTAGAGCGAGAAGAAGATCGGGATCTGCAGAAGGATTGGCAGGCAGCCCGACGCCGGGTTGACCTTTTCCTTCTTGTAGAGCGCCATCATCTCCTGTTGCAGCTTCTGGCGGTCGTCGCCGGCCGTCTCCTTGATCTTCTCCATCTGCGGCTGAAGCTCGCGCATCTTGGCCATGGAGGCATAGGATTTGTAGGCCAGCGGGAAGAGAATGACCTTGATCACCACCGTCAGGGCGATGATCGCCCAGCCCATGTTGCCGATAAGGCCATTGAGCCAGTGCAGCAGGGCGAACATCGGCTTGGTCAGGAAGAAGAACCAGCCCCAGTCGATCGAATCGAGGAAGCCCTTGACGTTATGCTCGTTCTCGTATGTGCGGATCGCGGCCCATTCCTTGGCACCAGCAAAAAGGCGTGAAGAGACTTCGACCCTGGTCCCAGGGGTGAGTTGTTGCGTCGATTGTACCGTCTCAGTCTGGAAAATATTGCGGCGGTCGTCGTATTTGGTAACCGATTTGAAAGCGCCGTCGGCTGGGATCAGGGTTGTCATCCAGTAGTGATCGGTAAAGCCGATCCAACCGCTTTGTGTGACGCGAGTGACCTCGGCTTTGGCACCTTCGTTCGGGTCGAGCGGGTAATCGACGATGTCGTCATAGTCGATCTCGGCCAACTCGCCGTCGGCCATGGCGACAACGCCTTCGTGCAGGATGAAGAAGTTCTTCATGTCGGCGGGTTCGCCGTGGCGGGCGAGGATGCCATAGGGGGCCATGGACACTGTGTCGTCCGAGCCGTTTTCAACCGACTGGGTGACGTTGAACATGAACTTGTCATCAACCGAGATGGTACGGCGGAAGGTCATGCCCTTGCTATTGGCCCAGCTGAGCGTGATCGGGCTCGAGGGTGTCAGGCTGTCGCCGTTTTCCACCGACCAGAGCGTATTGGGGCCGGGGACGTCCTCGGGGGCGAGGCCTGCACCGGGCGCCCAGCCATAGAGCGCATAATAGGCCTGGTCGGTGCCGAAGGGCGACAGGAGGGTAACGATGTCCGACCCTTCGTCCAGCGTGTCGCGGTAATCCTTGAGCGACAGTTGGTCGATACGCCCGCCCAGAAGCGAGATTGTGCCGGTGACCGAAGGGGTTTCGATTTTGACGCGCGGAGCGGTTTCCAGCGCCGAGGCGGTGTCGTCCGAAGTGGCGGGCGTCGCGCCTGCCGGGGCGTCGGCCACCGGGCCACCGGTTGCGGGGGTTTCGGCGGTGGGAGTGGTGCCTGTGGCTGCGGTGGTCGCGGCCGGATCAGTGGGATCAACCGGCGGTTCGGGCGGCGGGAACATGATCGACCAGCCGATGATCACCAGCATCGACAATGCGATGGCGAGGATGAGGTTCTTGTTCTGGTCTTCCATCTTGGGCCCACGCGCTTGGTTTTTCGGGTGGGGCCGGTTCAACAGCCCATGGGCACAAAGGTCAAGCTGTTATTGCCGTGCCGGGGCGGATTGCGGCGAAATCAAACAGGAAACTCGCGGGCTAGACGCCGTGTGGGCGTGACAGTGCCGGGTTGGAGATGGAATCGCTTTGGACGCGTCACCCTGATTTTCGGCCAATCGAGGGCGCTTGCGCCAGTTTGGCCTCGTGCCGGGTGATCCAGTCGATGGTCTGGTCGAACGGCATCGGTCGGGCGATACCGAATCCCTGCACATGACGGCAACCCAGCTGGGCCAGCATGGCGTGCTCCCCGGCGGTTTCGACCCCTTCGGCCAGGGTTTCGAGGCCCAGCCGATCAGCCATCGACAGGATCGCCGAGACCATGCGCTGTTGCTCGGGGTCCTGATCAACATGGGTGATGAAACTGCGGTCGATCTTGATCCGTTCGATGGCAAAGCGGCGAATGGCCGAGATCGAGGCGTACCCGGTACCGAAATCATCCAGGTCGATGCGACAGCCCATGGCCGCCAGGGCGGTGATGTTGCGGGCGGCTGTGTCTTCGGGCGAGCCTATGACGACGGTTTCCAGCACCTCTATGGTCAGCCGGTCGGCGGTCAGGTCGAACCGGTCGAGATCCCAGCCGATCTTGTCGGCGAGCTTGGGATTGCGCAGCTCCTTGCCGGTGAAATTCACCGCGACGCAGGGCACCGTGACCTCGGCACTGTCCCAGGCGGTGACCGCCTTGAGCGCCCCGTAGAGAATGATCTCGCCGAGACGCTCCATCTGATCGGCGCGTTCGAGAAAGGGCAGGAACTCCCCCGGCGGGACGATGCCGCGTTGCGGATGGATCCAGCGGGCCAGCGCCTCGAACCCGGTGACGCGGCCGGTATCGGTTGAAATCTGCGGCTGGAACCAAGGCGCAATCTCGCCGTTTTCAAGTGCCATCAGGGCGTCATCGCGCAGGGTTTCCCGGCTTTCGCGGACGTGGCCCATTTCTTGTGAATAGACCCGGATGGCCGAGGGCCCGGCGCGCAGGGCCTCGTCCAGGGCGATCTGCGCCCCCTTGATCATGCCGCGCCCGGTTTTTTCGGGGCTGCGCGTGGACAGGCAAAACCCGATCCCGGCCGAGAGGTAGACGGTGCCGCCCGCAAGCGCGATCGGCTCTTCCAGGGTGGTCTGGAGGCGGGACGAGAGTTGAATGGCCACTTCGAGATCGAGATTTGGCACTGCCTTGAACGCGACGCCGAATGTGCCCTGGCCCATCCAGGCCAGGTGGTCGCCGTCGCGCAGGGCGCCGCGCAGCAGCGCGGCGCATTTTTCCAGGACCTGGTCCCCGGCGGTGGCGCCCTGGCGGTCGATGAATGTTGCGAAATCCTCGATCCGAAGCAGCAGGCAGCCGGTCTTAAGGCCGCGTGTCTGGGCCTGGGTCAGGGCGATTTCAAGTCTTTCCTCGATTGTGTCGGCCAGCGGCAGGCCCGTGACCATGTCGATCGGCCCTGTAATGCCGGCCAGTGGCGGATCGATATCACCAACAAGCAGGACCAGAAGCGGAATCCCCAGGGCCACGACCACAAGCCCGGTCTCGCCGGCGGTCCAGTAGGCCCCAAGCGCCAGAGCCGGCAGAAGCGCCAGCGCCTGCGGACCGCCCAACAGGCGGTGCAGGACGGTGCGGCCACTGGTGACGAGGGTTTTGTCGCGAAAATCGCCGTTCCGAAGACCCATGTCCTTTTCCCTTGCTGCTGGCCCCGTGTCGTGGGGGTGCGCCACCTTAGGCGCGGCACTCTCAACAGGGGCTTAACGGCGGCCGGGATTTCCCGACACGAAAGGGAAGCGTGCGGGCCTGGGGGAAACAGATGGTCGCAAAATGTGCGACGGGTCGGGACTGACGAGGATCAAGCGGCGCTCATCCAGAGATACGGGGCCGTGCGGCCCTGCGTGACGCAGGTGCGTGCCTGCGACTATCGATTGCCGGTCGGGTTGGTCGTGAGCCCCTGGAAATCGAACAGTTTGGGATCGAGCAGGTGGCTGGGCCGGGCATTCATCAGGGCGCGGAACATCACCTGGCGTCGACCCGGCGCGTTTTTCTCCCAACCATCAAGGATCGCCTTGACCTGCTGGCGTTGCAGCCCGTCTTGTGATCCGCACAGGTCGCAGGGGATGATCGGATAGGCCATCGCGGTGGCGAACTTCTCGCAATCGGCTTCGGCCACGTGGGCCAGCGGTCGATAGACGAACAGGTCTCCCTCTTCATTCACCAGTTTGGGCGGCATCGTCGCCAGACGCCCGCCATGGAAGAGGTTCATGAAGAAGGTCTCAAGGATGTCATCGCGGTGATGGCCCAGCACCACCGCGGTGCAACCCTCTTCGCGGGCAATACGATAGAGATTGCCACGGCGCAGGCGCGAACAGAGCGAACAATAGGTCCGGCCCTGGGGGATCTTGTCCATGACGATGGAATAGGTGTCCTCGTATTCGATCCGGTGCGGTACCTGCATTCGTTCCAGAAACTCGGGCAGAACCGTGGCCGGGAACCCCGGCTGACCTTGGTCGAGATTGCAGGCCAGAAGCTCGACCGGCAGCAATCCACGCCATTTCAGTTCGTGTAGAATGGCAAGCAGCGTGTAGCTGTCCTTGCCACCCGAGAGGCAGACCAGCCATTTTCCCCCGGGCTCAATCATGCCGTAATGTTCGACCGCCTCGCGCACGTTCGCCACCAACCGCTTGCGCAGTTTCTTGAACGCGGTGGATTTGGGCGCCCCGGTAAACAGCGGGTGGATATCGTCGGTTTCGTCCAGCATGGGCGGCATATCGCATGTGTGGGCCAAGGGGGAAAGGGCCGAAATGATCCGGTAATTGTGATGCACAGCCCCGTGACAGGCGCGCACGAATCCAGTATTGAGGCGGAAACCTGCAATTTTGGAGCGCGAACATGGCTGAACATAAACACGGTGAAATGAACACTTTCGTCCAGGAAAAGACCTTTGACGGGTTCATCAAGTTCACGACCAAGTCGGTGATCGCAATTGGCGTGATCTTGATCGTGCTGGCCCTGATCGGGGCCTGATCGAAGGTCGAAATTGCCGGTTCCGACGGTGCATTGAGCCGGGGCAGGCGGTAGGGTTTCTGGTGCCAAAACAGGTACATGTCGGGGGTTTAGCATGCACAAGACGCTTCTTGCCGTTCTGGTGATGGGGGTTCTGGCGGGATGCGCCGCCGATCCGGTCTGGGCACCCGAGGAAGACGTTCAGCGGGTGAAATACCGCGAACCGGGACCGGCGCGGCTGACCCTTTTTACCATGATCAGCAACGAAACTGGTGCCGGTGGGCATTCCTCGCTGATGGTCAACGGCTCGCAGCGAGTGATTTTTGACCCGTCTGGCAGCTTCGTGCACCCGGTGGTGCCGGAACGCAATGACGTGCTGTTCGGGATCACGCCGAAAATCGCCGACATCTATACCCGCTATCATGCGCGCGAAACCTGGCATGTGGTCGTACAGGAGCTGGATGTTAGCCCCGAAGTGGCTGAGCTGGCGCTGAAACTGGCGAAGGAAAACGGCGCCGTGCCCAACGCCTATTGCGCCCATTCCACCAGTGGTATCCTGCGGCGGTTGCCGGGGATGGAGGGGTTGCGCCAGGGCATGTACCCAGTCAAGCTTGCCGATCAGTTTCGTCAGGTCCCCGGGGTACGGGAATCGGTGCTGCATGAATATGACAGCGACGATAATTCCCGCCTGCTTGAGGCGTGGGATCCCGAACGGTTCGCCAAGACCAAGAAGCAGTAGGATGCCACCCCGCCCGACAGGCGTTGCCACACCAGGCGATTGCTCATGGCAATCTGCCGGGAGGGGGCGAAAGAACGTATCGGAACGTCAGCCCAGAGCGTAGAGCAGTGTATAGAGCACGGCCGCTCCGGTCAGGATTGCCACGAGCACATTGCGGGTCAGCAGCCCGGCGGCCAGAGTCGCCGCGGCGGCGGCTAGGCGGGCCGGATCGGTTTGTTCGCCGGTTGCCGCCGGCCACAGGATCATCGGGGCGACCAGGGCCGGAATCACGGCCACGGCGGTGTAGCGCAGATGGCGTAGAATCCAGAGCGGGATCGTGCGGTTGCCGATCACCCCGAGAAACAGGAAACGCAGCAGGTAGCTGCCCAGCCCCAGCCCGAGGATGACGATCCAGAGTGTCAGCTTGTCGATGGCCGGATCGGCGGTCATTGCGCCATTTCCCGGCGGATGCGCGTTTCGGCCTGCGCTTCGACCCGGGCCCCTGCGATCATTCCCCCCATCCCTGCGATCAGGAGGCCCAGATCAAAAGGCACCCAGGCCAGGGTCAATGCCAGAACAACGGCCACTAGCGCCGCCGCCAGGTGGGCGACGGTGCGCAGCATCGGTGCGATAATCGCCAGGAACGTGATCGGCACGGCAAAATCCAGGGCAAATTCCGGCGGAATCTGCTTGCCAATCAGACCGCCGACCAGAACTGCACCGATAAACAGTGGCAAAAGCGGTGTGCAGGTCCCGAAATAGAAAGCCAGCTTCTGGCGCATGGTCCAGTGCGGATTTTCATCAAAGGCCGTGGTTGCGCAGGCAAAACTCTGATCGACGATCGTATAGGCGGCCAGGGCGCGAATCCAAAGCGGGGCTGCCCCGAAATGAGGTGTCAGGGCGGCCGAATACATCGCCAGCCGCAGGTTCACGGCCAGGGCCGATATGAGCACGATGATGGTCGGGGCGTGTTCCTGCATCAGCTGCAACGCCGTGAATTGGGCCGCCCCGGCAATCACCGCCAGCGAAAAGGCCAGCGTGTCGAAAATCGTCAGCCCGGCCTCGGTCGCCACCACGCCGAAAAGCAACGCAAAAGGCACAATGACAAGGATAAACGGGGCGCTTGTCCGGACACCGGCCCAAAAGGTGGAATTAACTCTGGCAGGCGGCATGGGAAGACCATAAATTGAAAGTAATACAAATGGATACTCGTTTGAGGGGAAAACTTCAATTGTCTGCTCGCCTTGACGTAGGGGAACTTCTGATCACGCCGGACCCGGATGCGCCCCGTTTGACCCGGGCTGTCGAAGGGGTCGACCATATGGGTCAGCCGGTAGAGACTCGCGTGGTGGAAGAACGCCCGTTGACGATATTTCTCAATTCCCGCGAGATCGTAACGGCCATGACCATCGGTGATTATCCAGAGTACCTGGCGTTGGGATTCCTGCGCAATCAGGGCATGCTGGGCGACAGCGAAGAGGTCACCCGGGTCGACTACGACGAAGAACTCGACACCGTGGTGGTGCGCACGGCGCACGAAACCAGTTACGAGGACAAGCTGGCACGCAAGACCCGGACAAGCGGCTGTGCAGTCGGCACGGTGTTTGGCGACATGATGGAGGGGCTCGACAAGGTGGAATTGCCGGGGGGCGAGGTGCGGACCTCGGAGCTCTATGCGCTGTCACACAAGATCAACCGGATCCCGTCGCTGTATCTCGAGGCCGGGGCGATCCACGGCACGGTGCTGTGCCAGCGGGATCGGCCGCTGGTCTACATGGAGGATGTGGGCCGGCACAACGCGGTCGACAAGATCGCGGGATGGATGTTTTCAGAGAAAGCCGAGGCAGGGGACAAGATCCTCTACACCACCGGGCGGCTGACTTCGGAGATGGTGATCAAGACGGCGCTGATGGGCATTCCGGTGCTGGCGTCGCGCTCGGGTTTTACCGCCTGGGGGGTGGAAATTGCCCGGCAGGTCGGGTTGACCCTGATCGGGCGGCTGCGCGGGCAGAGGTTTGTCTGTCTCAGCGGCGAGGAGCGGCTGGTCTGGGATGCGGATGTGGGAGCGGTCCCCGAGGAAGATGGCAAGCATCGGCGCAAGGGGGCGGGCAAGGGATGAGCGAAGCGGCTTTCGAGGCGGTGTACAAACCGACACGAACCGAGATCCGCAGGGGATTGCAATCGGCCCATCGCGCCATTTTCAATGGTTGGTGGCGGGTGGCCTATCTGGCAAGCAGTTTCTGGCGTGGTGCGACCTATGCAATTGCGGGCTTTGTTCTCTCCTTCATGGTGATGGGGTGGTTTGGGGTGACGTTGAATGGGGCGACTGGCCTCTACTACGGAGTGGCGATTTTCATCGCGGTGTTGCCATTGGTCCTGCAACGCGTGCTTGCTGCGCGCCATGTGGATGCCTATTGCACCGCCCGGATCGTGCAGGGCCAACGCCTTCGGCTTGATGCAGGCGGTATCCATCTCGCCAATGGCCGCAGTCACAGTCATTTCGACTGGCGCGATATTTCGCAAGTGATCGTGGGCAGGAAGATGCTTGTCGCCGTTTATGGCAACCAGGGGCTGGTGGTCCCGGATCGTTTGTTTGCCGCGCAGGGCGGTGATGTGGCCGAGTTTAAAACCGCTATTCTAGGGTGGTACAAGGAAGCGAGGGCAGGGCTGTGAAAAAAAGTGGCGGACTAAAAGTCTTCGAAGAGTTTTGCCAACAGTTTTTGAAAACTCTTGCCGCGCCCGTTGTCGGGAGCAGAGAATGAATGCACCGCTTGGAGTTATCCTCGCCGGAGGTCTTGCGACCCGGATGGGCGGCGGCGACAAGGCGCTGCTGCCTTTGGGGCAGGGCACGCTTTTGTCCCACGTCGTTGACCGTCTGGCACCGCAAGTGGCGGGGATGGCATTGAATGCCAATGGCGATCCCGAACGCTTCGCCGCGTTTGGTCTGCCGGTGCTGGCAGACAGTATCGACGGCTTTGTCGGGCCGCTGGCCGGGGTGCTGGCGGGGATGGACTGGGCGGTTGAACAGGGGGCCGAGACGATCGTAAGCGCCGCTGCGGACACGCCGTTTTTTCCGACCGATCTGGTGGCACGATTGCAGGAGGCCGCAGTCGGTATGGAAAACCCGCTGGTTCTGTCGCGGACCGAAGATGGCCGGCAGCCGACTTTTGGTTTGTGGCCCGTGGCTTTGCGCGATGATCTGCGGGCGGCTCTGAACGGGGGCCTGCGCAAGGTGGTGATGTGGACTGATGCCCATGGCGGGCGCGAGGCAATGTTTCCCGACGCCACGCCTGCACCGTTTTTTAACGTGAACACGCCAGAGGACCTTGAGTTGGCACAGGGCTATCTGGAGGGGGCGGCATGAAGGTCTTTGGCGTTGTCGGCTGGAAGAACTCGGGCAAGACCGGGTTGATGGAACGGCTGGTGCGTGAGTTCACGGCGCGTGGACTGCGGGTGGCAACGTTGAAACATGCCCATCATGCGTTCGACGTCGACCAGAAGGGGCGCGACAGTCATCGCCATCGGATGGCGGGTGCGGCGCAGGTGATGCTGGCGTCGTCCAAGCGCTGGGCACTGATGAGCGAAATGGGCGACGATCCGGAGCCGTCGATGGGAGAGCTCTTGGGCAAGCTGGACCCGTGCGACCTTGTGCTGGTCGAGGGCTACAAGCGGGAAAGCCATCCCAAGATCGAGGCGCATCGGGCCGAGACCGGGCAGGACCTGATTGCGCCGGGGGATGCCAGCGTGCGGGCGGTGGCGAGTGACGCGGCGCCCGAATTGGATCGCCCGGTGTTCGATCTGGACGACACCTGCGCGATTGCGGATTTCATCGAGGCGGAGCTGGCGCGTGAAACAGAGGTTTGACACGTTCATCATGGTCGACTGGTCCGGCGGCAACGATCGCGGGGCCAAGCCCAAGGCGGATGCGATCTGGACCTGTGTGGCGGGCGAGGCGGCTGTCTATCATCGCAACCGGAACTCGGCCGAGGATTGGCTGCGCACGCGGATCGGTGAAGAAATCGACGCGGGTCGCCGGGTGCTGGCGGGGTTCGACTTCCCGTTCGGCTATCCAAACGGATTGGCGCGGGCGTTGGTCGGCAAGGATGACCCGCTGACCCTGTGGCAGTGGTTTGCCGACCGGATCGAGGATGACCCCAAAGGCAACAACCGGTTCGATGTCGCCGGGCGAATCAATCGGCTGTTTGACGGCACCGGGCCGTTTTGGGGCAATGGGTTGAAACGGGACGTTGCCGGATTGCCCAGGAAGGGGCGGGCGCGGGACTGTGATGCCCTGCCGGAATGGCGTCTGGCCGAAGCCCGTGCCAGGGGGGCGTTTTCCTGCTGGCAGATGGCGGGGGCCGGTTCGGTCGGCGGGCAGATGATGATGGGCCTGCCGGTGCTGTGGCGGTTGCGCGAGGCGTTTGGCGCAGCGGCCTGGCCGTTTGAACCACTCGACGATGCACCATTGGCGCTGGTCGAAGTCTGGCCCTCGCTTATTCGCAAGGCTGTGGCCGAGGGGCAGCGGGAGGGCGAGATCAAGGATGCGGCGCAGGTGCGGGTGCTGGTGGCGGCGATTGCGGCGCTGGACCCGGACGTGCTGGCCGAGATGCTTGCTGTCGAGGAGCCGCAAGCACGGGAAGAGGGCTGGATTTTTGGGCTGGGGTATGAGCCCGCGTTCGAAGCCGCAGCGCGGCAGGCACTGGCCCTGAAACCGCCTGCCTTGAAGGATGATTGTTTTGCCCTGCCGCCGGGGGTGGATTGGGCACCGGTGGATGATGCGCTTGCGCTGCTGGAAAACCGGTTGTCGCCGGTCACAGCGACCGAGGTGCTGCCGCTTGAGGCGGTGTTGGGGCGGACTCTTGCGGCACCAGTGGTGGCAAAACGGTCTAACCCGCCGCTGCCCAATACAGCGGTGGACGGCTATGGGTTTGCCCATTCCAGCCTGCCCGAGGGCGATCCGGTTCTTCCGCTGGTGGCGGGCCGGGCTGCGGCGGGGATCAGGTTTGACGGCACGGTTCCGCCGGGCCACGCGATCCGCATTCTGACCGGGGCGGCATTGCCGGAAGGGGTCGATACGGTGGTGCTGCAAGAGGACGTGCAACTGGGCGCCGGTGAGGTGGCGTTTCGCGCGGGCGTCCGGGCCGGGGCCAACACGCGATGCGCCGGCGAGGATGTGGAGGCGGGGCAGGAAATTTTGGCCGAGGGCCGTGTGTTGACCGCGCCCGATCTGGCCTTGATCGCGGCGACGGGCGGAGCGGGTGTCACGGTGCGCAAACCGCTCAAGGTGGCGGTGGTCTCGACCGGGGACGAGCTGGTCGATCCAGGTCAGCCCGCCGGGCCGGGGCAGATATTCGACGCCAATCGCCCGATGCTTCTGGCGCTGATCGAGCGCGCGGGCCATGTGCCGGTGGATATGGGGCGGGTGCCGGACAACCGCGCCAGCCTGCGGGCGACGCTGGACGAGGCCGCCAGAACCGCCGATGCGATCCTGACCTCGGGCGGGGCCTCGGCTGGGGATGAGGATCATGTCTCGGCCCTGTTGGGGCAGGCTGGCGCCATGGCGCTGTGGCGGATGGCGCTGAAACCGGGGCGGCCTCTGGCGCTGGGCCTGTGGAACGGGGCGCCGGTCTTTGGCCTGCCGGGAAACCCGGTGGCGGCGATGGTGACCGCGTGTGTCTTTGGCCTGCCGGCGCTGGGGCTTCTGGCCGGACGGGGATGGCGCAAGCCGCAAGGGTTCCAGGTGCCGGCGGCGTTCGCTAAGCGCAAGAAGCCGGGGCGGCGTGAATACCTGCGTGCCCGCATCCGCGACGGCCGGGTCGAGGTGTTCAAATCCGAAGGCTCGGGTCGGGTCAGCGGTTTGAGCTGGGCCGAGGGGCTGGTGGAACTGCCCGACGGGGCGCTGGTGGTGGAACCGGGCGATCCGGTAACCTATATCCCGTGGAGCGGTTTCGGGATCTGAGGACGGTTTTGCGTCATTTGTGGAATATGTTGGCGGTCGTCGCTTGCCTGTCGGTCGTGGCGGGGTTTGCCGGGGCGTTGCACCCTGCCGGTGACAGTCTTGCGGTGTTCCAGCTGCCCCTGAGCGTCGTGGCCGCCATTGCGGTGATCTGGACCGGCTGGAGCAGGTGGCTGCGCTGGCCATTGGCCTTGGCCCTGACCGGTTTGATCGGATTCCACGTTGCAAGCGGTATCAAGCCCGCCGACGCCTCCGAAACGGGATACGCGCTCTATCAGAAGAACCTGCTGTTTGTTGCCGGTGACAGATCGTCGCTTGTGGCGGACATCCGGGCCAGTGGCGCAACGCTGGTGACCCTGCAAGAGGTCACGCGGCGCAATCGCGCAGTTCTGGACAACCTGAAAGCGGATTTCCCGGCGCAGCATTTCTGCCCCTTTGCCCGGGTGGGGGGCGTTGCGGTGCTGTCGCGCCTGCCGAAAGTGCCCGGCAGCGAACGCTGTGCCGAGCGTGACGGTTTGGCGGCGATGCAGGTTGAGGGACCTGACGGGCCGGTCTGGGTGGTGTCGCTGCATCTGCACTGGCCCTGGCCTTATGGTCAGACCGACCACGTCGCGCGCCTGGAGCCGGTGTTGCGGGGGCTGGAGGGGCCGATGCTGATTGGTGGCGATTTCAACGCCGTCGCCTGGAGCCATGCGGTGTCGCGCATCGAAGCGGTCAGCGGGACTCGTCGCTTAGGACATCATCTGGTGACGTTTCAATTGCCGCGGTTGGGCATGTGGATCGGGATCGACCACGTTCTGAGCAACCTGCCGGGTGGAGCCAGGACCGAAACCCGTGCGGCGCTGGGCTCGGATCATTTTGGCGTTCTGGCGCGGTTCGATATGTGAGTGGGCGCGAGACCGCGCAAACCACTAAGGGACAGCAGATTTTGGCAGAGATTTCCGAAGGGTTCTGTGAAAGTGAACGTGCCTTGGTGGCTCGGCACTACTGTTAAGCGCGCGCATTGGGATGCGACCGGGGGCGGCTGGATGTAATCGACACCACCCCCCGGGCGAAGGCGCTATCTGAGCACAAGGGCTTCAGGCCCACGGGCGAACAGCATCTGGGGCCGCTGCGATGGCTGTTCGGGTTCCGCTCGGCGCTGCAGATGGAGCGGGGGATTTAGAGTGAGATTTCCAGTGTGGTATTACACAGCTCGTCACCAAGTAGAGCCCGAGCGGTGTCAAGGCCCTAGGGTCGCCGCGAGGTCATCAGACCTCCCGCGCGGGCTGGTAATTTTTTGAGAGCAAGGCGCCGTGTGACGGTCGCGCGGATTTCTCTGGAGTAATCCGCTTCCAAAAGGAGCCGGGTCAACACCCGGCAGTCTGGTGATCTCGCGGTTTGTTTTGGAGATCGATCAAAACAGCGACACCTTCAGGATGATTTCAGTCGAACGTTCCGGCGACCCGACCGAGCAGCATGAAAGCACGCGAGGTGCGGGTGTCGGCCAGCTCGGTGATCTCGGGATCCGAGGCGGCCTCGCAGAACTCGGTGAACATCTGGTCGAACTTGCGCAGGAAATGGTGCACCGCGTCGCGAAAGATCGAATCCTGGCGCATCCGGCCGGCGGCCAGCGCCAGGGAAGAGCGGTCGCGCACGCCACCAAGAGCGGCCACCGGGCGGCCGCGTTCCCCGGCGGCGAATTTTCGCCAGATCTCGGGGCGAGCCATGTCCGGGCGCAGGTCGTCCATGTAGATGCCGTCCTGGCTGAGCAGGGTCAGAACGTCCTGGCTGGCTCGGATCAGCTGGCTGGCATGGCGGTCCTTGAGCGCCTTGCGCAGGGCGCTGAAGCCTTCCACGTCCTCGGCGGTTTCCGGGAAGTTCATCGCCCGGATGAAATCGGCTCGTGACAGGCGCGGGGCCATGTCCTCGGCCCGTGTACCCAGCGGCAGATCGACCTGTTCTTCGGCGCTCGGCGGCGGTGGGGTGGGTTCAACCGGGTGAATGGTGCCGTCATCGCGTGAACTGTGGAACGTGGCCAGAGCGGTTTCGGTTTTGCGCTGGGCGGCGGCGATCTCGTCCAGTTTCTGGGCCACGCTGTTGTCCATCACCGCACCGCGACCCTGGCTTTGGGCGACATAGGCCTGGCGGATGGCGTCGATGGCGCCTTGCAGGCGTTGGCTTTCCTCGCGCATGACCTTGGAGGCGCGTGCGGCGGTGGCCGCGACCCAGATCATCGCCACCGGCATGAAGATTGCCAGCATGGTCATGATGAATTGCAATCGGCTGGCGGTGCTGCCCGTCTCGGCGTCGGGTGCCGGTTCGGTCGGGCCCAGCGTCAGGAAGAAGACCGCCGCCCCGATCAGCCACAGCACCGACAGCACCAGCGCAATCACCTCGATGGAGGTGATATAGGGCTGGTTGTGGCGGTCATAGATGCCAAGCGGCGTTGGCCGGCTGTCAGATGGATCGGTCATTGCGGGCCCCTCTCAAGGCGCATCAGACATATACGATCTTGAGCACTTCGTAGCCGCGCTCGCCCCCCGGCGTGCGCACTTCGACGCTGTCGCCTTCGTCCTTGCCGATCAGGGCACGGGCGATGGGAGATTTGATGTTGAGAAGACCCTTTTCGATATTGGCCTCGTGTTCGCCGACGATCTGCCAGGTCTTTTCCTCGTCAGTGTCTTCATCCACCAGTGTTACCGTGGCGCCGAACTTGATCGTGCCCGACAGCGAGGTCGGGTCGATCACTTCGGCCAGGCCGAGTACGCCTTCGAGATCCTTGATCCGGCCTTCGATGAAACCCTGCTTTTCGCGGGCCGAGTGGTATTCGGCGTTTTCCGACAGGTCGCCATGTTCGCGTGCCTCGGCAATCGCCTTGATGATGGCGGGGCGCTCGACCGATTTGAGCTGTTTCAGTTCGGCTTCCAGCGCGGTGGCACCCGCGCGGGTCATAGGGATCTTGTCCATTGGCACAGGCTCCGTCTTTGCTGCTCGGCCATTGTCATTCGTTACGCTGCACGCGGGTCGTGCAAGAGTTGCCTTACTTTGTCCTCAAGGCAGGCCGCATTGCAATAGGTCAAAGCGGAGCCGCAGGCAATGGGCGTGTTTCGGCGGGATCGGGTTATTCGACAGGGCAGCCGGTGCCGCCGATGCCGTCGTCATCCTCGTCACAGGGCGTGGGCATGGCCTTGCGTTCGGTGGTCTCGGGTGGGGCGGCGAGAACCGGCTCGGCCATGGGTTCGCCCAGATCCTGCGGCGGGGTACAGCCGCTCAGCGTCAGGAGCCCCAGCGCCGCCAACACCAGCAAGGAGCGGGGTGTTATATGTGTCAGTCGTTGCATCATTCGTCGTCGCCCTGCGTGGAATAGACATATCCGCCGGCGCGGAATCGTGCCGTGGCGCCCGTCGGGGCGGTGGCCTTCATCGCGCTGGCCTCGCGGCTGAGCTCTTCGAGAAGCATCATCTGACCAGCATGAAACCGGTCAGCAAGGATTTCAATCTGTTCCGGCGTCAACCCGCCATAATGCACCGCGCGTTCAAAATGCGCTGGATCTCGCCCGAGCACGTTGTCGGTGGCCGCGCAGAGGTGATCTCCGACATTGTCGGCGAGATAGGCCATCTGCGCCTGAACATCGCCCAGCGGCACATAGGCGGTTTCGATCAACTGGACGCTATCGTCAGCGCTGATCCGGACCGTACCTGCGGCCTCGAGTGCATCGAGAAAGGTTCGCGGGTGCACATCCTGCCGGATGGCGCGGGCGAGGCTGTCAAAGGAGGGCGCGTCTCCGGAGCGGGGCAGGGGTAGCGGGGTGCCGCCGGGGGCATATGTCTTGTCCGTCTGCCAAAGCGCCACTAGCCGCGTCAGGGGATTGGGCTTGCGCGGTTTGGATTTGAATTCCTTGAGCCGGGCGATGTCGCGGCGTTGCAGTCCGGTCATCACCGAGAGCCGCGAATCCGTGGGTTTGCCCTCGGCCAGTTGCATCGCCGCGCGGACATAATGACCCTTGAGGCGCTCCATCAGGTCGGAAAACACCACGCCACGTGCCACGGCAAGGCGGGCAAGGGGGGCGAGGATTTGATCAAGCACTCCGGTCATGATGTGCAATCTGCACATTTTTCTTGACAAAGGCAAGCAAGAATGAAAAATGTGTAAAAACCACATTTTGGAGAATTGACATGAAAACATTACCGAGATTGCTGTCGCTAAGCGCCGTTACTGCTCTACTGATAGGGTGCGAGGCCGGGCCTTATGGGGACGTCGCGGTGAAGCCGAGCCATGCCGCGCCGGTGATGACCGAGACGTCCGAACCCATGGCCTCCAAGGCGAGGATATCGCCGGTTGTTCACCCGATGCCACATCCGGGGCCGAAACCCCGGCGCGGGGTGGTGACGGCCGGAGATATTGATGACGGGCTGAACCTTGCGGCGTTCCTGCGCTATCAGAAACGGATGGCCGGGCGCACCGGATTGGCAAGCGTAGTTACAGGCAAGCCGGTGCATCTTCAGCTTGTCAATGCGTCGGGGCAATCTGCCCCCGGGGTGGCAGTGAACCTGCGCAAACCCGGTGCGAAGGAGCCGTTCTATTCCGGCTATTCCGGTGTCGATGGTCGGGTCTTGGTTTTTCCTGCGGTTCACGGCGCGGGCGCTCCGACGCGGGTCGAAATCGGTATCATTGACGAGAAACAGGCACAGTTGCGCCAGACCGTGCGCGCGGGGGTTCATGAGCAGATCGCCATTAGCGCAAAAGGTGGTTGGTCACCGCAATTCCTTGATCTTGCCTTCGTGATCGACGTCTCGGGCAGTATGGGCGACGAGATCGCCTGGTTGGAGCGCGAGTTTGCGGGTCTCGTGAGTCACGCGCGCGAGGCCGCACCGGGGATCAGCCTGCGCTTTGGCCTTGTGGCTTATCAATCGCCAGGGGATTTTCCGCCTGTGCGCAGTTTCGGTTTCACCACGGATGCGACGGAGATGCAGCGATGGATCGGCAGCCTGCGGGCGACCGGTGGTCTTGGCGGCGACGAATTGGTCGGGGCCGGGATGGAAGCTGCGGTTGAGCTGAACTGGCGCCGGGGGCGCGGCGAGCGGTTGATCTTCCAGATCGGCGACGAACCGCCCAGCAAGGCAGGGGCACGCCGCCTCGCGCGTGCGGCCCGGGATGCGGCGCGCAAGAATGTCCAGATATTCGGGCTTGGCGCCAGCGGGGCAGAGGAAGAGTTCGAACTGTTGCTGCGGCAGGCGGCGGTGCAGACCGGCGGCCGATACCTGTTTTTGACCGATGATAGTGGCGTCGGCCTGCCCCATGGCGAGCCGAACGTGGCGTGCTATCGGGTGACGCTGCTCAAATCCCTGCTCAAGCGGGTGCTCGCCTCGGAACTGACCGGGGTGCGCAAGGAAGCCTCGAAAGGCGAGGTCATTCGCAGCGTTGGCACCTACAGGGACGGGGTTTGCCTGCAATAATCGGGCTTCCTTGCCGGGAACTGCCGCTTTTACGTCGCGGGATGATTGACGCAGTGCAGCATGACCATGTAATCCGGTGCGCAACATTATTGCCCATATGATGAAGCACGGGCGGATTAGGGGATGAAGCACATGTCGGAAATCGAACGCGAAGCGATGGAATATGATGTGGTGATCGTAGGCGCGGGCCCGGCGGGCCTGTCGGCAGCGATCCGTCTCAAGCAGCTGGATGCGGACCTGCAGGTCGTGGTGCTGGAGAAGGGTTCCGAAGTTGGGGCGCATATTCTTTCGGGTGCTGTGCTGGACACTTGCGGGCTGGACGAGTTGATCCCTGATTGGCGGGACAAGGGCGCACCGATCAAGACCAAGGTGAAGAAAGACAATTTCTACATGCTGGGCCAATCCGGGGAAATCCGTATTCCCAACTGGCCGATGCCGCCGCTGATGAACAACCATGGCAAATACATCGTGTCGATGGCAAATGTCTGCCGCTGGATGGCCGAACAGGCCGAGGAACTGGGGGTCGAGATTTTCCCGGGCATGGCGTGTTCGGACCTGGTGTTTGATGGTGATCGGGTCAAGGGCGTTGTTGCAGGCGTCTTTGGGCTTGAACCCGACGGGTCAATCGGGGAAGGCACCGAACCGGGCATGGAGTTGCATGGCAAATACGTGTTCCTGTCCGAAGGCGTGCGCGGGTCTCTGGCCAAGGAAGTGATCGCCAAATACGACCTTTCCAAGGGCAAGGAGCCGCAGAAGTTCGGCATTGGAATGAAGGAAATCTGGGAGATTGATCCCGACAAGCACTGCGAAGGCACAGTGACCCATACCATGGGCTGGCCTTTGGGGGGCAATGCCGGGGGCGGATCATTCATCTATCACCTGGAAAACAATCAGGTTTATGTCGGTTTCGTCGTGCACCTGAACTACAAGAACCCGCACCTGTTCCCCTATATGGAATTCCAGCGGTTCAAGCATCACCCGATGGTGGCCGAGTTGCTGAAAGGCGGCAAGCGCGTGGCCTATGGTGCCCGGGCGATCAGCGAAGGCGGATACCAGTCGATGCCCAAGATGGTGGCACCCGGTGTTGCGCTGCTTGGCTGTTCGGTGGGCATGGTCAATGTGCCGCGCATCAAGGGCAACCATAACGCCATGTTGTCGGGCAAGGCCGCGGCCGAAGCCGCCTATGAAGCTATCCAGGCAGGCCGCGAAGGTGACGAGCTGAGCGCCTACGAAGATGAGGTGCGTGGTGGTGCCATCGGCAAGGACCTCAAGAAAGTCCGCAACGTCAAGCCGATGTGGTCGAAATGGGGGATGCTGCCTTCGCTCGCTCTGGGCGGACTGGATATGTGGACTAACACGCTGGGCTTTTCGCTGTTTGGCACGATGAAGCACGGCAAGACCGATGCCGCGTCGACCGAACCGGCCGATAAGCACAAGGTAATCGACTATCCCAAGCCTGACGGTAAGCTGAGCTTCGATCGACTGACCAATGTCAGCTTTTCCTTTACCAACCACGAGGAAAGCCAGCCCTGCCATTTGCAGCTGGCCGATGCGTCGGTGCCGATGTCGGTCAACATGCCGAAGTTCGACGAACCGGCGCAGCGCTATTGCCCGGCGGGGGTTTACGAGGTTGTCGATGGCGAGTTCGTCGTCAACTTCCAGAACTGCGTGCATTGCAAGACCTGCGACATCAAGGACCCCAGCCAGAACATCACCTGGGTGACGCCGCAGGGCGGCGACGGGCCGAATTACCCGAACATGTGATCATTTTTAAATTCGATGTAACGGGCAGGGCTTTTCAAAGGCGCTGCCCGTTTGTCTTTGAAGGCGCGAAAAACCGCGATCCGCACCAAGCCGCATTGCGTTTACGGCCTGTTACGCTAGTTTGTGCTTTGATGAGGCGCAAACACAGCAGGTCCAACGCATGAAACCCCTTAAATCTCTCGCCCTGGTGGCGCTCGTGATGCAGCTGGGCAGTGCGCCTGCGGTGGCCGAAGGGCTGGCCGGGGCCTATCTGGCTGGACGGCAGGCCCGGTTTGCCGGGGATTTCCAGGCGGCGGCGGATTACTACACGGTGGCGCTGGCGCGGGACCCGTCGAACCCGTCGCTGATGGAGGCGACCGTGGTGTCGTTCCTGTCGCTGGGCCGGATTGATCGCGCCCTGCCGGTAGCCACGGTGATGGAAGAGCAGGGGTTGAAAAGTCAGCTCAGCCACATGGTTCTGCTGGCGGACGAGGCCTGGAACGGGCGCTATGACGACCTGCTGGAACGGATCGCGGACAAGCGTGCCATCGGTGATCTGGTCGACGGGCTGATCGCAGGCTGGTCGCATCTGGGCAAGGGCGCGATGAGCGACGCGATCGACCAGTTCGACGCGGCCGCGGATGAACCCGGCCAACGCGGTTTTGCATTTTACCACAAAGCCTTAGCGCTTGCCATGGTGGGCGATTTTGAGAGCGCCGAAGAGATTCTTGGTGCCCAGGGACCGGGCGCGGCTGTGCAGACCAGGCGCGGGGTGATCGCGCGCCTGCAGGTGCTGAGCCAACTTGATCAGAATGCCAAGGCGCTCGAAGTGCTGGAGCACAGTTTCGGCACATCGCTTGATCCGGAACTGGCCCAGATCCGTGATGCGCTGACCGCAGGTGAAACCCTGGACTTCACCATCGTGACCTCGGTGCGCGACGGGATTTCCGAGGTGCTCTATTCGATTGCCGGGGCTTTGCGTGGCGAGGCGCGAGGCCATGACACGATCCTGTTTGCCCGGTTGGCGGAGTATCTGCGCCCGGGCCATATCGACGCGATTCTGCTCAGCGCCGAGATCCTCGATGACATGGAGCAATTCGACCTCGCGACCGAGGCCTATCGCAAGGTGCCGCGCGACGATCCGGCCTTCCATGCCGCAGAGCTGGGCCGGGCCGAGGCGCTGCGCAAGGCCGACAAGCCCGATGCGGCGATCGAGGTGCTGGAACAGCTGGCCGAGACCCATGGCGACCTGCCGGTTGTGCACAATACCCTGGGCGACCTGATGCGCACGCTGGAGCGTTACGAAGACGCGATTGGCTCCTATGACCGGGCACTGGCGCTATATGGCAAAACGGAGGACAGCCAGTGGTTCGTGTATTATGCCCGGGGCATCTGTCACGAACGCACGGGAGACTGGCCCCAGGCCGAGGCCGACTTCCGCAAGGCGCTGGAAATCGACCCGGACCGGCCCGAGGTGTTGAACTATTTGGGCTATTCCCTGGTTGAGAAAAGCGACAAGCTGGACGAGGCGCTCGAGCTGATCGAGCGGGCCGTCGCGGCGCGGCCCGACAGCGGCTATATCGTCGACAGCCTGGGTTGGGCCTTGTACCGACTGGGCCGCTATGACGAGGCGGTGGGGCACATGGAGCGCGCCGCCGAACTGATGTCGATCGACCCGATCGTCAATGACCATTTGGGTGATGTGTATTGGGCCGTCGGGCGCTATCGCGAGGCAGAGTTCCAGTGGAAACGCGCACTGAGTTTTGTCGATCATGGCGATGCCGCCGAAGATGCCAACCCGGATCGCATTCGTCGCAAGCTTGAGGTCGGGCTCGACAAGGTGCTGGCCGAGGAAGGGGCCGCGCCCCTGAAGGTTGCGGGCGACGATGGCTGAGGCCGAGGGGTCGGGATTTGCGCCCGGGTTCGCGCCGGCAAAAATCAATCTGACATTGCATGTGACCGGGCAACGGGCAGATGGGCTGCACCTGCTGGACAGTCTTGTCGCGTTTGCCGATGTCGGCGATCGGCTGAAGGCGCGGGTGGCCGAGCGATCCTCGCTGCTTGTCGTGGGGGCGATGGCGGAGGGTGTGCCGGTTGATGAGAGTAACCTCGTGCTCAAGGCGGCGGAATGGATGGGCGTTCCGGCGGCGTTTACCCTGGACAAGCGATTGCCGGCGGCGGCGGGGATTGGCGGCGGGTCGTCGGATGCAGCTGCGGCGCTGCGCCTGTTGGCAGGGCTGAAGGGGCGAGACCTGCCGAACGGCACCGAGGTGCTGGGCGCGGATGTGCCAGTCTGTATGGTGCCAAGGGCGATGCGGATGCGCGGGATTGGCGAGGTGCTCGGGCCGGTGGATTTGCCGCCCTTGCCCGCCGTTCTGGTCAATCCCGGCGTGGCGGTGCCCACGGGCGGGGTCTTTGCCGGGCTGGCCCGCAAGGACAACCCACCGATGCCACAGAACCTGCCGCAGTTTGCCGGACCGGTTGAGGCCGCGGGCTGGATTGCGCAGCGGCGCAACGATCTGGAAGCGCCCGCAATTGCGCTGGAGCCGGTGATCGGTGAGTTGCTGGCACTGTTGGCGACGTTGCCGGGGGTGCTGCTGGCGCGGATGTCGGGGTCGGGAGCAACCTGTTTTGCCCTTTTTGTTTCGGATGAGGCCGCG
This sequence comes from Aliisedimentitalea sp. MJ-SS2, assembly GCF_032586155.1. Lineage (NCBI taxonomy): Bacteria > Pseudomonadati > Pseudomonadota > Alphaproteobacteria > Rhodobacterales > Roseobacteraceae > Aliisedimentitalea > Aliisedimentitalea sp. MJ-SS2. The sequence continues at coordinate 248,656 of NZ_JAWHTC010000003.1, forward strand.
CGGGCAGCGGCGGCGCAGATACGCGATGAGAACCCGGGGTTCTGGTGCGAAACGGCGACGCTGAGGTGACGCCGCCGGTTATGGCCAAGAGCGGACACCGGCAAACAATGCCTGCGTGGATCAAGACACACCGCGTAATCTTCCGCCGGTGCGGCGTGGCGCCTCTTGCAGGCGCGGCGCATCACGCTAATCTAAGCACCAGCAAAAGGAAGCTTACGCCATGCCCAAGCTGATCCGCATGTATATCATCAACGTCGCCATCGGGTTCGCCATCGCGGCGGGTTTCGTGGCAATGCTGCTCTACTTCAACATCGCCAACCTGTGGCACCTGGTCAGCAGTTCGGACAAGGGGTGGCTCGCGGTGTTGATCCTGTGGATTTCAAACGGGATCATCTTTGCTGGCGTGCAGTTCGGCATCGCGGTAATGCGGATGAAGGATGATGATGACGACGACGGCCCGGGCGGCGGATTGCGCGAGCGGGTGATGCCGCCGGTGCGCGAACCGGTGCTGGTGCGGGTAGCGGCGCACAAGCCACGCCCCTAATTGGCGGGCCAACACATCTTTTGTTTCAGAGAAGTAGCGGCGGAACCACCCGGACCGTAGGGTTATCTCATTCCCGAGGACCTGTATATACAGGTGGGTGCCAGGTAACCGGGCCACGACCCGGACAGAGCCAGCTCCCTCGGAATTGCTTAAGGCCACCGGAATGCAACCGTATTACGAGAGGGGCAGAACCGCCAAGGATCAGATAAGCACAAGAGCCCGGCGGGACAAGTCACATTTCCAAGTTTTGCATTTGTGACAGGAACCCGTGCCAACCCTTGTCGAGTGCCATGATCAGGCCGAAACCCTCTTGTGACTGAGGCAGGCCAGAATGTTCCAGTGTCAGACGGGTGCCGCCGGGGGCGTCTTCAAGCGTCCATTCGACCGTGCTCATCGCACCGTTCATCGGGCCGACGGTGAAGTCCCAACGCATGTAATCCGGCGCGCGCATCTCGGTGACGGTTCCCCAGCACATGCGATCGCCGTCCTTTTGACTGATCAGGGTGTAGTCGGCACCATTCTGCAAGTCGGCTTTGGCGGGATGGAACCACTGGCCGAGGAGGTCGGCCTGGGTCAGATAATCCCAGACAGTGCCGCGGTTGGCGGCGATGTGGATGGATTTGCGGATCGTCGTGTCAGTCATTGTCAAATTCCCTGTTTTCTATGGTGGTTTTCAGATCGGACAGGCGGTCGGTCCAGAACTGGTCGAAGTAGGTCAGCCAGTCGCGCACCGGCTCCATGCCTTCGGGGCGCAGCGCGTTATAGGTTTCGCGGCCCTGGCGCCGGACGGTGATCAGCGCGCCATCCTCGAGCACGTTGAGGTGTTTCTTGATCGCGGCCCGGGTCATATCGAACCGGTCGGAAACCTGAGCCACGGTCATTTCTCCGCTGCCCAGAAGGCAGAGAATGTCGCGTCGTGTCGGATCGGACAGGGCGCGGAAGGCGGATTGTGGTGTCATGGTTTTCCTCGTCACGATACCAAAAGGTTTCATTTATATATGATACCAAAAGGTATTATGTCAAGAGGTCTGCCACTTTCCACCCCTTGAAAGATGTTCATCTTTTGTTCATGATTGAGGGATGGACGATGTGACCCAACCACAAATGCAACCCGGCCAGTTACTGGCGCGCGGAGTTTGCCGCCATCTGGCCAGCCACGATTTTGTTGCGGTCGAGGAATTCGTGCCAGAGCGCGGCAAACGGGTCGACGTGATGGCAATGGGGCCAAAAGGTGAGATCTGGGTGATCGAGTGCAAATCGAGCCGAGTGGATTTTACCTCGGACTGTAAGTGGGATGGCTATCTGGAATGGTGCGACCGGTATTTCTGGGCAGTGGACACCGAGTTTCCGACCGAGCTGCTGCCGAATGAGACCGGGCTGATCATTGCAGATGCCTACAACGCCGAGATTATCCGCATGGGCCCCGAGGACAAGCTGGCCCCGGCGCGGCGCAAGGCGCTGACCCTGCGCTTTGCCCGCCACGCGGCGCGGAGGTTACAGGGGTTACGTGATCCGCGGGTGTAGGCGAGCACAAATTTAGCGAATACTCGGCGTACGCGCTGTTACTTGCGGGCGCGGGCGGCCTTTGCGGCGGCCTTGATCTCGTCGGCGATTTCCTCGGCCTCTTCGGGATCGAAGTCCATCGGGATCTCGAACTGGCCGGCGTCGATGAAAATCCGCACCATACCCTGATCGGTCGGGCCGATCTGCATGTTTGCGGTGATGTCGCTTTCGTCGTTGATGCCCATGGTCCGGCCCTCCTGATACTGGAGAGGGCCTAACGATTTCGAGCTTGTGATGCAAGACGCTGGCCGCCATCCTGCATCTATGAGCGAGATGATCCTGAGAGACCTGCAAATTGGCGATGCCGGGTGGCTGATCGAGCAGCATGCGAAGCTCTATGCGCGTGAAGAGGGGTTCGATCATACGTTCGAGGCGCTGGTGGCGGAGATTCTGGCCGGGTTCATCCGCGATCATGACCCTGCCTGCGAACGCGGCTGGATCGCCGAACAAGACGGGCAGCGGTTTGGCTCGATATTCTGCGTGCGGGTGGATGCGGACACGGCCAAGCTGCGCCTGTTTCTGACCGTGCCGGAGGCCCGGGGAAGGGGCGTGGGCAAGCAGTTGTTGGCAGAGTGCATGGGCTACGCCCGCGAAAACGGGTACAAGCGGATGCAGCTTTGGACCCATGAAAGCCACCGCGCGGCCTGTGCACTCTACACTGCCGCCGGCTGGGAATGCGTTTCGTCCAAGCCGGTTCATTCCTTTGGTGTCGATCTGATCGAGCAAAGCTGGGAAATCACGCTTTAAACCTCTTGCATTCGGCGCGCTGGAAAGCTAAATCGCGCTTCAGTGCCGCCTTAGCTCAGTTGGTTAGAGCGCTGGATTGTGGATCCAGAGGTCCCCTGTTCAAGCCAGGGAGGCGGTACCACTTCTCTCTACGATCATTACTTTGGATGTGGCTGGCTTTGCTGTGGTTGCTATAGGTGCAGAATGGTCTCAAGCGGCCCTTAAAACACCCCTCCCCACCTCTTCCTGTTGCCAGAAATATCCCGGGGGGTCTGGGGGGCAGCGCCCCCCAGCCGGTCGGATTGCGAAGCAATTCGAAAACCTGCTCCAGGCCTAAATCGGTCGTCCGGCCTGACTTCTAATGTTTCAATCGCAGTTCGGCGGCGCGGGCATGGCCTTCCATGCCTTCCATCCGGCTGATCCGGGCGGTGCGAACCGCCAGTTCATGCGAGGCCTCGCCCGTGCAGCGTTGCCAGGTCACGGTTTTGGTGAATTTATGCACCGAGAGCCCGCCGGTATAGCGGGCCGCGCCCGAAGTGGGCAGGACATGGTTGGGGCCGGCGGTCTTGTCGCCGAAGGACACGGTGGTGTCCGCGCCAAGAAAGAGCGAGCCGTAGGAGGTAAGGCGGGAAAGCCACCAGTCGAGGTTCTCGGCCTGCACTTGCAGATGTTCGGGGGCATAGCTGTCCGAAACCTGCGCGGCCTCCTCGGCGCTGTCGCAGAGGACCACTTCGGCCCGTTCGGCCCACGAGGCGCGGGCGACCGAGGCATTGGGTTCGGGCAGGGCGTCGATCAAGGCGCCTGCGCGGGCCATCACGCCGTCGGCGAGCGCTTGGTCGGTGGTGACAAGCCAGACCGGGCTGTCGGCGCCGTGTTCGGCCTGGCTCACCAGGTCCCAGGCGACGGTTTCAACGTCGGCGGTGTGATCGGCGATCACCAGCGAATCCGTCGGCCCGGCGAACATGTCGATGCCGATGGGGCCGAAAAGCATGCGCTTGGCTTCGGCCACGTAGCTATTGCCGGGGCCGACCAGGATGTCGGCCGGACGTGCGCCGAACAGGCCCTGGGCCATTGCGGCGATGCCCTGCACGCCCCCGAGGTTGAGGATCAGGTCGGCACCCGCAAGGTCCATGGCATAGATGATCGCATCAGGGATGCCGGTATCGGGGCGAGTGGGCGAAACGGCAGTGATATGGGGCACGCCCGCGACCTTGGCGGTGGTGATGGTCATCAGCGCACTGGCAATATGGCTGTAACGTCCACCGGGGACGTAGCAACCGGCAGATGACACGGGGATCTGTTTCTGCCCCGCGATCAGGCCGGGGATGACCTCGATCTCGCAATCTGAGATCGTGGCCTTCTGGGCCTCGGCAAAGCGGAGGATATTGGCGTGGGCGAACCGGATGTCGTCCTTCAGGTCTTGCGGGACCCGGTCGCAGGCGGCGTGGCGCTCAGCATCGGAAAGGGCAATGTCGCCGGTCCAACCATCAAGCCGCTCTGCATAACGTTTCACCGCGTCTTCACCCTCACTTGCGATATTTGTGAGCATGATCTCTACGGTGTCGCGGATGTCGCTGTTCTCGGACGCGGGGCGGGGGGCCGCTTGTTTGAGGTAGGTAATCGCCATTGGGATCTCGAAATGTCAGGGGCGGGTATGCCCGGTGTGAAACAGTTGCGGGGTCAGCCCTTTATCCGGGAAAACGCCGGGTCGTAGGGAGACGGGGAAATAACCGTGGCAACAATCAGGTCGCCACAGAGATTAAGCTGCATGGTTTGGTCGGGCTCTGCAAGGGCGGGCTCGACAAAGGCATATGCGAGGTTCTTGTCCACCCGGTGGCCCCAGTCGCCCGAGGTGATCGTGCCGACAACCCTGTCGCCTTGCATGAGCGAAGCCCCGCCATGGGCCGGGGCGCCGGTGGTGTTGATCTCAAGGGTGACGAATTGTTTTCGCGGGCCGTTTTCGCGGCGCTTGATCAGCGCGTCGCGACCGATGAAATCGGGCTTGTCGAGCTTGACGAAGCGGTCGAGGCCGGTCTCGAACGGGTCGAACTCGGTCAACAGGTCGGCTTTCCAGTGCAGGAAGCCCTTTTCCATCCGCATTGAGTCCACCGCGCGGGCACCGAAGAGTTTGAGGCCGTGGGGATTCCCGGCCTCGCGCAGGGCGAGATAGGCGGCGTAGAGCGAGGCATTCGGGACGTGGATTTCATAGGCCAGCTCGCCCGAGAAGCTGACCGCCATGACGGTGGCCGGGGCGAAACCGATGAAACATTCACGGACGGAAAGCCACGGGAACGCTTCGGCGGACCAGTCGCCGCGAGCGCAGGAGGCGAGCACGTCGCGGGCCTTGGGACCTGCGAGGACGAGGATGGTCTGCTCATTGGTAAGCGAACGGATTTGCACGTCTTCATCGTCGCGCAGGTGCTGGGTCAGCCAATCCATGTCGTGAAATTCGCTGGCGGCTGCCGAGCCGTACCAGATTCGGTCGGGGCCGCGGTCCGAGGCGGGGAGGTTGGCGAAGGTAGCCTCGGATTTGATCATGCCGTGGTGGTTCAGGAGATAGCCGAGACCGACACGGTTCGGGCGTTTCGTAACGTTGCCGCAGAACATGCGGTCGAGGAATGTATGGGCATCGGTGCCTGTGATCTGGAAGCGGTTGAAGCCGCTGACCTCGCAGAGGCCGACATTGGTTTGGACGTTGTGCACTTCCGCCGCGATGACGTCGAAGGCCTCGTCGAAATTAAAGCTGAGGGAAGGGTGAAATTCGGGCGTGGGCTTGATGTAGTCGACCCGCTCCCAACCGTTGACCAGGGCGAACTCGGCGCCCTCCGCGGCCATGATAGGCGTAAGGGGTGTGGTTTTTGCCGGGCGACCCGCGGGGCGGTGTTCGTGGGGGAAGTGGAAGCGGAATTCGTTCTGGTAGTCCTCGATCGCCTTCAATGAGGTCAGTTCCACGTTGGCGTGGCCGGTGAAGCGGCGCGGGTCGATGCACCAGGTGTCATAGCAAGCTTCGCCGTGCACGATCTGTTGCGCCAGAAGCCAGCCGTGGCCGCCGCCTTCGCCAAGGCCAGCCCGCAGACCGATGATGCAAAACGCATTGCGTTTGCCGGGAATCGGGCCGACCAGCGGGGCACCGTCGATGGTGTAGGTGATGGGGCCGTTGACGATGGCGCGGATGCCGGTTTCTTCGAGCGCGGGCATACGCTCAAACGCCCCGGCGAGGACGTCCATGACACGATCGAGATCGTCGGGGCAGAGCGCGTTGACGAAATTCGGGTCGATCCCGTCCATGCCCCACGGTTTGCAGTCCTGTTCATAGAACCCGACCAGCAGTCCGCCTTTTTCCTGGCGGCTGTAATAATCCGAGATCGGGCAGCGGAGCAGGGGCATGCGGTGGCCTGCCTTGGCAATGCCGGGGATGTCCTCGGTCAGGAAATACTGATGCTCCATGCTGGCGACAGGGTGGTGCACGCCCATCATCGCACCGACTTCGTTCACCCGATAGCCGCCAGCATTGACGACGATGTCACAGTCGATATCGCCTTTTTCGGTGTGCACGGTCCAGGTGTCGTCTTTGTGCTGGGTCAGCGCCGTGACCGGCGTATTGCGATAGACCTCGGCTCCGGCCTTGCGGGCGTGGAAGGCCAGCGCCTGGCAGAGCTGCGCCGGGTCGATATCGCCATCGAGCGGATCCCATAACCCACCCAGCAGATTGGTGGTGGAAATCAGAGGGTGGCGGCGGGCGCATTCCTGCGCATCGATGATTTCAAACTCGACCCCCATTCCACGCGCCATCGAGGCGAAGTGGCGATAGCCCTGCATCTGTGCCTCGGTGTTGGCAAGGCGGATGCCGCCATCGGCGTGGTGATAGTTGATCGGGTACTCGGGGTTTTCCGAGAGGTCCTTGTAGAGTTTGATCGAGTGGGTTTTGAGGCCGACCATGGTCTGGTTCATGCCGAAATTTGTCACCTGCGCAGCGGAATGCCAGGTGGTACCCGAGGTCAGCTCGTTGCGTTCCACCAGGATCACGTCGCTCCAACCCTCCTGCGTCAGGTGGTAGAGCGTTGAACACCCGGCGATGCCGCCGCCGATAACCACAACCTTGGTGCGCGATTTCATGCCTGACCTCTTGTTCGGTGAGTTGCCGGGATTTTGAGGGGCAGGAGGCGGGGTTTGGCAATTCGGATGTGAGTGATCGCAAATAATCGAAACAGGTTTCCGAAAATTTCACATATGTAGTGGAATGTTTGCCTCGGGCCAGTCCTGGATCGTTGAATTTTGCAGTGAAAGAAGGATCTGGAATGGATGCTGATCGGGGCAAACGTGGCGGGCGCAGGGCACGCTTGGCGCAGCGCGCGGCGGGGCCAGCTTTCGACCCGTGTCCGCCGGGGCAGGTGGGCGGGCAGTACCGGCCCCTGACCGGGGACGAGTTGAACCGAATTTACGGCGCCGCGCTGGAGTTGCTCGAACGGCTGGGCATGGGCGAGGTACCCGAGCGATTGCGCGATGACCTGCTGGCCGTGGGATGCAGGGACAGTGGCGAAGGACGTGTGTTGATTCCGCCAAGGCTGGTGGAGCAGGCAATTGACCAGGCGGCCAAGAGCTTCATCCTGCACGGGCGCGATCCGGCGCGGTCGATCAAGGTGGGCGGCAACCAGGTCTATTTTGGCACCGGCGGCGCAGCGGTGCAGACGCTGGACATCGACAGCGGACTCTATCGACCCTCGACCCTGGCTGACCTGCATGATTTCACCCGGTTGCAGGACGCGTTGCGCAATGTAAGTTGGTTCACCCGCTGTTGCGTGGCGACCGACGTAGTTGACCCGTTTGATCTAGATGTGAACACGGCCTATGCGCTCATTCGCAACACCACGAAACCAGTGGCGACGGCGTTCACACTTGCGGATCACGTGGCGCCCATTGTCGAGATGCTGGACATTGCCGCCGGGGGGGCGGGAGAATTTGACAAGCGCCCCTTCCTCAAGGCCCATATCAGCCCGGTGATTTCACCGATGCGCTTTGGCGCTGACGCGGTCGAGGTGGTGTATGAATGCATCCGCCACAATATCCCGATGTCCTGCATCACCGCGGCACAGGCCGGGGCGACGGCACCAGCGACGCTGGCCGGGTTCCTGGCACAATCTCTGGCCGAAACCTTGGCGAGCCTGGTGATGATTCACGCGGTCCAGCCCGGCTTCCCGATGGTGTTTTCCAACTGGCCGCTGGTCATCGACCTACGCAGCGGCGCGTTTGCCGGGGGTGGTGGGGAAACGGCGCTCCTGAACGCGGCCTCGGCGCAATTGTCGAACTGGCTGGGCCTGCCGTCTGGGGTGGCAGCCTCAATGAGTGATGCCAAGGCGATTGATGCGCAATACGGGGTGGAAAAGGGGATAACATCGCTGGCGGCTGCGCTGGCGGGGGGGAACCTGATCTATGAAAGCTCGGGGATGACGGCCGCCCTCTTGGGAGCAAGTTTCGAAGGTTTCGTGCTTGATGACGAGATGCATGCGCAGAACTTTCGGGTGCTCAGGGGTATTGAGGTGAGCGATGAAACACTGGGGGTCGAGGCGATTTGCCGGTCGGTACGAGGCGACGGGCATTTCCTGGGATCGCCCGAGACCCATGCGGCGATGGAACGGGATTACTTCTATCCCAGCCTGGCAGATCGGCAAGAACCGGGGCGCTGGGCCGAAAACGGTGCCGAGGATGCATGGCGCCGGGCCCGCAGGCGGGCGCGCTCCATCCTGGCAGAGCATCGCCCGGCATATCTCAACCCGGAGCAGGAGCGCGATATTCGGGCGCGGTTTACGATCCTTTAGTTGGAACGTGAGCAACGCGGCCGCTTGATACTTTGCGGGCGGGCTGGCCTTGCGTTGACTTTCGAATTGCTTCGCAATCCGACCGACTGGGGGGCCAGCCCCCCAGACCCCCCGGGATATTTTCGGCAAAAGGAAGAGTTGGACTGGATCGTGCATTTTTTGCTTCGGGCCAAAACCCGATCGGCGTACAATATCCGACCGTACCACCTGCTGCAGGCCCCGTATCGGCTCAGCTCAATCCTGCTCTTGTGGCGGGACCAGGACGAAATTGCCGAAATGGGTTTTCTCGAGGAACTCGGCCTGTGCTCGTGCAATATCCTTTAATGCAAAGACCTTGGCCAACAACGGCCGGATTTCACCGCGCTCGATATAGCCGACCAGATCGGGAAAGACCGGTGCATCCCAGGCGGTGCAGCCAATCAGCGTGATGTCCTTGAGATACATGTCGCGCATGTCCAGTTCGACAATCGGCCCGGCAATCGCGCCGCTCGACACGTAACGCCCGCCGCGCTTTAGAACCTTCAGCATCACAGGAAATCCCGGCCCGGCGACATTGTCGACCACCACGTCGACGCAGTTTTCTCCCAGGATCTCAACCGGGTCTTGACCGCGTTCGATGATGACATCCGCACCGAGGGCCCGCACCTGCTCCATCTTGGCCTTGCCGGTCACCGCCGCCACCCTGGCACCGCGCCGTTTCGCCAGTTGCACGGTGGCAGAGCCGACCCCGCCCGATGCGCCGGTGACAAGCACCAAGTCGCCTGCCCCGACACCGGCGCGGTGCAGCATGTTCTCGGACGTGCCATAGGCGCAGGGGATCGTTGCCAGCTCCTCATCGCTCCAGTCGCAGTCGACCGCGAAGACCTCGCTTGCGGGCACTTTGACATATTCCGCAAAGGCCCCGTCGAAATCCGAGGCCATCCAGATATTGTCCATCACATCATAACCATTGGGCCGCATGCAGGCCCGCACCAGCACACGTTTGCCCGTCAATGCAGGCTCAACCCCATCGCCCGCACCCACCACGCGGCCACAGCAATCGGTTCCCTGGATCAGCGGAAAGGGCGTCGCCTCGTTCCAGCCGCCATCGGCCTTGTGCTCGGCCTCTTCTGCCTGGCTCACGGCTGTCGCGCTGGTGTCGGTCGTGACGCTTGACGAATACCACCCCAGCCGGGTGTTGATCTCGGTATTGTTGACCCCGGCCGCTAATACCCGCAACAGGACCTCGCCCGGGCCGGGTGCCGGTACCGGAACGGGCCGGTAATCCAGCTTGTCATAACCGCCATTGCCGGTGGTGACGACGGCCATCATCGTGTCGCCGGGGGAATTGCCAGTCTGATCGTTCATGGGGTCTCTGCCGCTATTAGGGATTATGCACAACGCGAAAGCATCCTAACCGGTACCGGTGGATGCGAACACAGTTATTGCGTCAACCCGCCGGGTCGCACGCGTCAGGGAACTGAGTCTTCCGTGCCACCATTGCGTGTGTCATCCACGCCGCCGCTTGCGCGATTCTACCCGCGCGGGTAGACAGTTGTAAAACAGCGTGACCAAAAGCACGCAAGGCGGCAGACAGGCAAAATGCGAGAGCAGGACATCATCCAATCGGTGGCGCCGTTCTTTGAAGAGATCGAGCGGCTCGGCTATGAGGTCGAGGCGACGTCAGATTTCGAAAAGATCATGCGGCTTGTGCCCCAGACGGGGCGCAAGAAGGCCACGCCGATGATGTCGATTCAGCGCAACGATTTCACCGAAGAAACCGCGTTCTGGCTGTTCCTGTTCAAGGACGGGCAGGTCGTTGGCGGGATCGGAGCGAAATATGAACCGCTGGGCCGGGAAAGCTTTGCTTCCTATCTGTGCCGCACCTCACGTACGCAATATGACCGTGACGATAACCCCATCGCCGAGGTGGCAGAACCGGCGACAGAAATGATCGGCGGCAACATCGTCTATATCGGCGAGTTGGAGTTTGCCCGTGAACACCGCGGCAATCTCAAGCTGCTCGAGGCCTTCATGCGGGTACATCAGGGGCTTTGTGCCGTGAAATGGCGCAACCTCGACTGGATCTATGCCATCGTACCCGAGGAGCATCAGCGGTTTTCGTGGCTATACGGGTTCATGGTGTCGATACCCGGGGTTCTGCGCTGGCGCGAACCCGTGCCCGACGGAAGGTTGAATTCACATGTTCTGCTGGCGACGGATGGTCGCTACCTGCGTTATGTTCTGGTCAATGCTTGCCGACGTCTGAAAGAAAAACGCCTTAAAGCGGCTGCGCGAAAACAAGGGTGAACTCGGAGCCGTCCATCGTCGTGACCGGCGCCATGATGCGGCGGTACTCGATGTCGTATTTCGAGCTGTCGACCTTGCCCTGCAGGCGGATGTCCTCGACCTGGTATTGCTGAGTTTTCTGAACACGCAGGTGTGACGCGATCGAATTGTCGATGACCGTGCGGCCCAGTTGACCGATCTTGGGGGTGTATTCGCCAAGGTCGCTGATGTCGAAACACTTGGCCACAAGGCTGGAGGCACCGATGTGATGCGGGCGCATGATGTTGTCGTTCGGATCGTACTTGTGAAACAGGTCGACGCGCTCGCGCAGGGCATCGAAATCGGTCAGCCGCCCGCCATTGCGGTGCAGCCAGTTCAGAACATCGTCACAGATGATGTCGGTGCCGTTTCGGCGCATCTCGGTCTGAACGTCACGCAACGCTTGGGAATAAGCCGCCGCGGCACGCTTGTGCAACGTGTCCGACACGTCGATGGCCGCGACCCCGATCTCGGCCCGGTCGCGACGGAACACTTCCAGCGAAACGCCCGCGGCGCTGGTCAGCCGTTCGACGGTGGAAAAGGGAATTTCACGTTCATGGGCGATCTGCGCATGCAGGGTCGTGTATTTCAGCCCGGCCGCGTCGCAGGCCGGTTTCAATCCGTTGAAATATTGCTCGCAAAATCTGGTGACGAGCTTGCCCAATTCATTCATACCGATTCTCCCAATTCACATGTGTAGATTATCAATCCACAATTGATGATCAACTCAAAGTTTATCCTCTCGGTGACGCTGCGTGCATTTGGCTTGCCAGCGCCTGCGGTCGCTGGTCTTCTTTCGTCCAGACAATGCAGGGAGGACGCCATGCCCAAGGTGACTTATGAAAAGGACGGGCGGATTGCCCGGATCACACTGAACCGGCCGGAGGTAATGAACGCCATCGACGATGACGTTCCGCGTCAACTCAGCGCCGCCGTGGCCCGGGCCGATGCCGATGACGGTGTGCATGTGATGCTTCTGTCCGGCGCCGGCAAGGCGTTCTGTGCCGGTTATGACCTGACCTATTACGCCGAGGGCAATGGCGCGGGCGAGGTGACCCAGCCGATGCCGTGGGATCCGATCAAGGATTACCGTTTCATGTGGGCCAATACGCAACATTTCATGTCGCTCTTTCGCGCGCTCAAACCGGTGCTGTGCAAGGTGCACGGGTTCGCGGTGGCGGGTGGCTCGGACATTGCGCTGTGTTCCGACATGGTGATCATGGGCGAGGACGCCCGGATCGGTTACATGCCGACGCGGGTCTGGGGCTGCCCGACCACGGCGATGTGGGTTTATCGCCTCGGCCCGGAGCGCGCCAAGCGGATGCTGTTCACTGGTGACAAGATCACCGGCCGCGAGGCGGCCGAGATGGGGCTGGTTCTGAAGGCCGTGCCGGATGATCAGCTGGACGACGCGGTCGAGGAGATGGCAGCGCGGATGGCCTCGGTGCCGGTCAATCAGCTGGCGATGCAGAAGATGATGATCAACCAGCCGATGGAGGCCACGGTGAACGCCACCCAACGGCTGGCCACCGTGTTTGACGGCATCACACGGCATTCGCCCGAAGGCATCAACTTCAAGACCCGCGCCGAAGAGGTCGGCTGGAAACAGGCGGTGGAGGAACGCGACAGCGGAACCTGGGACTGGACAGCGAACGAGCCCCTGCCAAAAACGAACCGGTGACGTTGGTTTTGGCCTGAACCGGACCTGCACCAAAAAACTTCCGGCCCTTTCATCTGACCAAAAAATATCTCAGGGATCTGGTGAGGGTGTCCTCCAGCCGAAGGTCGGGAGACAAAATGCCATGCATTTTGCACCTTGTCGGTTTGCGCATGCAATTCGAAAGCCTGCTTCAAGCCATAGCTGAAATCTCGCGAACGCGCCTTGATTACCCGTTCCTTTGAATGCGTAGCGCCTGGCCGGTTATCCCGGCTTGCGCGCGACGATAAAGCGGCGCGGCGGCTTGTCCGGGTAATTCCCGGTCTCGACAATCTCCAGCCCGGCGCGCGTGATCGCCTCTTCCAATGCCCGTACGCTGATCTTGCGGAAATAGGGCGCTTTGCCGATCAATTGCATCACCGGCAGCACCAGTAAAAGGCCGCGCATCCAAAGCGGCACTCCGGTTCCGGTCATGCAGACCGTCTTGGAAATGAACAGTCCTCCGGGGCGTAGCCGCGCGGAAATATCCGCAAGGCTGCCATTCAAATCCCGCAGCAGGTGCAACAAGTTGAACCCCATCACCACGTCAAATGGCCCCTCGGGCAGGTCTTCGACCGGTGCCACGGAAAACGTCACGTTCTCAGCCCCCGCCTCCAGCGCCCGCTGCCGGGCAATCCCGATCATCGCCGGCGCGAGGTCGGTGCCGAGAATTCCCTCGGCATCGGGGGCCAGCTTGATCGCCGTCGTCCCGGTCCCACACCCAATCTCCAGCACCCGGTCAGTCGGCTTGAAGTTGGCCCGCGTCCGGTCAAGCGTCTGCTGATAGGCGGCCTCGTCCCGGATCGGGCCCTTGGCGTATTTACTAGCGATCCGGTCCCAGAACTGGAGATCTTTCATGGTGCTCATGGCGGTTGTCCTTGTTTGCCTTACCACAAGGCTAACCTATGCGTAGAACTCGTGGAATTGCCAAAATCCGCAGGGCTGCTATACGAAATCGCATGAACTGGGATGCCATGGATTTCGATTGGAACCAGCTGCGGGGCTTTCTGGCCACCGCCGAAGAGGGTTCTCTGTCCGCTGCCGCGCGGGTGCTTGGCCTGACGCAGCCTACCCTTGGCCGCCAGGTCACGGCGCTGGAAGAGGCCCTAGGTGTGGCGCTCTTCGAACGGGTCGGGCGCGGATTGGTCCTGACCCTGTCGGGGCGCGAACTCCTGCCCCATGCCCGCGCCATGGGCGAGGCCGCCGCACGGGTTTCGTTGGCGGCGGCCGGGCAGGCCCAGGCCATCGAGGGAAAGATCACCCTCACCGCGTCGGACATGTTCTCGGCCCATTTCCTGCCGCCGGTCCTGTCGCGCCTGCGCGAGGTTGCGCCCCGGCTGGAACTCGAGGTGGTCGCTACCAATGACATTCGCGATATCCTGCGCCGCGAGGCCGATATCGCCATTCGCCACCTGCGGCCGACAGAGCCTGATCTGATCGCCAGATTGGTACGCGAGGCCACGGCGCATTTCTACGCTTCCGCCGGCTATATCGCCCGCAATGGCCTCCCCCGAACCAAGGCCGACCTCTCCCGGCACGATTTCATCGGCATGGGCGATAATGCCCAGTATATCGCCCATCTTGACGCGATCGGCATCACGGTGACGGACGAACAATTCCGCGTCAGTTCGGCCAATGGCAATGTCGCATGGGAAATGGCCTGCCAGGGGTTGGGCATCATCGCCATGTCTGACGAGGTGGCAGGGCAAACGCCGGACATGGAGCGCCTGTTGCCCGAGATGGAGCCGATCACATTTCCGATCTGGTTGGTGACGCACCGGGAATTGCACAGCGCCGCGCGAATCCGGCTGGTTTACGACATGCTGGCGGATATGCTTTCGCAAAAGCCGTAGTCGCTGACACATCAATGCAACTGCGGTGGGACGACGTGAGCGTTCGCGGCAATTGCCCCGATGCTGGCAATGGGGGTGGTCATGGGGGGCTAATTGAACCGAGTTCCGTGTTGGCCTACAACAACGCAGCACTCTGGTTTGAATGTCCAAACCACTGGAAGGAAACTGGAAAGAAACACGAAGCATGATTGCCTATGTCACAGTCGGCGCAGATGACATCGCGCGTGCGAAACGGTTTTACTGCGCGTTCCTGCCAGCTCTTGGTTACGAGTTGGAGGAGGGGCCTGCTGGTCTAAGTTACACGCTGCCCGTACAGCTTGGCCAATCTCCTGTTTTGCCCGATTTTTACGTCAAACCAACCTTCGACGGACACCCGGCCTCGGCTGGCAACGGTTCCATGGTTGCATTCGAGGCGCGCAATCAAAAACAGGTTCGTGACCTTCATGCCGCCGCGCTTGACGCAGGCGGTTCCGACGAAGGCCAGCCAGGCTTTCGCGACATTTATGGTCCGCATTTCTTTGTCGGGTACCTGCGCGACCCTCAAGGCAACAAGATCGCGATGTTCTCCAGCGATCCAGGCGAACCCGGGCGAGACGACTAACGTCAATACCGCCGATGGACCCGCCGCCGGATCATCGGCCGCGCCTTGGCCCTTTCGCGGAAGAACACGAACAGCCCGGCGCCGACGATCAGCACCGTGCCGACCCAAACCCAAAGCCCGGGTAATTCATTCCAGATGAGCCAGCCCCACAGGATCGCCATCGGCAATCCGACATATTCGAACGGTGCCACCGTGGCAGCATTGGCCATGCGGTAGGCTTGGGAAATCGCGTAGCCGATCACCGCCGAGTTCATCCCCAGTCCCAATAGCAGCCAGCGGTCGATCCCTTCCGGGATCACCCAGGGTCGCAGCAGGAACCGCAGGCTCTCGTTCTCAGTCACATCGGCAAACCGTCCATCCCCCGCCACCAGCCAGACCAGCAGCGACACGATGATGAACATGCCCTGGATATAGACCGCCATGGCCGAGGCCTTGCTCGCGACCCCCAGTTTCCGGGTCAGAACCTGGTTGAGTGCATAACACGCCGCCGCGATCACCGGCAGCGCCAGCACCCAGCGGCTCACCCCGCCCGGGGCTTCACCGGCCCAGGGCTGCATCATCAGCAGCACGCCCAGGAAACCGACGATCACCGCTCCGAGGCGCAGCGGCCCGACCTTTTCGCCAAGGATCGGGATCGACATCAACGTGATCATAAGGGGCGCTACGAAAAACAGCGCCGTGGCATCGGCCAGCGGGATTACCGCCAGCGCGGTGAAAAAGGTGAGGTTCGAAATCACGATGACGATGCCACGCAGCGCATGCAGCCCCGGCGTGCGGGTCTTCAGGATATGCCAGCCGCCTTCCAGTTGCACGAAGATCAATGAGAACATGATCCCGATCGCCGAACGGATTAGCACGATTTCATGCAGCGGATAGCCGCCCGACAGTTGCTTGACCAGCATGTCGTTGATCGAAATCGCCGCCATTGCGCCGACAATGAAACCGATCCCCGCGGCGGGGTTGTTCTGGGCCTGCGTTTGCATTCGGTATCCTCTCTCCCCGGCGCTATCACGCGGGCCAAGGCAGCGATAGCCGCTTTGCGACATGAAACACGACATCGCCCATTTGCCTCTTTCCGGAAAGCCGCTAGGCTCGCCCGGCTGAACAGGAGCGCACCCATGCAAGCCCCCACCCGCCCGATCGTAGATATCCGTGGTCTGACCAAGACCTACGACAACGGCCCTACCGCTCTCGAACCGCTTGACCTGCGGATCGACAAGGGTGAGATACTGGCTCTTCTGGGGCCCAATGGCGCCGGAAAAACAACCCTGATATCAATGCTCTGCGGTCTGGTTTCACCTTCGGGTGGCACCGCCACCGTCTCGGGTCATGACATCATCGCCGACTACCGCGCCGCGCGCCATTTGATCGGGCTGGTGCCCCAGGAAATCAGCCTGGAACCCTTCACCCGGGTCTGGGATTCGGTCAGCTTCACCCGTGGCCTTTTTGGATTGAAACGTGACGACGCCAAGCTCGATGAGATTCTGCGCCGCCTGTCGCTCTGGGACAAACGTCGGGCCCGGATCAACGAACTTTCCGGTGGCATGAAACGCCGCGTTCTGATCGCCAAGGCGCTGGCGCATGACCCAAAGGTTTTGTTCCTTGATGAGCCTACCGCCGGGGTCGACGTCGAGTTGCGCCGCGACATGTGGGAGATCGTGGCTGATCTGAAGAAATCCGGCGTCACCATCATCCTGACCACCCATTACATCGAAGAAGCCGAGGCCATCGCCGACCGGATCGGCGTGATCAACAAGGGCCGACTGCTTTTGGTCGAGGAAAAACACGCGCTGATCTCGCGCATGGGGCGCAAGGAATTGCGCATTGCCCTGCGCGCACCCTGCGCGGCTGTGCCTGAAACACTTGCCGAGTACGACTTGGAACGGTCCGCGGATGGCATGACCCTGACCTATCACTACGATACACGACGCGAGAGCACCGGCATCACCCGCCTGCTGCAGGACATCGCCAGTGCCGGGCTGCTCCTTGCTGATCTTGAAACCCGCCAATCCAGCCTCGAGGAAATATTCGTTGACCTTGTGCGTGATGGTCAAAAGGAGGATGCGGCATGAATTGGCACGGCTTCTGGGCGATATACACATCTGAAATGACACGCTTTTTCCGCACTTTCGTGCAAAGCTTCATCTCGCCGATCCTGTCGACCTCGCTCTATTTTGTGGTCTTCGGCACCGCTATCGGGAGCCGGATTCAAGAAGTTGAAGGCGTCTCCTACGGCGCCTTCATCGTGCCCGGGCTGATCATGCTGTCCGTTATGACCCAGGCAATTTCCAACGCATCCTTCGGCATCTATTTCCCGCGCTTCATCGGCACCATCTACGAGGTGCTTTCGGCCCCGGTCAGTTTCTTGGAGATCGTGCTCGGCTATGTCGGCGCGGCGGCGACTAAGGCGCTGTTTATCGGCCTGGTGATCCTAGGCACCGCGACCTTCTTTGTCGATGTGACCATCCAGGCGCCGGTTGCCATGCTGGCCTTCATGATCCTGACCTGCACCAGTTTTGCGCTTTTCGGCTTCATCATCGGCATCTGGGCGCAGAATTTCGAACAGCTCCAGCTGATCCCGCTGCTTGTGGTCACGCCGCTGGTGTTCCTTGGCGGGGCGTTCTACTCGATCTCGATGCTGCCGCCGGTCTGGCAGACCATCTCCTTCTTCAACCCGGTGGTTTACCTGATTTCGGGTTTCCGCTGGGCGTTCTTTGGGGCAGGCGACGTGCCAGTGCTGGTCTCGCTTCTGGCGATAGGCGGCTTTACCGTGGTTTGCCTCGGCGTGATCTGGTGGATTTTCAAATCGGGCTACCGTATCAAACCCTAGCGTCCGATCCGGTCAGCAACAATTGCCGGTCCTGGCTTTGGCGTGCCAAAAAAAACACCGCCCGCTTCAATCATGAAACGGGCGGGGCAGGGCAAGGTCGGGCACGGTACCGCCCGACGAGTTTCGCTCAAATCGCGACGAGTTCGTCTTCCAGCAAAAGGTCCGGTTCCGGCGGAGTTTCCGTCTCGGCTTCCGTTTCGCCGAGGCTCAGCGCAGCAATCAACTCCAGACCGCCGTCATCGCCGGTGCTGGCGTCGTCAAGCGCGCCGTTTGCAATCGCCTCATCATAAGCCGCAATCAGCTCTTCAGGGCTCTGGAAGCCGCCGTCAGGTGCATCGATACGGAACAGTTCCTGCGGGATTTCGATGGGATTGCCGCTTTCGTCGATACCCGGGACCAGTTCATAGAAGATGACCGATTCAACCTCGGACAGGGCATATTCCGGGTCTGCGCCGTACGTGTCCACGTAGAAGTTCACGTAGTTTTCGAACGTCCCCTCTTCGTCTTCGGGCAGGTCGTCCTCGAATACGAAAACGCCATTTTCGATACCGCCGTTAGCACCGATTTCAACGCCGAAGCCAACCTTGTCGAAAACCGGATCTTCAGGGTCTTCCGGTTCTTCGGGGTCGTCAGAGACAGCCTTGATGGATCCATCGTCGGTTGTCGTCGACGTGGCGCGGATGCCGAAAACATCGACATCGTCTATGCTTGCGACATCCAGCTCGATCGTCAATGTGTCACCGGCCGAGATATAGGTTTCCTTGTCTGCTCCATCCGGACCAAGCCCCGGGTCGCTGAGCCGCGCGGCGTCGTCCCACTGGACTTCTCCGTCGTAGAGGCGGACACCATTCATGTTGAGCGGGCCAGCCAGCATTGCACTTTCGCCGGAAAAGTCGTCGTCGCCGAAATAGACGGCGTTCACATCCATGGCACCTTCGATGACCGTGATATCTGCACGGATCGTGCCATTTTCTTCATACAGACTGACCGTGTAGGACAGCCCTTCCATTTCATACGTAAAGACCTTTTCATAAACAGGCATCGAAATCTCCTTCGGGCACAGTAATTTCTCAGGCCGCTGAATTCGGACATTGCTCCACAGCCTGGTCGCATCAATGACATAAAGAAGACACAATATTGGCGGAAATGTGGCGTATTATAAGGGTTTACGGAAACAAACTGTTTCCTTCGGCCGAGCCCGCGCGGGGCATTGAGGCCTGGACTTGGTAGATGTGGTTGGTTGTTGAGGCAGGATGGCCGTTGCGTCGGTGGCCATTGCGAAATCCCGAAAACTCTTGCTGCGAACAGACTCCTGCATTTCTGGAAGCTGTTTCGAACTTGGCCAGTCGGCGGCGGTTTCAAGAGCATTCGAAATCAATGGATTTACACGTGCCCGTTGCCCGGCAACCGAAAGAGGCCCTGGTCGGTTTTGCGGGCGCGCCGAGTACAACAAGCGGTCCCTGCTGGAGCTGAAGGGGCGCAACGGGTGACAATTGGGACCGGGTCGTGACTTTTTTGCCCGGATTTTCGAGTATTTTTGGCAAGATGAAAGGACGGGGAGGGGCGGCTTCTTGTCTCCGAAGGCGCCGGTCTCTACATGGGCTTTCATGAAACGCTTCATCCCTTTCGTGAAATCTCCGCCGCGCGTGGCGGTGATCCGGCTCCAGGGTGCCATAGGTACCGGTCGGATGCCGCTCAATGACGAGGCGCTCGCGCCAGTTATCGAGAAGGCCTTCAAACGCGGCAAACCCACCGCCGTGGCGCTGCTGATCAACTCGCCCGGCGGTTCACCGGTGCAAAGCGCGCGGATCGCTGGCCGCATCCGGCGGTTGGCGGAAGAAAAGGAGATCCCGGTTCATGCCTTTGTCGAGGATGTCGCGGCCTCGGGGGGGTATTGGCTGGCTTGCGCTGCAGATGACATCTTCGCCGATCCGGCGTCGATTATCGGCTCGATCGGAGTGATATCGGGTGGCTTTGGCGCGCATGACTTCATCGCCAAGCACGGCATTGAACGGCGCATCTACACCGCTGGCACCGCCAAGTCGCAGCTCGACATGTTCAAGCCGGAACAGTCCGAGGATGTGGCGCGGCTGAAGGCGATCCTCGAGCAAATGCACGCGGTCTTCATTGACCACGTGAAAACCGGCCGCGGCGACCGTCTGGCGGATGAGGATGTGTTCACCGGTGAGTTCTGGCTGGCCGGGCGCGGGCTGGAGCTAGGTCTGATCGACGGTATCGGACATCTGGAGCCGAAGCTGAAAGAACTATATGGCGATGACGTGCAATTGATCCCCTATGGCCGTCGTAAACCCTGGGCCAGCCGCTTTGGCATGCAACTGGCGGGAGACGCGATGGCAGCGATAGAGGAGCGGGCGCTGTTGTCCCGTTACGGTCTCTGATCCATGCTGGCCAAGATCGTCGTCCTGTTCCTTGTCTTCATCGCCGTGTTGGGCATGTTTGGCAAACTGCGCGTGCCGGGCGCGAAAAAGCTGGCCGACAAGCGTTGCCCGAAATGCGGCAAGTTCCGTATCGGACGCGGCCCTTGTAATTGTGACAAGAAGGGCTAGGCGATGGACTGGATTTACGCCACGCTCGGCCTCGTGATCCTGCTTCTGGCGGGGGACAGCCTTGTGCGCGGGGCGGTCAACATGTCGCTGCGCTTGGGCGTTCCAGCTCTGATCGTGTCGCTGACCATCGTCGCCTTCGGCACTTCGGCGCCCGAGCTTCTGATCGCGATCAGGGCTCTGGCCGACAACGCGCCGGGCATCGCCATGGGCAACGTGGTAGGGTCGAATACCGCCAATATCCTGATGGTTTTGGGGGTGCCGGCGCTGCTTGCCACGCTGCACAGCTCCGAATGCGAGACCCGCAAGACCTATCTTTACATGATGTTTGCGTCGCTTCTGTTCATCGCTCTGGCGTTTCGCGGGGTGTTCGACTGGCCTGCCGGTTTGGTTCTTTTGGCGGCGCTGACCTTTGTTCTGGGCGATAGTTTTCTGCATGCCCGCCGCCACCGCAGGGAAATGGCGGGGCTTTCAGTCGACCTGGACGAGGAAGAAGAGGTCGAAGGCGCTGACCCCGACATGCCCTGGTGGAAAATCGTCGTTTTCCTGGTGCTGGGGCTGGTGGGCTTGCCGCTGGGCGCGGATCTTCTGGTCGATAGCTCGATCAATATCGCGCGCATGTTCGGTGTCTCCGAGGTGGTCATCGGCCTGACCCTGGTGGCGGTCGGCACGTCCTTGCCCGAACTGGCCACCACGGTGATGGCAGCTATCCGTCAGCAGGCCGACGTGGCGCTTGGTAACGTGATCGGCTCGAACATGTTCAACCTGCTGGCCATTATCGGCATCACCGCTCTGATCGGCGACATCCCGGTCGACGCATCCTTCCTGCGCTTTGACTTGTGGGTCATGCTGGCTGCGTCTGCTTTGCTGATCCCTTTCGTGTTCTTCAAACGTGACATCACCCGCATCTGGGGGGTGAGCCTGAGCGTGTTCTACGTCACCTATATCATTGTGGTGCTGGGATGAGCGGTGCGGCACTCATTACCGGTGGGGCTGACCGGCTGGGCGCAGCGATGGCGCGGGCGCTGGCGGCGCGGGGCATGGCCGTGGCGGTGCATTATCATTCAAACGCCGACAAGGCCGCCGCCCTTGTGGAGGAACTGCGGGAGCAGGGTGTCCGGGCGGTCGCGTTGCAGGCCGACCTGCTGGATGAGGCGCAGGTCACGCCGCTGGTGGGCGAGGCCAGCGCGGCGCTGGGACAACCGCTCACCTGCCTGATCAACAACGCCTCTATCTTTGAGTATGACACTCTGCAGACCGGCACTCGGGCCAGCTGGGACCGGCATATGGAATCGAACCTGCGCGCGCCATTTGTCCTGTCACAGCAATTTGCCGCACAGGCGCCGCAGGCCGGGACTGACGAGAGCGGTGAACCGATCGCGCGGGCTCTGATCATCAACATGGTCGACCAGCGCGTGCGCAAGCTGACGCCCGAATTCGCCTCCTACACCATCGCAAAGATGGGGCTGTGGGCCCTGACCCAGACGGCTGCGCAATCGCTGGCCCCCAATGTTCGGGTCAACGCCATCGGTCCCGGCCCGACCCTGATCGGTGCACGGCAAAGCGAGGCGCATTTCGTCCGCCAGCGCGCCAACACGGTTTTACAGCGCGGTTCCAACCCCGCTGACATCACTGCCGCGCTGGCCTATTTTATCGACGCCCCGGCCGTGACGGGACAGCTTCTTTGCGTTGATGGAGGGCAGCACCTGGGTTGGAAAACCCCCGACATTCTTGGGCCAGAGTGACACCCGGGTCTTTCCCTCTGCGACAAGTTGTGCACCTTGGCGGAACTCGTCACCAAAGCGTTACAAAATCTTTAATGTTTTCAATATTTTGGCCGGTGTGTAAAAAAGAAACCTTTGTTTTCAGGGGCTTGAGAAACTGCCTAAAAATTAGGCAATTCAGCGAAACGGGCCAAAAACAAGGGAAAATCGGGCCCGCTGACAAGATACACCCAGAGTTATCCACAAGAATCGTGGATGCCTTTTCTCTTGCCCCGGGGTTGGTAACATTGCAGCACGCCGCAAAGAATCAAGAACCGGGGCAATGATGCAGGACGATCCCGAAAAGCTGACCCAAGGTAAGGTGGAGCTTCCCACCGGGCATCAGGTTATCGCCGGCTACCTCAAGACGCTCGATGCATCGCCCGGGGTCTACCGGATGCTCGATGCCCAGGCCCGGGTGCTATATGTTGGCAAGGCCCGCAACCTGCGCGCGCGGGTGTCGAATTACTCCCGCCCGACCGGCCATTCAGCCCGCATCGCCCGGATGATCCGGGAAACTGCCTCGATGATGTTCCTGACCACGCGGACGGAAACCGAGGCGCTGCTGCTGGAACAGAACCTGATCAAGCAACTGAAGCCGCGCTACAACGTGCTTTTGCGCGACGACAAGAGCTTTCCCAACATTCTTGTCACCGACCACCCGTTCCCAATGATCAAGAAGCACCGCGGCGCCCGCAAGGAAAAGGGTAGCTACTATGGCCCCTTCGCCAGCGCCGGGGCGGTGAACCGGTCATTGGCGCAATTGCAGCGCGTTTTCCTGCTGCGCAACTGCTCGGACGCGATGTTTGAATCCCGCACGCGCCCCTGCCTGCAATTCCAAATCAAGCGCTGCACCGCCCCCTGTGTCGGCAAGATCAGCGAAGAGGATTACGCTGAGGCGGTACGCGACGCCGAACGCTATCTTTCCGGCCGCTCGACCGAGATCCAGGAAAAGCTGGCCACTGACATGCAGGCGGCCAGCGACGCGCTGGAATTCGAAAAAGCCGCGGCCTTGCGCGACCGGATCAAAGCCCTGACGCAAGTTCAGACGGCCCAGGGCATCAACCCGCGCTCAACCTCAGAGGCCGATGTCATCGCCCTGCACCTGGAAAACGGTCAGGCCTGTGTGCAGGTCTTTTTCATTCGCGCCAATCAGAACTGGGGCAATCGCGATTTCTATCCCCGGGTCGGATCAGCCGAGATCGACGAGGCGGAAGTCCTTGAAGCTTTCATCGGCCAGTTTTACGCCACCAAGGAGCCGCCCAAGCAATTGCTCCTGTCCCACGCGATCGAAAACGCCGACCTGATGACGCAGGCCCTGTCCGAGAAGGCCGGACGCAAGGTTGAGCTCCTTGTTCCCCAACGCGGTGAAAAGGCCGAGCTGGTCTCGGGTGCCGAGCGTAACGCCCGCGAAAGCCTGGCCCGCAAGATGGCCGAGACCGCGACCCAGGCAAAACTGCTCAAGGGGCTGGCTGATGCGTTTTCGCTTGATGCCCCGCCGGGTCGGATCGAGGTCTACGACAACTCTCATATTCAGGGGGCCCATGCGGTGGGTGCAATGATCGTCGCCGGCCCCGATGGGCTGATGAAGAACCAGTATCGCAAATTCAACATCCGTGGGGACGATCTCACTCCGGGCGATGACTTCGGCATGATGAAAGAGGTGTTGAAACGCCGCTTCAAACGGCTGTTGAAGGAAGACCCTGATCGGGCCGAGGGCCATTGGCCGGACCTGCTGCTGATCGATGGCGGGGCAGGGCAAGTCTCGGCCGTTGCGTCTATCATGGCGGAAATAGGCGTCTCTGATATCCCCATGGTCGGTGTCGCCAAGGGCATCGACCGCGACGCCGGGAAAGAAGAATTCCACCGCCAGGGCGCGCGCCCCTTTGCGCTGCGCCACAACGACCCGGTGCTCTATTTCATTCAGCGCCTTCGGGACGAGGCGCACCGTTTTGCCATTGGGACGCACCGCGCCAAACGCGCCAAGGCTATCGGAGCCACGCCCCTGGATGACGTTCCCGGAGTGGGGGCCACCCGTAAACGCGCGCTATTGGCCCATTTCGGCAGCGCCAAGGCTGTAAGCCGTGCCGCCCTGGCCGATCTCAAGGCGGTTGATGGCGTCTCGGACAACCTTGCTGAAACGATCTACGATTTCTTTCACGAAAATGGCTGATGCGCGGACCGCGCCGGGTCATTCGAACCTGTAGCTGAAGGCGGCAATGTCGTCGGCGTAGAGTTCGGACACGAGATCGCGTGCCATTGGGGTCAACTCGTCACGGTAACTGCCGTGCCGGGTTTGGTTCTTGTGGGGTAGCGCAGCCACGACTCGCAGACGGGCGCAGACACGGGCGAAATCCTCGGCGTAGTTTTCCACCTTGCCGACAAAATCGACGATCTGATTGCCATCGTCGTCGTAAACAAAGTCGACCTGCTGACCGGCTCCCTTGGCATGAAGGTGGGTCACGAAATCCTCGAGCGTGCCGTTGGTGGCCAGATCGTGATATGCAGAGTCCGGGCGTTTCTTGTGGAAGTGATATTCCGACACCACCCTTGACCACGGATTGCGTACAAAGGCAAAGCTGTAGAATTCGTGCCAGGTGTCGGAGCCGATGATGTTGCGCAAGCGGCGTGCGGTTGCATGGGACGTGGCCACGTCGATGCCATAGACGTCACGCCGCGAGGTGCGGGTGGCGAAGTATTGAACGAAACGCTCGCTTGGATTCAGCGTGTAGGCCCGCAACGCCTTGCGGACGCTTTTGCCACCGGTCTTGGGGATATGGACAAAGACGAATCCTCGCCGGTAACTGATCATTGCAACACGAGTCCTGCTTAAACTGTGTGTTTTCGGGTCACCCCCCTGCGTCCGGGGGAATTCAGGGTGAAACGTTGCCGTTCCGAATTTCCGTCGCTGTGTTACGAAAAACGGCCGCTTAGGCAAAATGGAGTAGGCACAGATTTGCTCAACCAGGGAGGGGCGCGCAAAAACCCGCCGGTTTGAATGCGATTGGCTGCCGCCCTGCATCGCGCGAACTTGCTTTATCGTTAGCCTGTGTCCGAAAAAATGCCCGATAGAGAGCCGACGGACTGCCGGCAAAAAACACCCCCCCTGAAGGGGACCGTGCGATGCCGTTAAACCGCGGCACTTTCCCCGCCAGGAAAACCGCGTTAGAACACCTGCGATGAAGTGGACACTCCCCAATATCCTGACCGCGCTGCGGTTGTTGGCCGCGCCCTTGGTGCCGGTGATGTTTTTATATTTCACAAGGCCTTACGCGGACTGGTTTGCGCTGTTGCTATTCACCAGCGCGGCGGTAACCGATTGGTTCGACGGCTACCTGGCGCGGGCGTGGAGCCAGCAGACCAAGGTCGGCACGATGCTCGATCCGATCGCCGATAAGGCGATGGTCGTGATCGCCCTGATGGTTCTTGTCGGCTATTCCGGTGCCGGTTGGACACCCTGGCTGGTTCTGCCTGCCGCGGTGATCCTATTTCGCGAGGTTTTCGTCTCGGGACTCAGGGAGTTTCTGGGCGATACCGCGGGCACGCTGAAGGTGACGAATCTGGCCAAGTGGAAGACCTCGGCCCAAATGATCGCGATTGCGGTTCTGTTTTCGAAGGGCATTTTTGAACACCACCTGATCATGTCCTCCTGGGGCATGGACCAGTCGATGATCGACGCAACCTTTGCTGGTGAGATCGAGGACGTGCAAGGTCTGCAATGGAAGGCTGCCGCAATGCAGTGGTCAGGGCTGATCGGGTTGTGGCTGTTGTGGATCGCAGCTGTGCTGACGCTGATCACCGGGTGGGATTATTTCCGCAAATCAACCCCTCACCTGAGCGAGGATACCTGATGGATGTGCTGTATTTTGCCTGGGTGCGCGAACGGATCGGCGTGCCGCGTGAAACGGTTGAAACCTCGGCCGCAACGGTTGCCGATCTGATCGAAGAGCTGAAGGCGCGTGAAGAGCGCTATGAGGCGGCCTTTGCCGATCTCAGCGCCCTGCGGGTTGCTCTGGATCAGGAACTGTCCGAGTTCACCGCGTCGCTGGACGGTGTGCGCGAGGTTGCGTTCTTTCCGCCGATGACCGGGGGCTGACAATGGATGTCCGGGTTCAGAAAGAGGCATTCGATTTCGGTGCCGAGGCGGCGGAGTTTGCCGCCGGGCACAGTGAGATGGGCGCCATCGTGACCTTTACCGGCGTGGTGCGTGACACCGATGGTACGCTGGCCCGAATGGAAATCGAACATTACCCAGGCATGACCGAAAAGGCGCTGCGGTCGCATGCGGACGAGGCGCTGACCCGGTTTAAACTGGGCGATGTCAGGATCATTCACCGCTATGGCCCTCTGGAACCAGGCGAGATGATTATGATGGTGGCCACCGCCGCACCGCATCGCGGCGATGCTTTCCAGGCGGCGGAATTCCTGATGGACTACCTGAAATCCCGGGCGCCGTTCTGGAAGAAAGAACTGACCGCCGACGGGTCCGACTGGGTTGCCGCCAAGGCTGAGGACGAAGACGCACTGGACCGCTGGTAATGGGTGCGGCGCTGCGCATCCCCAACCGTCAGGCGCGATGGTTGTGGCTGGATGCGCAGGGGTTGGCGGCAACGCCGACCGGGGCGCTGGATTTAGCCCAACTGATCCATGAACTGGGCTTTGTGCAACTCGATACGATTCGGGTGATCGCCCGGGCGCATCATCATATTCTGTGGTCGCGCAACCAGAATTACCGCGAGCCAATGTTGGGCAAGCTGTTGAAATCTCGCGGGATATTCGAGCACTTCACCCATGACGCGTCTGTCCTGCCTATGCAGTTCCTGCCCTATTGGCAGCGCCAGTTCGAGCGGCGCGCAGCCAGGATTCGCGATGCCGGTTGGTGGGCGGGCATGCCAGATGCCGATGGCCGCGCGGAAATCCGCGACCGTATCGCCCGCGAGGGGCCGCTTTCGACCCATGATTTCGACAGCAAGGTTGAGGGAACAAAGAAACACATGTGGCAACGCCCGCCGCACAAACAGGCGCTGGACTACATGTGGTATGCGGGCGAACTGGCGACCTGTCACCGGGTGAATTTCACCAAGTTCTATGACTTGGGTGAACGGGTATTCCCGGAGGAACTGCGCCAGCAAGAGGTCTCGCACGAGAAACAAATCGACTGGCTATGCAACTCAGCGCTGGAACGGATGGGTTTTGGCACCCAAGGCGATATTCAGCGGTTCTGGGATGCGATGAGTGCACTCGAGGCAAAGACATGGCTCAGTGCCAATTCCGGCGGTCTGGTGCCTGTCGAGATCGAGAATGCCGACCGCAGCCTGACCCGGGCCTGGGCCACTGCAGATATCGAGAACAGGTTGGCGCGACTGGACAGGCCCAGTTCACGCCTGCGCATCCTCAACCCATTTGATCCGGTGATCCGTGATCGCAACCGTCTGGAGAGGCTTTTTGGCTTTGACTACCGGGTGGAAATGTTTGTCCCAGCCGCCCAGCGGAAATGGGGGTATTACGTTTATCCGCTGTTGGAAGGGGACCGATTCGTTGGCAGGATCGAAGCCAAGGCAGATCGCGCCAAAGGGCTACTGACGCATACGAAAACCTGGGTCGAGCCGGGGGTGAAATGGACCTCTGCACGGCAGGGCAAGCTGGAGGCGGAACTGATACGGTTTGCCCGGCTGGTTGGCGTGATGGATGTGCGTTTCGAAGCTGGGAAGGCGGGGTAAACCCACTCTACGTAAGTTTCTCAGGTCCCGCGCAGCTGATCGGCGTAGGCGCGCAGCTCTTCGGCCTCGTGACGGGCATCGCGCAGACCGTCCATCGCCGCCGACAATTCCGCCTCAGTCTGGCTCAGCTGGTTGGTCAGCTCGGCCTCGCGCTGTTGCAAATAGGTGATTGCCTGATCGCGTGTTTCCTCGGCCTCGTGCAGCTCTTGCGCCATCTTCTCAAGTTCTTCCACATCCGAGCGTGCCACGCGGGTGAATCGGTGGAGCAGCCAGTTGGCGAACCATCCGGTGCAGAAGGCGACAAACAGGATGATGGCGGTGGCAATGATGAACTCAGTCCGTGTCATCGGGAACTCCTTGTGCCGGGGTTTGCGAGGCGCCATCCTGCTGGGTCGTGTCGCCTTGTTCGGTCTTTTCTACGCTTTCCAGCGTGGTTTCCGTCTCTTTGATCGGCTTGGGTTTGATCAGGGTAAACTCGATCCGTCGGTTGGCCTCGCGGCCTTCTTCGGTCTTGTTGTCGCCGATGGGCTGGGTTTCACCATATCCCACAGCCGAGAAAGTCGAGGTCAACACCCGGCGTTCGCGCAGCCCGTTCAGAACCGCCTGGGCGCGGGCCTGGCTGAGTTGCTGGTTCATCACTTCGCGGCCCTGGCTGTCGGTGTGACCGGCAATCTCAAGCTTGATCTGGCCACAGGTTTTTAGCACCTCGGCGATGGTGTCGACGGTCTTGCGGCTGCCGCCGTCGATCGTGTCCGAGCCGGGCTCAAAGGAAATCTTCTGTTGCTTCTGGGCAGCCTTGATCGCGGCAATGCACTCATCCGGGGTGGGCAAGCCAGCCACCGGGTCCAGTTTTTTCTGGTAGGTCACCTTGATGTCGAAGGTTTGGGCTTCGCCCAGCTTTTCCGATAGGAGGCGCGAGATATCGGCATTGGCATCGGGGTCGCCGGTGTTGCCAGAGATGCTGATATTGTCCGGCGTGATGGTCACCGCGCCGTTCGACAGTTTCGCCAGCGCGTCGAGCCCGGTCAGCACCCGAACCGGCCAGTCCAGGGGTAAGTTATCGTCCAGCCGGGCCGAGCTGTGCACCACGCCCGATCCGAACCGCGCCTGAGCAAAGCTGATCGCGGTTTCGCGCGACAGCGTGTTGCTCATCCGGCCACGCAGATGCACAAGCCCCTCGGGTGACAAGGTGGCGACGAATTCCGGTGTGCTCTGCTCGGCTTCGGTTTCGACCTTGGGCAGGACGCCATGCAGGGCGAAAACCTCCGGAAGGGTGTTTTCCAGCTCGCCGATGATTTGATCAAAACTGGTCTGCTCGGTACCTTCTGCAGCGACGAGGGTGATGTCGGCGTCGGCGAATGTCACCGAACCGCCCCCCAGTTTAGCCAATGCGGCAATCGACATTTCCGCTGCACGGGCCCAATTGGGCGAGGGTACACCCAGGCCGATGGTGCAAGCGGCCTTGCCGGAGTAACCAGCCTCTGTCGCAGCGTGCAGGATACGGTCGCGGGCCTCTTCGGTATTGGCCGAGCAGCTGTCGAACCGGACACCGTCGGCGTCAATCAGGAAGCGCAGCGAAAACGGTGTGATCACCGGGCGCGGTGCCGAGATGTCCATGGTGACACGCACTCCGTCGGGCGCCTTGCGGCTAAGCTCGGTTTCGAGGTTGCGTTTCTCGTCGGTGCTGTCGGACATGGCGGTGATCGCCACCCGGTCGGCGGCCACCGAGATTTTCGAACGTGGCAGCGAACTTAGCGACCTGACGGCATAGTCAACCGCCTTGTCCCAGCCCGAGGGGGTGGGGTAGTCGGCGATTTCCAGCAGGTCGGCCACGTCCTCACCATTGATGCGGCTGAGCTGCTCCAGCAGGTCCTCACGGTCGGTTTCCGCCGGGATCAGCCCGATCAGCGAAATACCCGCATCATTTCGCAGAATCTCGATTGAGAATCGCGGCGGAGTCAGGCGCCTTGTCGCGGCCATTTCCATCTGGTCGATCACGCGGGCCGCGTCGACCACTTCACCCGCGGTCGAAATCGCCAAAAACCGTCCGGCCTCGCTTGGCGCCGTGCCGGTCAGGAAAACCTGCAAACCGTCAGCATGAACTTCGGCCCAGGTCAGCCCCTTGGTGTCAAAAGCCTGGCGTACCCCGTATTCCGAGTTTTCCTCGATCAAGGTGACGGCTGCGCTGGCCGCGAAAAGGCTTGCGATGGCGGCCGCAAGAAACGTGGCGGCGATGATGGCGAGAGAGGAAAGACGCATCGAACCCTATCTTATGGGATTTCCTTGTGATGTCTGTAAAACGCTGGGCAGGAGGTTGCAATCAAAGGAATAGCGCAACGGCAAAAAACAGCAGGGGGATCAGCCCGGTATCGCGGTTTGAGCGAAACAGCATCAACAAACGCTCGGGATCGTCGAGCTGCACCAGCCGCATCTGCCAGACAAGATGCCAACCCATGGCGCAAACGCCGGTCAGGCCCAGGAGCAGGACGATCGGGTTGTCGTTGAACCCGACAAGGGCGGCGATGACCGCAAGGCCAAACAAGCTGATCGTGGCGACAAAGAACCGCCTTAGCCATTGCGGCGTGTCCTGATCAAATAGCCGCGCGGTGGATTTCACCCCGATCAGCGCGTCATCTTCGGTGTCCTGATGGGCATAGATTGTGTCATAAAACAGCGTCCAGGCGATGCCGGCGGCATAGAGGATCACGGCGGGGGCTTCGAGTTTTCCTGTATGAGCGGTCCAGGCCAGCAACGCGCCCCAGTTGAAGGCAATACCGAGAAACACCTGCGGCCACCAGGTGAAACGTTTGGCAAACGGGTAGATCACCACCGGGCCCAGGGACAGCAATCCCAGCAGGATGGCATTCACGTTGAAGGTCAACAGGATGCCCAGGGAAATCAGCGCCTGAAGCCCCATCCAGACCGCTGCCTGTTTTACGCTGACCTGCCCCGAGGGGATGGGCCGTGAGCGGGTGCGCTCGACCTGGGCGTCGAACTTGCGGTCGGTGATGTCGTTCCAGGTGCAGCCCGCGCCGCGCATCAGCCAGGCGCCCATGGCACAGCCGAAGAAGATCCACAGGTCCTCCCACCGTACCTGCCCGTCATGTAGCATCGCCAGCACAAGGCCCCACCAGCAAGGGATCAGAAGCAACCAGGTGCCGATGGGCCGGTCGGCGCGGCTGAGCCTGAGGTAAGGGCGAGTCCAGGCAGGCGCGGTGTGATCAACCCAATTGCCGGTCACGGCGTCGGAAACTTGGCCGTCTGGCTCTGGCGTCTGGTCGGATTGGCTCATATGGTCTGCCTCATGAAACCGGCGAAGATCAGGCTTTTTGTAGAGCACCCTTTGGGGGAAGGACAGAGCGTTCCGTTGGAGCGGCCACAGGCGCATTATCTTTTCGGCGTGATGCGGCTTTCGGTGGGTGACGCGGTCGCCCTGTTCAACGGGCGTGACGGAGAATGGCAGGCCGAGGTGGTCGAGGCTGGAAAGCGTGGTGGCGTGTTGACGTGCCAGGCGCAAAGCGGCGAACAGCGCAACCCGCCCGACCTGTGGCTGATGTTTGCCCCGATCAAAAAGGCGCGCACCGATTTCATTGTCGAGAAGTCGGCCGAGATGGGGGCGTCAACGATTTGCCCAGTGCAGACCGAGTTCACCAATTCCGAGCGCATCCGGCAGGATCGGTTGCAGGCCCACGCCGTCGAGGCCGCAGAGCAATGCGGGGGGACATATGTCCCCGAAGTCAAGGGGTTGGCGCGTCTGGATCGGGTTTTGGCCGGTTGGCCCGACGGGCGACAGTTGATGTTTTGTGACGAGGCGCTGGCGGGGGGGGCTTCTGCTCTACCGAGCGGCCTCGCAGGCCAGCCCTGGGCGATTCTGATCGGGCCGGAGGGTGGGTTTTCTGACACCGAACGCAAACGCCTGTCGGAGTTGGAGTTTGCCCATCCAGTGGCGCTTGGGCCGCGTATCTTGCGCGCCGATACGGCGGCAGTGGCAGCAATGACCCTGTGGCAGACACAGTTGGGGGACTGGCAATGAACCTGATCCGACCCGAGGCGCGTGACGCCTTCTGGCGGTGGCGCGAAGTTGTGTTCGGAGCGGTTGTGACCGCCCTGGGCGCGAACTGGGCCTTCACGGCCTACGGCATCCTGAACTGGCTGGGTTGGGTGGTTCTGATCATAGGGCTGGGGTTGTTGATCACCGGGCTGCAGCGGGCCCGGGTGCGGCCACGCAGTGGCGGTGTCGGGGTGGTTGATCTTGACGAGGCGCGGCTGAGCTACCTGTTACCGCAGGGGGGTATCGTCGTCCCGCTGTCACAGATCGTTCGGATCGACATCGACACCTTTGCCGGGGGCTCTATGGTCTGGGTGTTCACCGACGAGGATGGCCACAAGGCACGCATCCCGGCCGGCGCGGCCAAGGCCGAGAAGCTGCTTGATGCGCTCTCACATTTCCCCGGCGCCAGCTACAACCGGGTGATCGAGGCCTCTTCGGCCAAGGGCGACAACAGTTTCGTGATCTGGCAGAAGAACACGGCGCGGCTGCATTGACACTTGCGAGGTTTCGCCGCAGAGATTCCTTTCGACAGTTTTAGCGCGATCAGATCGGAGACCTGACCAATGTCCATTCCCCAGTCCGGCGGCGGCCCGATCGAGCGGCGCGAACAATTGGCTGAATACCTGTCCGATGGCTGCAAGCCTCGCGAAGACTGGCGGATCGGCACCGAGCATGAGAAGTTCGGCTACTGTAAGGACACATTGTTACCAATTCCCTACGAAGGGGAGCGTTCGGTGCTGGCGGTGCTGGAGGGCTTGCGTGACGGGCATGGGTGGGAACCCATCCTCGAAGGCGGAAATCTCATTGGATTACAAAAGGATGGGGCGAATGTGAGCCTGGAGCCGGGCGGGCAGTTGGAGCTTTCGGGCGCGCCGCTGGAAACCATCCACCAGACCTGCGACGAAGTTAATACTCATTTGGTCGATGTTAAGGATATCGCCGACAAGGTTGGCGTCGGCTTCATCGGCCTTGGTGCGGCACCGGAATGGACCCACGAGCAGATGCCGTTGATGCCCAAAGGGCGCTACAAACTGATGGACGCCTATATGCAGAAAGTCGGCTCCATGGGCCGGGTGATGATGCGGCGGACCTGCACGGTGCAGGTGAACCTCGATTTCGGCTCCGAGGCCGACATGGTGCAGAAGATGCGGGTGGCGATCGCGCTACAGCCGGTGGCCACGGCGCTTTTCGCCAATTCACCCTTCTTCGAGGGTAAACCGAACGGTCACAAAAGCTGGCGAAGCCGAGTCTGGCGTGATCTCGATCCGGCGCGCACGGGCATGATCCCGTTCATTTTCGAGGACGGGTTCGGGTTTGAACGTTGGGTCGATTATGCGCTCGATGTGCCGATGTATTTTGTCTATCGCGACGGCGAGTATATCGACGCGCTGGGCCAGAGTTTCCGTGATTTTCTAGAGGGTAAGCTGCCCGCGTTGCCGGGCGAGACGCCAACATTGAGCGACTGGGCCGACCACCTGACCACCGCTTTCCCCGAAGCCCGCGTGAAGAAATATATCGAGATGCGCGGCGCCGATGGCGGTCCGTGGCGCCGCCTGTGTGCGCTGCCCGCCCTTTGGGTTGGGCTGATGTATGATCAGACCGCTCTGGATGCGGCCTGGGACATGGTCAAGGACTGGGACGCGGAAACGCGTGAAGCCTGGCGGGTCGAGGCCTCGGTCATGGGTTTGCAGGCGGTTGTCGGCGGGAGGCGGATGCTGGATCTGGCCGGTGAGGTGCTGGCAATTGCCCGTGAGGGACTGCGCGCGCGGGCCAAACCGGGGGCCGGGGGCATGGTGCCAGACGAGCGCCATTTCCTGCACGCGCTGGAGGATTCGGTGACCGATCACAAGGTGCCCGCCGACGAGTTGCTGGAACGCTATCAAGGTGAATGGAATGGCGATCTGAGCCGGATTTACGAAGAGTTCGCCTATTGATCGGTAAACGAGCGGTTAAGAGAATTTAACCTTTCTTAACGCCGTTTTCGTCGAAAATGGGTGTATGGAATCCGTCTGGCATCTGTCGGGTATCTGTCCCGCGAACGGTGTGCCCCCTGATTTCGGCGGAATTGGTTAAGATTGGGCCGAACGCACGGGTCAGAGCTTGTTTGCAATGGTTACTTCTTGCCAATCTTCGGCTCGGTTCCGGCATTGATCCGGGCGATGTTTTCGCGGTGGCGCCAGAAGAGCAGCAGGGTCAGGATCGCGCCCAGAATGATGGCGGTGTTGACGCCGAAAACCAGCATCCAGAGCGGTGACGACCCGGCGGCAAACAGAGCCGAGAGCGATGAAATCCGGCTCAGCAATGCGGTGAAAAGCCAGGTGGCGCAACAGGCCAGCCCCACCGGCCAGGCCAGTGCCAGCATGATGCCAAGGAATGTGGCGACGCCCTTGCCGCCCTTGAAGCCCAGCCAGACCGGGAAGCAATGGCCGAGAAAAGCGAAGAGAGCGGCGATTTGGGCCGCGTCCTCGCCGACAATCCAACGCGCCAGCAAGACGGCGACCGCGCCCTTGGCGCCATCGAGCAGCAGTGTCAATGCAGCGGCCTTTTTCGAACCAGTGCGCAAGACATTGGTCGCCCCGATATTGCCCGAGCCGATCTCGCGCAGGTTGCCCAGCCCCATGAGCTTGGATAGCACTATGCCGAAGGGGATCGACCCCAGAAGGTAGCCAAGCACCGCCCAGAGGGCGAGCGTTCCGTAGCTGGCCTCGATGAATGGCATCAGCCGTAAACCCTTTCTCCGCCGACATAAGTGGCGGTCACCTTACCCTGCATACGCTGGCCGTCAAATGGGGTGTTTTTCGATTTCGATTTAAGCGTAGTGCGGTCGAGCACGAAGGGTTTGTTCGGGTCAAACAGGACCAGGTCGGCTGGTGCGCCGGATGACAAGCGGCCCGAGGCAAGGTTCAGGCGTCTGGCCGGGTTGAGCGAAATGGCGCGGAAAAGCTGCGGCAAAGTCAGCTGGTCCGCATGCACAAGGCGCAGGGCGGCTGGCAGGAAGGTTTCCAGTGCCACGGCACCCGAGGCCGCCTCTTCAAACGGCAGTCGTTTGCTTTCCTCGTCCTGTGGCGTGTGCATCGACGAGATCGTGTCGATCAGGCCCGAGGCCACCGCCTCGACCACCGCCAGACGGTCGTCTTCCGAGCGCAGCGGTGGCTTGACCTTGAAGAACGTGCGGTAGTCGGCAACATCGAGCTCGTTCAGGGTCAGGTGGTGAATCGAGGTGCCGGCAGTGATGTTGAGCCCGTTCTTCTTGGCCCGTTCCAGCGCAGGCAAGGCGCGCGACGTGGTGATCTGATCGGCGTGATAGCGCGCGCCGGTCATCTCCAGCAGCGCGAGGTCACGGTCGAGCCCCATGCGTTCGGCCATGGGCGAGACCCCCGAGAGGCCGCGCAGCGAAGCGAATTTGCCCGAGGTGGCGGCGGCACCGTCGGACAGGATCGGGTCCTGGACGTGGGCGATGACCAGCGCGCCGAGGCTTTTGGCGTAGGTCAAGGCGCGGGAGAACACCTTGGGATTCGCGATCACGCTGTCGCAATCGGTGAAGGCCACGGCACCGGCATCCATCAGGAAGCCGATCTCGGCCATTTCACGACCCTTGCGGCCCTTGGTCAGGGCGGCCATCGGCAGGACATTGACCGGGGCAGCCTCGTTGGCGCGACGGCGGACGAACTCCAGCGCCTCGGGCGTGTCGATGGCGGGCAGGGTGTCGGGGCGGGTGACCATGGTGGTGACACCACCGGCTGCGGCGGCGAGGCCCGCGGAACGATAACTTTCCTTGTGGCGTTCACCAGGCTCGCAGACCTTGACGCCGATGTCGACGATACCGGGGGCGAGACAGTGGCCATTGCAGTCGATGGTTTCGTCAACCTGCTCGCCCGGCTCTTTCGTGCCAGTTTCGCAGATGACGCCGTTTTCGATCAGCAGCCAACCGGGGGTTTCGGATTGCGCCTCGGGGTCGATCAGGCGGGCATTGGTGAGAAGGGTTTTCATGTCTCGTCCCCAGATTGGATGTCGCGCATTAGCCGATAGACCTCGGAGGCCTCCTCGATCCGTTCGAAACCGACGGGTACCCGGTAGGTGCCGTTTCTGCCGCGTCGCACGTCATGGGCAAAATAGATCGTCCCGGGATGACCGCCGTCATAGTCCAGCGCGGTTTTGACGGTGATCGGGTAGGATTTCAAGCGTTTCCCCTTGAGCGGCAAGTTGGTGGCGACAAAGGCATGGCGGTTGGTCAGCGTGTACCAGGTATGGCGGGCACGATAGGCGCGGGTGAAGGCATAACCTCCGGCCATGTGCAACCCGACAAAGACGAAGATCATCCCGAACAGGGGGAAGACGTAGCGGAAGAACCAGGGTGCGTTCGAAGACCAAGTCATCGAGATCGCCATGGAAACCCAGAAAATCGCAAAGACGGTGAAAAAGATGCCCATCACGACCTGCATCGGGCGCACCGGCAACAGCGAAAGTTTCGTGTTGGGGCGGCCCTGCCAGAGGATTTCTTCGCCGTCGCGCAGGATGTCTTCCCATCCCGCGGTGGCGATGACATTCTGCTGCCCGGTGGGGGTGTTCATGGCCGCCCTCCGGCGCGGACGCGTTCGATCAGGGCCTTGGCGGCCTTTGCGTCGAGTTGATATTTGATCAGGTTTTTGCCGCCAGACTGGGTGACCACCTGCACCGCCGACATCAGGGTATTGACCGATTTGACCTCGCGCAGACCGATTGCGCGGCCCCCGGGACCCAGAAGGCGACGATCGGTCAGATCCCAGCGTTGGGTGAGTTCGTCTGAGGCGACATACCAGCCGCGCAGGATAATCGCCGCCAACCCGCCAATCGCCCCGGTCCAGACATGCGGATTGCCCAGCACCCAGAGGATCGCCATGCCGACGCCCATGGCAATCGCCGCCATCCAGGCGTGATCGCGGATGTAGGTGCCGCGGTCGGGTGTGAGGCTGGCCAACAGCTCTTCGCCCTCGTTCAGCGGAGCGGTCGGAGTGTTGTCGTATTTCAGGTCGGGTGCGTCAGGCATGGGATTCAGTGTCTTGTTTGGGAGCGTCGGGGTGCAGGGCCTTCTGTGCGGCCTCGATTTCCGATTGGATCTCGCGTGGGCGGGAAACGAACCGCATCGCAGTCGATGTTCCGCCTTCGAACCCCAATTGCAGCGCCCACCACAACCAGGGGCGCATCCATTCGATTCTTGCAAGCGGCACGGCAGCGTCCTCTTCCGGCGCGCCGACACGCTCGTAGATCAATCGCCGGTTGGTCAAGTGCCAACGATCGTTGCGGTGGCGGAACCACGTGGTGATATCGTCGAACACGATCAGGAAAATGACGGTAAAGCAGGGCACCGCAATCAGCCATTGCACCAGCGTAAGATAGCCGAGGCTGGCCAGCACCACGGCGGTGGCAAAGGCCAGCATCAGTGCGCGCTGGGCAAAGAGAAACATTTGCGGCTTCCATGTTCCCAGAAGTTGCTCGCCATCCTGGAACTGAGTCACCGGGGCAGGGTCGCTAGGGTTATGAGGCCCTGATGTGTTCATCCTGCAACCCAGATCATTATGCCCATCAAGGCGAACATGACCAGAAGCGCCACCATGGCGACCATGCCGCTGGCGCGTGGATCCTTGGGGTCTTCCTGGGACATGGTGGGGTCTCTTTCGGGGTCGGGATTATAGGGTGAAGATTTGCCAGAGTAGGATGGCGGCAATTGCCGCGATCAGCAAGAGCAACGGGGGCCAGGGGGATCGGGTGCGGGGCATGTCGGAAGGGGTGCCTGTCGCGCCGATGCGGGCGCGGCTGCCGGGCGGGGTGAACCGTCCCATGCGGTTGTCGGCCCCGGGCAGTGCATAGGTGGCAACCAGATTCAGCGACCGAATGGGAGAAAGCCGTGTGGCCCTCCGATCAAAGGCCTGGGACAGCAGCAACAGAGCATAGCCCTTGATTGCATCGAGCCGGGCGGCATCGGGGGCAAGGGTTTCGGGTGCAAGGTCGTAGCCCTCGCTCAGATAGCCCCTAAGGCCCAGTCCCGCGAGATCGGTCGTGTCGAACAGCTCGGCGTGGCGGTCGTCGAGACCGCCGATGCCCAACAACTGGGCGGCAGGTGAGGGGGTGGGCTGTGTGCCGTTTACCGGTTGCAGCATCTCACGCATCGCTTCGCGGGGCAGGTTGATGGCAAAAAGCCGAAGGATGTCATGCTCACCAGCGGGGATGTCGATCGTTGTCCCTTCGCTGCCTGGCGCAGTGGTCATGCCATAACGGCCTGGGGCGCTGGGGCCAGGTTGCGGGCCAGCAGGTCCATCGCCGCCATGCGTACCGCGACACCCATTTCCACTTGTTCCTGGATTACCGAGCGGTTGATGTCGTCGGCAATGTCGCCGTCGATCTCGACCCCGCGGTTCATCGGGCCGGGGTGCATGACGATGGCGTCGGATTTGGCATGCGAGAGCTTCTCGGCATCCAGCCCGTAGCGATGATAATACTCGCGCTCAGACGGGATGAAGCCGCCATCCATGCGTTCCTTCTGCAGGCGCAGCATCATCACCACGTCGACGTCCTTCAGCCCTTCTTCCATGTCGTCATAGACTTCGACCCCGAATTCGCCGATTTGGCTCGGCATCAGGGTCGGTGGGCCGACAAGGCGGACGCGGTTTTCCATCTTGCCCAGAAGCAGGATATTCGAGCGCGCCACGCGGGAATGGGCAATATCGCCGCAGATGGCGATGTTGAGCCGGTGCAGCCGGCCTTTGGCCCGGCGG
Source organism: Aliisedimentitalea sp. MJ-SS2 (assembly GCF_032586155.1). Lineage (NCBI taxonomy): Bacteria > Pseudomonadati > Pseudomonadota > Alphaproteobacteria > Rhodobacterales > Roseobacteraceae > Aliisedimentitalea > Aliisedimentitalea sp. MJ-SS2. The sequence goes on from NZ_JAWHTC010000003.1 coordinate 287,442, forward strand.
ATGGTCAGCGCATCGAGAAGCGCCTGGGTCGGATGCTCGTGACGCCCGTCGCCCGCGTTCAGCACGGCGCAATTCACCTTCTGCGCCAACAGGTCGACAGCGCCGGAATTAGGATGCCGCACCACCAGCAGATCGGGATGCATCGCGTTCAGCGTCAGAGCGGTGTCGATCAGGGTCTCGCCCTTTTTGATGGAACTGGCCTGCATCGCCATGTTCATTACGTCCGCCCCAAGCCGCTTGCCCGCCAGCTCGAAACTGGCCTGGGTGCGGGTCGAGTTCTCGAAGAACATGTTGATCTGGGTCAGCCCGGCCAGCGCCTCGGAATGCTTCACCGTCGAGCGGTTGAGCGTCACATATTGATCGGCAAGGTCGAGAACGGTGGTGATTTCCAACGGAGAGAGCGGTTCGATCCCCAGAAGATGCCGGTGTGGAAAGCTCATGGGCGGCGCCTCTCTTGTCGTGACTGGGGCGGTTATAGGAAGGGGAGGGGACGGAGTCTAGCGGTTGGCGAAGGAACTCGCTTTGCCACGCTCCCACCCGCCCACCCCGCATGACAAAGCGTGTTCACCGCTCGTTTGGGCGTCACTTTTAGGGGTTGTCGTTGCGCAGGTGAGTATTTTCACCAAGATAGAGATGAAGGGACCATGCAAGCCGGGACTCTTTCTTGGTCGAACTTGGTCGAAATTCTCAAATCCAACCGTTGCAGCGCGCGCTTCAATCGCAATTGAGGAACCACGCCGAGCGTGAGCTCGGCGCCACCAGATGCCATGCGGGGCCGAGCGCAGCTAGGACCCGGGCGACGCCGTCAGGCGGCGCAACCCTACTGGCGCAATTCATCGGTTCAGGTGGCGGGCTGGATCGGATAGGTTGGAGCCATGGAATCGGCGTTGGATTATCATGCCGCGGCAGCGGCGCTGGACTGGCTGGTCGAGCTCGGGGCGGATGAGGCGATCGGTGAAGCACCGGTCGACCGCTATGACTTGCCGCAATCGGCACCCAAAGCAAAACAGCCTGCCGCCACGCCGCAAGCGGTGGCTCAGGAACAGGTCGCCCAGAGGGTGCGCGCGGCGGATGTGCCAGCGGTCGATACCGTGGGCGAGGCCCGGCACCTGGCCGAGGCGGCACAGGACCTCGATGCGCTGAAGGCGGCGATGGCCAGCTATGAGCATTGCGAGTTGAAACGCGGCGCGCGGCAGCTGGTGTTTGCCGATGGCATTGCCGGTGCGAAGCTGATGATCGTCGGCGAGGCCCCGGGCCGCGACGAAGACCGCGAAGGGAAGCCGTTTGTCGGCCGGGCCGGGCAGTTGCTGGACCGGATGCTGTTGGCGATCGGCATGGGCCGTGCCAAAGCGGAGGCCCCGGTTTACATCACCAACGTCATGCCGTGGCGTCCGCCGCAGAACCGCGATCCCAAACCGGAAGAGATTGCCATGATGCTGCCATTCCTCGAACGCCACGTAGCGCTGGCCAATCCGGACATCGTGGTCCTGATGGGCAATATCAGCTGCCAGGCGGTGTTGGGTCGTCGAGGGATCACCCGGTTGCGCGGAAATTGGGTTGAGGCATTTGGCCGCCCCGCTTTACCTATGTTTCATCCGGCCTATCTACTAAGAACCCCAAGCGCCAAGCGTGAAACTTGGGCTGATTTGCTGAGCGTGAAGGCCAGATTGGGAACGTGACGGATGAAAAACCGGGCGATACTGGGGATGTTGACTTCCTTGCTATGCGGGCCTGCGATGGCCGGCGGCGTTGTGACAGAAGCACCAGCGGCTGAGATTCCAGCGATTTTGCCGGCGGAAACGGTTATATCCGGTTGGAATCCGGTCTTTGGCGAACCCACGCTGACAGGGTCGGCGCTTCGTTCGGTCAGCTATCGCGCCTTCGGCACACTAGGGCTGAACCCTGATCATCTGGGCCCGGCCGGCTGCGGCTACCACGCCATGCTCGATATCGTCGGATTCGTCGGCGATGCGACAGGGGCGGGGCGTGCGGTACGATCTGGATTGACGATGTGGAACGGGGCAATGGATATTCGGACACAGTTCTGTCCGATGACGAATTTCCTGAGCCAGACAACAGGCAGCTGGACAGATGGGTTTGGGCTGTTGCATCCCGAGCCTTGTGAGGAGGACGGCGCTTGATCGGCCGCTGTGTGGCCCGGTGCGGTGTCAAAGCTTGAGGAAAAAATGAAACTTCTCGCCTTCTCCGACCTGCATGCCAGCGGGAAACAAGCCGCGTCTCTCGTAGAGGCTGCGCAAAATGCGGATTTGGTGATTGGTGCCGGGGATTTCTGCAATGCACGCAGGGGGTTGGATGAGGCGCTTGCGCTGTTGGACGGCATCCGTGCGCCCATGGTTTTGGTGCCGGGCAATGCCGAGAGTGCAGAGGAACTGCGTGCGGCAGCGGGCAATAGGGCGAATGTGCTGCACGGCGACGGGATCGAATTCGAAGGTCGGTTACTACTGTTCGGCCTGGGTTATGGTGTTCCGCTCACACCATTTGGCGATTGGTCCTGTGATCTGACCGAGGAACAGGCCGAAACCATGTTGGCCGATTGCAAGGCGGCCGACATCCTGATCACCCATTCGCCACCCAAGGGCGTGGTGGATCAGACATCGCAGGGGATTTCGGTGGGATCAACCGCGATCAGGGCGGCGATAGAGCGCATCAAACCGGGGCTGGTGCTTTGCGGCCATATCCACGACAGTTGGCAGCAGCAAGGGCGAATTGGTGAAACGCGCGTCGTCAACCTTGGCCCCTTTGCCAACTGGTTTGAATTGTGAGGCAACCATGAGCAAGATCGGCGAAAACAACGACTTCATACCAGTCCGCATCGCGGTGTTGACCGTGTCGGACACGCGGCAGTTGGAAGAGGACCGCTCGGGTGATACGCTCGTCAAACGGATTGAGGGTGCGGGGCATATCCTGGCCGATCGCAAGATCATCCGCGACGAGCGTGAGCAGATTGCCGAGCAGCTGCGCGCCTGGATCGCCGACGACGGTATCGATGTGGTGATTTCGACCGGGGGCACCGGCCTGACCGGGCGAGATGTGACTGTCGAGGCGCATCGCGATGTCTACGAAAAGGAAATCGAGGCGTTCGGCACCGTGTTCACCATCGTATCGATGAAGAAGATCGGCACCAGCGCGGTCCAGAGCCGGGCCACGGGCGGGGTTGCCGGCGGCACTTACCTCTTTGCGTTGCCGGGCAGTACCGGAGCCTGCAAGGATGCTTGGGACGAGATTCTGGTGCACCAGCTGGATTACCGCCATCCGCCCTGCAATTTTGTTGAGATCATGCCACGGCTGGATGAACATCTGAGACGCAAGTGAGTGGGTTCCGCGACATTGGCGTAGTGCCGGAGACAGTGATCTGGCGCGGGGCCGGAATGCTGGCCCATGACGAACAGGGCCGGGTTCTGATGCATTTACGCGATGACCTGCCCGGGGTGGCGGCACCGGGGCTGTGGAGTTGTTTCGGCGGCGAGGTCGAGCCAGGCGAGACACTGGAGCAGGCGGCAAAGCGCGAGTTTCTCGAGGAAACCGGGGTGGACGTGTCGGGGGATGTGATCCGCCCGCTCTGCCGATTTGCAACGATTGCACATGGCGGCGGTGTACTGCATGTGTTCCAGTTGGAAAGGCCGGTGGCCGCCCAGGACATTCGATTGGGTGAAGGGGCTGGTTTTGCGTTTTTGAACCGCGATCAGCTGGCGCGTTTCCCCCTGATCGCCAATTTGCGGCAGGCGTTCAGTGATCTTGGTTTCATATAACCAAATTTCGCCGGAAATTCGCCGTGCTCACGTAACAGTGTTGTGGCTTGGCTTATCTGGTGGGTGCGTTAGACTTATCCACTGATAAATCACGGGTGTGCAACAAAGGGCCCATTGATGCGTTTTCTTCGTCAGAGCCTGACCGGGCTTTTCCTTCTCTCGCTTACGCTGGGCGTGCTGTTTTACGCGGCCGTCATGCTGCGCGACGCGGTGCAGGAGCGGATGGCACGCGACGCTCGCCCGACCCAGGCGCGCGAACGGATGTTCGCGGTCAACGTGGTACGGGCCGAAGTCGGGCAGGAGGCCCCGGTTCTGACCGCCTATGGGGAGGTGCAAAGCCGCCGGACGCTGGATTTGCGCGCCGCTGTGGCTGGTAAAGTCATTGAACTGGCAGAGAATTTTGTCGAAGGCGGACAAGTCGAACAAGGTCAGTTCTTGCTGCGAATCGATCCGGCGGATGCCGAGGCGGCGCTGGCGCGCGTGGCAAGTGACCTGCAGGATGCAGAGGATGAGGCGCGCGATGCCGACCGTTCGCTGATCCTGGCAAGGGACGAATTGAAGGCCGCCGAGGAGCAGTCGGATCTGCGCGAGCGTGCCTTCATGCGGCAGAAAGATTTACGCGCCCGGGGGGTTGGTACCGACGCGCAGGTGGAAACCGCTGAACTGGCGGCAAGTGCGGCACGCGCCACTGTGCTGGCGCGCCGGCAGGCACTGGCCCAGGCCGAGGCGCGGGTCGACAAGGCGGCGACAAGGCTCACCCGGGGGCAGATTGCCCGAGATGATGCTGCACGAACGCTGGCCGAAACTGAGCTCAAAGCCGGGTTCTCGGGCACGTTGAGCGGTGTGAGTGTGGTTGAGGGGCGGCTGTTGAGCGCGAACGAACGGGTGGCGCAACTGATCGACAATTTGGCGCTCGAGGTGGCGTTCCGCCTGTCGACGCGGGGCTACGCCCGGCTGTTGGATGTTGACGGAAAGCTGACCCAGGCGCCGATCCGGGTGCGCCTGGATGTGTTCGGCGTGGCGCTTGAAGCTACAGGTCAGATCAGTCGCGACAGTGCCGCCGTGGGCGAGGGGCAGACCGGACGCTTGGTCTTTGCGCGGATCGACAGCGCACGTGGGTTGAAGCCTGGGGATTTTGTCACCGTCGAGATTGACGAGGCACCACTCAACGGTGTTGTGCGCCTGCCTGCCGGGGCGTTGGGGCCGGATGGCACGGTTCTGGTGTTGGGCCCGGAGGACCGGCTGGAGCTGATCGAGGTCGAACTGCTGCGGAGGCAAGGCGACGACGTTATCGTGCGTGGCCACAGGCTTGATGGCCGCGAGGTGGTGGCCGCGCGCTCGCCGCTTCTGGGAGAAGGAATCAAGGTCAAGCCGCTGCGGGTTGGGCCAGAGGGGGCCGAGGCCCCGAAAGAACCCGAATTGCTGGAATTGAGCGATGAACGCCGGGCCAAGCTGGTGGCCTTTGTCGAGGCCAATACCCGGATGCCTGAGGAAATGCGCGACCGTATCCTTACGGCGTTGAGCCAACCCAAGGTTCCCGCCCGCATGGTTCAGCGGCTGGAAGAGCGGATTGGGGGCTGATCATGTGTCCTTACCATGATCCGGAGCTGATGAAATGAGGCGCGGTCTGCTGTCCTATTTCGCCCGCCATGCCACGGCTGCGAACCTTCTGTTAATGATACTTCTGGTCGCGGGCATTGCCGCGCTGCCGCGGATGCGGGCGCAGTTCTTTCCCGACGTAATCGTCGACAATGTGCGGATCAATGTCACCTGGGAAGGCGCCGGGGCCGAAGATGTGGACGCGGCCATCGTGCAGGTTCTGGAACCAGCGGCTTTGGCGGTCGAGGGTGTGGAAAGCTCGGTGGCGACTTCGACCGAAGGCAAGGTGAGGATCACGCTGAACTTCGAACCGGGCTATGACATGGCGCGCGCCGCAGATGACGTGCAGGCGGCGGTGGATGCGGTCACCACCCTGCCCGAAGAGGCCGACGAGCCAAAGGTCAAGCGCGGAGCCTGGCATGACCGGGTAACGGATGTGGTGATCACCGGCCCGGTCGGGCCGGACCAGTTGGGGCTGTTTGCCGACGAGTTTGTGACACGGCTGTTTGCCGCCGGGGTGACACGCACCACCATTCGCGGCGTTGCCGCGCCCCGCACGGTCGTCGAGGTGCCGACCGTCAACCTGATTGCCCATGACATCACGTTTGCCCAGATCGCCAAGGCGATTGCCGAGGAGGTCGATGCCGACCCGGCAGGCGACGTGGAAGGTGCCAATGCGCGGATTCGCACCGGGATCGAAAAGCGCAGCGCGGCGCAGATTGCGCAGGTGGTTTTAAAGGTTAACCCAGACGGATCAAAGCTGACCGTTGGGGATGTGGCACAGTTACGGGTCGAAGGTACCAACCGCAATCGCAGCTATTTTGTCGGTGAAAACCCGGCCACGTCGATCCGGGTGGACCGCTCGGTCCAGGGCGACGCGATCAAGTTGCAGCGCCAGGTCGAGGAGGTCGCCGAAGAGATGCAGGCGACCCTGCCCGAGGGGGTGAGCATCGACCTGATCCGCACCCGGGCCGAGGCGATCACCGATCGTCTCAATATCCTGCTCGACAATGGCGCGGTGGGGCTGATGCTGGTGGTGACGCTGCTCTTTCTGTTCCTCAATGCGCGCACCGCTTTCTGGGTGGCGGCGGGGATCCCGGCCTCGATGCTGGCGGCGATTGCATTGATGTATGTTTTCGGGCTGACCATAAATATGGTGTCGCTGTTCGGTCTGATCATCACGCTGGGTATTGTCGTGGACGATGCCATCGTGGTGGGGGAACATGCCGATGCGCGTTATCGCAAGTTCGGTGAAAGCCCGGTTCAGGCGGCGGAAAATGCCGCCAACCGCATGGCGTTGCCGGTGTTTTCCGCGACCCTGACCACGATCATCGCCTTTTTCGGTCTGACCGTGATATCGGGACGATTTGGTGACCTGATCGCCGATATTCCGTTTACTGTTATCGCCGTGCTGGCTGCAAGCCTGGTTGAGTGTTTCCTGATCCTGCCCAACCATATGGCGCACTCTTTAAAACATTCAGAGAAAGAGCATTGGTATGACCTGCCGTCGCGCCTGGTTAATCGCGGTTTTGTCTGGATGCGCGAGACCCTGTTCAGACCCTTCATCGCCGGTGTGATCTGGCTGCGCTACCCGGTTCTGGCGGGGGCGGTTCTGTTACTCGCTACCCAAACGGCGCTGTTCGTCAGTGGTGACGTTAAATGGCGCTTCTTCAACGCGCCTGAACGCGGCAGTGTGACCACCAACTGGGCGATGGCGCCGAGCGCCACCCGTGAAGACACCCGCGCGATGATGCTGGAAGTGCAGCGCGCGGTCGAGGCGGTAGGCAAAGCCTATGAGCAGGAACATGGGCTGAATCCGGTGGCCTATGCGGTGGCCGAGGTAGGTGGCAATTCGGGCCGGCCCTTGTGGGTGGCGGGCACCAAAGATCAGGACCATCTGGGCGGGATCGCCATCGAACTGATCGATGCCGACGACCGACCCTATTCAAGTTTTGCCTTTGTGGCGCGATTGCAGGATGAGGTGCAGCGTCATCCGCTGGTCGAAACCTTCAGCGCCCGCGGCTGGCGTTCGGGTCCCGGCGGCGAGGCGCTGGACGTACAGTTCTTTGGCGCCGAGGCCGGAACCCTGAAGGCAGCGGCGCAGGCGCTTGAGGCCGCGGTTGGCCGCTACCCCGAGGTCACGGCGGTTGAGGACGATCTCGCCTATGACAAGGACGAGTTGATCCTGGACCTGACGGCGCAGGGCCAGGCACTGGGCTTTACAATCGACAGTCTGGGCCGCGTGCTGCGCAACCGGTTGAACGGGCTTGAGGCCGCAACTTTCCCCGACGGGCCACGCAGCGCCGAGATCCGCGTGACCCTGCCCGAGGACGAACTGACCGCAGATTTCCTCGAGCGCCAACAGATGCGTACCCCGGACGGGGTCTATGTGCCGCTGGCGGATATCGTCAGCGTCTCCAACCGCACCGGGTTCTCCACGGTGCGACGCGAAAACGGGATCCGGACCGTGACCGTGACGGGCGATATTGCTGGTGACGACCCGGACCGTGACGCCGAGATCATGGCGGCATTGGAAAACGAAATCCTGCCCGATATCGCGGCGCGCTATCAGGTCGAGTGGCAACTCTCGGGCCTGTCCGAGCAGGAGGACGACTTCCTCAATGACGCGCGGCTGGGGCTGATGCTGTGCCTGTCAGGTATTTACCTTGTGCTGGCCTGGGTGTTTTCCAGTTGGACCCGCCCGGTGGTGGTGATGGCGATCATTCCCTTTGGTCTTGTCGGCACGATCTATGGCCACCATGCCTGGGATGTGCCGCTGAGCATGTTCACGGTTGTGGGACTCTTGGGCATGACCGGGATTATCATCAACGACTCGATCGTGCTGGTCACGACGATTGACGATTACGCCAAGGATCGCGGGCTGGTGCCGTCGATCATTGACGGCACGGCGGACCGGCTCAGGCCGGTGTTCCTGACCACGGCGACCACGGTGATCGGGCTGGCGCCGCTGCTCTATGAACGCTCGCAGCAGGCGCAATTCCTCAAACCCACGGTCATTACACTGGTCTACGGGCTTGGGTTCGGCGTGTTCCTGGTGCTCCTGGTGGTGCCTGCGCTGATCGCGATTCAGTCGGACGTGAAACGCCAGATCACGGCGTTTCGCCGGGCGCTGCGGGCGCGGCGCGGGGCGGGCGTTGTGCAGGGGGTCAGCCTTGCCGGTGCCGTTCTGGTGCTGGGCTGGCTAGCGGCGACGATGGGGCATTTGGCCTGGACGGGCGCACTCTGGCCCGGGGTTGCGGCGCTGTTGCCTGGGGGGGTGGCACAAAGTAATGCGCTGTCTCTGGGGTTGGCGCTGTTTGTCGGCGGCGTGTTGGTGATCGCTCTGTTCCTGTTCATCATTGGTGGCGTACTGCGGGTCGCGTCACAGCGGCGCGCCCGGGGGTAGCATCCCGGTTATTCGGCCAAAATTGGCCCGAGCCCTCCTGTCGCACTGGACCAGCGGGGGGCGGATCGGATATGACCGGAAACCGATGCGGTTGGGGGGTAGCCTGCGCGTGCGCCATCTTTTTTTCCTCTTGGGTTTCGTGGTCCTGTCGGCCTGTGCCGGTGATCCTCTGAAGGATGTGCCGCGCCTTCAGGACGTTGACGTGGTTGAGTCGACCCCTGTGGTCGAGGCCGTGGCCGCACCGCAGGAAACCGACGAAAAGGTCGGGTTCTTCCAGCGCGTAATGCGCAAGCGCGAGATCACGTCCGATGGGCAAGAGGCCGCCGCAGAGGCCGTGAAACCCGATGGCGACGAGCTGACGGTCGAGACCAAACCGGTTGATTCGCAGGTGGACGAAGAGCCCCAGGCCGCGCCGGATGACAAGCCCAGGAAACGCGGATGGTTGTTCGGACGGAAACCCAAGCCGGAGACCCAGGCCGAGCGTGTGGCCCCGGCGGAAACTTCGGACGAAGTCGTGCCGGTTGCGACCGCCGAGACGGAAGCACCGGCGGACGCCGCGCCTGATGTGGCCGAGGTGTCGACCAGGAAACGTGGACTCTTTGGTTGGGGCGGTAAGAAGGAAGCCAAGCCGGAAACCCTGCAACGGGCATCGCTGACCCCGGATACAGCAACGGATGACGCGGTCGAGGACGCCGCGAAGACCGAGAAAGCTGCCCGGACGGGGCTTTTCTCCAAGAAGAAGGCCGCGCGCCTGACCGGACCGGATGCGCGCGAAGTTGCTGCGGGCGAAGTTTTGCCCTTCGGCGCGGTGGCGCGCGCCTGTCACGTCAAACGTGGGCAGTTGGGCCGCGAGGTTGCGAAGTATCCCGAACGAGGCGCAAAATACCGGGTCTATGACAGTGCGCCGGGCAATCTGGGCCTGCACACTTTCTACGTCACCGGTTTCAAGGATGGCTGCCCGCGGCAGTTTACCGCCGCGCTGGCGGTGTTTGGCAGCGCCGGCATGTACGAGGCTCTGCGCTATGGCCTGCCGGTCAAGGCGCGGTCGAAAAAGCCGACCGATCTGGCCTATGAAAAGCTCAAGTCGCGCACCTGCGGTGTGAGCAGGACCAAGCCCTGTGGCGCCAAGATCGGAAGGATGGAAAAGAACACGGTGTTCTTGAGTCTTTACAACCGCTTTGGCGGCGCATCGGGCTGGACCAACCTTTTGCTCAGCGATGGCAAAGTTCTGGCCAAGGACAGCTGAGGCAGGCGCATTCGGGTGCTGACCGCGAGATGGATGCGCGAGGTTCCTTTCGGCCAGGCGCGGCAAGAGCGGTGTGAACCAGCGGTAAACCGAATGGTAGCAGGCGACGTGGTCCAGGGCTGCGGATGGCGTGGCTTTGGCGAATATAGTGCTGATAGTCGATCGAACCGCCAGGCAGGGTTTTGTATTCGGGTTGCTGTGTCATCGGGTGTCTCCTTTGCTGTGTTGTGTTCATGTTGCGCCACCCGGGAAGTGCCCGCTTGAAGATGTCCTTTAGAAACTCTTGTGATTTTCTTGATTTGTACTGCGTTTCGCCTGACTCTCGGGGGAACCAAGGGGAAATTGGGCCATTTCCTGCGATACTGTTTTGCCGATTGCGAGTTGGACACCAAGCGCTACACGCAGACTCGTGATGGTGCGCCGGTGGCGGTGGAACCTCGGGTGTTCGACCTGTTGGTCTGTTTGGTCTTTCTTGCCGAAAATGCGGGCGAGCAGGTCAGCAAGGATCGGTTGATCGATGTGGTCTGGGGCGGGAGTGACCGGTTCAGTAATGCGGTGGCGGGGGTTCGTCGCCGGCAAAGACGTGAGAGCTGCCGCCGGCGGCCTCTCGCTCGCCTTCGCGGCGCATCAGCATCTCGACCCGGCGTTTCAGAACGGCAATCTCGCCCTCTTGGCGCGCGATCACGTCCGAGAGTTCCTCGGTGACGCGGGTCAGGTGGGCAATGGCCTCTTCAAGCTGGGTGCGATCATCGGATGACATGGCGTAAGCGATAGAGGAATTCTGATCTGGGTCAATAGCTCCGTCGCGCACACGGCGTAGAACTGCAGCAGAAGAAGGAGGCCATGATGTCCGGATCGTCAAACATTGCCCTGATCGCAGCTGCCGCTATCGGCCTTGCCAGTGGGGTCCAAGCCTATGACGGCGAGCAATATGTCACCTGTGGGCTGGATCCGAATGGCGACAATTTTCTGGCCCTGCGCGCCTGTGGGTCATCGAAATGCGAGATGTTGCTCAAATTGGGGCCGGGGACCTTCATGATCTCGCTGGAACCTGTGGGGACCAAGGGCTGGCGCGAGGTGATCGTGCAAAGCGACGTAATGGACTGGTCCTACGAGGGCCCCAAGGGCTGGGTTTACGAGAAATACATCTGCTCGGCGACAAGTTAAGCCTTCAATGACCGGGCCCTGCCTTGCCCCTGCGGCCCCCATCCGTTAGAGGCTTGCGCCAAGCATAAAGGCAAGGAAGAGCCCCATGGCCAAGCAGAAAAAAACCCCGCGCCCCAAGGCGATCACGCCCAAGGGGTTCCGCGATTATTTCGGGTCGGACGTGACCGAGCGCGCCGAGATGCTGGCAAAGATCGCCGGGGTCTATCATGCCTATGGGTTCGACGCGCTGGAATCGTCGGCCGTCGAGACAGTCGAGGCGCTGGGCAAGTACCTGCCCGATGTCGACCGGCCCAACGAGGGTGTGTTCGCCTGGGAAGAGGATGAGAGTGGTTGGGTGGCGCTGCGCTATGACCTGACGGCGCCACTGGCACGGGTCTATGCCCAGCACCGCAATGACCTGCCGACGCCTTATCGCCGCTATGCGATGGGGCCGGTGTGGCGCAACGAAAAGCCCGGTCCGGGGCGCTATCGCCAGTTCTATCAATGCGATGCCGACACCGTGGGCGCGGCCAGCGTGGCAGCAGATGCCGAGATTTGCGCGCTCTTGAGCGATTGTCTTGAAACCGTGGGTATTCCCCGTGGGGATTACATTGTCCGGGTGAACAATCGGAAGGTCCTGAATGGCGTGTTGGAGGCTATGGGCGTTACCGATGAGGTGCAATCGGCTGCGGTTCTGCGCACCATCGACAAGTTCGACAAAGTGGGCGAGGCCGGGGTGCGCGAGCTGTTGGGCAAGGGGCGGCTGGATGCCTCCGGGGCTTATATCGACGGCGTAGGACTGGCCGAGGAACAGGCCGAGCCGGTGATTGCGTTTCTGACCTCAAAGGGCGAGAGCAACGAAGAGACTCTGAGCAATCTGCGCGCCGCGATTGGTGAAAGCAGCATTGGCGCCGAGGGCGTGGCCGAGCTGGAACAGATCGGTGCACTGCTGGCCGCGCAGGGCTATGGCCCGGACCGGATCGTGATCGACCCGTCGGTCGTACGCGGTCTGGGCTATTACACTGGGCCGGTCTACGAGGCCGAGCTGACCTTTGAAATCCTCGATGACAAGGGTCGCAAGCGGCAGTTTGGATCGGTCGCTGGCGGTGGCCGTTACGACGATCTGGTCAAGCGTTTTACGGGACAAGCTGTGCCTGCGACGGGTGTTTCCATCGGTGTTGACCGCCTGCTCGCGGCGCTGCGCGAAAAGGGTCGGATCAAGAGCCATGCACAAGGCCCGGTGGTCGTGACCGTAATGGACCGCGACCGGATGGCCGACTATCAGGCCATGGTGGGCGAGCTGCGCCAAGCAGGCATCCGCGCCGAGGTTTACCTGGGCAATCCGAAGAATTTTGGCAACCAGCTGAAATACGCGGACAAACGCGAAAGCCCAGTGGCGATTATTGCAGGCAGCGACGAGTTCGACGCCGGCAAGGTGCAGATCAAGGACCTGATCCTGGGTGCGAAGATTGCCGAGAACGCGACGTTGGAAGAGTGGAAAGAGCGCCCCAGCCAGTTTGAAGTGGCGCGCACAGACCTTGTGGCCAAGGTGCGTGAGATTCTGGACGGGCAGGACGACTGATGCCCATTCGTGCGGCAAAACGGGCCGAGGCGGCGCGCCTCAAGGCGCTCTTTGAGGCTGAAGGCGCACAAGCGGTTGAGGCGGCAATCCTGCTGCCTGCCGAGACGCTGCTGGACCTATATGGCGAGGATATCCGGGCGCGGGCCTATGTGACCTCGGATGCGCTGCGCGGTGAGCAGATGTTACGTCCCGATTTCACCGTGCCGGTGGTGCAAATGCATATGGACCACGGCGCCGAACCGGCGCGCTATACCTATGCAGGCGAGGTGTTCCGCCGTCAGGAAGACGATGCGGCAAGGGCCAATGAATACCTGCAGGTCGGCTACGAGATTTTCGACCGCGACAACCCGGCGGCGGCGGATGCCGAGGTGTTTGCCCTGATCGAAGGCACGCTCAAGGGCCTGCCGGTGCGGGCGGCCAGTGGCGATATCGGCATCCTTACCGCTGCCGTAGCTGGACTCCACACGACCGACCGCCGCAAGGAGGCTCTGATGCGCCATATCTGGCGGCCCAAACGGTTCCGGGCGCTGATCGAGCGGTTCTCGGGGCGCGTTGAAGTACCGCCGACGCGTCAAGCGCTGCTGGCCGCATTGGAGCCGTTGGAGAACCTGCCACCGGCCATCGGACTGCGGACACGCGACGAGATCGGCAAGCGGATCACCGCGCTACATGAAGATGCCGTCGCCGCGCCGATTTCCAAGGCCGAAGTCGAGCTGATGGAGGCGATCCTGTCGGTGCGCCAGACGGTTCCCAATGCGGTGGAGCGACTGCGCGACATTGCGGTCGACATGCCGGCGATTTCGACGGCGGTTGAACGGCTGGCCGACCGAGCCGATGCGATGGCGGTGCGGGGCGTTGATGTGGACAAGCTCGAATTCGAGGCCTCGTACGGGCGCAGCCACATGGAGTATTACGACGGGTTTGTCTTTGGCTTCTATGCCGTGGGCCGCCCTGATTTACCGGCAGTGGCCAGTGGCGGGCGCTATGACGCGCTGACCCGACGATTGGGCCAGGGTGACGAGATCCCGGCAGTGGGCGGCGTGGTGCGCCCGGGGCTGATGCTGGAACTGTCGGAGGAACTGGCCAAAGGAGACGGGGCATGAGTATCAAGCTCGGTGTGCCCTCGAAGGGCCGGTTGATGGAGAAGACCTTTGATTGGTTCGGCGAGCGCGGCGTGGTGCTGAGCCGGACCGGATCGGATCGCGAGTACTCTGGGGCCGTCGAAGGAGTGGACGGGATCGAATTGGTGCTTCTGTCGGCCGGGGAAATCCCCCGCGAGCTGGCGGCTGGGCGCATCCATCTGGGCGTGACCGGTACCGACCTGATCCGCGAGAAACTGGGCGGCTGGGAACGCCAGGTTGAAGAGCTGGCGCCGCTGGGCTTTGGCCATGCGGACCTGATCATCGCGGTGCCCGCTTTCTGGATCGATGTCGACCTGCTGGACGATCTGGATGCGGCGGCAGCGGCGTTTCGAACCGAACACGGTTTCCGGCTGCGGATTGCCACCAAGTATCACCGGCTGGTGCGCGAGTTCCTGCGCGATCATGGCGTGGCTGATTACCAGCTGGTCGACAGCCAGGGTGCCACCGAGGGCACGGTGAAGAACGAAACCGCCGAGGCGGTGGCCGATATCACCTCGACCGGGGACACGCTTCGGGCCAACCACCTGAAGATTCTGAAAGACGGGTTGGTGCTGAAATCCCAGGCGACGCTGTTCCGGTCGCGGATGGTCGAATGTGACAACGCGGAGCGGAGGGCGCTGGCGGGGCTGCTGGAACGGTTGGGCGCGCGCTGATCTCAGGGTGCGACCTTGGCCAAGCCGCCTTGCCTTTGGTCGAGAGGCAGGTAGGCTGAGACGTCAGTCAGCCTCGGAGGTCCACATGCCGCTTATTCCCTCATTGCCGGAAACGACACATCTGAGCGATCTTTTGTTGCGGTTCCCACGCCACATCGAACCGCTCATGGCGTTGAACAACAGCATTTTGCGCGCAGACGGGGCCCTGAGTTTTGCTGAGCGCGAGCTGATTGCCGCTTTCGTTTCGGGGCTGAATGCCTGCAATTTCTGTTACGGGTCGCATGCCATCTATGCCCGTGCTTTCGGTGTTGACGAGGACATGTTGCAGGCCCTGGTCGATGATTTCGACAACGCTCCGATCGAGGATCGCTATCGCCCGTTGCTGGCTTATGTCAGGAAGCTCAACACTCTGCCCAGCAAGCTGGTCCAGGCGGATGCCGATGCAGTGTTTTCTGCCGGCTGGAGCGAGGAGGCATTGGTCGAGGCGGTCGAAGTCACCGCGATGTTCAATTTCATGAACCGGCTGATCGAGGGTACCGGTGTGAACTTCGATTATGGCGGTGACGAAGCGCGCCATACAATTGCATCCAAGGACGAAGACACGTTGCGCGACAGTTACCGGCTTTATGGCGAGAAGCTGATCCAGATGGCTACGCGGGCCGGGTCCGTAGAGTGACGGTAAGTAGCGTTCGGCCTACAGTACGCCGATCTCGGCCAGCTTGGCGCTGAGATCCGGGGGAATGTCGTCGTCACTCTCGCGTCCAAGGGCCAGGTCGGGCGGGGCATCTGCGGGATCGAGATAGCGCCAGCCCTGGAACGGGCGTTTCAGGGCGGGCGCAACCCGGTAGAGTTCGGGGTCAAGAACAAAGGCACAACGGCGAATGCCGTCTTCGCCGATCACCTCGTCGAATCGCAGGATGCGTTGACGGCATTGCACCGCCCCCTTGATCACCCAATAGATCGAGCCGCCACGAAGAATCTGTGCCTCGCGGCGTGGCCACATCCGCGTGATGTGACGCGGCAACCCGTCATCGTAGTGGGCACGGCGTGTTTCCTGCCATGCGGCCAGCGTTTCGACGCTTTCGCTGCCGACGGAGAGCTTGATCAGATGCGTGATTTTGTTCGTCAATTGTTCTGACCCCCTAGATGTGGTAGGGTAAAGGCCTTCCGCCGATTCTGCCAGCGCTCTGACAAAAGCGCCCTGTTTGCCACGGCGAAGAATGAATCGTGCGCCCTTCCGCTTTAAATGTTTCGCGGCGCTGCGGTGCCTGCTAATGACGAAACCCTGCAATTTCCAACACGGGACCCTGACATGAGCCGTTTCGCTGCCCCCATCGCCGAACAGATATGGGACATGAAATACCGCCTGAAACAGGCGGATGGCACACCCGTGGACCTCAGCGTCGAGGACAGCTGGCGGCGGATCGCTCGGGCCCTGGCCAAGGTCGAGAAGGAACCCGAGGTCTGGGAAGACCGCTTCTATCACGCGCTTGAGGATTTCAAATTCCTGCCGGCGGGCCGGATCACCGCCGGGGCCGGCACGGCGCGCAACGTGACGCTGTTCAACTGTTTCGTGATGGGCACCATACCCGACAGTATGGGCGGTATTTTCGACATGCTGAAAGAGGCCGCACTGACCATGCAGCAGGGCGGCGGCATCGGCTATGATTTCAGCACGATCCGACCCAAGGGTGCGGATGTGAAGGGCGTGTCAGCGGATGCCAGCGGGCCGCTCAGCTTCATGGATGTGTGGGATGCGATGTGCCGCACGATTATGAGTGCCGGGTCGCGTCGTGGGGCGATGATGGCGACAATGCGCTGCGATCATCCGGACATCGAGGATTTCATCACCGCCAAGGCGGATGCGGCGCGGCTCAGGATGTTCAACATGTCGGTGCTGATCACCGATGATTTCATGGATGCGGTCAAGGCCGACGGCCCGTGGGACCTACGCTTCACGGGCAAGATCTATCACACCGTGCTGGCGCGCGATTTGTGGAACCGGATCATGCGCGCAACCTATGATTATGCCGAGCCGGGGGTGATCTTCATCGACCGGATCAACGCGATGAACAACCTCAGCTATTGCGAGGATATCGCCGCGACGAACCCGTGCGGCGAACAGCCTCTGCCGCCCTATGGCGCTTGCCTGTTGGGTTCAATCAACCTGGCGCGGCTGGTGAAAGCGCCATTCGAAGAGGCAGCTGAGTTGGACCAGGCGGAAATGACCGACCTGGTGGCGACAGCGGTGCGGATGATGGACAACACCGTCGATGCCAGCCGCTTCCCGCTTGAGGCGCAGGCGCAGGAGGCCCAGGCCAAGCGGCGGATCGGGTTGGGGGTGACGGGCCTTGCGGATGCCTTGCTGATGGTTGGCCTGCGCTATGGCGGCGACGAAGCTGCGGCGCAGACCGAGGAATGGCTCAAGGCAATTGCCCACGCGGCCTATGGCGCTTCGGTCGATCTGGCCCGCGAGAAGGGGGCGTTCCCGCTGTTTGATGCCGAGAAATATCTTGCAAGCGGATCGCTCACCCACATGGACGAAGACCTGCGCACACAGATTGCCGAACATGGCATCCGTAACGCGCTTCTGACCTCGATTGCGCCCACGGGGACGATCTCGCTCTATGCCGGGAACGTCTCTAGCGGGATCGAACCGGTCTTTGCCTATGCCTATACTCGCAAGGTGCTGCAGAAAGATGGCTCGCGCACCGAGGAAGAGGTGGTGGATTACGCCGTGGCGCTGTGGCGTGAGAAATTCGGTGACAAGGAGTTGCCGGAGTATTTCGTCAATGCCCAGACGCTGGCGCCCGGCGATCACGTCAAGATGCAGGCGGCAGCGCAGAAATGGGTCGACTCGTCGATTTCAAAGACGATTAACGTACCCGAAGACATTGATTTCGAAGCCTTCAAGAATGTCTATGCCCAGGCTTACGAGACTGGCTGCAAGGGCTGCACCACCTATCGGCCGAATGATGTGACCGGGTCGGTGCTGAGCGTCAGTGAACAGAGTGACGCCGCACCCGAGGCGGACCAGGGGGCCGAGGTGGTGTATATGACCGAACCGCTGGATCGTCCGCAGGCGCTGGAGGGGGCGACCTACAAGCTGAAATGGCCAGATAGCGAACATGCGATTTACCTGACGGTGAACGATATCACGGTCGGTGGACGACGCCGGCCGTTCGAGGTGTTTATCAACTCGAAGAACATGGAGCATTTCGCCTGGACCGTGGCGCTGACCCGGATGATCAGTGCCGTGTTCCGGCGTGGCGGTGATGTGAGCTTCGTGGTCGAAGAACTGAAAGCGGTGTTCGACCCGCGCGGCGGGGCCTGGATGCAGGGCAAGTACATCCCGTCGATCCTGGCGGCCATCGGTGGCGTGATTGAGCGCCACCTGATCGCCATCGGGTTTATCGAGGGCGAGGGAATGGGGCTCAAATCCGATCCGCAGGCGCAGGTGGTGAACATGGAAGGCGCGCCCAAGGGGCCGGCCTGTCCCAGTTGTGGCCAGTATGACATGCGCATGATCGAGGGCTGCATGACCTGCGGTTCCTGCGGCCATTCCAAGTGCGGCTGACCCCTCGGTTTTCCCCCAGGTTCAGCCGCGAATCCCCCGTTAGAGTCTCGGTCGCTTGGGGCGCTAAAACTGCTTAAAGGTATGGTGTTGGGGCGTTTTCGCGTCGCTTTTACGGGTCTGAACCCCGATCACGATCTGGATTCACTTCACCGCTTAACAATTATCAAGGCCAGTGTGGCCTGGCTCCTCTACGGCTGAAAGCGGTAACTGAGCTGGAGGCCGATATGCGTGAAGTCATGACAAAGACCATGGCCCGCAATGTGTTTTACGGCGGCTCGTTGTTCTTCATTGTGATCTTTCTGATCATGTCGGCGCAGTCGGTGCAATACATCAAGAATGTATCCACCGCGAACGCCGAATTGACGGACAGCGTGGCCCGCGGCAAGCACGTGTGGGAAAAACATGCCTGCATCAACTGCCACACTCTGATGGGGGAAGGGGCTTACTTTGCGCCCGAACTGCAGAATGTGATGGCACGTTGGGACGTGGCAGAAGACCCGGAAGATGCGTTTGAAACGCTGAAAGGTTGGATGGAATCCCAACCCACCGGTATCGAGGGGCGTCGTCAGATGCCGCAATTCAATCTGAGCGACGATGAAATCCGCGACCTTGCGGAATTCTTCCTGTGGGTCAACAAAATCGACGCCCAGGGCTGGCCGCCGAATGATGCGGGCTAAGGCGGTCAAGGAGGACGCGATATGAAATATGAAACACAGAAAATTGCCTACTGGTATTTCCTGACTGCGATGATCCTATTCGCCGTGCAGGTATCAGGCGGGCTGCTCGCCGGGTGGATTTACGTCTCACCCAACTTCCTGTCGGAACTGCTGCCGTTCAACATCATCCGTATGTTGCACACCAACTCGCTTGTGGTGTGGTTGCTCTTGGGCTTCTTCGGGGCGGCTTACTTCCTGATCCCCGAGGAATCGGAGCGGGAGATCCACTCGGTCAAGCTGGCTTACCTGCAGCTGATCATCCTGATCCTCGGCACCGCCGGGGTCGTGGTGACCTATGTCTTCGACCTGTTCCAGGGAAACTGGCTGCTGGGGAAAGAGGGCCGCGAGTTCATCGAACAACCAGTCTGGGTCAAGCTGGGCATCATCGTTGCTGCACTGATTTTCCTCTACAACATCACGATGACGGTTCTGAAGGGTCGCAAGACCGCGATCACGAACGTGCTGCTTCTGGGCCTCTGGGGTCTGGCGCTGCTGTTCCTGTTCTCGCTCTACAACCCGGCCAACCTGTCGCTCGACAAGATGTTCTGGTGGTACATCGTACACCTGTGGGTGGAAGGCACCTGGGAACTGGTGATGGCTTCGATCCTCGCCTACCTGATGCTGAAACTGACCGGCGTTGACCGCGAGATCATTGAAAAATGGCTCTACATCATCGTCGCAACCGCGCTGTTCTCGGGGATCCTGGGGACCGGCCACCACTACTACTGGATTGGGACACCCGGTTACTGGCAGTGGATCGGCTCGATCTTCTCGTCACTCGAGGTCATCCCGTTCTTCGCGATGATGAGCTTCAGCTTCGTTATGGTGTGGAAAGGCAAACGTGACCACCCCAACAAAGCGGCCCTTCTGTGGGCGCTGGGTGCAACCACCGTGGCCTTCTTTGGCGCCGGTGTCTGGGGCTTCCTGCATACGCTGCACGGTGTGAACTACTACACCCATGGCACGCAGATCACCGCAGCCCACGGCCACCTTGCCTTCTTCGGCGCTTACGTGTCGGTGAACCTTGCTATCTTCACCTATGCTTTCCCGATCCTGCTGGGGCGTGACCCCTACAACCAGGTTCTCAATATGGTGAGCTTCTGGATGATGACAGGTGGTATGGCCTTCATGACCTTCGTACTGACCTTTGCTGGTACCGTGCAAACGCACATGCAGCGGGTTCTGGGCGAGGACTTCATGAGCGTGCAAGACGGGCTTGGACTGTTCTACGTGATGCGCTGGGGTTCCGGTGCGATCGTAGTGATCGGTGCGCTCTTGTTCATCTACTCGATCCTGGCACCGCGTCGCGAAGTTATCGCGGCCGGCGAGGCGGAGGGCGCCTGATATGGCCGCTCTCAACAAAAAGGGGGAGGGGGCTTCGGCCCCCTTCTACTCCCCTGTCGCGGACGAATGTGAACTGTTCGAAACCGCGTTTAACAATGACCTTCCCATGCTGCTCAAAGGCCCGACGGGCTGTGGCAAGACACGTTTCGTGGCCCACATGGCCGCGCGTCTGGGCCGCCCGCTCTACACCGTGGCCTGCCATGACGACCTGTCGGCAAGCGATCTGGTGGGACGGTTCCTTCTCAAAGGTGGCGAGACCGTCTGGGTCGATGGGCCACTAACCCGTGCCGTGCGCGAAGGTGCGATCTGTTATCTCGACGAGGTGGTCGAGGCGCGTAAGGATGTCACCGTGGTGTTGCACCCGTTGACCGATGACCGGCGCATCCTGCCTCTGGACAAGACCGGCGAAGAGATCGAGGCCGCCCCCGGCTTCATGCTCGTCGCATCGTACAACCCCGGGTATCAGAACATTCTGAAAACCCTGAAGCCATCCACACGCCAACGCTTTCTGTCGATCGAGTTCGACTTCCCCGCCCAAGATAGAGAAGTCGATATCGTTACGCGGGAAAGCGGGCTTGATGCCAGCCGGGCTACGTCCCTTGTCCGGCTGGCACACAAGCTTCGGGGTCTGAAAGGTCAGGACCTGGAAGAAGGGGTTTCGACCCGTCTGGTGATCTATTGCGCGACCTTGATCATGGCCGGTGTGCCGGTCGAGCGCGCAATCCTGACGGCGATGATCGAACCTTTGAGCGATGACGAAGACGTCAAGGTCGGGTTGATGGACCTGGTCACTGCCGTCTTTGGCTGAACAAAATGGCGACCGGGCGGTGTAATCCGCCCGGTCGGGCCCTGCCGGGCCCAAGAACAATACGGGACACCCCATGTCCGAGCGCGAATTCGACATTTTTGAACCGGAAGAAACCGTCGGCAAGTTGTGGCACAGCTATGCCAGCCGGTTGGGCGAATCCGATACCAACGAGGAGCACGGCGTCGATCTGGTCGACGTGCAGGGCCGTTTGGGCGTGTTCTTTCGCGGGCTGGGCGGCAGCCACGCTGCCGAGATCAAACCGGCGGTAGAGCAGGCCAGTCACCACCGCCTGTCGTTCCGCAAGGCGCTGGGAACATGGCGCGAAACTGCCGTGCGGCCAAGTTTCGACGGCGAGGCGATGCGTCTGCCCGAGAGGATCACCGAATTTCCATCGCGCGAGGCCAATGCCGCGCTTTACTTTTGGATCGTGGCGTCGATGGCGCACGCACCAACTCCGGTTTACGAGGCCGATCCACTGCGTGCTGACATCCGATCGCTGCAATCTGCGGCGCGGATGACCCGGGCAACCCTTGCCGATTGTCCCGGTCTGAGAGGGTTCTACGAGACCTTGCTGGGCGCCTGCCGCGCCACCCGCCCCGAAGCCCCGCGTCTGCCCACATACGAGGCGGCGATGGAGGCGGCGATTGATCATCTGCTGGGTGGCCCCGAACCGGATAGCGCTTTGGCCAGGGATATGCTGATGGCAATCCGCCGGCCGGGCAGCGATTTGTCTGGTTTTGTCGCGCCCGGAAAATACCGTCCCTATCGTCCCGTGCCGATGTGGCCGGACATTCGCGCCCTGGCGGCGCGTTCGCAGTTCGAACGCTTGCCCGAGGCCGAAGAGGAGGGCAGTGGCGAAGGTGAAGAGGGAGAAGGCACCACAAAGAAGGCGCGGCGCAGCGAAAGCGACCTGGCCGAGCGCCGCGACAGCCTGATCCTGCACAAGTTCGAGGCGATTTTCAGCTGGGTCGAAAGCCTGAACATGAACCGTCGTGTCGAGGATGACGACGAGGACACCGCCAAGCGTGCGGCCGAGGACCAGGACGAACTGGCGCTGGGGCAGGTGTCGAAAAAGACGGCGACGCGACTCAAGTTCAGCCTAGACCTGTCGCCCGAGGACGCCGACCGCGAACGCCTGTCGGGCAAGCACATGTATCCCGAATGGGACCACCGACAAGGCACATACATCCCCGATCATTGCCGGGTGCTTTACAGCGTGGCCGACGAGATTGACGAGGCGCCGGAGTTTGCCACCGATCCGGCGGCGCAACGGCGCATCCGCGCGGTGAAACGGCAGTTCGAGGCGCTGCGCCCGAAACGGGTGATCCTGCCGCGGCAGTTGGAAGGCGACGAGTTGGACTTGGAGGCGGTAATCGCCTCGCAGGTCGAGCTGCGTGCAACCGGCCATGGGTCGGACCGGGTCTATCGCGCTGCGCGGACTCAAGATCGGGACCTGGCAATTTCCGTGCTGATGGACACCAGCCGCAGCACCGAGAGCGCGATTGGCGACCGAATGGTGATCGACGTTGAGCGCGAGGCGCTGGCCGCGCTGGCCTGGGGACTTGATGCCTGCGGCGACGATTTTTCAATCGACACGTTTTCATCGCTGAAACGCAACCGGGTCTATGTCCGCAGTTGCAAGGATTTCGATGAGAAGATGAACGCCCATGTCGAAGCCCGGATCGGCGGTATCAGCCCGACTTTTTATACCCGGCTCGGCGCGGCGATCCGGCATGTCTCTGCCAATTTGGAGGAACGGCCCAATTCACGGCGCCTGCTGTTGGTCATCACTGACGGCAAACCCAATGACCTGGACCATTATGAGGGCCGCCACGGGATCGAAGACACGCGTATGGCCGTGCGTGAAGCACGGCGCAAAGGTCAGGCCGTGCATGGCGTCGTTGTCGATCAGAACGGGCAAGGCTGGGTAAACCGGATATTCGGCACTGACGGGTTTTCGATCGTGCCCGATGCCAACAGACTAACGGCCGCGTTGCCGGAGATATATCGGCACATTACCGGTGGGGCATGAGCGATACACCCGACCAACCACATGTGCTGGATGAACTGCCCGGGGACCTGATGATCTGGGTTCTGATCGTGTCCGAACTTCTGGTGTTCGGTGCCGGGCTTCTGGCGTTTTTGGGGGTGCGGGCGATGGACCCGGTGGGGTTTGCTGCCGATCAGGACAACCTGAACCGGGTGGCGGGGGCGGTGAACACCATCGTTCTGGTCACGTCCGGCTATTGCGCAGCGCGCGCGGTGCATACCGCGCAGCATTTTCGCGCCTGGCTTTCGGGCGCCATGGCGCTTGGTGCCGTGTTCCTGGTGGTAAAATGGTATGAATATGCGGAAAAGGCCCGCCACGGGATCGGCATCGAGACCAGCGATTTCTTCACTTTCTACTACCTGCTGACCGGGTTCCACGCCATGCATGTCTTTGCCGGGTTGGTGATCTTTGCCCTGCTGATGCGTTGGCCCAGCGAGCGCAATCTCGAAGGCGGCGCCATGTTCTGGCACATGGTTGATCTGGTCTGGGTCCTGCTGTTCCCCATCATCTATCTGGTGCGCTGATGAATACGTCGCAACTGAACCGCGCTTGGATTCTGCTCGTTGGCCTGTCGTTGGGCACCACGCTACTGGCGCAATTCGTGCCCAATGCCGGGATGGCGTTTGTGGCAATGGTGCTGGTCCTGTCGGCCCTAAAGGCACGGGTAATTCTGATGGATTACCTTTGCCTGTCGCAAGCGCCCGGGTTTCGCGGCGGGTTCACGACATTTCTCGCGGGGTTCGTAACCTTGGCGTTCGTGCTTTACGCCATTGCGTAGCGTCGGGCTTAGCTGGCCCGCCCGGGCATCGGCTCGTCATCTTCGACAAAGCTTTTCAACTGCCCGATATCCGAGACCTGCACTGCGTGGCGTTTTACTGACACGCCCTGTTTGCGCAGGTTGGCAAAGCTGCGCGACAGGCTTTCGGGTTTCATGCCCAGGCGCTTGGCGATCAACACCTTGTCATAGGGCAGCACCAGCGAGCACGGACCTTCCTCGACCGGGGCAAGCGAGATCAGGAAAGTCGCCAGCCGTTGTGCGCCCGACAGGGCCTTGAGGCTTTCGATCTCCATCACCAGCTCGTGCAGATGGTTGAAGGTCGAGGACAGCATCGACAGGGCAAGATCCGGATCGCTGCGCAACGTGTCGAAGACGACGCGGCTTTCGACCTGCAACAGCAGGCTGTCCTGCACGGCATCGACCGTAACCGGATAGGTCCCGCCCTTCAGGGCAACCGCCTCGCCAAAGCTGGCGCCCTCGGAATAAACCGCCACGACAACCTCTTCACCGCCGGGCGTAATGCGGACAAGTTTCACACAGCCGGACAAAACGACATACATGTGGTTGGCGGGGTCGCCTTGTACAAACAGCGTTGCGCCACGCGCGACGTTGCGCTTGTGGCTGTCCTTCAGGAGTTCTGCCAGCATGCCGTCGGGTACGTGCGAAAACAGCACCGACCGCTTGGCCATTTGCAGTTCAGAATCGCTCAGCACACCTCATACCCCTGCTGTTTCACCTCGGATTACGGCAATCCGACACCCGGCTACAAGCGAATTTCGATGAATCCACAGTGACGTAACGCGCCGGTTTGATCAATATCAAGCCCATGCAGGGGGCTTGCATCTATGCTGGCGCAATCAGGACAGGAGAAGTGCAATGAAGAAATTCGCAACTGTTGCTGCGGCAACGATGCTGGCTGGACCCGCGCTGGCGCACCATGATCTGACACCTCTGCGTGAGGCGATGATGGATGGCCACTCCCACGCCGTGGGCGGGGCGACCTACTGGCTCGCCGGTGCTGTGATCGCCATGGTTCTGGCACTCTTTGCCGTGCAGAAATCGGTGTTCCGCAAGCGATGACCAACGACCACAAAGACGGCCGTTGGCCCGTTTGGGCCCTGTCGGTCGTGTCCTATCCCTTTGCGGCGGGGGCCGCGTTCGTGAACCTGTTTTTCCTGTCGCTTATGTGGCAGGAGTTTGGGTTTCGGGCGCTGTCGACCATGGAATCCACCATCGGGGGGGTCTTTCTGGGCGTCCCGCTGGCCTGGATCGGCGGGCGCTGGCTGCGCGGCATGATCGACAAGGCCGAGGACAGCCCATGACGCCTGCGAAATCCACGGCCCAGTCCCGCGAAACCGAGCTTGACGCGTTGAACACAACCTTTGGAAATCAACGAGTTGCAGAGGATGAGCGCCGTCACGAGGTCAACACTCTGTTTGACCGGATCGCGCCCCGCTACGACCTGATGAACGACCTGATGAGCTTTGGTCTGCATCGGCTGTGGAAGGCTGCGACCGTTCGTATGGCGCTGCGGCAATTTGATGGTACAGATGGTCCGCTGGTCGATCTGGCCGGCGGTACCGGCGATCTTGCTTTGGCGATCAAGGCGGCGCGTCCGATGCGGCAGGTGATCGTGGCCGATGCCAGTGCTGGCATGCTGGATCAGGCGCGCGCGCGCGGTGGCGACGGGCTGGAATACATGCATGCCGAGGCCGAGGCCCTGCCGCTGAAAACGGACAGCGTCGCCAGGATCACGCTTGCCTTCGGGTTGCGCAACATGACCCGGCCCACCGAGGCGCTGACGGAATGTGCACGGGTATTGAAATCCGGTGGCAGTCTTGTTCTGCTGGAATTCTCGAAACCGGCGGCATGGTTTGCCCCCTTTTACGGCATTCACTCCCGCTGGATCATTCCGGCGCTGGGTGCCTTGGTGGCACGCGACCGGGGCGCCTACAGCTATCTTGTCGAATCGATTCGCCGGTTTCCGGCGGCGGGCGACATCACCCGCGCGCTGGAAGGCGCCGGTTTTCAGGTGACCGAAACCCGGCCTTTCATGTTCGGCGTGGCGATGTTGCACGTGGCGGAGGTGCAGAAATGACAACGCAGGCGGCAATGGTAGCGCAATTGGAAGCTCTGCCCAAACCGCTGTTGTGGGTCATCGCGGCGCGGGTCAAGACGCTGGGCCTGTCGCTGGCGCCGGTGGGCGCGGGCAGTTGGTTGGCCGCCCATATGGGTCATTGGCGTGTGGATGTGATGCTTGCAGCAATGGGCGCAGCGGCGGCGATCCAGATCGGCACCAACCTGTGGAACGATGCGGCTGACGCCAAAAGCGGCGTGGACGGCCCCGAGCGGCTGGGCCCGCCGCGGCTGACCTCGCTGGGCCTGCTGGATGGCGGACAGGTGCGCCGCGCGGCGGCGGGCACCTTTGTCATCGCCGTGCTTCTGGGGCTTTACCTGACGGCGCTGGGCGGTTGGCCGATCGTGGCGATCGGGCTGGTGTCTCTGGCACTTGGTTTTTTCTATTCGATGGGGCCGCGCCCCTTGTCCGGCACGGCATTGGGCGAGTTGCTCGTAATTGCCTTTTTCGGTGTCGTTGCTGTGGCCGGCACAGTCTATCTTCAAGGCCACGCAGTTGGCGGTGCGGCCTTGGTTTTGGGAACGATTACCGGATTGCCTGCGGCGGCGGTTCTGCTGCTGAACAACCACCGAGACCGGGTGTCGGATGCGCGCGCCGGGCGGCGGACCTTGGCCATCCTGCTGGGGCAGGGTGCGTCGAAAGGGCTTTATGGGCTATTTCTGCTTGCTGCCTGGATCGGAGCTATCGCGTTCGCGGGTGGTGTGGCGATGGCGCTGTTGCCGGCTGCTGCGCTGGGTATTGCGCTTTGTCTGGCGATTGTGCGGCTAGACATATCACCGGCGCTGAACCGGTTGATCCCGGGTACGGCGGCGTTTCAGGTCCTGCTTCTTCTGGGGATTGCAGGCGGCGCGCTCTGATGTGAACGCACCGCCCAGGTCAAGCGTAGGGAAACGGCACGGCCCGTAGCTTCCGTACCACGCTTGATGGGTTATTTCATGGCACCAGGTCCCTTGACGGGCAGGGTGACTTTCACCTCGCCGGCCTTCTCGAAAATCAAGGTTGCCTCGATCTCCTGACCTTCGACCAGTTGTTCCGTGAGCTTGATGAACATCAGGTGCAGGCTGCCGGGCTGCAAAACAGCTTCACCGCCAGCGGGAATGTCGATGGCTTCGACTTTGCGCATCATCATGATGCCGCCCTCGCCCTTGATATGGGTGTGCAGTTCGGGCCGTTCGCAGGCGGGTGACTTGAATCCCAGTAGCGTATCTGCCGGGCCAAGCGACCGAATGGTCATGAACCCGGCGCCGGCCTTGGCCATTTTGGGAGAAGCACGCGAGAACGCCCCGGAAATCTCAAGCGAGTCGGTTGTCACGTCGCCCGCGGTCGCGGGCAGGCCGGTCATCGCCATGGACACCAGTGCAACCCCGAGAAAAACCCTGCGTTTCATTCTTTTAACTATCCTTTTTGCCAAGCTTTTCATGCCTGTGCCCTGATTAACCGGGGCCAGCCGCAACAGTCTTGATGTATGTCAAGCACCCTAGCGGCGATTCATGATTTTACGATATATGTACCGGTCCCCGGGCAATCGGTGCACGCGTCGTCAGAACACGCGTACAATCCGCCCGGAAACGAGGACGCAAAATGAAAACCAACTTTCGCAAGCGCTTAGCGGCGACAGCGAGTGTTACTGCATTGGGCTTTAGCCTGACCGTGGGATCGGTCTCGGCTGAAACGCTTGATGAGGTAATGGAACGTCGGGGCCTGACGCAACAGGACCTGATGGCTGCTGCCAAAACTTATACGCCGACCGGGGGACGCGATGAATTCATCGTATTCTCATCGGGTGGCCAATCCGGACAGGTTATCGTCTACGGTGTGCCGTCGATGCGTATTCTGAAATATGTATCGGCCTTCACGCCCGAACCCTGGCAGGGTTTTGGCTATGACGAGGAATCGAAAAGGATTCTCGAAGAAGGCAAGGTGGACGGACGCGCCATTCACTGGGGCGACACCCACCACCCGGCGATTACCGAAACCAATGGCGACATGGACGGGGAATATCTGTTCATCAACGACAAATCCGCCCCTCGCGTGGCGGTTATTTCGTTGCATGACTTCGAAACCCAGCAGATCGTCGTGAACCCGATCCTGCAATCCGAGCACGGCGGTACCTTCGTGACCCCGAACTCGGAATACGTGATCGAAGCCGCCCAATACCCGGGCGTTCTGGGTCGTGGCTTCGCACCGCTCAGCGAGTTCAACGAAAAATTCCGCGGCGCTGTGACCTACTGGAAGTTTGACCGCGAAGCCGGCCGGATCGCACCGGACAAGAGCTTCTCGATCGAGCTGCCGCCCTACAGCCAGGACTTGTCGGATGCCGGCAAGAACATTTCGGACGGTTGGTCCTTCACCAACTCGTTCTGTGCCGAACGCTATGTCGGCGGCATCGAATCGGGCCGTCCGCCGTTCGAGGCTGGCTGCTCGCAGGCTGACACCGACTATCTGCACGTGATCAACTGGAAGAAGGCCGAAGAGGTCTACAAGGCCGGCAAGGTCAACATGATCAATGACCACCCGGTCATCATGATGGATACCGCCATCGAAGAAGGCCTGGTCTATCTGATCGCTGAACCCAAGTCGCCGCACGGCGTCGACGTGTCTCCCAATGGCGAATACATCATCGTCGGTGGTAAGCTGGACACCCAGGGTTCGGTTTACTCCTTCTCGAAGATCAAGGCTGCCATCGACGCCAAGAAATTTGCTGGTGTTGATCCCTACGGCTTGCCGATCATCGCGATGGAAGACGCCATCCACGTTCAGGTTCCACTGGGTCTTGGCCCGCTCCACACGCAATACGACAGCAAAGAGTGCGTGGTCTACACGTCGCTCTACGTGGACAGCCAGGTTGCCAAATGGGACTATTGTGAAGGTAAGGTTCTCGACAAGATTTCGATCCACTACAACATCGGCCACCTGGTGGCGATGGAAGGCGAAACGGTTAACCCGAAAGGTAAATACCTGATTTCGCTGAACAAGCTGGCAATCGACCGGTTCAACCCGGTTGGTCCTCTGCACCCGCAGAACCACCAGCTGATCGACATCTCGGGCGACAAGATGGAGCTGCTCTATGACATGCCCATCCCGCTTGGCGAGCCGCACTATGCCACCGCGATCTCGGCTGACAAGCTGAAGCCGCTGGTGCGCTATCGCTATGGCACCGACAGCCGGACCGGCAAGAAGCACCCTGGTGCGGTACGTCCGGGCCAAGAGCGCATCGAGCGTGACGGCACCAACGTCAAGGTCTACATGACCGCGATCCGGTCGCACTTCACCCCCGAGATCGTTGAAGTGAACGAAGGCGATACCGTCGAGTTCATCATCACCAACTCGGAACGGGCCGAAGACGAAACCCACGGGTTCGCTGTTTCGACCTTCGACGTCAACCTTAGCCTTGAACCCGGTAAGACCGCGACCGCCAAGATCGTGGCCGACAAGCCCGGTGTCTTCTCGTACTACTGCACCGAGTTCTGCTCAGCGCTGCACCTCGAGATGACGGGCTTCCTGGTCGTCAAACCCGAAGGGTACGTGGAAGAAGCAGCTGCTTCGCCGTCCGAAGGTCAAGCCTATACCAAGGCCGACTTCGACAAGCAGATGGCTGTGAACTTCGAAACCCAGGCCGTGATCGACAGCGTTGTCGCCTACATCACCTCGCACAACTACAAGGACTTCCCCGAAGTTGTGTCGCTGGTGGAAGACGCGGTTGACCAGTTGAACTTCGCCACCGAGGCACGTGCCAAAGCTGAAGAGATGGCGGCTGCCGAAGACTGGCAGAACGCAACTCTGTGGGCTGGCCAATGGTGGCAGTACCAGGTGAAAGCCGCTGACATCGGTCTGCGCGCCAAAACCTACCTGGACGAGCACGGTGCGGTGAAAGCCGAATAACCACTCACGCGAAATCGCGGGCGGCGGCGTGGATCGCCGCCCGCACCCCGAACCAGACAACAATCAGGACAAGACGACATGCGCGCTCTTCTC
This sequence comes from Aliisedimentitalea sp. MJ-SS2, assembly GCF_032586155.1. NCBI lineage: Bacteria > Pseudomonadati > Pseudomonadota > Alphaproteobacteria > Rhodobacterales > Roseobacteraceae > Aliisedimentitalea > Aliisedimentitalea sp. MJ-SS2. The sequence goes on from NZ_JAWHTC010000003.1 coordinate 317,371, forward strand.
TCCGCCTTCGTTATCGGTGCCGCCGCTTTGACGGGCACAACTGCCCTCGCGGCCAGCGATGCCGAAAAGGCCGGTAAACGGGTCTATATGACCAAGACATGCCTGGCCTGCCATGGCCGCAACGGGGCCAAGGCGATCATGTCCTACCCCAATCTGGCCGGGCAGAACGAAAAATACCTGGTGCAACAGCTCAAGCTGATCAAATCCGGCGAACGTGTCGGGTCTGTCGATCCCGAGACCGGGCACCCCTATGTCAAGGGCATGGCCGACGTGATGCACATCCTGACCGAGGATGACATCAAGAACGTGTCGAAATACCTTGCCAAGTTGACCCCGGCCGAGCCCGAGGTCTTGGAACCCGCACCGAGCGAAGAGATGCTGAAGGCGGGCGAGAAGGCTTACAAGAAACTCGGTTGCCGCTCTTGCCACGGCAAGGACGCCACCAAATCCAGCAACAAGCTTTATCCGATCATTGCCGGGCTCGACCGTGATTATCTGGCACGCCAGATGACGGACATGCGCGACAAGGTGCGCACAGGCGGCAAGGTGAAATTGATGTATGGCGTGATCAAACGCGCCAAGGACGAAGATATCGAGGCGATGGCGACTTGGCTGAGCCAGATCGACCGTACGCCCGAATAGCAACCATAATACGAGAAAAGGAAGCGCAAGATGAGAACCAAGGCATTGACCGCAATTCTGGCCGCGGGCCTGGCGTTTGGCGCACCGGCACTTGCCGATGAAACCCACACCCCGGCCGATGGTTGGAACAAGGGTGGGGAAGAGCAGGACGAAGCCCTGACCCTGACGCCTAATCTGGAAAACGGACTATATGTTTACGAGGTTTGCTCGGCCTGTCACGGGCTCAATGGCTGGGGCCTGACCGATGGGACCTTCCCGCAGATCGCCGGGCAGCACGCCAAGGTGACGATCAAGCAGCTCGCCGATATCCGGGCGCTGAACCGCGATAACCCGACGATGTACCCGTTTGCCAAGCCGCGCGAGATCGGCGGGTCACAATCGATCGCCGACGTGGCGGCTTATATCGCGAAATTGCCGATGAATCCTGAGCCGGGGGTGGGTGATGGCACCGACCTTGAACTGGGCGCGCAGCTTTACGCGGACAATTGCGTCAAGTGTCACGGTGACACCGGAGAAGGGGCGGACGAAAAGTTCTATCCGAAAATCCAGGGCCAGCATTACAATTACCTTGTCCGGCAGTATAACTGGATCAAGGAAGGCAAGCGCCGGAACGCCAACCCCGAGATGGTTGAACAGATCCAGCGCTTTACCGACAAAGACACCAAGGCCGTGCTGGACTATGTCAGCCGTCTGAAACCGCCAGCCGACAAGATCGGGGAACCCGGTTGGGTCAACCCTGACTTCGACTGGTAAACCCTGACCCTCTGTGTCGGGCGGCAAGACCTGTCGCCCGACCTCACCCCACAGAGAGTATTCGCCATGAGCACCTCTACAATCGACCGCCGCGGTATCATTTACCGCGTTCTGACCCTTATCGCCGTTGCCCTGATCGGCACCGCCTTTTTTCAGCCCGGCTGGTGGGTGTCGCTGACCGCGCCCAACTATCCCGAGTCGACCTTTCCGCAGGGGATTCGCATCCTGTTTCACATGGATAGCGTGCAAAACGGCTGTTATATCCGCGACAGTGTCGAGGTGGTCGAGACCGAGGCGCTGGATTGCGTGCACGAGATGGACACGATTAACCACTATGTGGGGATGTATCCGATTGCCTCGGGTGGCCCGGTGGAAAAGGCGTTCTCGCCCTTCCTCTTTACCATGCTGGCGGTGATGGCGCTGACCTTTGCGGCACCGGGGCGGATCGTGCGGATGGTCGTCGCCGTCGGTGGGTTTGGCGGTATCGCCGTCTGGATGACCATGGCGATGTACACCGAAAACGGCATCCGCCTGCATACGACCAATTATCTTGAGGGCATGGTTGTGTCGCTGGGACAGGATGCCGGGGAGACGGCGGTGAACCCGAACCTGCCGACCATTGTGCAGATGTTGCAGCAGTCACTTGCCGAGAGCGAGGCCGAAGAAGCCGAGGCAGTGGCGGAAAGCGGCGACAAAGCGGCGATGATCAAGACGCTGAAACGCGCCTATGAGCTGGACAACCGCAAGCTTCCACTGAAAGAGCAGGAGGATTGGAACGGGTCCGTGATGCAGGTGTTCAAGTGGCACTATGCAAAGTCGCTGAACCGCTGGTTCAACGAGCCCGAGCGTAATGAGCCGCTGGTTCAGATGATGGATAATATCGCCCAGTTGCTGTATGCAGCAGTGATCGGCGTCATGGTTCTGTTAGTTCTGGTCGCCTGGTCAGTGCGCACGATCTTTCACTGGCTGCTGGTGCTGGGGCCAATGGCGCTGCCGGTCGGGTTCCTTGCGGAATATGCCGCGTGGCTGTGGTGGTATGGTCATACGCTGAACGAGATGGGGGCGTTTACGTTGAAACCCTTCATGCCGACGGTGTTTGGACAGGGCAAGGTGGCGCAGTTCGCGACCCACTCCTATCCCGCCACCGGTTTCTTCCTTATGCTGGCCTCCTCGGCCCTTCTGCTTCTGGCGGCGCTGATCCGGCGCAAGCAGCTGCGTCTTGCAGGTGAAGACGCACGGGGGATGTAAGCCATGCGCTGCGCTCTGAATGTGATCATCGGCCTGGTTTGGGGGCTGGCATTGGCCACCCCCGGGCTCGCCGGAGCCTTGCAGGACATGATCAACGCGGCCGAAGACGGCGCCGAGATCGTGCCGCCGGCAGGGGTTTATTCCGAGCAGATCGTGGTTGATCGACCTGTCGTGATCGACGGGCGCAATGGCGTGGTGATCGACGGGGTCGGGCAGGGCACGGTTGTGACCCTGTCGGCCACGGGCGCCACGTTGAAAAACCTGGAAATTCGCAATTCGGGCAGGCTGCACAACAAGGTTGATGCCGGCATGCGCATCGAGGGCAGTTTCAATGTCGTGCGCGACGTGGAAATCCACAACTCGCTTTTCGGCATCGACATGACTCAGGCCTCGAACAACGTGTTGCGTCGGGTCTATATCAGTTCAAAGGATCTGCCGCTTGAAATGCGCGGCGATTCGATTCGCATTTGGTACTCTGACAACAACAAGCTTGAAGACCTGACGGTCGAAGACGCCCGCGATATCGTCATCTGGTATTCACAGGGGGTTGAAATACGCGACAGCACCATCCGCCGTGGACGCTATGGTATCCATTTCATGTACGCCCATGACAATCTGGTGGAAGACAACGAGATCAGTGATTGCGTGGTTGGCGTGTTCATGATGTACGCCAATGATACCACGGTGCAGAACAACGAAATTCTGCGCTCGTGGGGGGCGTCGGGCGTGGGCGTCGGATTCAAGGAAACGTCAGGCGCGAAAATCCTGGGCAACAAGATCATCGGCAATGCCAGCGGTGTCTACCTCGATCCGTCGCCGTGGGACCCTGACAAGACCAACCTGTTTGAGGGCAACACCATTGCCTATAACGGCATTGGCATTGAGTTCCACACCGAGTGGAAGGGCAACCATTTCCGCAACAACAGTTTTGCTTCGAACTTTACCCAGATCAGCGTGCGTGGTCGCGGCACCGCAATGAAGGAAAGCTGGGAGGGCAATTTCTGGGACGACTATGCCGGGTTCGACAAAAACGATGACGGGCAGGGCGACGTGCCCTACGAGATCTACAACTATGCTGACCGGATCTGGATGGAGGTGCCGCATGCCTCGTTCTTCCGCGGCGGATTGGCGCTGGCGGCGCTGGATTTCGTTGAACGGCTGGCGCCTTTTTCCGAGCCCAAGCTTCTGGTGCGCGAGCAGTCCTCACTGATGCAGCGGCCTGAACGGGTGGTTGAGAAGGAGAAACCGAAATCGGCTTTGGAGATGCTGCAATGAGCGAGCAAGCACCAGACAAACCGAAGAAAAAACGCCTGACCCGGCGCGAGCTGGAACGCCGCCGCATCCTTGTGCGTTCGATCGCAGCAGGAGCGGTGGCCGTGGGGGCAAGCCTTGTGGGCTGGTACCCGGTTGGCGCGCGTGTCTTTGACCGGCTGCGCCCGCCTGGCGCCATTCCCGAGGATGAGTTCTTGGCTGCATGTATTAAATGCGGCCAATGCGTCCAGGTCTGCCCGGTCGAGGCCATTGTGCTGGGCGATGGTGACGAAGGTTACGGCCTCGGCGTGCCCTACATCGACGCCCGCAAGCAGGCCTGTGACTTCTCATGCGATGCCACGCAATGCGTGCTGGCCTGCCCGACCGGAGCGCTAAGCCACGACATATCCAAGAAGGAAGAGGTCGATATCGGTTTTGCTCGCTTGTCGCGGCCCGACAGCTGCCTGGCGATGAAGGGGCTTGGCTTTACCGGCCAAGTGCAGGGGCCCGATTTCGAAGGCCTGTTGCGGTACGAAGAAATCGATCGCTGGACCCCGATCCCGGTGCGCGACCATCCTTATGACTTGGAGCTTTGCGACCTTTGCGTGCGCGAATGCCCGATCGAAAACGCCATCTCGCTGGAACCAATGAGCGACGATCCTGACGAGACCCGATTCATGCCGGTGGTACATGACGCCTGTGTCGGCTGTGGCACCTGCGAAATGATGTGTCCGACCGCGCCGGCCTCGATCGTGATCGATACCGAACTGGCCCTCAAACGTCAGGAGGGTGAGGCATGAGTTTCAAATGGTACCTTCACAAGCAGGCGATGATGTTTGGCGCCGCACCGCGTCGACCTTCCAATGAGGAAGAAACCGACGCTGCGCGCGAGTTGAAGAAGCATCAGAAGACACCGGAAGAGACCCAGATCCGCAAGGAGAAGATCGCCCACGAGCTGGAATATCCCGTGGTGAACCGCAAGTGGAAATATGCCCGCTGGTTGTCGATCATGATCATCAACGCGATGTTCATCGTGTCGTTTTCCTGGGATGTGCAGCTTGTAGAAGGCGCGATGACGGCGTCGCGATTCCTTGGCTTCCACATGGCCGATCCGACAGCGGCGTTGCAGGTGACGCTGGCATACAAGGATCTGATGCTGAACCTGCTGATTGGCACCGTGACGGTGATCATCGTCTGGTGGTTCTTTGGCGGACGGGCGTTTTGCTCCTGGGCCTGCCCCTATCACCTGTTGGCGGAATGGGCCGAAAGCATCCACCTGGCGCTGGCCAAACGCGGCTGGGTCAAGGACCATCCGTTCCATCGCGGCATGCGCGTGGTGCTGTGGGTGCTGTTCATGGCGCTGGCCTACCTGACCAGCTACACTGTGTTCGAATATATCAACCCGGTGGGCATCGTCAGCCGCGCACTGATCTATGGCCCGACACTGGCCTTGATGTGGGTTGCTTTCCTGCTGTCGTTCGAAATCTTTTTCAGCCGCCGCTTCTGGTGCCGCTATGCCTGCCCGATGGGCTTGACCTATGGTGTTCTGGGCACCGCCGCGCCGGTTCAGATCAAGTACGAGCTGGACAAATGTGTTCACGAAGGCGAGTGCCGAACCGTGTGTCTGGTTCCGCATGTTCTCGACATCACGAAAATGGGCTATGCTCAGGACGCCGAGGAATACATCGCGCCCGATTGCACCCGTTGCGGATTGTGCGTCGATGCCTGCCCGCAGGGCGCGCTCAGCTTCTCGCTGCGCGGGCTGGACAAGATGATTTGAGAAGGGCGAACTGAATGGGCATGATCCGTATAGACAGCCTGACCAAGCGGTTCGAACGCCGCGCGGTTCTGGACGAATTGACGCTGGCCATCGACGCCGGCGACCGGATCGCCTTGATTGGGTCAAACGGTGCGGGCAAGACGACGTTATTCCGCTGTCTGCTGGGGCACTATCGTTACACTGGCGAGGTCGGGTTCGGTGATGCAGGGGCCAAGCGGCGCGATATGGACTTCCTGTCGCGGGTCGCCTTCGTGCCGCAATTGCCGCCGCCGCTCAGGATGCCTGTGGGCGAGTTGATCAGCTTTGCCGCCAAGGGGGCCGGGGCCGACCGTGACCGGATGCAGGACATTGCCGACAAGATCGGCATCGATTTGAACGAGATCAGAAACCGCCCGTTCTATCGCCTGTCGGGCGGGCAGAAGCAGAAGGTTCTGGTGACCGTGGCCCTGGCGCGCGAGGCGGATCTGTTCATTTTTGACGAACCTGCTGCCAACCTCGATCCGGCGGCCCGCGCCGTTTTCATCGATCTTCTGGCCGCGCGCAAGGACGCCTCGATGCTGATCGCCTCGCACCGGCTGGAAGAGGTCGCGCCACTGGTGAACCGGGTGATCGAGCTGGACCGGGGCAAGGTTGTTCTGGATGACAGCGTGGTTGACCGGCTGAAGGCGGGCCATTTCCGCGACTGCCGTATCGGCATTTCCGAGCCGCATCCTACCTTTGCCGCTGCGCTGTCAGATTGGGGATTTGCCGACGAGGGCGGGGTTCTTTTCGCCGGCCGGGTGCCGGCAGGGGATACGCTGCGGTTTCTAGGCCTGCTCAGCCGTTATGCCAGCCTTATTGACCGATTGTCCCTGGAAACGGGAGAAACCTGATGTGCCGTTGCAAGCATAATCATTCCCGTCGCACCGTGTTGGCGATGCTTGTGGCTACCCCTGTGGTCAGCGCCTGCAAACCCCAGACGGAAGGGCCCGAGCCGATCCGATGGGGCCGCGAGACCTGCGAGATCTGTGGCATGATCATTTCCGACGCGCGCTACGGTGCCGAGGTCCGCGGTGGCCCGGACAAGCGCCTGGCGAAATTCGACGATATCGGCGATGCGCTGCACTGGCTGCGCCTGCAGGAGTGGAAGAACGAGCCGGACGTGGAAATCTGGGTTATGGACTCCAACAACGGCAAGGATTGGCTTGACGCGCGCGCGGCATTCTATCATCCCGATACGATAAGCCCGATGGATTACGGCTACGCGGCCGTGCCCATGCGCGAACCGGGCACCGTCAGTTTCGAGACGATGCAAACCGCCGTGATCCTTATGGGCCTGTCGCACCGGTGTCTGCCGGTTGATGATGAGGTCGAGGAGAACAGCTAACCCATGAGTGATCTTGCCCGTGCCGGATTCGGCCTGATGTTGCGGCTTGAACTGGCGGAAAGCCTGCGTTCGCGCTGGTTTCACTTCTATTCGGTGGTTTTGGTCGGACTGATGCTGCTGCTGATCCTGACCGGCGTGTCAGAAAGCAGGGTGCTGGGCTTTACCGGCCTGTCGCGCCTGCTGGTCACCTATATCCAGATCGCCATGGCGGTGCTGCCGTTGTTCATCATCGTGGCCACGGCCCGGTCGATGGTAGGCGATCGCGAGGCCGGGAACCTGGAATACATGCTGGCCTTTCCGATTTCACTCGGCACCTGGTTTTGGGGGCGGTTCCTGGCGCGGTTGATCCTGATCCTGCTGCCGGTGCTGGTGGCATTGGCGATTGCTGCGGTGTTCGGGGTGATGAAGGGGCACGAGATCCCTTGGCGCCACGTGGGGCTCTATTCCGGGCTGACGGCGGCGCTGGCGACCTGTTTTCTCGGGCTTGGTTTCTTCCTTTCGGCAATCAGCCGCTCGACCGAGGTGGCGCTGGGGGCGAGCCTGATGATCTGGCTTCTCCTGGTGGCGCTTTTGGACCTGTTGCTCTTGTCGGTTTTGATCCGGGCACAGTTCGTTCCAGAATTTGTTATCGGTATTGCGCTGGCCAATCCGTTGCAAAGCTTCCGCACGGCTTCGATGATCCTGTTCGATCCGCAGCTGATCCTGCTGGGGCCGGCCAGCTATGTGATCTTGGATAATTTCGGAGCGACGGGTTATGTACTCTGGGCACTGAGCTATCCAACCGCCCTGGGGCTTGGCTTTGCCGCGCTGGGGTTCTGGTGGTTCCGAAAGTCTGATCTGGTCTAGGGGTCTCGGTCTTGATTGGGACCGAAGTGATACCGGCAGGTCGAGTGCAACGGCGCGCAAGTGCCCAAACTGCCTGCAGGGCTGGTGATCGCACGGCGGCCTAATAGCTTGGATTCCGCACAGGCTTTGCGTGTCCAATGTCCGCTCAAAGCCGTCACTCCACCAGAACAAAACTCTCTTTCAACCATGGTATGTCCCTATGCGCCTGGGTAATGGCGTGGCTGGCAATCAGAGCGCGCAGCTTCTTTTCCACCAGCTCCAGCACCGAGCGCGAGCAATCGGGCGTCGACACGATCGCCAGTGTTCGTGCAAAACTCTTGCCCGGAAACCGGTGCATGCGAACCCGGTCATGAAACTGCCGTGCGCGCGAAAACAGCAGGGGCGTGGTAATGGTCCAGCCCGCGCCTGCGGCCACCATCGCCATTAGGGTTTGATTGCTGGAACATTCGAACCGGTGCGGCGCAGACACTCCAAGGCGCCGCAATTGCGATTCGATCTGTCGGGCGATGATCTGGTTCCCGGCAAAACGCAGGAAGGGCAGTTTGGTGCGGCCTTCGACCACGTCTGACAGCGATTGCTCGTTCATGCGCGGCAGCACCACGACAAAGGGGTCACGCAACAGCGGGCGGTCCTGCAGGTCGCGCAGCCGCTCCGGCGGGCTGGTGGTCACGCCAAGGTCCAGTTGCCGGTCGCGCAGCATGTCGATGATGGTGTGACTGGTATCGGTATGAAACAGGAAGTTACAGCGAGGCATCGCCTCGGCCAGGTAGACGGCCAGTTCCGGGACGATGTCAGTGGTAAAATCCTCAATCGTCGCCAGGCGCAGGTGGCTGGCCTCGCTGATATTGCCCGCCGTGGCTTCGGCCTTTGCCTTGCGGATGGATTGCAGCGCGTCGTCGATATTGCGCAGAAAGACCCGGCCCTTGGGGGTCAGCACCATCGGGCGGCGGGCATGGTTGAACAGCTCAATGCCAAGGTGGTTTTCAAGGTTGCGCAGGTGGTGCGACACGGTGCTGACCGACAAGCCGGTTTCCTGTGCCACCGCTTGGAGCGATCCCTTACGGGCGCAGATCTGGAACAGCTCCAGCCCTTTTAGGCTGAGATCCTTGCGCGCGGTTGGATTAGGCATGGGGCACCTCAGATAGATCGCTTGCTGCGACCTTATCAAAATAGGTTTCCCAAGAAATCGAAAAGATGCGGCTTAGGCGAAGCAGATGTCCACCGAACCGAAGGCACCGAAATCGGCGTGGATTTCGGTGCCGGCAGGGCATTCGACGGGGCGGATGAAACTGCCCGACAGGATAACCTGGCCGGCCTCGATGGACTGGCCGTATTGCGCCATGCGCCGGGCCAGCCAGACCACGCTTTCCACCGGATCATTCAACACGCCGGCGCCAAGGCCGGTTTCCTCGACCGCGCCATTGCGGCTGGTGATGGCGCCGACCCATCGCAGGTCATGGGCATCGACGGCGTGACGTTCGGCACCCAGCACGATCCCGGCATTGGCGGCGTTGTCGCTGATCGTGTCGATCACGTTGCGGGCCTGTCCAGTGGCAGGGTCGGCGCGCAGGATACGGGTATCGAGGATCTCGATTGAGGGGGCGACATAGTGTGTCGCGGCAATAACGTCATCGCGGGTCACATCGACCCCACCTAGAGGCGATTTCATGACAAAGGCGATCTCGGCCTCGATGCGCGGCTGGATGAAACGGCCTGCGGGCACGGTTGCGTCATTGTCGAACGCCATGTCATCGAACAGCACCCCGCTGTCGGGAATGTCGATGCCAAGCGCATATTGCATCGCTTTCGAGGTCAACCCGATCTTCCAGCCGATTACCCGCTGTCCGGCATCCAGTTTCGCCGCCAGAAGCGCGGATTGGATGGCATAGGCATCATCCATTGTGATGTCGGGGTATTGCAGCGACAGAAGGCCGATCTGTTGGCCGGTCTGTTCGGCGTGAAGCAATGCGTGCGCGGCCTTTGCATGCTGTTCGGGGGTCATACCTCGTCCTCCACCCCGTTGCGAAGCGTTCCAATGCCCTCGACCGAAACTTCGACCACGTCACCGGGTTTCAGGTAGCGCGGCGGATCGAATCGCGCGCCCGCGCCGGTCGGGGTGCCGGTGACGATGATGTCGCCGGGCTGCAGTGTCATGAAGGTCGAGATATAGGCGATCTCCTCGCGGATCGGGAACATCATCCGGTTCAGGGTGTCGTCCTGGCGCAGCTCACCGTTCACATGGGTGGTGATGCGCGCGTCATCGAGTTGCGCTGCATCTGTAAACGGCACCAGCCACGGGCCGATGGCACCAGAGCTGTCCCAGTTCTTGCCCTGGGTGACGTTGAACTTGGCATGACGCACCCAGTCGCGAATCGTGCCTTCGTTGCACAGTGTCAGGGCAGCAATGTGATCGTAGGCGTCCGCAGCGGGAATGCGGCGGCCCGACTTGCCGATTACGATGGCGACCTCACCCTCGTAGTCTAGCGTATGGTTCTCGGGCGGGCGGATCAGCGGGCGGTCATGGCCGGTGAAACCGCTGGCAAAGCGTGGGAAAAGTGACATGTATTTCGGCTGGGCGCTGCCGTCCTTGTACTCGGCATTTCGGTCGGGGAAGTTGACGCCGACGCAAAGGATGCGCGGCGCGTTCGGCATGACCATTTCATACTGGAATTCGGCGTGGGTGACCGGCTTGCCTCGCGCCGCGTTGATCAGCGTCTGCATGCCATCAACCGCGATGGCGTCGTAAAGTGTCGGCCACTCGGGAAACTCAGGCGACAGGGCGATCATGCCCGCGTCGCTGACTGCGCCATAGTAGGTTTTTCCGTCACTGGAATAGGTTGCAAGTCGCATTGTCAGCCTCCTTTTTCACCTCCTTACCCGTAGATAGTTAACTTGTAAACTAAATTGACGAGTCGTACCTAGGCGTGGGCAGCCTTGATCATGTCCGCCGCCTTTTCCCCGATCATGATCGTGGGGGCGTTGGTGTTGCCCGAGACGACTGTCGGCATGACCGACGCATCGGCGACGCGCAGACCTTCCAGCCCATGGACCCGAAGCTCTGGGTCGACCACGGACATCTCGTCCACCCCCATCTTGCAGGTGCCGACCGGGTGATAGACCGTGTCGGCGCGGCTGCGGATATGGTCTTCCCACTCCGCATCCGTGGTGGCGTCATTCACGCCGAATAGCTCCTTGTGCTTGTAGGGCGCCATCGCCGGGGCCTCCATCACCGTGCGGGTCATCTTTGCGGCGCGGACCATGGTCTGCAGGTCACGCTCGTCACTGAGGAATTTGGGGTCGATGCCGGGGGCCGCTAACGGATCAGACGAAGTCAGGAAGACCTCGCCGCGCGAATAGGGGCGCAGAGCGCAGACATGGCAGGAATAGCCATGACCCAAATGAAGTTTGCGGGCGTGGTCATCGACAATTGAAATCACGAAATGGGTCTGCGCATCCGGCCGATCCAGAGACGGATCGGTTTTGAAGAAACTGCCAGCCTCCGCCATCGGCGAGGCCAGCATCGAGTTGCCGGTTCTCCGCCATTTCAGGATGTGCTTGAACAGGTGGAAGCCGGCGCGCAGGCCCAGCCCGACATTGTCGCGGTCGCGAGTCTTGTAGGACAGGATGAAGTCGAGGTGATCCTGCAAGTTTTGTCCGACGCCTTGCAGGTCGTGCACCATTTCAATGCCCAGCTTGGTCAGGTCCTGTGCACGTCCGACCCCCGAGAGCTGCAACAGCTGGGGCGAGTTGAAGGCACCGCCGCACAGGATCACCTCTTTGTGGGCGCGCAACTCGTGACCCTTGCGGCGCTGGCGATAAGCCACGCCCACGGCGCGCTTGCCTTCGAACAGGATCTTAGTGGCCTGGGCCTTGGTGATCACGGTCAGGTTGGGCCGGTCCATTACCGGGAACAGGTATCCGGCGGCCGCCGAGCAGCGTTCACCGTTCCTTTCACCACCATGGAATTGAGTCACTTGGTAGAGGCCTGCGCCATCGTTCTCGCCGGTGTTGAAATCGCTGCGTTCAGGCATTTGTACCTGGGTGCTGGCCTCGACAAAGGCGCGCGAGATCGGGCGTGGGGCGCGTTGATCGGACACCTGAAGCGGGCCATCGCCGCCATGGGCGTCATTCGCGCCGCGTTCATTGGTTTCGGCCTTCTTGAAATAGGGCAGAACGTCGTCCCAGCCCCAACCGTCACAGCCCATGTTGGCCCAACCATCATAATCGGCGGCCTGACCACGGATATAGAGCATGGCGTTGATTGCCGAGGATCCGCCCAGGGCTTTGCCGCGCGGTTGATAGCCTTGCCGCCCGTTCAATCCCGGTTGTGGCACGGTCTTGAAAGCCCAGTTGTTGATCTTGCCATAGCCTGGCAGCATCGCCACAACGCCCATCGGCGCGCGCACAAGGATACCGTTGCCGCCACCACCGGCCTCGAGCAGGCAGACGCTGACATTCGGATCTTCGCTCAACCGTGATGCGATGGTGGACCCGGCGGACCCACCGCCGACGACGACAAAATCATATTCCATGGTACGGCCCTCTTTGCGCGCTTGGCTGGTATTGGGCCGGTTTTCACGGCATTTGTCCAATTGTCCCTTGCGGCACCGGGTCGGATGTCAGAGGAAAACGGATTCGAAACTGTTTTCGACGCCAATTCGAATTTGCGTAACTAAGGCGCTTCAAAACGCCAAGCGGTCTACTGATAGTTCAGCTCTTCGAGATCGACATAAAATTCCGAGATCGCCATGTCCGGCCACTTGCTGCCGGGATAGGACGTGACCACATCGAGCCGCAGGTTCGCCGCCGTGACCGGCTCGGACAGGCGGATGGTCTGCATCTGCATGCTGTCCGCCAGTCGGATCGCCTCGATGAACTCGCCATTGGCAAAGACACGGATATCGCGGGGACGGGCGTTGTTTTTATGCAGGCTGTCGTTCTTTGTGTACCCAGCCTGGATATAGAAGGTCTGGAACCGCATCATCCCATCGAAAATAAACTCGACCCATTGCCCGGCGCCGTCATTGGCGGCGGCCTCGACCCAGGCAGTGGCGGGATCGTCATCGTACATGTTGGCTGGGTCGTAACTGTTGCCCGACTGACCTGCCAGGGTGGACGACGCGCAAATCTCGATCCGGCCGAACTGACTATCGGCAATTGCGGTGTCGCAGCGCGGGTCCAACGGTCCGGCAATCGCCGGGGGGCCTGATATCAGCATGGGTAGGGCTGCCAAGGCCAGACTCGAGAAGGCGTATTTGCAAAATGTCATGGACATCTCCGAAGAGCAGGGGGGTGGTCCACCGTCTGCGGGCATAGGGCCATGGTTTAAACCAAGCCACAATGATCGAAATCAAGGTTCCCGGGCGGGGCTTGATCGAAAGTCGGTCTTGGGGAAGTGTGTAAGAAAATCAATTGAGTCCGGCGCAATGCATTTTTCAAGGAATGCCGGGCGGAAGGGGTCTGACATGCCGGGACCGGTTCGTGTTTTCATTGTTTTGATTGCGTTGTTTCTGGGAATGATCACAATGCCGGGCCGTGCCCGTGCGGCCGAGGTGATCACCGAGTTCCAGATCGGGAGTTGGTTTGGCGCGGCATATGAAAAAGACGGCAGCTTCTCCTATTGTCTTGTTGGCCGGCGCGGAAGCGACAGCCGCTACGTTCTGATCCTGCGGGCTGTCTCGATTGGCTATGGGTTGGGCATCTATGCCCCCAACAAGCCGTTTCGTGAGGATGCCACCTACACCACACGCTCCTGGGTCGACAAGCGCTGGAGTTATGAAGGCGATGGGATTGGTGGCTCGCCGACCTTGATGCGCATTCCGCTGCCCGGTGATGAGGGGCTGCGGGCGATCGAGCATATCGCCGCCGGCAACCGTTTGACCATTGATCAATTGGGTGAACCGGAGCTGCGGGTGTCGCTCAAGGGCAGCAGCAGGGCTCTGGACAAGCTGGAAGAGTGCTATGCGCGTTATGCCCCCAAGGCGACCACGCCACCGCCTTCGACGGTGCAATCCGGTCAGGACAGTGCGCCGCGCGACGTCACGGTTCTGGTCTCACGTCGGGTGAGCAAGCTGGCCGAGGCGGTTGGCCTGCCGGCACCCGGCGGTAGTCTGGCCGCATTGCGGCGCCGCGCCGAGAGTTTCGACAACGCGGCGCTGATCACGCTCGGGCTTGCCCTGATCGACATGCCGGAACAGGCCCTGTACCAGGACGAGGCGGCGGGCTTCATATCGCTGGCGGCAGAGGCGGGCGATGCGCGCGGCCTCTATGTGCTGGCGCGGATGATCCAGATGGGCGCCGCCGCACAGGCCTATCCGGGGCATGCGGATGAGTTGATCAGTGAAGCCGCTGATTTGGGGTTGTCCCAGGCGCTGGTGGATCGCGCGCATTTGCGCCGCGACAGTGATCTTGACGGGGCCCTGGCCGACTTGCGCGCTGCGGCGGGGCAGGGTCATGCAGAGGCAAAGAGCCTTTTGGCGCAATGGCAACCCGTGGTCGCCCCTGTGCCCAAGCCCGTTCCGGTGCCCAAACCGCCGGTTTCGGCACCGTTGCCGCCTTTGGCGATTGCCCCGGTATCGGAGAAAGTGGCCGAGGGTCACGCGGTTGAAATGCGCTATTCCGGCCTGCCGGCGACGGGGGCCAACTGGCTTGCCATTGCCGCGCCGACCCATACCGACGAGCAGTATTTTGATCTGGTGATGCTGGAGCCCGGCCAGGTGGCAGGCAGCCATACCTTTACCGTGCTGCCAGTTGGTGACTACGTGCTGCGTGCCTATCTCGACTGGCCAGATGGCGGCTATCGGGTGGCGGCCTCGGCCGCGGTTTCAGTCGTGGCCCCAGCCCCGGCACCCGCCGCGCCGGTGCCCGTGCAACCGGTGCCGCAGACGTCCAGCCCGGATCCGGCTCCCGTGCCGGACCCGGTGGCCCAGCCCGAACCTGCGGCCCAACCTGACCCGGTTGCTCAGCCCGCCGAACAAACGGCGCAAACCGCGCGCGAGTTTGTCAGCCAGGGGCAAAAGGCCTGCTACGGCGTGGCCGAGTTCCCGGATGATTGGCGCACTATTGCTGACTGCCGCCCGCAGGGATGTTCCTTCGGCATACAAGACCGCGCATCCTGCCTGGCTCTGGCCGAGAAACACGGTGCAGGCATGGTGGTGCACGGCCGGGCCGAAGGTCTGTGGCCCAATGAATGCTGGTTGCAGAACAGCTGTTCCGACATTCGCGGTCACGAGGATTTCGAAACGATCATCCGCTCCGATCTGGTGACAGCCGAGCCCGACGCGGCATCGACACCCGAGCCGAGCCCAACACCGGTTCCGCAACCCGATCCGGCCCCGGAGCCCGAACCCGTGGTGACGCCCACGCCTACGCCTGCTCCGGCACCCGATCCGGACCCTGCAGCGGCCCCAAGCCCCTCTGCGCAATCTGCCTCGGGCTTTACCAGCCAGGGCAGTCAGGCCTGCTATGGCGTGGCCGAGTACCCGGAAGACTGGCGCGCGATTGCCGATTGCCGCCCGCAAGGGTGTTCCTTCGGCTCCCAGGACCGCGACGCCTGTCTTGCCCTGGCCGAGCAGCACGGGGCGCAGATGGCGATCCATGGCCGGGCTGATGGCATGTGGCCAAATGAATGCTGGTTGCAGAATGCCTGCTCCAGCCTGCGCGAGGATGGCGACTTCGAACTGATGACCCGTGGCGAGCAGGCGTCATCCGCGGCGCAACCGGTGCCGGAGCCCGAACCCGCCGCCGTGGCCACTCCGATGCCAAGCTCGGCACCGGAGCCGTCGACCGAACCGGAACCAGCCGCTGCTCCGGACCCTGCGCCATCAGATGCGCCGGACCGTGACCTGGTTGTGGCCATTCAATCGCTGTTACTGGCTTCCGGCTATGATCCCGGCCCCGCTGACGGACAGACATCGCCCGCGACCCAGACCGCCATCCGTGCCTTCCAGAAAGATAACGGATTGCCGGTCGATGGCCGTTCGACTCCCGAATTGCGTGATGCAATTTTGGCGGTGATTACCGGCGGGACGGCCAGCGCGCCGTCAAGCGGCGTTGAAACAAGCGATAAAGAGGCCGATCCGGTACCGCAACTGCAACCTGCCCCGGAGCCCGAACCTGTAGTGACGCCCACGCCTACGCCTGCTCCGGCGCCCGATCCGGACCCTGCAGCGGCCCCAAGCCCCTCTGCGCAATCTGCCTCGGGCTTTACCAGTCAGGGCAGTCAGGCCTGCTATGGCGTGGCCGAGTACCCGGAAGACTGGCGTGCGATTGCCGATTGCCGCCCGCAAGGGTGTTCCTTCGGCTCCCAGGACCGCGACGCCTGTCTTGCCCTGGCCGAGCAGCACGGGGCGCAGATGGCGATCCATGGCCGGGCTGATGGCATGTGGCCAAATGAATGCTGGTTGCAGAATGCCTGCTCCAGCCTGCGCGAAGATGGCGACTTCGAACTGATAACACGTGGTAGTCAAACGGCATCGGCATCGGCACCGGCTGCGGAACCTGCTGCCGTCGTTTCTCCGCAGCCTGAACCTGCGTCCGAACCGGAGCCCGAACCCGTAGTGACGCCCACGCCTACGCCTGCTCCGGCGCCCGATCCGGACCCTGCAGCGGCCCCAAACCCCTCGGCGCAATCTGCCTCGGGCTTTACCAGCCAGGGCAGTCAGGCCTGCTATGGCGTGGCCGAGTACCCGGAAGACTGGCGCGCGATTGCCGATTGCCGCCCGCAAGGGTGTTCCTTTGGCTCCCAGGACCGCGACGCCTGTCTTGCCCTGGCCGAGCAGCACGGGGCGCAGATGGCGATCCTTGGCCGGGCTGATGGCATGTGGCCAAATGAATGCTGGTTGCAGAATGCCTGCTCCAGCCTGCGCGAGGATGGCGACTTCGAACTGATGACCCGTGGCGAGTAGGCTTCATCCGCGGTGCAATCTGCACCGGCCGCACCAGGCGCTTCCCCCGCACCGGTACCGGCCGCGATTGCACCGCCGCCGCCAGCCAGCCCCGCAGGATATGTACCGCAGCTGTGCAAGGACAATGATGGAAACTACACCCGTGACATCACCGAGATTCCGGGTTTTTCCTGCTTGCTGGAACCGCCCCAGACTGTCAGCGTCGGCCCCGACGATCCGCGTATGGTGACCTGCTATCACGTGGCTATCCAGGACAAGAAGACCAACCGGACTCTCGAGGAGTGTCGCGCCAAGTTCAATGACGCCAGCACCTTTGTCGTGCCTCTGGCCGATGGTCAGGCGGAATGCTTCGAGGTTACTTTCTATCCCGACGGAAAGCTGAAAACATGCAAGCAGGAGCACGATACGGCGCTACTTAACGTTGAAACCCTGGGCATGAGCCTGAAATGCGCCGAGGCCGAATTCGACGAAAACGAGCAGTTGAGCCTGTGTCGGGGTGATTTCCAGACCGAGGCCGAGGCAAGCTTTCCAACCGGCTATGGCGTTGACGTGACTTGCACGCTCAAGGGCTACCGCGTGGTTCAGTTGCAGGATGGCCATTTGCGCGAATGCTGGATGAGCGCGGCGATCGAGATGGAAACCGATCAGTTGATGATTGCTTGTGACGGTGACCGCCAGGTCAAACTCGATGAGAACGGGTACATTCTGCCGCAATTCCTGAAATCCTGTACGCGGCGGCTGAAATCCGCCATCGGCCCGGCAACCGAGACGCTGGTGCGCGATCACCCCAATCCCGGACCCACCGATTTCAAGGCCATGCCGATCTGCAATCGGACCTCGGATCAATGCAGCCTGAAAGAGCCGCGCTGGATCGCGCTTGGGCCGGATGGCCGCAAACAGGTACTGTGCCAAGGGGCAACCTTCCTGCACGCCAACCCTGGCTACCTGCTGCGTTGCAAGACGGCTCAACCGCCGACATTCGACACGCCCAACGGTCCGATCACCTGTTATGAGTTCGAATTCAGGGCAGATGGGCATTTGGCCTTCTGCGGCGGTGTCCGCTATGGCGACCGCGATCAGCTCTTGCCGTATGAAGCGGTAAGTGTTGCCGGCGACAGGCTGTTATGCGCGCTGGATGACAATCAGCACGATATCGCGTTCTGGCCCGGCGACGTGCTCGGTCAATGCACCCCGGTTGAGCCTGCCGAGATCACGGTCAAGTTTGGCAAGGTTGGTTGCGCCGCCGGTGAAAAGGTCCGGTTCTGGCCCAATGGCAACTTGCGAAGCTGTACCACCACGGCGCCGGCCAAGGTGGCAGGCCCCTATGGCGGCGACGTGACCTGCCAGCCGGGCGCGCTGCGTTTCCTGCCCGACGGGGGCGTGTCCTACTGCGTCTTTGCCGAGGGTGAAAGCCTGCCGGTCGAGCTGCCGGGCGGCAAAAAGGTGACTTGCCTGCGTGAGATCGAGCACTACGTCAGCGCCGACAGGGATAGCGGCAAGATGATCTCGGTGGCCTTGAAAACCTGTGATGCATTCGAGACGCCGGTGACGCTGCAATCGGGTGGCGAAAGCTATGACTGCGTTGGCGCTGCCTGGCACCCTGCCCGCAAGGGCGGTGGGCTGGCCGGCTGTGTGACACAGGACAACGGGCGGTTCGAGGTCAATCATGAGTTCCAACCCGCCTGCGGGCGGAGCGATGCCGTGGCGCTAATGTTCGACAACAACGGGTCGGTTAAGACCGTGCATCAGTGCAAGGAATAGGAGGGGGCGAGAATGCGATTTCTTCCCGGTCTTGCCTGTTTATTAGTTCTGTCCCTCGGAGAGCAGGCCGGTAACGCCGCAGAAGGCGACCTGCAGGTGGCGGATATCCAGGCCCGCGCCGACGCTGGCGATCCGGTAGCGATGGTGGGCTTTGCGATGCTGCTGCTGGATGGCAGCGCCCTGGCCTATGACGCGGACCGCGCGGCCACGCTGATCACAATCGCTGCCGAGACCGGCAACCGTCATGCCCGCTTGATGCTGGCCGTGATGCTGGAAGAAGGGCTGGGCATGGCTCGCGATCGCGATCGTGCGGCGCAGTTGATCGAGGAGCTGGCAGAAAGCGGTTTGCCCGAGGCGCTCTATCGCCGAGCGCAACTCAGGGCCGCAAGCGATCCCGAAGCGGCGATGCTCGATCTGCAACTTGCCGGAGCGCAAGGCCATGTACCTGCGCTCCAGGTGTTGGCGACCCTGCGCAACTGGGACGAATTGTTGGCAAACCGAGACGGAGAAACAACCGCACGGCCCGCGGTGGCCGAGCCACCCGATGTCAACGTGATCATCGCCATCCAGGCGATGCTGGGGCAATTGGGTTACAACCCGGGCGTACCGAACGGGCAACAGACGCCCGAGACCACCACGGCCATCGTTCTCTACCAGGTCGCCCAGGACCTGCCCACAGACGGGCGGCCCACGGTGGCACTACGCGACCATATCGCCAAGGTGCTGCGGGAGGGGGGACAATGAGTGTGCAACAGCGAACCGGCCTGCAGGCCGCGGCCTTGTCTCTTGCGATCGGATTTGCCCTGGCGCCCGTGATGCTCATGGCGCAGGACATCGATGCGCAGGGCGCTCGAGTGACCCAGGCGATGGACGTGATCGAGCAATCATCACCCGAGGGCGGGCTGACCGCGATGAAAAACGGCCCCAAGATCGGTTTTAGCGAAAGCTTCATGCGGTTCGTCACCCGTCACGAATTCTGGAAACCCAAGCGTGAGGGGTTGGAACGCGGCGAAGCCCCGTTATGGAAACAGGATGACATCATGGGATTGGTGCGTGACCGTCCGGCCCGCGCCCGTACCGGCCCCAAGTTGGGCACCTTCTATGATGCGCAAGGGCGGCTGCGCCTCTACAAGCCCAGCCCGCCGCCGCGCGGTCGCGTGGCTATCTTGAGCTTGGATGCGGTGGACTGGTTCAAGCCCTTTGCCAAGAAGAACGTGAACTGGCTTGAGGAGAAGGAAAAGGCGCTCAAGTCGTTGCCTCCGAAATACCGCAACGACCTCGTGCCAAGGTTCGAACAGCACATGAAGGAGTTCAACGCTTCCAGGGAGGTCTATCGTTCGGTGCGCCAGATCATACGGGCTGCGGCAAAGACCCCGCCGGCCACGTCAGATGCGGTTGCAAAGCCGGTGTATCCACCGGACTGCAATTACGACGACGCGGTGCTGGCTCAGGTCACCGAACGGTTGCTCAATGAACAGGGGAACCCGTCGCGCTTGGCCAGCCTGACGGCGCATTTCAAAGAGCAGGAAGACATCGTGAGTCTGCGCAACTGTATCTGCCGGGTGCATTCGGGAAAATCCACCACCGTGTCGGTGTTCTACCAGAACGAACCGCATGGCGGATCGCCCGGTTGCGAAGACCCGGCCAACGGGCCTTGCGTCGGGGCAGGGTTCGGCTGTGGCCGGTCGAAATTTGTGCCAGACCGCGCGGCGTTGGAGGCTTGTGGCGCGGCCCGGGTGATCAGCAAAGCAGTCTGCGAAAAGCAAACGGGAGTGCGCAAATGAGTCGGGGAGGGGATGCCATGAAAATGCTGACGGCCATGATATTTGCGCTTGCCCTGCCTACAGGTCACGCCTTGGCTCAACAGGGCGCGGTGATCACCGACAACTGGAACAAGGGCGGTTGCGGTTACACCGATATCATACGATTCGATCTGTCCGTGGCGCAGGATGTCGGGCGGGCGCGGACCTGGATCAACTGGCCAGAGGGTGTGGCGAATGTGCTCTACACGCTGGTTCAGGACGGAGCCACGGTTCTGAACGGTGCCTTCACCCGCAACAACTGTGATCCTTACCAACAAAGCTGGTGTGAGGGCATTGCCGACTGGAACCTGCCGTTGGAGGCCGGGCGGTATGTCATCGTTTCGGGGATGGAACGGGTCTGTCAGAACGGCGCCAGCGGTGGCAATGGTTTCCTTGCGCTCCACCGGGCGACAGCCGCCGTTACGGCGGCGGTGCCGGTGCAGTCCGCACAGCCACAACCGGGGGCGGGTCAACCGATGGACCATGCGATGATCCGGCATGGAATTTCCGTTGGCGATTTTGCGCAGCGCACCGGCCCCTTTGTGCCCTGTGAGGAATGTGAAGGTGTCGACGATTTCACCGCTACCTTTGCCACCACCCAGGGCATGATCCAGCAGCGCCCCTCGGGGGTGGTCAACGCCTCGGGCTCGGCTCTGCCCGGCGATGTAGACGTGGTGCTGTTTGCCCTGAGCGCCGGCAGCGACATCTCGGCCACCCTGCGGCCCTGTTCCAGCAGCGCCCGGATGCGGCTGTTCGATCTCGACGCCAACCTGCTTGGGGAAACCGAGGCTTTCAGTTCGGGTTATTACGGGCTCTATTCCAAATTCGAGGTCAGCGGCATGAAGGAAGGGGCTTATGCCTTGGCCATCGACTATCCCGATGGCAGCACCTGCGACGGCCGCAATGGCTGGATAGCCGAGATCGGTGGGCCGATCACCGATCCGCAACCCTATGTCGGCCCGTTCGAGGTCAAACCCGATTTTTCGATGGATGAGGGGCTGGATGTTGGTGACCTTCTGGGAGACATCACCCGGATTCTGACAACGGGGCAGTAA
Organism: Aliisedimentitalea sp. MJ-SS2; assembly: GCF_032586155.1. Classification (NCBI taxonomy): domain Bacteria; kingdom Pseudomonadati; phylum Pseudomonadota; class Alphaproteobacteria; order Rhodobacterales; family Roseobacteraceae; genus Aliisedimentitalea; species Aliisedimentitalea sp. MJ-SS2. The sequence goes on from NZ_JAWHTC010000003.1 coordinate 338,781, forward strand.
GCAGAACAATTCATTGATGATTGCCCATGCATCATAATGCCCCTTAAGTAGAAACATGGGTGGAAACGCAAGTTTTAAAGGGTCGTTAACCACGATCATCCAGATTTGGACATATTCGCGCCTCAAATTAGTCAACGCGGTGTTACATGATCGAGCCTCCCGGAGCGCCGTTCTGATGGTGCCCCGGACGGTTTGTTTTTTTAATGAGGCTGAGAACTTGGAACGAGTAAACCCGCGACCTTCGACCCGACCGACACCGAATGGCAAGTCCGAAGGCGACAACACTGTGAGCGCCGTTCGACTGATGATGGAAGCCGAGCAGCGCATGGCGCCCTTGAGCGAAACCCGCCCGACCGACGGTGGGTTGCCGCCGCTTGGTGATACGGACCCAACTCAGTCCCAGCAGTTCGAAAGCGGCCCGATCAATGGGACCGACGAAGACGCCACCCGAATCAAGGTTCTTCGGGGGTTCACCCCGAGCTGGAAACAGGGTGTCTTCATGCTCTTTGTCGCGGTGATGCTTGTGAAGCCCTGGCTGATCCCCGGCCTTGTGCTTCTGACATTGTGGATCGCGCTGATTGCCTATTTCTCCGTCGGACCCGAGCGGATCAGCGAGTTGGCCCTGACGTTTTGGGATCGTTACGAAAAACGCTTTCCCGAACGGGCGGAACGGACTCTGGCCATGCTCCAGCGCGGTGCAGATCGGATGGATGGCTGGCTGGCGCGGCTGCCGGAAAGCTGGACTGACGGAATCTACCTGCCGGACCTGGGACGGTCCGGTGAGGTTGGCACCGAGGATGGGCCCGACCCGTTCGACCGACTGGCCGCCGAGCGAGAGGCGCTTCTGGGGACATCCAACAGAGCGTAGGATCGAACAGTCCTCTCTGTTCTTCCCAGGCGGGCTTGAAATCGCCCGCCGCGCCGCGTATGTGACGCCCTGTCAGCTACGAAAGAAAACGCATCATGGCCAGCACCAATCCGCTTCAATTCATCCAGCAGGTCCGCTCGGAAGTCGCCAAGGTTGTTTGGCCGACCCGCCGCGAGGTATTCCTGACCACGGTGATGGTGTTCATCATGGCCACCCTGACGGCTATCTTCTTTGCGCTTGTCGACCTGATCATCAAATCGGGTCTGCAGGGCGTTCTGGGCATGTTTGGCTGATTTTCAATTTTCTTTGCAAATTGCGTGTCGCTCGCTTGCGAGCGCGTCTCGCCGTGGCATGGTGAAAATGCACTGACGCCTCTTGAAATCCGTGGGCGTTGGCGGTAGCTAGCCGACACTTCCCAAAAATTGGTAACGGCGAATCAAGCCCTGACCCCTTGTTTGCGGGAAGCGCGGCGATGTATGCCGGATCACGAAACAGTCCGCGGCGGGGCCGCGCAAGCATGAGGCTCAGGTCACGATGGCAAAACGGTGGTATTCGGTCAGCGTTCTTTCGAATTTCGAAAAGAAGATCGCGGAACAGATCAGAACGCTTGTGGCCGAGCAGGGGCTTGAAGACCAGATCGACGAGGTTCTGGTGCCGACCGAAGAGGTGATCGAGGTTCGTCGCGGCAAGAAGGTCCCGACCGAGCGCCGCTTTATGCCGGGGTACGTACTGGTCCACATGGAAATGTCGGACACCGGCTATCACCTGATCAACGGCATCAACCGGGTCACCGGCTTCCTGGGCCCGCAGGGCCGCCCGATGCCGATGCGCGATGCTGAGGTTGAAACCATCCTTGGCCGCGTCGCCGAAGGTGAAGAAGCACCGAAGCTGCTGATCAGCTTCGAAGTTGGCGAAAAGGTCAAGGTCAACGACGGCCCGTTCGAGGATTTCGACGGCATGGTCGAGGAAGTCGACGACGACAACCAGCGCCTGAAGGTGACGGTTTCGATCTTTGGCCGCGAAACCCCGGTCGAGCTGGAATACACCCAGGTCACGAAACAGAGTTGATCTCGACTCACCCCGCTTTTTGAAGACCCGGAGTTGCGTGGAATGTGCGCGCAACTTCGCTTATCAGCGTCTTGACCGCGGGCGTTCGGCTTTTGCGATGGATGCGGGCAATGAAGGTGAGGCCGGGCGGGGTGGGGAGCACGCCCTCGATCACTTCCATGTCGGGGGTCACGTGCAGCCCATTGAGAAGCGCAATCCCGAGACCGGCGCGCACGGCGGATTGAATGCCCGCCGCGCTGGGGCATTCGAGAACCATTTCGAAACGATGGCCGCGCGACTGACCTTCGCCAAACCCCCATTGCCGGTAAAAGCAGTGCTCATCAAAGGACAGGAATGGGACAGGTTCTGTCGGGTCAAGCGCGAGGTCCGGCGATTTGACCCAATACAATTGGTCCTCGAACAGGATGTGATCATCGTCTGATACATGACCTTGGAAGACCTGCATGATCGCGGCGTCAAGCTCGCCTGCTTTCAACCAGTTCTGAACCACCAGGCTTTGCCCGGTACGGGTTCGTACATTGACCGTCGGGTAAAGCCGTGTGAAGCGGCCGAGGGCCTTGGCGAATGCGCTGGTGCTGGCATCCTCGGTCATGCCCAGCCGGATTGACCCCAAAAGCGGTTTCTTTCCCAGTTCGGCCAGTGCTTCGTCGTGCAAATCGACCAGACGGTTGGCGTAAAGGGTCAGGCGCATTCCGGCATCAGTGAAAAGCGGACCACCGGCGCGGCGCGTCAGCAGGCTGCAATCAAGGGTTTGCTCCAGTCGCCGGATCTTGTGGCTCACCGCCGATTGCGACAGGCCCAAGTGTTCGGCCGCGCGTGTGATCCCCCCGTGTTCGACGATGGCCAGAACGGCGCGAAGGGCTTCGATTTCAAGTTTCTCGGGCACTGTAGATTCCTCGTGCATGACAAAAATGAATGGAAATATGAAAAACATTCATTTGTTTCATGTTATGAAATTGACGTAATGCTGGCAAGAGCTGGACCGCAATAGTGGAGACACCACCCATGACAGACGCGACGCAAACGCAAGTGATTGGGCAGGAGCATCGCAAGCTGACCGTTCTGTTCGAGATCACCGGGTCGGTTATGGCGATGGTCTATGCCATGTTGATTGCTTCGAACATCGGGGCGGAGATGATCGGCTTTACCTTGCTGCTGATCTCGTCCGGGCTGTTTGCCGGGTGGGCGGTGATCGACCGGCGCTGGACCTTCCTGCTGCTTCAGCTGTTTTACGCAACCTCGGCGATTATCGGGCTGGTGCGCTGGGCCTGAGCGATACCTTTTGAAAGGGAGGAAAAGATGAAACTGACGGATTTCAAGGTTCTGGCATTCGATGTCTACGGCACGCTGATCGACTGGGAAAGCGGCATGGTGAACGCATTGAAACCGCTGACTGACAAGCTTGATCGGCTGCTGACCCGCGATGAAATCCTCGAGGCCCATGCCTTTCACGAATCCAGCACGCAGCGCTGGACTCCGGCGAAACGCTATTGCGAGCTTCTGACGGTGGTCTATCGCCGCCTGGCCGAGGAATGGGGTGCCCAAGTGAGCTGGGAGGAATGCCAGGCCTATGGCCGGTCCGTGCGCCAGTGGCCTGCATTCGATGATAGCCGTGCGGCGCTTGCCTATCTCAAACAGCATTTCAAGCTGGTGGTGCTGACCAATACCGACAACCTGTCGTTCCAGGGTTCGAATGCCCGGCTTGGGGTACATTTCGATGGTGTCTTCACCGCCGAGGATATCGGCAGCTACAAGCCTGCGGATCGGAATTTTGACTACATGCTGGAAACGCTGGCGCGGCAGGGCATCGAAAAGGGCGACATCCTGCACACGGCGGAAAGCATGTTTCATGACCACGCCCCGGCCAACAAACATGGTCTGAGCAATTGCTGGATCTATCGCCGCCACGACAAGGAAGGGTTCGGCGCGACAATGAATCCCGGTGACATGCCGAGCTATGATTTTCGCTTCAACGGCATGGCCGATCTGGCGGCGGCGCATCGGGCGGAATTGGCGGACGGCGATCAGTGATCGACAGAAAGACCGCGTCCTGCGTCAAGCTGTCGCAGTTTCGCTTGACCAATGCTTAGCTGCGACCGGGCGTAAGCTGGCATTGTTGGAAGTCTATCCAAACCACATTGGGGGAAGACTTGTGACAGTTTCCGCGAAAACCGCAACGCCGCCATATCGGCGCGCCATCCACAGCCTGACCGGTGCTTTCGCGATCGGATTGGCCGCTTCCACGGCAGTGCTGGCATGGTCGGACGAGACCACGAACGAACGCGACTACAACACCGTGTGCGAATACAAGCCCGAGTCCCAATGCGCCGGAGCCATCCGCATGGATGCGGATATGTCCGGTGTCGATATGCAGAACGCCTCGATGACGACGATGCGGCTCGACCGTGCCAACCTGATGCGCGCCAACCTGTCGGGGGCTATTTTGCAGATGACCAACCTGCAAGGGGCGAACCTGATGCTGGCCAACCTGACCCGGGCGCATATGCATGCGGTCAACCTGCAAGGCGCAAACCTTTCGCTGGCCAATCTCAGCGGCGTCAATCTTCTGGATGCAGACCTGCGAGGGGCCAATTTCACCGGGGCCAACATGACCGGGGCAATCCTGATCCAGGCCAAGCTGGATAACGCGACCTGGACCGACGGGCGTATCTGTGCCGAAGGTTCGGTGGGGGAATGCCGATAGGGCGACTTTTCCAGGTGCTTGAAATGCGTGGGCTTGCAAAACAGTAAGCATCACTGTATCTCGCGCCAGTCGCCTCGAAAGGGGTGATTCACTTGTGGGAGGCGAGGGTTTCGCGAAATCCGGACCGGACCACATCAACATGAACCTCAAGGGACGCGTCCCGAGGGGGTTGGAAAAGGAGAAGGCCAATGGCCAAGAAACTTGCCGGGACCATGAAGCTTCAGGTCCCCGCCGGTCAAGCAAACCCGAGCCCGCCGGTAGGTCCGGCGCTGGGTCAGCGCGGCATCAACATCATGGAATTCTGCAAGGCGTTCAACGCCAAGACCGCAGATCTGGAGCCCGGTGCGCCGTGCCCGACCGTGATCACCTACTATCAGGACAAATCGTTCTCGATGGACATCAAGACGCCGCCGGCGTCGTATTTCCTGAAAAAGGCCGCCAAGGTCAAATCGGGCGCCAACAACCCCGCACGGGAAGTTGTCGGTTCGGTGACTGGCAAACAAGTTCGTGAAATTGCTGAGGCCAAAATGAAGGACCTCAACGCAAACGATATCGAAGCCGCGATGAAGATCATCGCCGGTTCGGCTCGTTCCATGGGCATCGAGGTGAAGTAAGATGGCAAAGCTTGGAAAACGTACCCGCGCCGCTCGTGAAGCCTTTGCAGGCAAAATGAACGTGACCGTGGAAGAGGCCGTAAGCCTGATCAAAGGCAACGCCAACGCCAAATTCGACGAAACCGTCGAAATCGCCGTTTGCCTGGGTGTTGACCCGCGCCACGCCGACCAGATGGTCCGCGGTGTTGTCGGCCTGCCCAATGGCACTGGCAAGGATGTGCGCGTTGCCGTCTTCGCCCGTGGCCCCAAGGCCGAAGAAGCACAGGCTGCAGGCGCCGACATCGTTGGCGCAGAAGACCTGATGGAAACCATCCAGGGCGGCACGATCGACTTTGATCGCTGCATCGCCACGCCGGACATGATGCCCGTCGTTGGCCGTCTGGGTAAGGTTCTGGGCCCGCGCAACCTGATGCCGAACCCCAAGGTTGGCACTGTGACCATGGACGTGGCCGATGCGGTCAAGAACGCCAAGGGCGGTGAAGTCCAGTTCAAGGTCGAAAAAGCCGGTGTTGTGCACGCAGGTGTTGGCAAGGCGTCGTTCGACGAAACCAAGCTGGTTGAAAACGTCCGCGCCTTCATCGACGCCGTGGCCAAGGCCAAGCCGGCCGGTGCCAAGGGTGCCTACATGAAGAAGATCGCGCTGAGCTCGACCATGGGCCCGGGCGTGACCGTCGACGTGGACAATGCCACTGGCAACTGATCTTCGCGATCAATCGAATTTGGAAGGGCGCCTTTCGGGGCGCCTTTTCTTTTGTGGGTATTGAACCGGGTGATCAGCTCCGCAGTTACGGGGTGTCTGGCTTGGAGTGACATTTTCCAAACCGTGCCTGCGCGGAATCAAGGCCGTAGGCCGCCGCGCAATCGCCAGCATTGACCCGGCAGGCGAGTTTTCAAGAAAAACTCTGCCGGGAGGGGGCCGCCCGCAGGGCTGGCGATATAGAGAGGGTGCACGACGCAGTGAGTTTGTGCGTATGCCTCGGCGATAAAGCGGCCCTAACGCAGGTTTGATCGCCGCCCCACGGTCTGGCGATTGCGCGGCTTTTTTCTTGGTTTTCAAACGTCAGCGACGGCCGCGTTGATCGGTGGTGCAAGGCGACAAGGTGCGAAAAACCTTGCAAGCAGCCCACGTCTTGCGCGACCCTCAGAGGGCAACAGTGCGAGGACAAGCCATGAAGGATCGTTTGTTGAACTGTCTCGGTGGAATGGCGCTTTTGCTCGTGTCAGACAGTGTGGCAGCGGAAAGTCCACAACAGGTCTTTGCCGGCAACGTGGTCGCCAGCGACATGGCGGGGCTCAGTTACGAGGCGCGGGGCTGTATCGTTTCAATTTCGGACGAGGCCAAGCGCGGGGGGATGGCCAGCGTGGGACAGACGCTGGTCGAGTTGGACCGGCAAAAACCGGAACTGGCGCTGCGCTCGGCGCAGGCGAAAGTTGCCGATTTGCAGGCGGCGGTGGATGAGCGGCAATTGTCAATTGATGCCGCAAGCGCTGACAAAGACCGCCGGGCGCAGGAGGTCGAGTTCGTGGCGCGCGAGTTCAAACGCAACGAGACCATGTTCCGCCGCGGGCTGATCAATGAAAGCACCATGGAGACCGTTGAACGGCGGATGATGGACGCCAATTTCGCGGCCGACCGGGCCAAGGAGGCGCTGGCCGGCGCCCAATCGGCCAAGGCCCGGGCCGAGATTGCCTTAGAGATCGGCCAGTTGGAGTTGCAACGCGCACAGGTGGATCTGGAGGCGCTTCGCATCGTGGCACCTATCGACGGCGTTTTGGTGGGGTTCGAGCCCAATGTCGGGGATTGCGTGCAAGAGGGCGCGCTGGCGGCCAAGATTTATGCACCAAGCGAAAAGGCGGTCGAGTTCTTCGTGTTGATTGACCAACTGTCGAAAGAACAGGAGAAAGGAGTCTCGATTGGCGCACCGATGAGGATCACCCGTGCCAGCGGCGCGGTCTGTGGCGGCGTGGTAACCCGGATCGACACTGAGGCTAATCTCGAGACGCAATATGTGAAATCCTCAATTGAGGTCGAGGAAGGTTGTGCTGCGGGTCTTTTCCTTAATGAAGCGGTCGAAGTCGAGGTGTTAGACAATTCCTGAGCAGGGTAGGGGACGGGCGGTCCGTCAACCGTTTTTTCGCCGATGCCCCTTGCCCCCGAAACCGTTTCGAACTAAATGACCCTTCATCAGGTCGCCCGATTCCGTCGCGCGGCCTGATATTCGTCCGAGACGGTGGGTGTGATGGGCCTAGATCCCTGACCATAATTCCTGCCAGAGACGGGAAAGACCAGATTTCTTCGGATCGCCGCCCGCGGTGACCCGGGGCGAGATTGGAGCGGACCCGTAAGGACCCGAACGCCGGGTTTCTGACCCGGTGGAATAAGAGCCGGGGGGTCTGAAAGCCTCCCACAATTGGAGTGAAACTGTGGATAGAGCCCAGAAAGAGAAAGTGGTCGAGGAACTCGGCCAGATCTTTGAAAGCTCTGGCGTCGTCGTGGTTGCCCACTACGCCGGTCTGACAGTTGCCGAGATGCAGGATCTTCGTGCCCGCGCAAGCGAAGCCGAAGCCTCCGTACGTGTCGCCAAGAACAGGCTCGCCAAGATCGCCCTGAAGGACAAGCCCTGCGAAAGCATGGCCGATTACCTGTCGGGCATGACCGTTCTGACCTATTCCGAGGACCCCGTGGCGGCAGCCAAGGTGGCCGAGGACTTCGCCAAGGAGAACAAGAAGTTCGAAATCCTTGGCGGTGCTATGGGCGAGAACGCTCTGGACCGTGCCGGTGTTGAAGCCGTGTCGAAAATGCCCTCGCGTGATGAACTCATCTCGACGATTGCGGGCATGCTCGGCGCACCTGCTTCGAACATCGCCGGTGCCATTGGCGCACCTGCTTCGAATATCGCATCCATCCTTTCGACTATCGAAGAGAAGGCTGCGTAAGCAACTGACTGACCGACGTTTGGAAAACCCGAAACGTTGGAACACAAACTTAAGATACGGAGCCCAGTAAAATGGCTGATCTGAAAAAACTGGCGGAAGAGATTGTTGGTCTGACCCTTCTCGAAGCACAAGAACTGAAAACCATCCTGAAAGACGAATACGGCATCGAGCCCGCCGCTGGCGGCGCTGTGATGATGGCCGGCCCTGCTGGCGACGCCGGTGGCGCCGCTGCTGAAGAGCAGACCGAATTTGACGTGCTCCTGATTTCGCCGGGCGCATCGAAAATCAACGTCATCAAAGAAGTCCGCGCCATCACCGGCCTGGGCCTCAAAGAAGCCAAAGAGCTGGTCGAAGCCGGTGGCAAAGCCGTCAAAGAGCAGTGCTCGAAAGACGAAGCTGACGAGCTGAAAGCCAAGCTGGAAGCAGCTGGCGCCGAAGTCGAAATCAAGTAATTCGGCTTTCCCGGGGCATCATCCCCCGGAAAAATCAAGGCTGGGCCCGGGAAATCCCGGGTCCAGCCGAACCTGTCTTAGAAAGGGCCTGATTGATCCGGGCGTTTTCTAAGGTGCGGTTCACCGATCGGGAGGCTGTCATTGGGACGATGGCCAGGAATAGATCAGAACCAACCGTCTCGTATGGGCGAGGTGCCGGGGCCCGACGGCGCCTGCGTCCGGTGAGAAACTGAAAGGTGATATCGACCATGGCTCAATCCTTCCTTGGCCAGAAACGTCTTCGTAAATACTATGGCAAAATCCGCGAAGTTCTGGAGATGCCGAACCTGATCGAAGTGCAGAAAAGCAGCTACGATCTTTTCCTCAACTCCGGCGACCAGGAGGCCCCGCAAGACGGCGAGGGCATCAAGGGCGTGTTCCAATCGGTGTTCCCGATCAAGGACTTCCACGAAACCAGCGTGCTGGAATTCGTAGATTACGAGCTTGAAGAACCGAAATACGACGTTGAGGAATGCCAGCAGCGCGACATGACCTACAGCGCGCCGCTGAAGGTCAAGCTGCGCCTGATCGTGTTCGATATTGACGAAGACACCGGGGCCAAGTCGGTCAAGGATATCAAGGAACAGGACGTGTTCATGGGCGATATGCCCCTGATGACGCCCAACGGCACCTTTGTTGTCAACGGCACCGAACGTGTGATCGTGTCCCAGATGCACCGCTCGCCCGGCGTGTTCTTCGATCACGACAAGGGCAAGACCCACGCCAGCGGCAAGCTCCTGTTCGCCTGCCGGATCATTCCCTACCGCGGCAGCTGGCTCGACTTCGAATTCGACGCCAAGGACATCGTCTTTGCCCGTATCGACCGTCGCCGCAAACTGCCGGTGACCACACTCTTGTATGCGCTGGGTCTCGATCAGGAAGGCATCATGGATGCCTATTACGACACGGTAAAATACAAGCTGCGCAAGAAGGACAATGGCTGGATCACCAAGTTCTTCCCCGAACGTGTACGCGGCACCCGCCCGACCTATGATCTGGTGGACGCCAAGACCGGCGAAGTGATCGGCGAAGCCGGCAAGAAAGTCACCCCGCGCGCGGTCAAGAAGATTATCGACGAAGGCAAGATCACCGATCTGCTGCTTCCGTTTGAGCAGATTGTCGGCAAATACGTCGCCAAGGACATCATCAACGAAGAAAACGGCTGGATTTATGCCGAAGCTGGTGACGAGCTTGTGCTTGAGCATGACAAGGAAGGCACCATCATCGGTGGCAACCTGAAAGAACTGCTGGATGCCGGTATCACCGAGATCCCGGTTCTGGACATCGACAACGTCAATGTCGGTCCCTACATGCGCAACACCATGGCGGTCGACAAGAACATGAACCGCGACTCCGCGCTCATGGACATCTATCGCGTCATGCGCCCGGGCGAACCGCCCACCGTTGATGCGGCCTCGGCCCTGTTTGACACCCTGTTCTTTGACAGCGAGCGCTATGACCTCTCGGCCGTGGGCCGGGTGAAAATGAACATGCGCCTGGCGCTCGACAAGGAAGACACCCAGCGGACGCTGGATCGTGAAGACATCGTTCAGTGCATCAAGGCACTGGTCGAGCTGCGCGATGGCAAGGGCGATGTCGATGACATCGACCACCTTGGCAACCGTCGTGTCCGGTCTGTTGGCGAACTGATGGAAAACCAGTATCGCGTCGGCCTTCTGCGTATGGAGCGTGCAATCAAGGAACGCATGTCCAGTGTCGAGATCGACACCGTGATGCCGCAGGACCTGATCAACGCCAAACCGGCCGCTGCCGCCGTGCGCGAATTCTTTGGCTCCTCGCAGCTTTCCCAGTTCATGGACCAAACCAACCCGCTTTCGGAAGTCACCCACAAACGCCGTCTCTCGGCGCTTGGGCCGGGTGGTCTGACCCGTGAGCGTGCCGGCTTTGAGGTTCGTGACGTGCACCCGACCCACTATGGCCGGATGTGTCCGATTGAAACGCCGGAAGGCCCGAACATTGGTCTGATCAACTCGCTGGCAACCTTCGCTCGCGTCAACAAGTACGGCTTCATCGAAACGCCTTATCGCAAGGTGGTTGATGCCAAGGTGACCGACGAAGTGCATTACATGTCGGCAACCGAGGAAATGCGCCACGTCGTGGCCCAGGCCAACGCGCATCTGGACGAAGACGGCAAGTTCGAAAACGATCTGGTGTCGACCCGTCAGTCGGGCGAATACACCCTGGCCCAACGTGAAAGCGTTGACCTGATCGACGTTAGCCCGAAACAGTTGGTTTCGGTCGCGGCCTCGCTCATTCCGTTCCTTGAAAACGATGACGCCAACCGCGCTCTGATGGGCTCGAACATGCAACGTCAGGCGGTTCCGCTTCTGCGGGCCGAGGCGCCGCTTGTTGGTACCGGCATTGAGGAAATCGTGGCCCGTGACTCGGGTGCGGCGATCATGGCGAAACGCGGCGGCATCATCGACCAGGTCGATGCCCAGCGGATCGTTGTGCGCGCCACCGAAGACCTCGAACTGGGTGACGCGGGTGTGGACATCTACCGTATGCGCAAGTTCCAGCGTTCGAACCAGAACACCTGTATCAACCAGCGTCCGCTGGTGAAAGTAGGTGACCGGGTAACCAAGGGCGAAGTGATTGCCGACGGTCCGTCGACCGATATTGGTGAACTGGCTCTGGGTAAAAACGTGGTCGTCGCGTTCATGCCGTGGAACGGCTACAACTACGAAGACTCGATCCTGATCTCCGAGCGTGTCGCCCGTGATGACGTCTTTACCTCGATCCACATCGAGGAATTCGAAGTCGCCGCCCGTGACACCAAGCTTGGGCCGGAAGAGATCACCCGCGACATACCGAACGTCGGTGAAGAAGCGCTGCGTAACCTCGACGAGGCTGGCATCGTTTACATCGGCGCGGACGTCGAACCGGGCGATATCCTTGTTGGCAAGATCACCCCCAAGGGTGAAAGCCCGATGACGCCGGAAGAAAAGCTTCTGCGCGCCATCTTTGGCGAGAAGGCCAGCGACGTGCGCGACACCTCGCTGCGCGTGAAACCGGGTGACTTCGGGACCGTTGTCGAGGTTCGTGTCTTCAACCGCCATGGTGTGGAAAAAGACGAACGCGCCCTGCAGATCGAGCGGGAAGAGGTCGAGCGCCTGGCCCGTGACCGGGACGACGAACTCGCCATCCTGGATCGCAACATCTATGCCCGTCTGAAGGACATGATCCTGGGCAAAGTGGCCGTCAAAGGCCCCAAAGGTGTGAAGTCCAACAGCGAGATCACCGAAGAGATGCTGACCGAGGTCCTGACCCGTGGTCAGTGGTGGCAGCTGGCGCTGAAGGACGAGAAAGACGCCCAGATCGTCGAAGCCCTGCACGAGCAATACGAGGCGCAGAAGCGCACGCTCGATGCACGGTTCGAAGACAAGGTCGAGAAGGTTCGCCGTGGCGACGATCTGCCCCCGGGCGTGATGAAGATGGTCAAGGTGTTCGTCGCGGTGAAGCGCAAGCTGCAACCGGGCGACAAGATGGCCGGCCGTCACGGCAACAAGGGTGTGATTTCCAAGGTGGTGCCAATGGAGGACATGCCGTTCCTCGAAGACGGTACGCCGGTCGATTTCTGCCTCAACCCGCTGGGTGTGCCGTCGCGTATGAACGTCGGTCAGATCCTTGAAACCCACATGGGTTGGGCCGCACGTGGTCTGGGCATCCGGATTGATGATGCGGTGGGTGAATACCGCCGCTCGGGCGATCTCACCCCGGTGCGCGAGGCGATGAACCACGCTTATGGCGATGATGTCTACAAGGACGGCATTGTAGGCATGGACGAGGGGGCATTGATCGAAGCGGCGGAAAACGTCGCGGGTGGTGTGCCGATCGCCACGCCGGTGTTTGACGGTGCCAAAGAGGCAGACGTGAACGACGCGTTGGTGCGGGCCGGGTTCGACACCTCGGGCCAATCGATCCTGTTTGATGGCCGTACCGGTGAGCAGTTCAGCCGCAAGGTGACGGTGGGTGTCAAATACCTGCTGAAACTGCACCACCTGGTGGACGACAAGATCCACGCCCGCTCGACCGGTCCGTACTCGCTCGTTACCCAGCAGCCGCTGGGTGGTAAGGCGCAGTTCGGTGGTCAGCGCTTCGGGGAAATGGAAGTCTGGGCTCTGGAAGCCTATGGTGCCGCCTATACCCTGCAGGAAATGCTGACAGTGAAGTCGGACGACGTTGCCGGACGGACGAAAGTCTATGAAAGCATCGTCAAGGGCGAGGACAATTTCGAAGCCGGCGTGCCGGAATCGTTCAACGTTCTTGTCAAAGAAGTCCGTGGCCTCGGCCTGAACATGGAACTCCTGGATGTGGAGGACGAGGAATAAGGGCCTCGGCCCTTCTTCCCTCCCTCCCTCCACACGAAATTTGAGGTATCAAAATGAACCAGGAACTGACCAACAACCCGTTCAACCCGCTGACCCCGCCGAAGATTTTCGACGAAATCCGCGTCTCGCTGGCATCGCCCGAGCGGATCCTGTCGTGGTCGTATGGCGAGATCAAGAAGCCGGAAACCATCAACTATCGGACCTTCAAGCCCGAGCGTGATGGCCTGTTCTGTGCCCGTATCTTTGGCCCGATCAAGGATTACGAATGCCTGTGCGGCAAGTACAAGCGCATGAAGTATCGCGGCGTTGTCTGCGAGAAATGCGGTGTTGAAGTCACGCTGCAAAAGGTCCGCCGCGAGCGGATGGGCCATATCGAACTGGCCGCGCCCGTCGCACACATCTGGTTCTTGAAGTCGCTGCCGTCGCGCATCGGCCTGATGCTGGACATGACGCTGCGTGATCTGGAGCGGGTTCTCTACTTCGAAAACTACGTCGTCATTGAGCCGGGCCTCACCGACCTCACCTACGGTCAGATGCTGACCGAAGAAGAGTTCATGGACGCCCAGGACCACTATGGCATGGACGCCTTCACCGCCAATATCGGCGCCGAAGCGATCCGCGAGATGCTGTCCCAGATCGACCTTGAGCAAGAGGCCGAAACCCTGCGCGCCGACCTAAAAGAGGCGACAGGCGAGCTGAAACCCAAGAAGATCATCAAGCGTCTGAAAGTCGTCGAGAGCTTCATTGAGAGCGGCAACCGCCCGGAATGGATGGTTCTGACCGTGATTCCGGTGATCCCGCCGGAACTGCGCCCGCTGGTGCCGCTCGATGGTGGCCGGTTTGCAACTTCGGACCTGAACGATCTCTATCGCCGGGTGATCAACCGGAACAACCGTCTCAAGCGCCTGATCGAACTGCGCGCGCCCGACATCATCGTCCGCAACGAAAAGCGGATGCTGCAAGAGTCGGTTGATGCTCTGTTTGACAACGGTCGCCGCGGCCGCGTCATCACCGGTGCCAACAAGCGCCCGCTGAAATCGCTTTCGGATATGCTCAAGGGCAAGCAGGGCCGCTTCCGTCAGAACCTTCTGGGGAAACGCGTCGACTTCTCGGGCCGCTCGGTCATTGTGACCGGTCCGGAACTCAAGCTGCACCAATGCGGTCTGCCGAAAAAGATGGCGCTGGAGCTGTTCAAGCCGTTCATCTATTCGCGTCTTGAGGCGCGGGGGCTTTCGAGCACTGTCAAGCAAGCCAAGAAACTGGTGGAAAAGGAACGTCCCGAGGTTTGGGATATCCTGGACGAGGTGATCCGCGAACACCCGGTGATGCTGAACCGGGCACCGACGCTGCACCGTCTGGGTATCCAGGCGTTTGAACCCGTGCTGATCGAAGGCAAGGCGATTCAGCTTCACCCGCTGGTGTGCTCGGCCTTCAACGCCGACTTTGATGGTGACCAGATGGCCGTTCACGTGCCGCTGAGCCTCGAAGCCCAGCTTGAAGCGCGTGTTCTGATGATGTCGACGAACAACGTTCTGTCGCCGGCCAACGGCGCGCCGATCATCGTTCCGTCGCAGGACATGATCCTTGGTCTCTACTACACGACCATCGAGCGCGAAGGCATGAAGGGTGAGGGCATGGTGTTCTCGTCCATCGAAGAGGTGCAGTATGCGCTCGATACCGGTGAAGTGCACCTGCACGCCAAGGTGACCGCACGTATTCCGCAGGTTGACCCGGAAACCGGTGAAACCGTGATGGAACGCTATGAAACCACCCCGGGCCGTGTGCGTTTGGGTGCGCTTCTGCCGATGAACGCCAAGGCACCGTTCGAACTGGTCAACAAGCTTCTGCGCAAGAAAGAAGTGCAGAACGTCATCGACACCGTCTACCGTTACTGCGGCCAGAAAGAGTCGGTTATCTTCTGTGACCAGATCATGACCATGGGCTTCCGTGAAGCGTTCAAGGCCGGCATCTCGTTCGGCAAGGACGACATGGTAATTCCCGATGGCAAATGGACCATCGTGGACGAAACCCGTGATCAGGTGAAAGACTTTGAACAACAGTACATGGACGGCCTGATCACTCAGGGCGAAAAGTACAACAAGGTCGTCGATGCATGGTCGAAATGTAACGACAAGGTCACCGATGCCATGATGGGCACCATCTCGGCCGATACGCGCGATGAAAATGGTGCCGTCGCCGAACCGAACTCGGTTTACATGATGGCTCACTCGGGCGCGCGGGGCTCGGTCACGCAGATGAAGCAGCTGGGCGGCATGCGCGGCCTGATGGCCAAGCCGAACGGTGACATCATCGAAACGCCGATCATCTCGAACTTTAAAGAAGGTCTGACCGTGCTCGAGTACTTCAACTCGACCCACGGCGCCCGTAAGGGTCTGTCGGATACCGCTTTGAAGACCGCGAACTCGGGGTATCTGACCCGCCGTCTGGTTGACGTTGCACAAGACTGCATCGTGCGCGAAGTGGACTGTGGCACCGAAAAGGCGATCACCGCCGAAGCGGCTGTCAACGATGGCGAAGTTGTCTCGTCGTTGTCCGAGCGTATCCTGGGTCGTGTCGCGGCCGACGATATCCTCAAGCCGGGCACCGATGAGGTTCTGGTCGAGCGTGGCACAATTATCGACGAACGGATGGCCGATGCGGTCGAGGAAGCCGGTGTTGTAAGCACCCGCATCCGTAGCCCGCTGACCTGTGAAGCCGAAGACGGCGTTTGTGCCCAGTGTTACGGTCGTGACCTGGCGCGTGGTACCCGCGTGAACACCGGCGAAGCCGTCGGCATCATCGCGGCCCAGTCGATTGGTGAACCCGGTACACAGCTGACGATGCGGACCTTCCACATCGGCGGCGTTGCCCAGGGTGGTCAGCAGTCGTTCCTCGAAGCCAGCCAAGAAGGCAAGGTGGTCTTCGAGAACGCCAACCTCCTGAAAAATGCCAGCGGTGAGCAACTGGTGGTGGGCCGCAACATGAAGCTGATCATTCAGGACGACGAGGGCGGCGAACGTGCCAGCCACAAGCTGAGCTATGGCTCCAAGCTCTTTGTCAAGGATGGCGGCAAAGTGGCCCGTGGCGACAAGCTGTTCGAATGGGATCCTTATACCCTGCCGATCATCGCCGAAAAGGCCGGTACTGTGAAGTATGTCGACCTTGTTTCCGGTCTTGCCGTGCGCGACGAGACGGACGAAGCAACCGGCATGACGCAGAAGATCGTGATCGACTGGCGCACGGCTCCGAAAGGCAACGAGCTCAAGCCCGAGATCATCCTTCAGGATGCAGATGGCGAACCGGTCCGCAACGATGCGGGCAACCCGGTGACCTATCCGATGTCGGTGGACGCAATCCTGTCGGTCGAAGACGGCCAGGAGATCAAGGCCGGTGACGTTGTCGCGCGTATCCCGCGTGAAGGCGCCAAGACCAAGGACATCACCGGTGGTCTGCCGCGTGTGGCCGAATTGTTCGAGGCACGTCGCCCCAAGGACCACGCCATCATCGCCGAGATCGACGGTTACGTCCGCTACGGGCGCGACTACAAGAACAAGCGCCGCATCTCGATCGAACCGGCTGACGAGTCAATGGAAACCGTGGAATACATGGTGCCCAAGGGCAAGCACATCCCGGTCATGGAAGGCGACTTCGTGCAGAAGGGCGACTACATCATGGACGGCAACCCGGCGCCGCATGACATCCTTTCCATTATGGGTGTCGAAGCGCTGGCGGACTACATGATCGACGAGGTCCAGGACGTCTATCGCCTGCAGGGCGTGAAGATCAACGACAAGCACATCGAGGTGATCGTTCGCCAGATGCTGCAGAAGTGGGAGATCCTCGACAGCGGCGATACCACGCTTCTGAAGGGCGAACATGTCGACAAGGCCGAGTTCGACCTGGCCAACGAGAAATCCGAAGCCAAGGGCGGTCGCCCGGCATCGGGCGAGCCGATCCTCTTGGGTATCACCAAGGCGTCGCTGCAAACCCGTAGCTTCATCTCGGCGGCCTCGTTCCAGGAAACCACCCGCGTCCTGACCGAGGCTTCGGTTCAGGGCAAGCGCGACAAGCTGGTTGGTCTGAAGGAAAACGTCATCGTTGGCCGCCTGATCCCGGCGGGTACCGGAGGCGCAACCCAGAAGGTTCGCCACATCGCGCAGCAGCGTGACAACGTGGTTATCGAAGCGCGCCGCGAAGAGGCCGAGGCCGCCGCAGCGCTGGCCGCCCCGGTCATGGATGACGTTGTCGGCGGTGACGAGTTTGACAATTTCGTCGAAACGCCGGAGAGCCGCGAAGAGTAAGCCTCGCTTCTCAAAGACATTGAAAACCCCCGCCGGGAAATCGGCGGGGGTTTTTTGTTGTGACGCCCGGTAAGTTCACACGGCACTGGACAGGAGGGCCGACCGTTTTCAAACTGTCTGCAAGGGCCTCAAGGATCAGAGCTGGGAACACCATGGAATATCTGCGTACTCCTGATGAGCATTTCGACAATCTACCGGATTTTGACTTTGCACCGAACTATGTGGACGTGGACGATACCTTGGGCGGGCGGTTGCGTGTCGCCTATGTGGACGAAGGTCCGCGCGACGCCGCGCCGGTCCTGATGATGCATGGCGAACCGAGCTGGTCTTACCTCTATCGCCACATGATCCCGATCTTCACTGCCGGCGGCCACCGCGCAGTCGCACCCGACCTGATCGGTTTTGGCCGCTCAGACAAACCGACCGAGCGCAGCGATTACACCTATCAGCGCCACGTTGACTGGATGGCCGGCTGGTTGGAACAGGTTGACTTGCAGGGCATCACGCTGGTTTGCCAGGATTGGGGCGGGTTGATCGGTTTGCGGCTGTTGGCGCAGATGCCTGACCGATTTGCCCGTGTGGTGGTGGCCAACACGGCCCTTCCCACCGGCGACCAACCGATGAGCGACGCTTTCCTTGCCTGGCGCGAGTATTCGCAAACCGTGCCAGATTTCAACGCCGGCCGGATCGTTTATGGTGGCACGTCCCAAAAGATCAGCGAAGCGGAAGTTGCCGCCTATAACGCTCCGTTCCCGGATGATCGATACAAAGCGGGCGCGCGCCAATTCCCGGCGCTTGTGCCCGCCACGCCGGATGATCCCGCCTCGGACGCCAACCGCGCCGCATGGCAAGTGCTGCAACAACTCGACATCCCGGTTCTCACCGTGTTCGGTGCCGACGACAAGGTCATGGCGGGTGTCGACAAGGTGTTTCACAAGCTGATGCCGGGCGCAGCAGGGCAGGCGCATCAAGTGCTGCCCGACGCGGGTCATTTCCTGCAGGAAGATGTCGGCGCGGAACTGGCCCAGGCGACGCTGGATTTCATGGCCGGGTAGGGAACGAAACAGTGAAATCCAGCAGCATTTGTCTGATTTCGTTTGTTTCGCCCTGAATACACTCAGAGTTTATTGCGCGCCGCGTAACGGCGATGGGAGGTTTTGCCTGAATCTGAAAAACCGGGTAAAGCAATGATTGAAGAGACCAAGTTCGAGAAACTATTTTCCACACCCTTGCTGCGGTTCAAAGTCGCCAACCACGCGGCGCTTAGTCGGGCGCTTTTGGCGGAAGGGGCGATGATGCAGTCCGAAGAGGACGGGGTAAGCAAGTCCAACCGTCTCGGCTGGCATTCCTCTGGCAACCTGTTTGACCGCAACGCTGACCCGATCGTCGAGCTGCGGGTTGCGGCGGAAATGGCAATCTTGGCGGCCACCCGCCGGATCACCACAAAGGTGGATCCTGAAACGCTGAAGATGAAGCTGTTCGGCTGGATGAACGTCAACCCGCAGGGCGGATACAACGTGCCCCATACCCACCCCGGGGCGCATTGGTCCGGCGTCTACTACGTGTCGCAGCCCGAGATCGACGAGGGCAATTCCGGAATGATCGAATTCCTGGCCCCACGCACCGACCTGTCCCACTGGGCTATTCTCAAGGCCAGCGCCTTCAGCCTGAAAAAGCGTATCCGCCCCGCAGCGGGCGAGATTGTCGTCTTTCCCTCTTATCTCTTGCACTGGGTCTATCCCAACGAGGCCGATGCCGACCGGGTGACCATTGCGTTCAACGCCACGTTCAGCAAACCCAAAGGCTGAGAGCGCTTTCCTTTCGTCGTGATCCGGTGTCTTGTCTGGCGGAACGGGTAGAGGGCAGGCGCTATGGACGGACGCGACAACATGAAGGGCGCGGGGCTGATGATGGTCTCGATGGCCGCGTTCACCTTCAATGACGTCTGCATGAAAGAGCTAGCCGGGGATATCCCGCTGATGCAGGCGATTTTTCTGCGCGGCGTCCTGACCAGCCTGCTCATCTTTGTTGCGGCCCGGCACATGGGGGTGCTGCGCTTTGCGATACCGCGGCGGGACTGGGGCCTGATCGGATTGCGCAGCATTGCTGAGATTGGCGCGACCTTTTCCTTCCTGACGGCGCTGTTCCATATGCCCATCGCCAATGTCACGGCGATTTTGCAGGCGCTACCGCTGACCGTAGCGCTGACCGCCGCTGTGTTCTTTGCTGAGCCTCTGGGTTGGCGGCGGATGCTGGCCATCGGCATCGGGTTCTGCGGGGTGCTGATGATTGTGCAGCCGGGCGCCGACGGATTTTCCACCTATTCGATCTATGCGCTGATCGCCGTGGGGTTCGTCACGTTGCGGGACTTGTCGTCGCGGCGCCTGTCACCTGCAGTGCCGTCCTTTACCGTTGCCTTCATCACCGCTGTGATCATTGCTTGCGCTGGCGGCATAACGTCAATCTGGCAAGGCTGGGCCCCGGTCGAAACACGCCACGGTTTCCTGCTGGCCGGGGCCAGCCTGTTCATCCTCGGGGGCTATCTGGCCTCAGTCGCGGTGATGCGAGTGGGCGAGATCAGCTTCATCGCGCCGTTCCGCTATACCGGCCTGATCTGGGCGCTTGTGCTCGGATATCTCGTGTTCGGCGACTGGCCGGATCAACTGACCCTTCTGGGGGCGGCGATCGTCGTTGCGATGGGCGTCTTCACATTGTATCGCGAGGCCGCCGCGCGGCGTGCCACCCGGAACTGATACGCGACAGGCGCACGTCAAAAGCCTCTGTTGACAAGGGGTGCGACTCCCCCTATACGCCCCCCATCCGGCTAGGGGTGCAAGCTCCAATGCCGATATCAGAACTCTAGTGGACAAGATCCGGTCTAATGCTGACCCGATCCTCTGGAAACCCACCGCGTCGTTTACCTCGGAATGGAAACGATAGCGGTTTTTGCGCTGTTTGGACGCATTCGGCGCGCGAGATTTAGGAAGCCTGTGTGGGGACACCCATACGACACATGTGTTGAGAAACGGGGAAAGAAGCCCAATGCCAACGATCCAACAGCTGATCCGCAAGCCGCGTCAGCCCAAAGTGAAACGCTCCAAGTCGCTGCACTTGGAAGGAAACCCTCAGAAGCGCGGCGTATGCACCCGCGTCTACACCACCACGCCGAAGAAGCCGAACTCGGCTATGCGTAAGGTTGCCAAGGTCCGCCTGACCAATGGCTTCGAGGTGATCTCCTACATTCCCGGTGAAAGTCACAACCTTCAGGAACACTCGGTTGTCCTGATCCGTGGCGGCCGTGTGAAAGACCTTCCCGGTGTGCGTTACCACATCCTCCGCGGTGTTCTGGATACCCAGGGCGTCAAAGACCGTAAACAACGTCGTTCGAAATACGGCGCCAAGCGTCCTAAGTAAGGAGAGAGCGAGATGTCACGTCGTCACGCCGCAGAAAAACGCGAAGTCCTGCCCGATGCCAAATTTGGCGACAAGGTACTGACCAAGTTCATGAACAACCTCATGCTCGACGGTAAGAAATCCGTTGCTGAGAAAATCGTCTACGGTGCGCTGGATCGCGTCGAAGACAAGATCAAGCGCGCGCCGCTTGAAGTGTTCCACGAAGCACTCGAAAACATCCAGCCCAGCGTCGAAGTTCGTTCGCGCCGTGTTGGTGGTGCCACCTACCAGGTGCCCGTCGAAGTACGCCCCGAGCGTCGTCAGGCCTTGGCGATCCGCTGGTTGATCAACGCCAGCCGTGCGCGCAACGAAAACACGATGGTCGAACGCCTGGCTGGTGAACTGATGGATGCTGTGCAATCCCGTGGTTCCGCCGTTAAGAAGCGCGAAGACACTCACAAGATGGCCGACGCGAACAAAGCGTTCAGCCATTACCGCTGGTAACTCCGAGAGAGAAGCAGACCAATGGCACGCGATTAT
Source organism: Aliisedimentitalea sp. MJ-SS2 (assembly GCF_032586155.1). NCBI lineage: Bacteria > Pseudomonadati > Pseudomonadota > Alphaproteobacteria > Rhodobacterales > Roseobacteraceae > Aliisedimentitalea > Aliisedimentitalea sp. MJ-SS2. The sequence goes on from NZ_JAWHTC010000003.1 coordinate 360,049, forward strand.
ACGCTCGAACACTACCGCAACTTCGGTATCATGGCCCACATCGACGCAGGCAAGACCACCTGCTCGGAACGGATCCTGTATTACACCGGCAAATCCCACAACATTGGTGAGGTGCACGATGGTGCGGCCACTATGGACTGGATGGAGCAGGAGCAGGAACGCGGCATCACCATCACCTCGGCTGCGACCACCACCTTCTGGGAGCGCACCGAAGATGGCACGACCCCGGATAGCCCCAAGCACCGGATGAACATCATTGACACCCCCGGCCACGTTGACTTCACCATTGAAGTTGAGCGTTCGCTGGCGGTTCTCGATGGTGCCGTCTGTGTTCTTGACGCCAACGCCGGTGTTGAGCCCCAGACCGAAACCGTCTGGCGTCAGGCCGACCGTTACAAGGTTCCGCGGATGGTGTTCGTCAACAAGATGGACAAGATCGGTGCCGACTTCTTCAACTGTGTCGAGATGATCGAAGACCGCACCGGCTCGAAAGCCGTTCCGGTTGGTGTGCCGATTGGTGCAGAGACCGAGCTCGAGGGCCTGGTTGACCTGGTGACCATGGAGGAATGGCTGTGGCAGGGTGAGGATCTGGGTGCTTCCTGGATCAAAGCTCCGATCCGTGACAGCCTGAAGGACATGGCCGAAGAATGGCGCGGCAAGATGGTCGAAGCGGCCGTCGAAATGGACGACGATGCCATGATGGAATACCTCGAAGGCAACGAGCCCGACGTGCCGACCCTGCGCGCATTGCTGCGCAAGGGCACGCTCGAGCTGGCTTTCGTTCCGGTTCTGGGTGGCTCGGCCTTCAAGAACAAAGGTGTGCAGCCGCTGCTCAACGCCGTGATCGACTATCTGCCCAGCCCGCTGGACGTTGTCGATTACATGGGCTTCAAACCCGGTGACGAAACCGAGACCCGTGACATCCCGCGCCGTGCGGATGATGACATGGCCTTCTCGGCGCTGGCGTTCAAAATCATGAACGACCCCTTCGTTGGCTCGCTGACCTTTACCCGCATCTACTCGGGCACGCTCAGCAAGGGTGACACGCTTTTGAATTCGACCAAGGGTCGCAAAGAGCGTGTTGGCCGGATGATGATGATGCACTCCAACGACCGTGAGGAAATCACCGAAGCGTTCGCGGGCGACATCATCGCGCTGGCAGGTCTGAAAGACACCACCACGGGCGACACGCTCTGTGCCGTCAATGACCCGGTTGTTCTTGAAACCATGACCTTCCCCGATCCGGTGATCGAGATCGCGGTCGAGCCGAAAACCAAGGCCGACCAGGAGAAGATGTCCCAGGGTCTGCAGCGCCTCGCCGCAGAAGACCCCTCCTTCCGTGTGGAAACCGACATCGAGTCGGGCCAGACCATTATGAAAGGCATGGGCGAACTTCACCTCGACATCCTGGTGGATCGTCTCAAGCGTGAATTCAAGGTTGAAGCCAACATCGGCGCCCCGCAGGTTGCCTACCGCGAGACCATCGGTCACGAGGTCGAGCACAGCTACACCCACAAGAAACAGTCGGGTGGGTCTGGTCAGTTCGGCGAAGTGAAAATGATCATTTCCCCGACAGAGCCGGGCGAAGGTTACAGCTTTGAGAGCCGCATCGTTGGTGGGTCTATTCCCAAGGAATACATCCCGGGCGTTGAAAAAGGCATCAACTCGGTTATGGATAGCGGCCCTCTGGCTGGCTTCCCCGTGATCGACTTCAAGGTTGCCCTGATCGACGGTAAGTTCCACGACGTTGACTCAAGCGTTCTGGCGTTCGAAATCGCGGCCCGTATGTGTATGCGTGAAGGCATGCGCAAAGCTGGCGCCAAACTGCTCGAACCGATGATGAAAGTCGAAGTGATCACGCCGGAAGAATACACCGGTGGCATCATTGGCGATCTGACCTCGCGTCGGGGTCAGGTGTCGGGGCAGGAACCGCGCGGCAACGCCGTTGCGATTGATGCTTTCGTGCCGCTCGCCAACATGTTCGGCTACATCAACAACCTGCGTTCGATGAGCTCGGGCCGTGCGAACTTCACCATGCAGTTCGATCACTACGATCCGGTACCGCAGAACATCAGCGACGAGATCCAGGCGAAATACGCCTAAGAAACATGGAATTGTGGGGTGCGTGATGGCACGCGCCCTACCTCAGGAATAACAGGAGGCCATCATGGCAAAGGAAAAGTTTGAACGCACGAAACCGCACGTGAACATCGGTACTGTTGGTCACGTTGACCACGGCAAGACGACGTTGACGGCGGCAATCACCAAGTATTTTGGTGACTTCAAGGCCTATGACCAGATCGACGGTGCCCCCGAAGAGAAGGCGCGCGGCATCACCATCTCGACCGCGCACGTCGAGTATGAAACCGAGAACCGCCACTACGCCCACGTCGACTGCCCCGGCCACGCTGACTATGTGAAGAACATGATCACCGGTGCGGCGCAGATGGACGGCGCGATCCTGGTATGCTCGGCGGCCGATGGCCCCATGCCCCAGACCCGCGAGCACATCCTGCTGGGTCGCCAGGTTGGTATCCCCGCGTTCACCGTTTACATGAACAAGGTTGACCAGGTTGACGACGAAGAGCTTCTGGAGCTCGTCGAGATGGAAATCCGCGAGTTGCTGTCGAGCTACGAGTACCCGGGTGACGATATCCCGATCGTAGCCGGTTCGGCCCTGGCCGCGCTGGAAGGCCGTGATCCGGAAATCGGTGAGAACTCGATCCGCAAGCTGATGGAAGAGGTTGACGCCTACATCCCGACGCCCGAGCGCGCGATTGACCAGCCGTTCCTGATGCCGATCGAAGACGTGTTCTCGATCTCGGGTCGTGGTACCGTTGTGACCGGCCGTGTCGAGCGTGGCGTGATCAACGTGGGCGACGAGATCGAAATCGTCGGCATCCGCGACACCACCAAGACCACCTGCACCGGTGTGGAAATGTTCCGCAAACTGCTGGATCGCGGTGAAGCCGGCGACAACATCGGCGCCCTGCTGCGCGGTGTTGACCGTGAAGGTGTCGAGCGTGGCCAGGTTCTGTGTAAGCCGGGCTCGGTGACACCGCACACCAAGTTCACGGCCGAGGCCTATATCCTGACCAAGGAAGAGGGTGGCCGTCACACGCCGTTCTTTGCCAACTATCGTCCGCAGTTCTACTTCCGGACCACGGACGTGACCGGCACGGTTGAGCTGGCCGAAGGCACCGAGATGGTGATGCCGGGCGACAACGTGTCGTTCACGGTTGAGCTGATCGCGCCGATCGCCATGGAAGACGGTCTGCGCTTCGCCATCCGCGAAGGCGGCCGCACCGTCGGTGCCGGCGTCGTCGCAAAAATCATCGAGTAATTCGAACTAAGGGTTCGACGAGGGAGGCCGGATGGTCCGGCCTTCCTCCTATCAACTCCAACGCCGCGAAAGGCAAAGAAATGCAATCGCAAAACATCCGTATTCGGCTCAAGGCGTTTGACTATCGCGTTCTGGACGCCAGCACGCAAGAGATCGTCAACACCGCCAAGCGGACCGGCGCCACTGTTCGTGGTCCGATCCCGCTGCCGAACAAGATCGAAAAATTCACCGTTCTGCGTGGTCCCCACGTGAACAAGAAATCCCGCGATCAGTTCGAGATCCGTACGCACAAGCGTCTTCTCGACATCGTTGACCCGACCCCGCAGACCGTGGACGCGCTGATGAAGCTCGACCTGGCCGCTGGCGTCGACGTTCAGATCTCGGTCTAAGGAAGGTATTGGAACAATGCGCTCTGGTATCATCGCCAAGAAGGTGGGCATGACCCGCCTGTTCATGGAGGACGGCAAGCAGATTCCTGTGACCGTTCTTCAACTCGACAACCTGCAGGTCGTGGCAACACGCACCGCCGACAAAGACGGCTACACCGCTGTTCAGCTCGGCGCCGGTGCCGCCAAGGCCAAGCGGACTTCGAAGGCCATGCGTGGTCACTTTGCGGCTGCCAAGGTTGAACCCAAACGCAAGATCGCGGAATTCCGCGTGTCCGAGGACAACCTCATCGGTGTGGGAGAGGAAATCTCTGCCGAACACTATGTGGTTGGTCAGAAGGTCGACGTTGCGGGCACCTCGATTGGTAAAGGCTTTGCCGGCGCCATGAAACGCCACAACTTCGGCGGTCTGCGCGCCTCGCACGGTGTTTCGATCTCGCACCGTTCGCACGGCTCGACCGGTCAGTGTCAGGACCCCGGCAAGGTGTTCAAAGGCAAGAAAATGGCCGGCCACATGGGCGCCGCCCGCGTGACCACCCAGAACCTCGAAGTCGTCAAGACCGACGCCGACCGTGGCCTGGTGTTCATCAAGGGGGCCGTTCCCGGCTCGAAAGGTGGCTGGGTCACCGTCAAGGATGCGGTCAAGAAAGCCGCGCCCGAAGGCGTGCCTTATCCGGCAGCCCTGAAATCGGCAGCTCAAACCGAAGCACCGGCGGAAGAAGCGCCTGCGGAAGGTGGTGAAGAATGAAACTTGATGTGATCAAACTCGACGGCGGCAAGGCCGGTTCGGTTGAGCTCGACGAGGCCCTGTTCGGTCTCGAGCCGCGCGCCGACATCCTGCACCGCGTCGTCCGCTGGCAGCGCAACAACGCGCAGGCCGGTACGCACAAGGTCAAGACCCGCTCGGAAGTCAAATACTCGACCAAGAAGATCTATCGCCAAAAAGGCACCGGTGGCGCACGCCACGGCGCCCGTTCGGCACCGATCTTCCGCGGTGGTGGTGTCTATAAGGGCCCGGTTGTTCGCAGCCACGGCCACGAGCTGACCAAGAAGTTCCGCAAACTGGGCCTGCGCCACGCGCTGTCGGCCAAGTTGGCTGCGGGCGAGCTGGTTGTGATCGAAAACGCCGACTCCGAAGGCAAAACCGCTGCTCTGGCCAAACAGGTCAAGAACCTGGGCTGGAAACGCGCGCTTGTCATCGACGGGGCGACGGTCAACGAGGGCTTCCTGAAAGCCGCGAAGAACATCGAAGGTCTGGATATCCTGCCGACGATGGGCGCAAACGTCTATGACATCCTCAAGCGTGACACCCTGGTGCTCACCAAAGCGGCTGTCGAAGCATTGGAGGCTCGCCTGAAATGAGTGCCGAAGCAAAACACTACGACGTGATCCGCAAGCCGATCATCACCGAGAAAGCAACCATGGCATCGGAAACCAATGCCGTTGTATTCGAAGTGGCGATTGATGCTGCCAAACCGCAGATCAAAGAGGCCGTCGAGGCGCTCTTTGGTGTGAAGGTCAAGGCGGTGAACACCACGATCACCAAGGGCAAGGTCAAACGCTTCCGCGGCCAGCTGGGCAAGCGGAAAGACGTAAAAAAAGCCTATGTGACCCTGGAAGAAGGCAACACGATCGACGTGAGCACCGGGCTCTGATCGGACGTTTGTCTTCTTGAAGAGATTGAACCCCGGCTGCGAAAGTGGCCGGGGTTTTCATTTGCAATCACCATGAATCCAGGAGTAATTTTGGACGAATTTTTAGTTTGGGTCGCAATTACAGCAGGCGAATAAATTAATCTATGGATGCGGTTTCAAACACAAAGTTGGCAAAAACCGTTGTGTTCGTCGTCGAGCAGTTAGCGAACGGTCGTTTTGATGAATTGGCGGAGATTACCAATTCCACACGTCTCACCGCTAGCGAGATGGAAGAAGCTCTCTCGGAATATGGTATCAATCTTCTCGCTCCAATCTCAATTTCTATGGACGAACTAGATGTCGTTGAGGTGAGCCGCGGGTATCGAAAAGCTCCGCACGAATGGAGCGTCTGGTATCAGCTGGTCGACAAGGTGCTTGGCCCAAGCGATCTTACACTTAGACTGACGATTGTGGACAAGGGTACACAGATTTTAGGTGTCGAGGTTGATGATATACGCGTCAATTGACGTCTATAGCCGAGCGATGCCACAGTTGAGTTAATAAACGAGCGCGCGAAACAGCGGCCCTTGGGCCGCCGCGCATTGCCGACGCGCCCCCACGCGGCGGCGATTGGGTGAGGCAAGTGCGACACTGACAGGGCGTACGGACCACGCGGGGATAAAGTGGTGTCCGGAAAAGGTAGGTCGCCACCGCGCGCGTCGGCCATGCGCGGGGTGTGCCTCACGGTGCTGGTCTTTGCCACCTGATCCCGCTAAAGCCGCCTCATGAGCGATACTCTGCCCCCATGCCCCGCCTGTTCGTCGGCCTTCACCTATGAAATGGACGCCCTTCTGGTCTGCCCCGAGTGCGGCCATGAGTGGACGGCGGGGGAGGGCGTAGCCACAGGGGCCGAGGTGCGCGACTCTGTCGGCAACCTGCTGGCGGATGGCGACGACGTGACGGTGATCAAGGATCTCAAGGTCAAGGGTTCATCCGCGACCGTGAAGGTGGGTACCAAGGTGCGTGGCATTCGTCTTGTCGACGGGGATCACGATATCGACTGCAAGGTGCCCGGCATTGGCAAGATGGGGCTGAAATCTCAATTCGTGAAAAAGGCCTGAGCACCAGCGCGGCCAAACCAGCCGTTGCGTGTCCCCTGCATGGGGCGTAGGCTCGCCTCCATGAAACATGTCCCCAAAGAAAACACCGATGATGCGCTGATCCAGGAATACCTGAACAAGGGTGGCAAGGTCACTGTTGGCAAAACCAAACCGCCCAAGCCCGAGCTGGGGCTGAGCAAAAATGCCTGGAACGCCAAGCTGACCAAGGAAGAGAAGGCCGCGCGCGACGGCAAGTGATCGCGCGCGAACGCAAGGGTAGGGGCGTAGGGTGTGTGCTTGCACGAACCACTCCGAGCGCCTTGGCGGAAGGTGCGTGAAATCACGCACCCTACATCTCGGAAATCCCCCTTATTTCTATGGACACCCCCCATCTTCCCTGTTACATCGCCCAAGTCGCGTGGCCTCGGATTCGTTCCGGGGCCTGTGATATTTTGAACCGGGGACCTTCGGGGCCCTATAAAAACGGCCACCCACGGGGGGCTAACACATAGGCGGGGAACCCCTCGCCACTTGCTAACGGAAGACAGAAAGCATGGCACTCAAGTCGTATAAGCCGACGACGCCGGGCCAGCGCGGGCTGGTGCTGATCGACCGTTCGGAGCTGTACAAAGGACGTCCTGTCAAATCCCTCACTCAGGGTTTGACCAAGTCGGGCGGCCGCAACAACACCGGACGTATCACATCACGCCGACGTGGCGGGGGCGCAAAACGCCTTTACCGGATCGTTGATTTCAAACGTAACAAAATGGATGTCGCGGCAACCGTCGAACGGATCGAGTATGACCCGAACCGGACCGCCTTCATCGCGCTGATCAAATATGACGATGGCGAGCAGGCCTATATCCTTGCCCCCCAGCGTCTGGCAGTTGGCGATCAGGTGATCGCGTCGGCCAAGGCAGACATCAAACCGGGCAACGCGATGCCGTTCTCGGGCCTGCCGATCGGGACCATCATCCACAATATCGAGCTCAAGCCCGGCAAGGGTGGCCAGATCGCACGCGCCGCGGGCACCTATGCCCAGTTTGTCGGTCGTGACGGTGGTTATGCCCAGATCCGTCTGAGCTCGGGCGAGCTGCGTCTGGTGCGTCAGGAATGCATGGCCACCGTTGGTGCCGTCAGCAACCCCGACAACTCGAACCAGAACCTCGGCAAGGCCGGCCGCAAGCGCCACATGGGCGTTCGCCCGTCCGTGCGTGGTGTCGTCATGAACCCGATCGACCACCCCCACGGTGGTGGTGAAGGCCGGACCTCGGGTGGTCGTCACCCGGTGACGCCCTGGGGCAAGCCGACCAAGGGTGCACGCACCCGCAACAAGAACAAAGCGTCCAGCAAGCTGATCATCCGCTCGCGGCACGCCAAGAAGAAGGGGCGTTAATCTATGTCTCGCTCTGTTTGGAAAGGTCCTTTCGTCGACAGCTATGTCCTGAAAAAGGCAGAAGCTGCACGCGAGTCGGGCCGCAACGACGTGATCAAGATCTGGTCGCGCCGTTCGACGATCCTGCCCCAGTTCGTGGGTCTCACCTTTGGTGTCTACAATGGCCAGAAGCACATTCCGGTCAATGTCACCGAAGACATGATTGGCCAGAAGTTCGGTGAATACTCGCCGACTCGGACCTACTATGGTCACGCGGCTGACAAGAAAGCCAAGAGGAAGTAAGCCATGAGCAAGGATAAAAATCCCCGCCGCGTGGCCGACAACGAAGCCATGGCGAAAACCCGCATGCTTCGTACCTCGCCGCAAAAGCTGAACCTGGTGGCGCAGATGATCCGTGGCAAGAAGGTGGACAAGGCTCTGACCGACCTGACCTTCTCGAAGAAGCGGATTGCCCAGGACGTGAAGAAATGCCTTCAGTCCGCCATCGCCAATGCCGAGAACAACCACAATCTGGACGTTGATGATCTGATCGTCGCCGAAGCCTGGGTTGGCAAGAACATGGTGATGAAGCGTGGCCGTCCGCGGGCACGTGGCCGTTTCGGGGCGCTGAAAAAGCCGTTTTCGGAACTGACGATCAAAGTGCGTCAAATCGAGGAGCAAGCCTAATGGGTCAGAAAGTAAATCCGATCGGCATGCGCCTTCAGGTCAACCGCACCTGGGACAGCCGTTGGTTCGCGAACACCAAGGATTACGGTGATCTTCTGCTGGAAGACATCAAGATCCGTGCGTTCATCAACGAAGAGTGCAAACAGGCCGGCGTGGCCCGTGTGATCATCGAACGTCCGCATAAGAAGTGCCGCGTCACGATCCACACCGCGCGTCCGGGCGTCATCATCGGCAAGAAAGGCGCCGACATCGAGACCCTTCGTCAGAAGATCTCGAAGATGACCGACAGCGAGCTGCACCTCAACATCGTCGAAGTGCGCAAGCCCGAGCTTGACGCCCAGCTGGTGGCCGAGAACATCGCCCAGCAGCTCGAGCGCCGGGTCAGCTTCCGCCGTGCGATGAAACGTGGTGTACAGAACGCCATGCGCATGGGCGCCCTGGGTATCCGGGTCAACGTCGCGGGCCGCCTTGGCGGTGCCGAGATCGCCCGGACCGAATGGTACCGCGAAGGTCGCGTTCCGCTTCACACCCTGCGTGCCGACATCGATTACGCCGCTGCCGAAGGCATGACCGCCTATGGCATCATCGGGATCAAGGTCTGGATCTTCAAAGGTGAGATCATGGAACATGACCCCGCAGCGCGTGACCGCAAGGCACAGGAACTCCAGGACGGTCCGGCCCCGCGTGGCGCCGGTGGCCGCCGATAAGGGGATAAGAGATGCTTCAACCAAAGCGCACTAAATTCCGCAAAATGCACAAGGGCCGGATCAAGGGCCTCGCCAAGGGCGGGTCTGATCTGAACTTCGGCTCCTTCGGTCTCAAGGCAACCACGCCCGAGCGTGTCACCGCCCGCCAGATCGAGGCCGCCCGTCGTGCCATGACGCGTCACATGAAACGTCAGGGCCGGGTCTGGATCCGGATCTTCCCCGACACCCCCGTGACCGCCAAGCCCATCGAAGTTCGTATGGGTAAGGGTAAGGGCTCGGTCGACCGCTGGACCGCCAAGGTCAAGCCCGGCCGCGTGATGTTCGAAATCGACGGTGTCGATGAGGACGTCGCCCGCGAGGCCTTGCGCCTGGCCGCGATGAAATTGCCCGTTAAGACACGGGTTGTGGTTCGGGAAGACTGGTAAGGTCGAAAACGCGGAAGCGTTTTCCGGGCCGCGCCCCGGCGAAGAAAATGAAACCCCCGTGCGAGAGATCGTGCGGGGGTTTCGCGGTTTCAGCGTGCAAATAAGCGTGCAATCCTGTTGGGCCAAGAGTTTACCGGGGGGCCTGGAGAAAAACGTGACAGCCTGCCTCTCTTTGCCTGTGCGCTGTCTGGAAATGCCTTCACCATCGTCGTGGTGGCTCGCGACAGAACTTCCCCTCCGAAATTCAATGCTAAAGTCATTGCCTCGATGTCGAACTGGTTTTTTAGCCCTGTGCCCCGCCCATTGGCTTCGACGCGATAGAATTGAAACGAAAAGACATGAGTATATTGAGACAAGTAGTTCCAGTAGAATTCGAAGTCATCTTTGGAAAGGCCGCAGTCTATCGCGGCTTCTTGTCGAGATTTGAACATCAAGTGTTTGCTGGAAAGGGCCGCCTTTTGCTTGGCTTTCGGTAGGTTTTTGAAGAAGTCTGTGCTCTGGAGAACGTTCTTTATCCGTTCCCCTTCAGCGGCAAAACCTTCGATTTGGTCTTTGGGAAGAACGGCGGGGAGAATGCTACCACGCTTGCTGCAGTCATATAAGTGCATCAGATGAATGTACGCTCTTTGAGTGTCTTCGTCAGAAGGCGCGGAAACGAGGTAATTCAAGAGGAGCCAACCCTCCAAAATAGAGCGAACGTGTCCTGCCACACTTCCAACGTCCCAATTCGGCCACCATTTAAATGACCATCTTGACCTGGGAACAGCGTTCAGGACTGCGACGGAGTTTGCTCCCATTCGCCCAAACACATAACTACCATATCCTAGTGTAGGCCGAACAAACCGAGCCGAAGTATGCTGGCCTACAGCAAGCGCTTCACAGGCGGCGCGATCAAAGGATTCTTATGCTTTACTGAATTCATGGTACGAGGTTTTGACTGCGTTCATTATGACAACGTTAGTTGAGGATCAGAAAGTGATCTAGATACCGCGTTTCAAAAACTATTGGACAACGGCGTTTCGTCGGAAGCAACCCTCACCGCACCTTCTTCACCACCCCCCGATCCGGCCAACACGTCCCCCGCAACCCATTGGCCTCTTGCCAGCGCCCAATCGACCGCCGGGTCTTGAAACCGACCAACCCATCGGCCCCGCCCACATCATGGCCCTTGGCCTCGAGCCGTTTCTGCATCTTGGCGATATCCGAGCGCTTGATCTTGTCCACGCCGGGCCATTTGCCGATGAAACCGGACGATCCATAGGCAATCCGGTCGCCGACATGGCCAACGAAAAGCGCATAAAGGTCGCTTTCGTTATATTCCTTCAAAACATAGAAATTCGGAGTGACGATGAACGCAGGGCCATCCCGTCCGGCGGGCAGCAAGAGCGAGCCTTTCTGAGCAAGCTCCGCCTTGGGGAAGGGGCGTCCCGACACACGCACAACGCCCATATCTACCCAATCCCGGATCGGACGCATCTGATCCGGACCTTCCAGGGTGCAAGACATGGTCTTGGGCAGGCGCACCTCGAACCCCCAGTCGCGCTTCCCATTCCAGCCATGGCGTTTCAGGTATTCCCCGATCGAGGCCAGGCTGTCGGCCTCGGATCGCCAAATGTCGGCCTGCCCGTCACCATCACCGTCTTTCGCGAATTTCTCAAACGACGACGGCAGGAATTGTGGCTGGCCCATTGCCCCGGCCCAATTGCTTTTCATCGCCGCCAGCTTGGCCTTACCGCTTTGCGCAACGCGCAGCGCCGCCAGCAATTCCTTTTGAGCATTCTGGGGCATTCGTCCCATGAACCCATGGGTGGCCAGCACCCGGAACACGTCGCTTTTGATCGACACCTTGCCAAAGCCCGATTCACGTCCCCAGATCCCCAGCAGGATATGCCCGGGTACGCCCGATGCCTTAGACGCTCGCGCCAGCGCACTCTTGTGTTTGCGCGCCATCGCCGTGCCTTGCGAGGTGGTGGATTGCAGTTGCCCGCGGGTGAAATACCGAGCGGGATCGCCGAACTCGGCCTGTTTGAACGGCTTGGCCTTTGTGCCGGGCAGGGACCAGTCCAACGTGACATGCCCAAGCGCACGGTCAAAAACGGAGCGGCTTACCCCGGATGATTTCGCTTGAGGCCAGATGGTCTTTTCGAGCCAGGTCTGGAACTTGCGCTCGGTGGCCTTGCGCGATTGCGCCTCGGCAGGTTGCGCCAGAAGCCCCGCGATCAGAAGGATCAGTACCTGTAATCTCATGCCCGTTTGCCCCGGCCAAATCGTGATATTGCCCTACTATAGGCAGAGCATCCGGTATTGTCGTGGCCAAGTCGGTCAGGGCGCGAGAAATCGCGCAGCGCGAAATCCGTTACTCACCCCACTTGTAATTGAAGGACACCGAAACCCGCTCTTCGTCGGCCATGTTCAGCGGCACTTCGTGGCGCAGCCAGCTTTCCCACAGCAGGACGTCGCCCACTGCGGGTTTCACATAGACAAAGGTCTGCAATTCCTCGCGCGCGTCCTTGAGGCGGGCAGGGGAGGCCATCATCCGTCCCGAGCGCGGGTCTTCCAGTTTCAGCGCCGAGGCGCCTTCGGGCATGTTGACGTAAGTCGTGCCCGAGATCACCGAATGCGGGTGTAGGTGCGAGGAATGGGTGCCGCCAGGGGGCAGGATGTTGATCCACAGGTCCTCGAGCACCAGCTTGCGGTCATCGAGGTTGAATTCCAGGTCTTCGGCAAAGCTGGCGACATGGGCATCGAGCGCCTCGACAATGTCGGCAAAGATCGGAAAGCGCCAGGGCAGGTCGGTCAGCGAGGCGTACGAGGTATAGCCCGGGTAGCCGTTCTCGTCACACCAAAGCTGGCCGGCCTCGTCATCCTCAGCAATGGAAAAGCACGAGGCTTCCAACTCCTCGGTGTCGATGGAGGGTCCATGCTCGCTGAGGCGGGCGTGGTAGAGGCGGGTCACGAAGAGGGATTTGATCTGGGACATGGGTGGTTTTTAGCGTGGAAAGGGGGTGAACGCGAGAGGTGAACACTTTCACCAACTAAGAATATTGAAACGAGCGGAATGGCCATCTGAAAATGTGCCGCATATGATCATCGAACAATGTATTTGTAAGGGGCAAGCCAAGTGCTGATTAGGCATGCACATTTTCACATGCAGCAGGTCAAGGGTGAAGCAGAGTTTCTTTTCTTGGCATTGGTATTCGAAACGGCGCCCCCTGGGTCAGGTGTTTTGCTTGAAAACTGGACATTGGTGCCGTTCAAAAATATTGAAACAGAACGTTGGGATGCCATCTATGACGGCGCCAAAACGGCTTTAAACGAAGCAGGTATTCAAGACGCAAAAGTTTGTGTGGCAGATGTTAGAATCTTCGATGTTGCTTCGTCTCCAAGCCTTTTCAGAAAGATTGCGGAAACTTGCATCCGGAAAGGTTTAGAGTCGCCCGAAATAGTTTTCACCGAAAGTGGGCAGCGACGTCCTTTGGACCGATGGAAAGAGGCCAATCAAGAACTGCTGCTTGAGTGGGGAAACTCCAGTTGAATGGCTACCCGCCCGGCACCGCCGGGCAGCGCCCGACCCGCCCCATGGGCGGGCGCTTACGCACCCACCCCGGGTCGGGTGCCGCCTTTGTTGAAAGCCGTTTTGTTTGTCTGTAAAACAAGGGCCGTAAACTAATTTACCCAAAGGGGTTGCCAGATCACCGATCCGGGCGTATAGGGCAGCCTTCTACTCATGAACTCCACTGGAATCAGGGTAACCCGAAAGAGGGCCCTCCAGTGATGTTGAAAAAAGGAAAATGGCATGAACGCCAGCGAACTTCGCGAGAAGTCGGTGGACCAGCTCAAGGATGAGCTGGCGAACCTCAAGAAAGAGAGCTTCAACCTGCGTTTCCAACTGGCCACGAACCAGCTGGAGAACCCCGCGCGCATGCGCGTGGTGAAGCGTGACACCGCCCGTGTCCTCACCATTCTGAACGAAAAGGCCGCAGCCGCGGCCGCCGACGAGTAAGGAGCCTTACCAATGCCCAAGCGTATTCTCCAAGGCACCGTGACCTCGGACGCCAACGAACAGACCATCACCGTGAACGTCGAACGCCGCTTCACGCACCCGGTTCTGAAGAAAACCATCCGTAAGTCCAAGAAGTACCGGGCTCACGATGAGCAGAATACCTACAAAGTAGGTGACAAGGTTCGCATCATCGAATGCGCGCCGAAATCCAAGACGAAACGTTGGGAGGTTCTGGAGGCGTAAGCCGTCAGAGCCTTTTGGCTTTTTATTAGCGAAACCCTGGGGGACAAGGCCATGCATCGGCCCCCCATAGGTCGGGAGAAACCAAATGATCCAGATGCAGACCAACCTGGATGTTGCTGACAACAGCGGCGCGCGCCGTGTTCAGTGCATCAAGGTCCTGGGTGGTTCCAAGCGTAAATACGCATCCGTGGGCGACATCATCGTCGTCTCGGTCAAGGAAGCCATCCCGCGCGGCCGCGTGAAGAAAGGTGACGTCCGCAAGGCCGTCGTCGTGCGCACCGCCAAGGAAGTCCGTCGCGAAGACGGCACCGCGATCCGCTTTGATCGCAATGCCGCCGTCATCCTGAACAACAACAACGAGCCGATCGGCACCCGTATCTTCGGGCCGGTGGTTCGCGAGCTGCGTGCGAAGAACTTCATGAAGATCATCTCGCTCGCGCCGGAGGTGCTGTGATATGGCTGCGAAACTGAAAAAAGGCGACAAGGTCGTCGTGCTGGCCGGCAAGGACAAGGGCAAGGAAGGCACCATTGCTTCCGTTGACCCGAAAGCCGGCAAAGCTGTTGTGGACGGCATCAACATGGCCATCCGCCACACTCGTCAGAGCCAAACCTCGCAAGGCGGTCGTCTGCCCAAGGCAATGCCGATCGACCTTTCGAACCTGGCCTTCCTGGACAAGAACGGCAAAGCCACCCGCGTCGGTTTCAAAATGGACGGCGACAAGAAAGTGCGCTTCGCCAAGAGCACGGGGGACGTGATCTGATGCTTGATGCTGCAACTTACACCCCGCGTCTGAAAGCTGCCTACAAGGACACCATCAAAGGTGCCATGAAGGAAGAGTTCGGTTACGCCAACGACATGATGATCCCGCGCCTCGACAAGATCGTGCTGAACATCGGTTGTGGCCGCGCCGCCGTGAAGGACTCGAAGAAAGCCAAGTCGGCTGTCGCAGACCTGACCACCATCGCCGGCCAACAGGCCGTGATGACCATGGCCAAGAACTCCATTGCTGGTTTTCGCGTTCGCGAAGGCATGCCGATGGGTGCCAAGGTCACCCTGCGTGGCGATCGGATGTACGAATTCCTCGACCGGCTGACCACCATCGCACTGCCCCGCGTCCGCGACTTCCGCGGCGTTTCGGGCAAAAGCTTTGATGGTCGTGGCAACTACGCCATGGGCCTGAAAGAGCACATCGTGTTCCCGGAAATCGACTTTGATAAAGTCGACGAAGCCTGGGGCATGGACATCGTCATCGCCACCACCGCGAACACCGACGCGGAAGCCAAGAGCCTGTTGAAAGCTTTCAACATGCCCTTCAACAGCTGATCCGCGGGAGGAATTAGATAATGGCTAAGAAATCCATGGTCGCTCGGGAAGTTAAGCGTCAGAAGCTGGTGGAGAAATACGCCGCCAAACGCGCCGAGCTGAAAGCAATCATCAACGATCAGGAAAAGCCGATGGAAGAGCGTTTCCGCGCCTCCCTGAAACTGGCGAAACTGCCGCGCAACAGCTCGGCCACCCGCCTGCACAATCGTTGCCAACTCACCGGTCGTCCGCACGCTTACTATCGTAAGCTGAAAATTTCGCGGATCGCACTGCGCGAGCTGGGCTCGTCGGGGCAGATCCCCGGCATGGTGAAATCGAGCTGGTAAGGGAGATAAGTCTATGAACGATCCTATCGCCGATATGCTCACACGTATCCGCAACTCGCAGATGCGCGGTAAATCCGTTGTTTCCACGCCCGCCTCAAAGATTCGTGGTTGGGTTCTGGATGTGCTGGCCGACGAAGGCTACATCCGTGGTTACGAAAAAGGCACCGATGCCAACGGTCACCCGACCCTTGAAATCAGCCTGAAATATTTCGATGGCACCCCTGTCATTCGCGAGCTCAAGCGGGTTTCGAAACCCGGCCGTCGCGTTTACGTGGGCGTCAGTGACATTCCTTCGGTCCGCCAGGGCCTGGGTGTGTCGATTGTCTCCACCCCCAAGGGTGTGATGTCGGACGCAAACGCACGCGCAGCCAATGTTGGCGGCGAAGTGCTTTGCACGGTCTTCTAAGGAGAAAGACATGTCTCGAATTGGTAAAAGACCGGTCGAGCTGCCGTCGGGCGTAACTGCCGCGATCTCCGGCCAGACCATCGAAATCAAAGGCCCCAAGGACACCCAGTCCTTTACGGCTTCCGACGATGTGACCATTGCACAGGAAGACAACACCGTGGTGATTACTCCCCGCGGCAAGTCCAAACGTGCGCGCCAGCAGTGGGGCATGAGCCGCACCATGGTGCAGAACATGGTCACCGGCTGCACCAGCGGTTTCAAGAAAGAGCTTGAGATCAACGGTGTGGGTTACCGGGCCCAGCTTCAGGGCAACGTCCTGAAACTGAACCTCGGCCTGTCGCATGACGTGGATTTCCAAATCCCCGCCGGCGTCACCGTCACCTGCCCGAAACAGACCCAGATCATCGTCGAAGGCACCAACGCACAACTCGTCGGCCAGGTCGCGGCCAATATCCGCGAATGGCGCAAGCCCGAGCCCTATAAAGGCAAAGGCATCAAGTACAAAGACGAGTACATCTTCCGCAAGGAAGGCAAGAAGAAGTAAGGACCAGCAAAATGGCAAACAGCAAACGGACACTGTTCCTCAAGCGCCGCCTGCGCGTCCGGAACAAGCTTCGCAAGGTGAACCGCGGCAAGATCCGTCTTTCCGTGCACCGCTCGAACAAAAACATCAGCTGCCAGCTGATCGACGATGTTCAAGGCGTCACCCTGGCGTCGGCCTCCTCGATGGAGAAAGACCTGGGCGTTGTCGGCAAGAACAACATCGACGCAGCGGCCAAAGTCGGAACAGCCATCGCAGAGCGCGCCAAGAAGGCGGGCGTCGAAGAGGCTTATTTCGACCGCGGTGGCTTCCTGTTCCACGGCAAGGTGAAGGCCCTGGCCGACGCCGCGCGTGAAGGCGGGCTGAAAGTCTAAGACCCTGAGGAGGGCGGCTTGCTGCCCTCCCGATGATCCGGGTCGCGCCCTGCGGCACCAGGATTGAGATCAACGGCGCACGGAAAAACGCGCCCATTTGAAAGGATTGCCAAATGGCAGAACAACGTAACGAGCGTCGGGGCCGCGGCCCGCGTCGCGACCGCGAGGAAACTCCGGAATTTGCAGATCGCCTGGTCGCGATCAACCGTGTGTCGAAAACCGTGAAAGGTGGTAAGCGTTTTGGCTTCGCCGCTCTCGTGGTTGTCGGTGACCAAAAAGGCCGCGTCGGCTTCGGCAAAGGCAAAGCGAAAGAGGTCCCCGAGGCCATCCGCAAAGCCACCGAGCAAGCCAAGCGCCAGATGATCCGCGTGCCGCTGCGTGAAGGCCGCACCCTGCACCACGACATGGAAGGCCGCCACGGCGCCGGTAAAGTCGTGATGCGAACCGCCCCTGAGGGTACTGGTATCATCGCCGGTGGTCCGATGCGTGCCGTGTTCGAGATGCTGGGCATCAAGGACGTTGTGTCGAAATCGATCGGCTCGCAGAACCCCTACAACATGATCCGCGCCACCATTGACGGGCTTCAGAAAGAAAGCTCGCCGCGCATGGTGGCACAGCGTCGCGGCAAGAAAGTCGCCGACATCCTGGGCAAACCGGCCGAAGCGCCTGCCGCCCCGGCTGCCGAAGCTGAAGCGTAAGGAGACGGAACCATGGCAAAAACCATCGTCGTCAAACAGATCGGCTCGCCGATCCGTCGCCCGGAAAAACAGCGCCAGACGCTGATCGGCCTGGGCCTCAACAAGATGCACAAGACCCGCGAGCTGGAAGATACCCCTTCGGTTCGTGGCATGGTCGCGAAGATCCCGCATCTGGTCGAGATCGTCGAAGAGAAGGGCTAAGCGGCCCGAAGGTGCGTGTAAGCACGCACCCTACGAAATAGGAAACGCTCTCGGTCATGGCCGGGGGCGTTTTTTTTTGAAAAAGAAATGCAAAAATGGGAGCAACATGGAATCCAATTGAGAGGCAATCGTTAAAATGCAACGTGCCCTGTTTCTGAGCGTTCTTTTGTGTCTTTTGAGCAAACCAGCATTAGCCGACAGCTACGACCGACGGTGACAGAGTTTTCCGATGGTGAAAGAGGCCCTGGATCGCTTGCGATCCGGTTCGCGCCTGCTTTGACCGGCAGGCGGTTTTCCCATGGAAAACCTGCCGAGAGGGGCCCCGCCCCCCAGGGCGGGCGCGAATGGAATGTATCGTTTCGGTTAGACGCAACAGATGTGTGGGCCCCAATGCGATGGGTAGTCCTCAATGCGCCCACCCTCGGTGTCGGGCGCGAACCTCCGTCGTTCACCACTGCTCCGGATTATTCCCCCGCTCACGGAACTCCGCCGCCCAGGTTTGGGTGAACTCCCGCATTTGGTTATGACGAGGGAACGTGTCACATGGTCCATTATGCGTAATGCCTGTCTACTGAACGGGTCAACCCAAGAGGATCAGGTCATGACACAAACCAAAGGCAGGTGGGCACTGAACATCGCTGCAATCGTTGCGATCCTGTTCGGCTTGATGACCATCCTCTCCGGCGGCAGCGCGCTCTTTGGCAGCCCCGAGACCCGGGCCGCTCTGGGTGAGGTGGTGCCCTTCGTGCTGTGGTTCAATTTCTGCGCCGGGTTTGCCTATGTTCTGGCCGGGGTCGGGCTGTGGTTGCGGGAACGCTGGGCCGTGGTGCTGGCTATGCTAATCTTTGTCGGCTCGGCGGTGGTGCTGGTGGCGCTTGATGTGCATATCCTGCGCGGCGGCGCCTACGAGACCCGCACGCTCTTCGCCATGAGCCTACGCACGCTGGTCTGGGCCGTGATCGCCTGGGTGGCGCGAGGAGCTTTGCTTGTCAGGTCAGAGAATACCGGCTCTTCGAAATAGGCCTTCAAAGACCGATTACCACCGCTCCGGATCAACCCCCCGCTGCCGGAACTCCGCTGCCCGCAGTTTCGTGAACTCGCGCAGGCTCAGATCCTCATGCTGATCGCTGAGGAAATAGGCCAGCACGGTGAAATAGTGGAACGACTTCAGATAGCCCGGCATCCGGAAGGCGACCGACCGTAAATCCTTGTCTTTCAGTACACCACCCGAATTGAACACCACCGTGGTCGGCGCGCCCGTGACCTTCATGCGCCGCGCCAGTTGCGCTTCGGTCATCACCGTGCCGTCGCGCGCCCGCACCTTGCGTTTGCCGGCCATGTCCAGTGGCACCACCCGGAAGTTCTTGTTCAGAAGGTCGCGGATTACCGGGTTCTTGAAGTTCTTTTCATGCAACCGGGTGCAATAGACGCAGCCCGGCTGTTCCCAGAGCAGCATCAGCGATTTGCCTTCCTGCGCCGCAAGTTCCAGATCGATACCCACATCGCCCTGGCTGGTATCCATCCAGGTTTCCTGTTTCTGCCAGTTGGGTCGTTGGTCAAAGGGGATGTCGTCGGCATGGGCAACCACCGCCGCGCATAGAACAAAAATAACCGAAAGGAACCTGTGAATCATGACCGCCCGTTTTTGTGTTTCCGCTATCATTAGCCAATGATCGGGCCCTTGGGAAACAAAATTTTCGGGAAAGTTCCCATGACGCATGATTGTTGCGAGGGTGGCGGTTGGCTTACGGGTTTGCACCAGCCACCTTGCGCGCGCCGAACCGTGCCAGCACCCGGTCGAAGGCACGACCAACGGGGGTGGGGTTCATCTTGGCATCGACAAGATTGATCCGCGGGGTGCGGCCCTTCCACGGATAGGGGTTGGCGGCAAACCAGGCGTGGCGCTCGACGTAAGGCAGGGCTTCCATCATCGCGATGGCCTCGGTGGCGAAACGGGCATTCTGTTCATAGGTCACGGCGCCGGGGCGGGACCAGTTGATCATGGCAAACTCGGTCACCCAGATCGGGCGTTTGTATTCACGATGCACAGCCTGCAGCCATTTGCGGAAGGCGCGCACGTCACCATTGGTGGAATAGTAATGCACCGCCATGAAATCGACCCGCAGCCCGCGCTTGTCCGCCTCGGTCATGAACCGACGCTGCCATGACCCCTTTCCCAGCGTTTGACCCTGAGTGGTGGCCGGGCTGCCAAGGCGCAATCCGCGCTTTTCCAGTTTGGGCCACAGGCGAATGGCTTCCTGCACCGACATGCCGGCCTGGTGCTTGCCGTTTTTCTGGTCCGGCTCGTTGAAACCCAGCAGGGCCTTGACCCGGCGACTCGAGGTGATGCGCTTATTCACGTCTTTTGCGGAATGGATCATCGGCACGAATTCAACGGTGCGCGCCGTGCCGCCCTTGTGCCAGATATGGTCGGTGCGCCAGTTGTAGTACCAGCTAAGACCGGCACGGTCCTCGATCCAGTCAAGCGTCGTGCGGTTGCCGTTTTCCCACGCACCAACACCGACCTTTTGAGCCAAGGCAGGCATGGCCGTCATCATGAATCCGATCAAGAACGCGAATGTCCGAAGCATATGTCCCTCGTACTTTTCGGGTAGACTAGATTCCGCGGGTGACGGGAATTGGGTCCCGCAAAGGCAGAATTGTGACGTTACGCTTGCGCTATGATGTAGTTGTTGATGATTAATACGCCTTTAACGAGTATTTGGCCTTGCCGCTATGCCAATCCGCTGCGTGGCGTTGTCGCAGGTGCCGGATCGTGACGGATGCACCGGTTTGCAAGCCCCCTTGCGCGATGCGCGTCTTGGGTCTATACGCGCCCGGTGGCCGCTCGGCCCGATTCAAAAACCAAGAAACGCCGCGTTTGGCCCTTTACGCTTCATGGGTCAATTCCGGCAAAGGAGAAGCGACATGAAATTGCATGAACTGCGCGACAACGACGGCGCAACCAAATCCCGCAAACGTATCGGCCGCGGCCCGGGTTCGGGCAAAGGTAAAACCGGTGGCCGGGGTATCAAGGGTCAGAAATCCCGTTCGGGTGTGGCCATTGCCGGCTACGAAGGCGGCCAGATGCCGCTCTACCAACGGCTGCCCAAGCGCGGCTTCAACAAGCCGAACCGCAAGAAATTTGCCGTAATCAACCTTGGCCTGATCCAGAAATTCGTCGACGACAAGAAACTGGACGCCAAGAAAGCCATCACCGAAGACGTGCTGGTCGAAAGCGGCCTTGTACGCCGCAAACTGGACGGTGTGCGCGTTCTAGCCAAGGGCGACGTTAGCGCCAAGCTGAACCTCGAAGTGACCGGTGCGTCGAAGGCTGCTGTCGAAGCGGTCGAGAAAGCAGGCGGCTCGCTTACGATCACGGCTGCGAAAGCTGCCGAATAAGAGGTTGTCCCCGGGCCACCGGGGCCTTACATAACCTCAAGTTTCCAATTTGCGCCGCCGGGCTGGGAAACCGCCCTGGCGGCGCTCGCATGAAAGAGCACCTAGAATGGTATCTGCCGCAGAGCAAATGGCCGCCAACACAAGCTGGGCGGCGCTTGGGAAAGCCACCGACCTTCGCAATCGCATCCTGTTCACGCTTGGACTGCTGATCGTCTATCGCCTTGGCACCTTTATTCCGGTGCCCGGGATCGACGGCATTGCCCTGCGCGAGTTCATGGAAGGCGCGGCAGCCGGCATTGGTGGCATTCTGTCGATGTTCACCGGCGGTGCGCTTTCGCGGATGGGTATCTTTGCCCTGGGCATCATGCCCTACATCTCGGCCTCGATCATCGTACAGCTTCTGACTTCGATGGTTCCCTCGCTTGAGCAACTCAAGAAAGAGGGCGAGCAGGGCCGCAAGAAGATCAACCAATACACCCGTTACGGCACGGTTTTCCTCGCCACGCTGCAATCCTACGGCCTTGCCGTCAGCCTTGAGGCGGGCGAGTTGGCCACCGACCCGGGCATGTTTTTCCGCGCCTCGACCATGATCACCCTTGTGGGCGGCACCATGTTCCTGATGTGGCTGGGTGAACAGATCACCAATCGCGGCATCGGCAACGGCATCTCGCTCATTATCTTCGTCGGCATCATCGCCGAGGTTCCCGCCGCCTTGGCGCAATTCTTCAGCCAGGGCCGCTCGGGTGCGATCAGCCCTGCCGTGATCATCGGTGTGATGGTGATGGTGGTTGTGACAATTGCCTTCGTGGTCTTCATGGAACGGGCGCTCAGGAAGATCCATATCCAGTATCCGCGCCGCCAACAGGGTATGAAAGTATACGAGGGTGGCTCGTCTCACCTGCCGGTCAAGGTCAACCCGTCGGGCGTGATCCCGGCGATCTTTGCCAGCTCGCTTCTGTTGTTGCCGGTAACGATCAGCACGTTCTCAGGCAATCAGACCGGTCCAGTGATGTCGACAATCCTGGCCTATTTCGGCCCGGGTCAGCCGCTCTACCTGCTGTTCTTCGTGGCGATGATCGTGTTTTTCGCCTACTTCTACACCTTCAACGTCAGCTTCAAACCCGATGACGTGGCCGATAATCTGAAGAACCAGAATGGTTTTGTTCCTGGCATCCGCCCGGGCAAGAAGACCGCCGAATACCTGGAATACGTGGTCAACCGCGTGCTGGTTCTGGGCTCGGCCTATCTGGCGCTGGTCTGCCTGCTACCCGAGATCCTGCGCAGTCAGCTGGCGATCCCGTTTTACTTCGGGGGCACCTCGGTGCTGATTGTTGTGTCGGTGGTGATGGATACCATCCAGCAGGTGCAAAGCCACCTTCTGGCGCATCAATATGAAGGTCTGATCGAGAAATCGCAGCTTTCCGGCAAAGGCCGCCGTCGCAAACGCAGAGGACCCACTCGCAAATGAATATCATCCTTCTCGGACCGCCCGGCGCAGGCAAAGGCACCCAGGCACGTAACCTGGTCGACACCCGCGACATGATCCAGCTCTCGACCGGCGACATGCTGCGCGAGGCCAAGGACAGCGGCACCGAGATGGGCAAGATCGTTGCCGACGTCATGGCGCGCGGTGAACTTGTGACCGACGAGATCGTGATCGGGCTGATCCGCGAGAAGCTTGAAGGCGACAAACAGGGCGGCTTCATCTTCGATGGCTTCCCGCGCACCCTGGCTCAGGCCGACGCGCTGGCAACCCTGCTGGCGGAATGTGGTGAAAGCCTTGATGCCGTGGTCGAGATGCAGGTCGATGACGATGCGCTGGTCGACAGGATCACCGGCCGTTACACCTGCGGCAATTGTGGCGAGGTCTATCACAAGACCACCAAGCCCGAAGCGGTTGACGGCACTTGTGACAAGTGCGGTGCCCAGGACATGAAGCACCGCGCCGACGACAACGAAGAGTCGCTGCGCACCCGGCTGATGGAATACTACAAGAAGACCTCGCCACTGATCGGCTATTACTATGCCAAGGGTCAGCTGAAATCGGTCGATGGTCTGGGCGAGATTGCCGAAGTGCAATCGGCCATCGCCGGCGCGCTGGACGGGTGATCCGGGCGGCGCGCATCGCGGCAGCCGCGGCACTGGTTTCGGCCGCCGCAACGCAATCCTTTGCCGGCAACATGCTCTACATGTCCGATCCCGGCCTCTGTGACGCCGGCGATGGCGTGACGGAGTTGATGGACACGACCTTCCTGTCCGAGCGCAGTGTCGGGAACCACTATTTCGAGTGTACCTGGAAGAAGGACCTCGGCAGGCTGCTCAAGCGCCGGTCGCCGGTGGAAATGAAGGTCTCCTGCATGAACGACACGGAAAGCTGGACTCAGGTCATGCGTTTCAGCATGCATGACGAAACCGGCATCGACTATGACGTGAAGTATCCCAGGTATATCTCGGTCCGGCTTGATCCGCGCGGTACGCTGGCAGCGCAGTTCTATCCCTGCAGGGACTGACAGGGGCGCGGGTTCAACCTGCGCCTGTTGACCCGGTGCAGCGTTTGCACGAATCGCCAAAGAGCGTCATCATCGTCTCACGGCATCGGGGGATGCCGGTTCCGATTGTGATTGTTCCTGTAGATCTGCCCTTGATGCCCGTGCCCGGTTTCCGGTCGCAAAGCGGGGTGTTTGGGGTGTCTTCTGATCCTCCCCGCGCATCAATTGGGGGACTACACATGAAAAAAGCTGTCACTGCATCCGTATTGGCCCTGTCGCTGACCGCGGCCACTGCAACCGCTCCGTTGGCCCAAGGCCGTGAAACCAATATGAGCGAGCAACAAATCAAAAGCGCCATGGTCAGCACGCAAAGCAGCAGCCCGGCATCAGCAGCAAGCGCAAGCGGACAGGCGTCGATCAACGGTGTGCCACTGGTACTGGCGCTCGTGATCATTCTGACAATTGCTGCGTCGCGCAGCGGCCACATGTACTATTCCTACTGAGGGGAACCCCCGGATTGCGACATGAGCCTGCTGCGGAATTGCGTTACGATTCCGTAGCAATACGAGACCAGATTCCGGGCACTTCACGGTGGCCATTCCCGGTATTTGCGGGCATGGTCTAGTTGGTACTTGACGCCTGTTGGATTTCCCAATACCCAGCACCATCTCCTCGGAGAACTGATTCTGCCCGGGTCGCACCCGGCTTGATCTGACAACCTCGAATTCAGCTGCGGCCCGAAGCGCAAAATCGCCTCGGGCTTACGTTGTGAAAAAAGGTTCCGGCGCTACGGAACCGCAACGAAAGGAAGTCCCACGTGGCACGTATTGCTGGCGTCAACCTCCCGACGCACAAGCGCGTTCCGATCGCGCTCACTTACATCACCGGTATCGGCCATACCTCGGCCAAGGCCATCTGCGAAGCCGTGAACATCGACTCGACCCGTCGTGTGAATGAACTCAGCGACGCCGAAGCTCTGGCGCTGCGCGAGCACATCGACGCCAACTACATGGTTGAAGGTGACCTGCGCCGCGAAGTGCAGATGAACATCAAACGCCTGATGGACCTGGGCTGCTATCGCGGTCTGCGCCATCGTCGTAACCTCCCGGTTCGCGGTCAGCGGACTCACACCAACGCTCGCACCCGCAAAGGCCCCGCAAAGGCCATTGCCGGCAAGAAGAAATAAGGGAGGGCTTGATCAATGGCACGTGATACCCGTCGGACCAAGAAAAAGGTCTCCAAGAACATCGCTGCTGGCGTCGCACATGTGAACTCCAGCTTCAACAATACCAAGATCCTGATCTCGGACGTGCAGGGCAACGCGATCGCATGGTCGTCGGCCGGCACCATGGGCTTCAAGGGCTCGCGTAAATCGACCCCCTATGCCGCGCAGATGGCTGCAGAAGATGCAGGCCGCAAGGCACAGGACCACGGCGTGAAAACGCTGGAAGTCGAAGTGCAGGGCCCCGGCTCGGGCCGTGAATCGGCACTGCGCGCGCTGGCCGCCATCGGCTTCAACATCACCTCGATTCGTGATGTGACCCCGATCGCGCACAACGGCTGCCGCCCGCCGAAACGTCGCCGGGTCTGATATATTCGAGCTTTCCGGGGTTGTGCATCCGCACGGCCCCGGTCCGTCATTTTAACCTCGGGCGTCTTTGGCCTTTGGACATGGGGCAAAGACAAGAATGGAGGGACGCATGATCCACAAGAATTGGCAGGAACTGATCAAACCCACAGCGCTTGACGTCAAGCCGGGCAATGACCCGACCCGTCAGGCCACCATCGTCGCCGAACCGCTGGAACGCGGCTTTGGTCTGACGCTGGGGAACGCGCTGCGCCGGGTTCTGATGAGCTCGCTACAAGGTGCCGCGATCACGTCGGTACAAATCGACAACGTTCTGCACGAGTTCAGCTCGGTTGCCGGTGTGCGCGAAGACGTCACCGACATCGTTCTGAACCTCAAAGGTGTTTCGGTCCGCATGGAAGTCGAAGGGCCCAAGCGCCTGTCGATCAATGCCAAGGGCCCGGGTGTTGTCACCGCCGGTGACATCTCTGACAGCGCCGGAATCGAGATCCTGAACCGCGATCACGTCATCTGTCACCTTGACGATGGTGCCGATGTCTACATGGAACTGACCGTCAACACCGGCAAAGGCTATGTCGCGGCTGACAAGAACAAGCCTGAAGACGCACCGATCGGCCTGATCCCGATCGACGCGATCTATTCGCCGGTCAAGCGTGTCTCCTATGACGTGCAGCCGACTCGTGAAGGCCAGGTTCTGGACTATGACAAGCTGACCATGAAGATCGACACCGACGGGTCGATCACGCCGGATGACGCGCTGGCCTTTGCTGCCCGTATCCTGCAGGACCAGCTGTCGATCTTCGTCAACTTCGAAGAGCCCGAAGCCGCCGGCCGTCAGGAAGAAGACGATGGTCTCGAGTTCAACCCGCTTCTCCTGAAGAAAGTGGACGAGCTGGAACTGTCGGTACGTTCGGCCAACTGCCTGAAGAACGACAACATCGTCTACATCGGCGACCTGATCCAGAAAACCGAAGCCGAGATGCTCCGCACCCCGAACTTCGGTCGCAAGTCGCTGAACGAGATCAAGGAAGTGCTCTCGGGCATGGGTCTGCACCTCGGCATGGACGTCGAGGACTGGCCGCCGGACAACATCGAAGATCTGGCCAAGAAATTCGAAGACGCGTTTTAAGGTGCGTGTGAACACGCACCCTACGCCGGAAATGTAGGGTGCGTGATTTCACGCACCATCCACAATGCCCGCACTGGCGGGGACCAAACTGGGCCTGATGCCCCAAGGAGAGCCGGTGACACGCATCGCAGGCCAGACAAAGTAAAACCGCCCGTAGAGGGCATAAGGAGTAAGACACATGCGTCACGCAAAAGGCTATCGTCGCCTCAACCGGACCCACGAGCACCGCAAGGCGCTTTTCTCGAACATGGCTGGCAGCCTGATCGAGCACGAGCAGATCAAAACGACCCTGCCGAAAGCCAAAGAACTCAAGCGCGTCATGGACAAGCTGATCACGCTGGGCAAACGCGGCGATCTGCACGCCCGTCGTCAGGCCGCAAGCCAGCTCAAGGAAGACAAGGACGTCGCCAAGCTGTTCGAGGTTCTGGGCCCGCGCTATGCCGAGCGTCAAGGCGGCTACACTCGCGTTCTTAAGGCCGGCTTCCGTTACGGCGACATGGCGCCAATGGCGATCATCGAACTGGTCGACCGCGACGTTGACGCCAAAGGTGCCGCCGACAAGGCCCGCGTTGCCGCCGCAGAAGAGGCGATGGACGAAGAGTAAGCTCTTCATCCCGAAGAATTCAGTAAACCCCCGTCCGATGTGGCGGGGGTTTTGCTTTTAGGGGGCGGCAATTGGGTAAGGCCATGTGGAACAACGAGGTTCTTTGGATGAGACCGAGAAAAAGTGCCATGCTGACAGTGCGGTTCGCCACCCCGCGGATCGGCGAGCGTACGGCTTTTCCTCAATGTCAGATCAAGGCCACCGCCGGTCAAAGTAACGACTGCGAGCCATGGCCGGTTTACCTCCACTTGCATTCCCGCCTGCGGCTCCGCATATCTTGACCACGTCAAAGGGAGCCAAACATGTTCCGCAGTCTCTGCCTGATCTTCGCCCTCGCTGCCGTGCCGCTTGCAGCGGAAACCCGGGTGCCCACGTCGCAAGCCGAAATCAGCTTCGGATTTGCCCCCTTGGTCAAACAGGCCGCCCCGGCGGTGGTCAATATCTACGCAAAGCGCGTGGTCCAGGTGCAATCCAGCCCCTTCATGAACGATCCGTTCTTCCAGGACTTTTTCCAGGGCTTTAGCGGACCACCGCGGCCACAGGTGCAAAACAGCCTTGGCTCGGGAGTGATCCTGGCCGGTGACGGGCTAATGGTCACCAACTACCACGTTGTGCGCGAGGCCACTGACATCCGCGTCGTTCTCAACGATCGCCGCGAATACGACGCCCGCGTCCTTTTGGCCGACCAGGAAAGCGATCTTGCCATCCTGCAACTCGATGGTGCCAGCGATATGCCACATCTGCCTTTCCGTGACAGCGAGAGTATAGAAGTCGGCGAGCTGGTGCTGGCCATCGGCAACCCGTTTGGCGTTGGCCAGACGGTGACCAGCGGCATCATTTCCGGCCTCGCGCGCTCGGGCACCGCCTCGGGCGGCGCGCGCGGCTATTTCATTCAGACCGATGCGCCGATCAATCCGGGCAACTCTGGCGGTGCGCTGGTCGACGTCAACGGTGCGCTTGTCGGCATCAACACCCGCATCCTGACCCGCTCGGGCGGATCGAACGGGATCGGCTTTGCCATTCCGTCTTCCCTCGTACAGCGTTTCGTCGAGCAGGCCCGCGACGGCCATGACAAGTTCCAACGCCCCTGGGCGGGAATGAATGGGCAGCCGGTGGACAGCGACATTGCCGAAAGTCTCGGGCTGGCCACGCCCCAGGGCCTGGTGATCTCGGACCTGCACGAGGTCAGCCCATTCCTCGCCGCCGGGTTCCAGCCTGGCGACGTGATCGTCGCTGTCGGCGGACAGGCGGTAAACACCCCCGATGAGATGATCTTTCGCATGACCGTTGCCGGTCTGGGTAACACTGTCGCCGTGACACGCATCCGGGCGGGTGAGGCCGAAGCGGTCGCGGTCGCTTTGATGGCAGCCCCCGATGTTCCATCGCGTGATGCACAGACCACCGGCAAACGCTCGGCATTGCCGGGGATGGTGTTATGGTCGCTCAACCCCGCAGTTCTGGCTGAATTGGGTCTGCCCCTGTCAGTCGATGGTGTCGTCGTGGCCGATCCCGGCCCGGCTGGGGCGCGTGCCGGGCTTGCGCGCGGCGATGTGCTGCGCTCGATCAATGGTGAAGAGGTCCATGACAGCACCGCCGCAGTTGCGGCTCTCAGGAAAGCTTCGCGGCGCCTGACCCTCGACGTACAGCGCGGTGCGCGCCGTGTCGTGATGCGGTTCCGGCTCTAGTGTCGGATTTATTCGATAACGCCCCGCCGCCCGAAGGTGCTAAGGGTCCGCGTCCGCTTGCCGACCGTCTACGCCCGGCGGCCCTGTCCGAGGTGATCGGTCAGGAACATATCCTCGGCCCCGAGGCCCCACTGGGCGTTATGCTGGGGGCCGGGGCATTGGGATCGCTCATTCTCTGGGGGCCTCCGGGTGTCGGCAAGACCACCATCGCCCGGCTTCTGGCGGACGAGACCGACCTGCATTTCGTCCAGATCAGCGCGATCTTCACCGGCGTTCCCGAGCTTCGCAAAGTGTTCGAGGCCGCCAAGCACCGCCGCGCCAACGGGCAGGGCACGCTACTTTTCGTTGACGAAATCCATCGCTTCAACAAGGCCCAGCAGGACGGGTTCCTGCCGCATATGGAGGATGGCACCATCCTTCTTGTGGGTGCCACAACCGAGAACCCCAGCTTCGAATTGAACGCGGCCCTCCTCAGCCGCGCGCAGGTGCTGGTCCTGAACCGCCTCGACCTCGCGGCGCTGGAACGCCTGGCACAACGGGCCGAGAAAGAGTTGAACAAACCCCTGCCACTTGATGGCCACGCCCGCGAGGCGCTTTTGGAAATGGCCGATGGGGACGGCCGGGCGCTCTTGAACCTGATCGAACAGGTGATGGCGTGGAAGATTGACGGCAAACTTGACACCGAGAGCCTGTCGAAACGCCTGATGAAACGCGCCGCCAAGTATGACAAGTCCGGCGATGAGCATTACAACCTGATCTCCGCTCTGCACAAATCGGTGCGCGGCTCGGATCCGGATGCGGCGCTTTACTGGTTTGCCCGCATGCTGGAAGGCGGCGAAGACCCGCGTTTCCTGGCCCGTCGCCTGACGCGCATGGCGGTTGAGGATATCGGGCTGGCCGATCCGAACGCCCAGACCCAATGCCTGCACGCCTGGGAAACCTATGAACGGCTTGGAACGCCGGAAGGGGAATTGGCCTTGGCGCAGGCCGTGACCTACCTGGCGCTGGCGCCGAAATCGAACGCGGTCTACGTCGCCTACAAGGCGGCGCGCAAATCGGCGAAACAGACCGGCTCCGAACCGCCGCCCAAACATATCCTCAACGCGCCAACTTCGCTGATGAAGGATCACGGCTATGGTGACGGGTATGCCTATGACCACGATGCCGAGGACGGGTTCTCAGGTCAGAACTACTTCCCTGACGGGATGAAACGCCCGGTTCTCTATCAGCCGGTTGAGCGCGGCTTTGAGCGGGAATTGAAAAAGCGGCTGGATTTTTTCACGGGACTGCGCCTGAAGCGGCGGAAAGACACATAGGTCGTGCAGTTTTTCAGGGTGACTCAACATGCAGGCGGTTGAGCCGGAAATCTCCTTTGCTTAGTCTAGAGGACGTTAAGCCACTCAATTGTATGGAGACAGATCATGCGCAAAACCCTTATCGCCGCCCTTGTTGTCGCTCCGGTGCTCGCCCATGCTGGCCCCGCCGAAGATACCGTCGCTGCCCGCCAGGGCTTCTACAAACTGTTGGGCGCCAACATGGGCATCCTTGCGGCCATGGCCAAAGGCGAGCGTGACTATGAGGGCGCCGCTGCTGAAACCGCGGCCAACAACATCGTGCTGCTGACCACCTATAACTTGGGTCACCTTTATATGCCGGGCACGTCGTCGGCGGAAATCAAGGGTTCGCGCGCCAAGCCCGCGATCTGGAACGAATTCACCGAAGCTCAGAAAAAGGCTGACGCGCTTTTCGAGGCCGCAAATAAACTGACCGAGGTGGCAGGCTTCGACAAGGCCGACATGGTCGACGCATTGGAGGCCGTGGGCGGCGCCTGCAAGAGCTGCCACGACAACTATCGCGAAGACTGAGCGAAACCTGTTGGCGCAGACCCGATATGGCAGCTGAACTTCCCAACGGGGTTTCCCGGGAAAAAATCTGGGATCCGGGGCTGCGCCTGTTTCACTGGACCTTGGCCGTCTGTGTAAGCGGGGCCTGGATGTTGGGGCATTTCGGCCCCAACGTAATGACACTGCATTTCTATTTCGGTTACGCGGTTATTGTGCTGCTGGGGTTCCGCGTGATCTGGGGCCTGATTGGCCCCGGTCCGGCGCGGTTTTCCCATTTCACCTACGGCCCCGGAGCCACCGCCCGCTACATTGCGAGGCTGGGCAAACGCGCGCCCTCTTACTGGCCTGGTCACAACCCGTTGGGCGCACTTGCGGTTTTTACGCTTCTCGGGGCGCTGATGGTGCAAGTGGGCGCGGGGCTTTTCTCCGACCCGGATGATTACATCAACGTGGGCCCGCTGGCGGGCATGGTCGACCGCGAGGCCAACCGCACCGCCACATGGCTCCACAACCGCATGGCCTGGGGTATTCTGGCGTTGGTCGGGCTGCACCTGTCGGCGATCCTGTTCTACCGGTTTTTCAAACGCGAAGACCTGGTCACACCGATGATCGCCGGATGGAAGCTGGTGCGACGAGATAGGTCTGAATAGGGCGGACAGGGCGGAGCCGGAGATGGTCTGGAATGGACGTTGGCCAAACAGCCCCCGCGCGGATTCCACGGGGATAAATCGGTCGAAACTTGCGTTGGATCAGCATCCCACAGTCTGGTGATCGTGCGGCTCCCCCTTAATGTCTGTTCAAGGCCAACATACTCCGGCAACCGGAGTATGCCCTAAACCCATAAAACAAAGCCCGAAAGCACCTGCTCAGCCTTGACATTACCGCCCTTACGGTGGGAATGAGCGGCCATGCTGACAAACCTACTTCAGGTCGCCCTTGGCGGGGCCATCGGTGCTTCGGGGCGCTATCTGGTGAACATGGGCGCAATGCGCCTTATGGGGCCGGGATTCCCTTGGGGCACGCTGGCGGTCAATGTCGCCGGCAGTTTCCTGATGGGGGTGCTTGTGGTGGTGCTGGCGCACAAGGATGGCGGCGGCATGC
Organism: Aliisedimentitalea sp. MJ-SS2; assembly: GCF_032586155.1. NCBI lineage: Bacteria > Pseudomonadati > Pseudomonadota > Alphaproteobacteria > Rhodobacterales > Roseobacteraceae > Aliisedimentitalea > Aliisedimentitalea sp. MJ-SS2. Next base: position 391,664 of record NZ_JAWHTC010000003.1, read on the forward strand.
GCTTTGCACCACTGTTGATGACCGGCATGCTGGGTGGCTTCACCACATTTTCCGCCTTTTCACTTGATGCGCTGACATTGTGGGAGCGTGGCAATACCGGACTGACGGTTTTCTATATCGTCGCATCGGTGTTCCTGTCGCTGGGAGCGATCGTTCTGGCGCTATGGCTGACCCGGGGGATCTATCAATGAGCCGCGTACAGATATTGACCGTTGCTGCAGGTGATGGTGACCAACGGCTTGACCGCTGGTTCCGCCGCCAGTTCCCCCATGTCGGCCAAGGCCGGATCGAGAAGATGTGCCGCAAGGGTGAGATTCGCGTCGACGGCGCCCGTGCCAAACCCGCCACCCGCGTCGAAGAGGGCCAGCAGGTCCGTATCCCGCCGCTGCCCGATCCGGGCGAGGCCAAAGCGATGCCGAAAACCCCGCGTGTCAGTCCGCAAGATGCCCGGATGATGCAGGACGCGATCCTGTGGCAGGACGAGCATATCATCGCCCTGAACAAACCCGCGGGCCTGCCCACGCAGGGTGGTAGCAAACAGACCCGCCATGTCGATGGGCTCTCTGAGGCGCTGCGCTTTGGCTATGACGAGAAACCGCGCCTTGTGCACCGGCTCGACAAGGACACTTCTGGCGTGCTTCTGCTGGCCCGCACCCGTGCCGTGGCCGCAGGCCTGACCGCAGCGATGCGCCACCGCGAAACCCGCAAGATCTACTGGGCCGTGGTCGCCGGCGTGCCCACGCCCTACCTTGGCGAGATCAAATACGGGCTGGTAAAGGCGTCGGGTGGCGGTAAGGGACAGGGCGAAAAGATGCTCTGCGTCCATCCCCGCGACGTGGAACACACCTATGGTGCCAAACGTGCGATCACCCAATATGCCACGCTCTACCGGGTTGCCAGCCGGGCCGCCTGGGTTGCGATGGAGCCGATTACAGGCCGCACCCACCAGCTGCGCGCCCATATGGCCGAGATCGGTCACCCGATCATCGGGGACGGTAAATATGGCGGCAGCGGGCAGGAGAATCTGGGCGACGGCTGGGGCGCCAAGCTGGGCGGGATCATTTCGAGCAAACTGCACCTGCATGCCCGCACGATGAGCTTTGAACACCCGGTGACACGCGAATTGATCACCGTTAACGCACCCCTGCCGGATCACATGGCCGAGACCTTCGAGACCCTGGGCTGGGCGCCCGACATGGCCGCCGAAGACCCGTTCGAATCGCTGACCTGACCCCCTATGAGTGACCTGGGCCTGGCAATTTTCGATGTCGACGGCACCCTGGCCGACAGCCAGGCCGAAATCGTGCTGGCGATGACCGCGGCCTTTACTAGTGAAAACTTGGCCGTGCCAGACCGCGCTGCGATCCTGTCGATTGTCGGGCTTTCGCTGGATCACGCTATGCCGGTTCTGGCCCCCAAAGCGACGGGGGCCACACGTGCAAGGCTCGTTGCGGGCTACAAGCAGGCCTATTTCGATCATCGCGCCGCCAACGGAGCTTCGCCACTATACGATGGCGCCCTTGCCGTCTTGGAACGGTTGTCCGAAGACCCTTTCCTGTTGATGGGCGTGGCCACGGGCAAGTCGAAACGCGGTCTTGATGCCTTGATCGACGCGCATGATCTGCACCGGTTTTTCGTCACCCGTCAGGTGGCTGATTTTCACCCGTCAAAACCGCATCCGGGGATGATTCGCGCGGCGCTGGCGCAAGCCGGAGTCGAGGCCCAAAATGCCGTGATGATCGGCGATACCAGTTATGATATCGACATGGCGCGCGCCGCCGGGACCCGTGCCATCGGGGTAGGGTGGGGTTACCATGAAACCCACCGGTTGAAAGCGGACCTGATCGTTTGCGACATGCCGGCATTGCCGGATGCCGTGCTGCAAACCCTGTCCCCGGAAAACGCAACTCAACCCCAGTCCAAAGGGAGAATCGTTCATGAGTGAATGGAAGGTCAAACGCTTCTGGAAGGCGGCCCGGACGGCCGCCGAAGGCGATGGTTTTGCCGTCCTTCTGGACGCGCGGCCGATCAAGACACCGGCCAAATCCGCCCTCGTGGTGCCCTCGGAGGAACTGGCGAAAGAGATTGCCGCGGAGTGGGACGCGCAGGAAGAGGCGGTAAATCCCCAGACCATGCCGTTCACCCGATCGGCCAATGCCGCCATCGACAAGGTTGCGATTCAGCATGACGAGGTTGCCGAGATGATTGCAGCCTACGGGGATAGCGATCTGTTGTGCTACCGAGCCGAGGGCCCGTCCGAGCTGGTTGCGCGCCAATCCGAGCGCTGGGATCCGGTTCTGAACTGGGCAAGAGAATCCCAAGGTATTGATTTGAAAGCAGTAAGGGGAATTGTGCACAAACCGCAGGACGCCTTACCTCTGGTCCGTATCGCGGACCGTACCCGGCAGATGAGCGCCTTTGAACTCACCGCCTTCCACGATCTGGTGATGCTGTCAGGTTCGTTTCTTCTGGGGCTCGCGGCGGTCGAATCCTATGCCGCGCCTGAGACTCTGTGGGACCTCTCGCGGCTGGACGAGAGCTGGCAAGAGGAACAGTGGGGGCCTGATGACGAGGCGACCAAGGCCGCCGAGATCAAGAAGGCGGCATTTTTGCACGCGGCACGGTTCTATGCGCTGGTCGCAGGGCAGGGGTAGAACCCTTACCCAAGGTCAACCAAATTCCGCACAACCCCCGGTTCGGTAACATTCTTTTTGCTGATGAAACGCTTGACGTTTTGCAATGAATCCGACCAAACTTGTCGCCACTGGAGGGGAGCAACCTTCTACGTTTTCACATCCGGTCGCAATGGCCGGAACAAAGCTGTCCGACAGGGACGGCACATCAGGAAGAGGTAAACATGAAAAAAACCGTATTTCTTGGCGCACTCACAGTGGCCGGCCTTGCCGCCGGTGCTGCGGCTGCGGGCACGCTGGATGACGTGAAAGCCCGTGGCAAGCTGAACTGTGGTGTGACCACCGGCCTCGTGGGCTTTGCCGCCCCCGACGCGAACGGCGAATGGGACGGCTTTGACGTCGCAGTCTGCCGCTCGGTTGCCGCAGCCGTTCTTGGCGATGCATCTGCTGTCGAATTCGTGCCCACCACCGGCAAGACCCGCTTCACCGCGCTTGCCTCGGGCGAAGTTGACGTGCTGGCCCGGAACACCACCTGGACCTTCTCGCGTGACGTCGACCTCAAGTTCACCTTCGTTGGCGTGAACTACTATGACGGCCAGGGCTTCATGGTTCCCAAGGAACTGGGCGTTTCGTCGGCCAAAGAACTCGATGGCGCAACCGTCTGCATCCAGACCGGTACCACCACCGAGCTGAACCTGGCGGATTTCTTCCGCTCGAACAACATCAGCTACGAGCCGGTTCCGATCGAAACCAACGCCGAAGCGCAGCAGCAGTACCTGGCTGGCGCATGCGACGTTTACACCACCGATGCCTCGGGCCTGGCCGCAACCCGCGCCACGTTTGAAAACCCGGGCGACCACGTGGTTCTGCCGGAAATCGTCTCGAAAGAGCCGCTTGGCCCGCTTGTCCGCCACGGCGACAACGAATGGGGCGACGTGGTGCGCTGGACGCTGAACGCGCTGATCACCGCTGAAGAGCTGGGCGTGACCTCGGCCAATATCGGCGAGATGTCGGCAGCTGCGACCAACAACCCGGAAATCAACCGTCTGCTGGGCACCGAGGGCAACCTCGGCGAGATGCTCGGCCTGTCGGCCGACTGGGCGAAGAACGCCCTGATGGTCAACGGCAACTACGGTGAGATCTTCGAGAAGAACATCGGTGAGAACACCCCGATCGGCCTGTCGCGTGGTCTGAACGCGCAATGGACCGATGGTGGCCTGCTCTACTCGCCGCCGTTCCGCTAAGACCTACGGAGAAGGGCGCGGTTTTACCCGCGCCCTTTTTCCTTTCCCAAAGAGAATCGGATTCGCAAGAGCGGGGAAAACCCCGCCAGAGACAGGGTCCGGACAACAACAGGGACGTCATCCATGACAACGCTTTCCGACCCTCCCAAGGAGGGGTTTCGGCTATCGCAGCTGATCTACGACACCCGCTATCGTTCCATGACGATCCAGGTTGTCGCCCTGATCGGGTTTCTGGTCCTGATCGGCTGGCTGATATCCAACACCGCGCAGAACCTCGCCGCATTGGGCAAGGAACCCTCGTTTCGGTTCCTGACCGATCCAGCCGGCTATGACATCAACCAGCGCCTGATCGACTATACCAACCAGGACACCCATCTGAGGGCAGCCTTCTCGGGCGTGCTCAACACACTGCTGGTGGCCTTTTTGGGCTGTATCACGGCCACGATAATCGGCGTCTTTGTCGGTGTGCTGCGCCTGTCGAAGAACTGGATTGTGTCGCGGCTGATGGCGGTTTACGTGGAAATGTTCCGGAACGTGCCGGTGCTGCTGTGGATCGTGCTTGTTATGGCGATCCTGATCGAAAGTCTGCCACCGCCCAAGGCCTTCCGTGGCGAGAACGCCACGTCCGCGATGATGCTGAACGACACCGTGGCGATCACCAATCGCGGCATCTATGTGCCTGAGCCGATCTTTGGCCGTGACGCTAAAGACGATAAGGGAAACTTTCTGGATGAGCCGACCGGCTGGCGCGTGGGCCTTGGCGATATCGCCATCGGGGCCAATGCCGAGGACGGGTCGTGCAAACGCTATTACGCCACCGAAGGCCCCGGCGCAGGCGAACCCGATACCGGGTGCGGCACCTTCCAGATCAGCCTTGATCTGATGGCCGTGCTTCTGGTGCTCTTTGGCGGGTTCTATGCCAGCCATCGCATCAAGACCCGTGCCGACCATATCCAAGAGGCCACGGGCGAGCGCCCGACCACCTGGTACCTGCGCTTCGGCGTCGTGGTCGTGCCGATGGTGATCCTGCTTTACGTGCTGGGCTTCTATCTTGGCTATCCCGAGCTCAAGGGCTTCAACTTCAAGGGCGGGACGCATATGCGCAACTCGCTGATTGCCCTCTGGCTGGCGCTGTCGCTCTACACGGCCGCCTTCATCGCGGAAATCGTCCGCGCCGGGATCATGGCGATCAGCCACGGTCAGACCGAAGCCGCCGCCGCTCTGGGCCTGCGCCCCAACCGGATCATGTCCCTCGTGGTTCTGCCGCAGGCGCTGCGTGTCATCATTCCGCCGCTGATTTCCAACTGGCTGAACCTGACCAAGAACAGCTCGCTGGCCATTGCCGTGGGTTACATGGACATCACGGGCACGTTGATGGGCATCACCCTGAACCAGACCGGTCGCGAACTTGAGACCGTGATGCTGGGCATGCTGATCTACCTGACCATCTCGCTGAGCATCTCGGCAGTGATGAACTGGTACAACAACAGCGTCAAACTGGTGGAGAGATAAGATGAGCGATATCGGATTTGTCCGCAAAGAGATGGTCCCGGAACAGGAGCCACCGGCCTCGACCACGGGTGTGATCGGCTGGATGCGTGAAAACCTGTTCTCGGGCTGGTTCAACACCGCGCTGACCATCGTCTCGGTGTTCTTTCTCGCCATGATCCTTATGGGTCTTGTACCCTGGGTCCTGTCACCGACCTGGAAAGCTGCGTCGCTGAATGAGTGCCGTGACATCCTGCATGAAATGGGCCGCGAGGGCCATTATGCGGGCGCGTGCTGGGGCGTGATCCGGGATCGTTGGGTGCAGCTGTTCTTTGGCTTCTATCCCGCCGACTTGTATTGGCGCCCGATCGTGGCGATTGCCCTTCTGGGTGTGGCACTGGCGCCTGTCCTGTTCTCGGACAAGGTCAGTCCAAAACTGTTCTGGTTCACCGCGATTTTTCCGGTTCTATTTCCCTGGATGCTTTGGGGCGGCGCCTTTTGGACGCCGTTGCTTGTGGTTGCGGGATTTGTCTTGGCGTATTTCGTTTACAGCTATGTTGAACGGGTGGCCTCATCGCTTTTGGCGCTCATCGCGGCGATCCTGTTCGCTGTGATCTGGTTCGTCTGGGGCGTCGGCACTGTGTCAGGGGTTGTTAATACGTCGCTAGGGGCGGCCCGGCTCGACGGTCAACTGGAACAGGTGACGACCGAGATCACCAGGCTGGAGGCCGAGGTGGCAAGGCTCGATGGCGAAATCAAAACGGCCGAAGACGCTGTCACGGCTGTTATGGAGGCCGGTGACAGTGCTCGCGAAAGCGGTGGCGATGCGTTTCGAACCTTGATCGCCGAAGCGCGCGTGCCGCGTAATGTGCTTGGGGCGCTGCGGGCCGAAAAGGGGATTGTCGATACCAATCTGTCTCATCTCAAGTCCTACAAGCGTCGGATGGAACTCTTGCCGGAGCTTGTCGAAAAACTGCCCGGCCTGCGTGAAGCGGCGGCGGTGGCACGCGATGCGTTGCCAGCTTCGGTATCTCATGTCACCACCGAAGCCGGGTTAGACAAGTTCAAAACCCGCATCTCGGATGAGGGGCTGGATATCCTGCAAGACGACATGAAAGCCCTTGAGGCGGTGCTCAAGCAGGAAAACGAAGTGCGCTTCACCGAAGGGTCAATTGATGTGACCTATGCAGATGCCGCACGGATTGGGCTGCGCCCTGTCGAAAGCCGTAACTTTGGTGGGTACATGCTGTCGATCACCATCGGTGTGGTTGCAATTGCAGTTTCCCTGCCTTTGGGCATTCTGCTGGCGCTGGGGCGGCAATCCAACCTTCCGCTTCTCAAATCGCTCTGTGTCGGCTTTATCGAGTTCATTCGAGGGGTGCCTTTGATCACGCTTCTGTTCGTGGCCTCTACTCTTCTCAATATTTTCCTGCCACCGGGGACGAATTTCGATATCATCCTGCGGGTGATCATCATGGCCACGCTGTTCTCGGCCGCCTACATGGCCGAGGTGGTGCGCGGCGGTCTCGCCGCGTTGCCCACGGGACAGTATGAAGGGGCCGACAGTCTCGGCCTGAACTACTGGCAGAGCCAACGGCTGATCATCATGCCGCAGGCGTTGAAAATCTCGATCCCGGGCATTGTTTCGTCCTTCATCGGGCTGTTCAAGGATACCGTGCTGGTGTCGATCATTGGCCTTTTGGATCCCTTGGGTCTCTCCAACGCCGTCCGGGCCGATGCTGCCTGGAATGGTATCGTGTGGGAGATCTACGGGTTCATCGCGCTGTTGTTCTTCATCGTGTGTTTCTCGATGTCCCGCTACTCCATGTATCTCGAGCGCAAGCTCCATACCGGCCGCTAAAAGGAGGGTTCCAGTATGTCTGAACTCGCAACCGACCGTGAAATCGACCGCTCGCATATGTCCGTTTCGGACGAGGTCGCCATTGAAATCGCAGGCATGAACAAGTGGTACGGCACGTTCCACGTTCTGCGCGACATCAACCTGACCGTTCAGCGTGGCGAACGCATCGTGATCTGTGGCCCCTCGGGGTCCGGTAAGTCGACGCTGATCCGCTGCATCAACGCGCTGGAAGAGCACCAGCAGGGCAAGATCGTTGTCGATGGCACCGAACTGTCGAACGACCTCAAGAACATCGACAAGATCCGCCGCGAAGTCGGCATGGTGTTCCAGCACTTCAACCTGTTCCCGCATCTCAGCATTCTCGACAACCTAACCCTTGCGCCGATCTGGGTTCGCAAGACCCCGCGCAAAGAGGCTGAAGAGATCGCCATGCATTACCTGGAAAAGGTCAAGATCCCCGAACAGGCCGACAAGTTCCCCGGTCAGCTTTCGGGTGGTCAGCAGCAGCGTGTGGCGATTGCCCGCTCGCTCTGCATGCAGCCGCGGATCATGCTGTTTGACGAACCCACGTCGGCGCTTGATCCCGAGATGATCAAGGAAGTGCTCGACACCATGATCGAACTGGCCGAGGAAGGCATGACCATGCTCTGTGTGACCCACGAGATGGGCTTTGCCCGTCAGGTCGCAAACCGCGTGATCTTCATGGATGCCGGCCAGATCATCGAACAGAATGAGCCCGAGGAATTCTTCGGCAACCCGCAAAGTGACCGGACCAAGCTGTTCCTCAGCCAGATCTTGGGTCACTAAAATCTTTCTGGACAATCAGATTGAAAAGGGCGGGGATTTCCCCGCCCTTTTCTTATTCATTCCCGCCAACGGCCCTCTCGAGCACATAGTGACAAGTGCACCAATATTTGCGTATTGGCGCGATATGCACGCACCTGGCGTTACCGACATCGGCTTTTAAGTAGGCACAGCATTCGGATTGCTTCGAACTTCTAATACGTTTCGACCTATTGTTGAGGCACAAAAAATTGTCGAAACGCGCAAGAGCTATAGAGCAAGAGCTATAGAGGTTGTGTGAGTTTCGAGACCAAGCCGTGCCTCAACTGAATCTCGAAACGCTTTAGCAATTATTCTGCATCTAACCGGCGCCAGTCCGGATCAGGCCGATCGCTCACAAGATTTGGCTCGAGCCAAGCTATTAACCCCAGTCGATCATATCAGCGTCAGCACATCCAACCTTTGCCAGAATGGCAGGTAGCCGCCGGTCTCGTCGGTGCGTTAAGCCTTGGCAAAGGCCTGCTCATAGGGCGGGCGGTCGCCCGGGGCCAGGCTGCGGCTGCCGTCAACAGCAGCCATCTGGTCAAGCATATCCTGCGCAGTTTCCCCCCTGTATTTCGCCGCATAGTATAGCGTCTCGGCCCGCACTGCCGAGCCAGAGGTCACAAGCGCAGCTATCGCATTCTGCGCCTCTGCGTAAACCGGTGCTTCGTCGTCAATGTACCGCGCCACCTCATAGATCGGATCGGGCGCCTCGGACTCGATGACGACGAGCCGCCCGCCGGGTTTCACGATCCGCGCGGCTTCTTTCATGGCCGCAAACCGATCCTGCGCGTGGTGCAGGCTTTCGCTGAACACCGCCAGGCCAAAGGCATTGTCCGGCAGGCCGGTCTGTTCGCCGGTTCCGGCCAGAAAGGTTGCCCGCCCGCTGTCCCGGGCGCATTGCAGAAAGGCGGGGTTGGGCTCGATCCCCGTAGCATTCGCGCCAAGCAAGACCAGTTCTTCGGTCACCTGACCTCTGCCGCAGCCGATATCGATCACGTCAAGTCCGGCAATATCGCCGACACTGCGCGCCATCGCTTCGGGGATGGAAAGAAAATCTCGCTTGTTCATGGTTCCCTCCTTCGCAAAGCCATCGGGTTTCCACATTCGAAGACCGGGTGTCAGTATGGCGCCTCACAGACCTTCCAGAAATGACTGTGCCTTGCTGACCCACAGGTCGGGCTCAGCGGTGGTGGCGTAATGGCCCAGCACGCTCCTGACCTCGTGATACGTCACCTCCGTCTCCGCTTTGCGCATGGCCCTACAGATTTCCGGGCCGATCGCAGCCGGGTAAAACTCGTCATGGTCGCAGAGCACGTAGAACATCGCGGCCCGGATGCGATCCAACCGGTCCGAGACATCGAAGGCGCCGATGGCCTCGTTTAGTCGCACCAAGCTCAGCGGCCCTCAACCCAATGCGTCCAACCAACCGCGGCGTGGGCCGAGGCATAGTCCGGATCGATCCCGATGGCACCCTCCGCAAGTTGCCGGGCCTCGCGGATCCCTTCTATATGGTGGGCGTGGATCAGATGCGTCGCCTGCACGACCGCCTCCCAGGCCTCGAAGCTGCGGGTGCCCAAGGACCAGACCCGCGCCTGCTCGCCTTCGGTCAGTCGCACCTGAAGCTGGGTGACGATATCCTTGGTCAGCGAATCCTGAATTTCGAGGATGTCGGCCAGCTTCCGGTCGAACCGCTCGGCCCAGATTTGCCGGTTCGAGGTACAGTCAACCAGTTGCGCGGTCAGGCGCACCCTGTCACCCACGACCTGAAGCGCGGATTTCAGCACCGCCTGCTCGTCGGACGGCCGCTCCACGGTGGCGCTGTGACCTTTCAGGGCGTCCGGCAGGCTCAGATCGATGATATCGAGATCCGATAGCTTGGTCAGCGTCGTGACGATTTCAGTCTGCAGTCCAGCGGCGAGGTCAGCACCGCGCCGGGAATTGCCAAGCACCCCGAACGGCAAAATCGTCAGTGTCTGACGCGCGACCCGACCCACGACGCCTTCCCGCCCGTTCTCGCCGATCTGCTGCGAAAGCGATTGCATCAGATTCTGCGTTTCCCAACTCGGGTCGATGTCCAGTTCGTCCCGCAAAAACCGGGCGAACGCCCGGTATTCCTGAACCGCCTCCGACGCCCGTCCGTCCCGGGCCAGCAGGTCCATCAGAATCCGCCGGGGCGCTTCCGCCATCGGATTCACCCGTATTGCCCTTTCGGCGAATGTCAGCGCTTTCTGCCCGTCGCCCGCCCTCGCGCACCGCGTCAGGGCAAGCTGCAACGCGTCCTGCCGGTGCCGCCGCTCGATTGCAAGCCAGTCGTTCCACCTTTCCCCGGCAATATCAGTTCCGGCCAGAAAGTCAGCGGGCGCGATCCGCAGAAGGCTGTCAGCCGCCACATCCGGGTCATCCCGGAGGAACCGGTCCAGAACCAGCGTGTCACTTTCATAGCGCGCCGTGTTGAGACCCACGAGGTCGCCTCTGGTCACAACAACACCGACGCCCATGATCCGACGCAGCCGTTCCATCGCCTTCCTGAGGGTTTGCCGGGCCTGCCGGGCAAACATGCGCTCCCACAAAACGTCGATCAGTTCCGCGCGTGGCACCATCGCGGGGTGACTTGCATCGAGGTAGGCGATCAGCGCGGCCAACTTGGGTGTCACCGGCAGTATTGTCCCATCCCCTAGGCAGAACTCGGGATTTCCCAAAAGGCGGGCCAAAATCGAGTTAATCGACATCGTCTTCCCTGGCGCCATTTTTGATTTGTTCGAGCATAGCACTGGAGAAATGTCCGTTCCGATGAAATATCCCCCTTCAGCGAGACGGTTCGTGCCATGCCAGTCAAAATATCGGCATCAACTTCTTGGGCTATCTTTGGCGGCGACCCCCAGCCGTACTGAATGAGAAAAATGCCGTCATGCGCTGAAAACGGTTGTTCAGTACTACGCAATAGATGGCAACTTTGTCCCGCAGTGCGGTCCTTGGTACAACCGGCAGACTATGACCGCTCAGAGCCCAATGCAGACCAATCAAATTACGCAAAACGCACACGTAACGGACAGTCTCGCAGCGTTGCGTTCGAACCTTTGCTAAACGGCAGCGTGAATAGCGGATCTTCGAACTGCAACGATCGGTTTTGTGGCACTTACGCTGTCAGGCGGTCTCTTGCGCCAAGCTCGTGCATCCGCGATCGGCCATGTAGCTGGCGGTATCAAGCATGCGGTTCGAAAACCCCCATTCGCTATCGCGCTACGACATGACCCTGACCGGCGTTGGCCAATTCACCCCTGTTGTCATTGACCGGCCCGGAGGCGAACACAGCGATCTCGGGTGGCGTGGAAAACCCGTCGCAAAACGCCTGCGACACCGGGGTGTCACATTGCCGGGTTTCAAGGGGTGACGAGCCGATCAACTCCACATTCTGAAAACCGGCAAATCGCGCTTGCGTGCCGCCGATATCTGCAACCAGGCGCCACGAAGACGTCTAGCCAATCCTCTTCGATTTATCAGGCAAGGCCATTCCGCAACCGAAAGAACACTGCTGTATTACCGGGAAGATCGAAACCGATCGATTGCGATTGCCCGCTCCAAGCGATGGCTTCGCTGTCACATGATGCCGGACCATGACCTGATCCGCCGAATTCTTCGGCGTTGCTGTTCAGCAAAACGTCCCAACGCCCCTCGTTGGGAACGCCCAACCGATAGCCTTCTCGCGGGGTCGGCGTGAAGTTGCAGACCACAAGTACGGGATCGGTGCCATCTTTGCCCTGTCGGACCCAGGCATAGACCGAGAGGTCCGATTGGTCGACTTCGAGCCAGTAAAACCCGCTGGCGTTGCAGTCGGTCTGATACAGCGTCGGCGTTTCACCATAGACGTTGTTCAGCGCCTTAACCCAGCCCTGCATGCCGCTATGCCAGGCATGGTCGAGCAAATGCCAATCCAGCGATTGGTCGTGGTTCCACTCGGCGCCCTGGGCAAATTCCTGGCCCATGAACAACAGCTTCTTGCCGGGATGGCCCCACATGAAGCCGTAATAGGCGCGCAGGCAGGCAAATTTGTCAAAGCCGTCGCCCGGCATCTTGGACAGCATCGAACCCTTGCCGTGCACCACCTCGTCGTGGCTGATAGGCAGCATGAAGTTTTCCGAAAACGCGTAAGTCAGGCCGAAGGTCATCTGGTGATGGTGATGCGAGCGGTGGATCGGGTCGCGCCCGATGTAATCCAGCGTGTCGTTCATCCAGCCCATGTTCCACTTGAAACCAAAGCCCAACCCGCCCTGATCCGTTGGTTTGCTGACCCCGGGAAAGGATGTGCTTTCTTCGGCCACCATCATCACACCGGCATCGGCCTTGTAGACCAGCTCGTTGGTGCGCTGCAGAAAGGCGATGGCTTCGAGGTTTTCGCGTCCGCCATGTTCATTGGGCACCCATTCGCCGTCGTTGCGCGAATAGTCACGATAGAGCATCGAGGCCACGGCATCGACGCGCAGCCCGTCAAGGTGGAACTCCTTGATCCAGTAAAGCGCGTTGGCGACAAGGAAATTCTGAACCTCGCGCCGACCGTAGTTGTAGATCAGCGTGTTCCAATCCTGGTGGAACCCTTCCCGTGGGTCGGCATGTTCATAAAGCGGTGTTCCGTCGAACTGGCCAAGCCCATGTTCGTCGGTCGGGAAATGCCCGGGCACCCAGTCGAGCAGAACACCCAGCCCGGCGCGGTGACAGGCATTGACGAAATGGCGGAATTCGTCGGGCGTACCATAGCGGATGGTGGGCGCGAACAGGCCGATGGGCTGATAGCCCCACGAGCCGTCAAACGGAAACTCCGAGATCGGCATCAGCTCGATATGGGTGAAGCCCATGTCGCGCACATAGGCGACCAGCTCGCTTGCAAATTCGAGATAGCTGAGCGGTCGGTTGCCGTCCTCGATCTTGCGCTTCCATGATCCCAGATGCACTTCGTAGATCGAAATTGGTTGGTCGTGGCCGTTGCGCTCGGCGCGGGTGGCCATCCACTCATTATCGGACCAGGCATAGTCACCCAGATCGCGCACCACCGAGGCGGTTGAGGGCGGATGCTCGGCCCCGAAGCCGACCGGGTCTGCCTTGAGCGGCAGGACATTGCCCGCCTGATCGCGGATCTCGTATTTGTAGATGCTGCAGTCGGGCAGGGCCGGGACAAAGATTTCCCACACGCCGGTGGTTCCGCGCGACCGCATGACATGGCGGCGACCGTCCCACTGATTGAACTCGCCGACGACCGATACGCGGGACGCCGACGGTGCCCAAACGGCGAAATGCACCCCTTTGGTGCCCTGATGGGTCATCGGATGTGCGCCGAGGCTGTTCCACAATTCCAGATGGGCGCCTTCGGAGATCAGATATTCATCCATCTCACCCAGAACCGGGGCAAAGCGATAGGCGTCCTCCTGCTCCCAGGTTGTGTCGCCGCTTTTGGCCCGCAGACGATAGGGACCGGTGGCCACGCCCTTGCGGACATAGCCGGAAAACAGCCCGCGCCCGTCGAGCCGGTGCAACACCGCCTCGCGTTTGCCGGTCTTGCCATCCAGAACCTCGACGCTTTCTGCGCCGGGCACCAAAGCTGTCACACTCCAGCGCCGCCCGTTCTTGTGCGGTCCGAGAACGGCAAATGGATCGGACATGGTGCCGGTCAAAAGCGCCTCGTGCGTGGCGGCATCGAACCCCGGATCATAGGTTAGCGTGGTCATTTCGACTCTCCTGCAAGGGATGCAACACCCCAGATGGCATCGGCGTACCCCTGAATGGTGCGGTCGGACGAAAACCATCCCGAATGGGCCGTGTTCAGCACGGCCATGCGTGCCCAGGCATCCTTGTCGGCAAAGCCTTTGTCGACCTGACGTTGTGCAGCCCAATAGGCGTCAAAGTCGGCTGCGACCATGAAGTAGTCATCGCGCAACAGCTTTTCGAGCACCGGCCAGTGGCGCGTTGGCTCCCCCGGAGAGTAGACCCCCTCGCGGATCTGGTCGATCACTTCCTTCAGGATCGGACTTTGATCGATATAGGCCTGTGTGTCATAGCCTGCGCGCGCCGCCTCGACTTCCTCGGCGGTCATGCCGAAGATATAGATGTTGTCGTCGCCGACATGGTCGCGGATTTCCACATTGGCGCCGTCCAGCGTGCCGACAGTGACGGCACCGTTCAGGGCAAATTTCATGTTGCCCGTGCCCGAGGCCTCTTTACCTGCGGTTGAAATCTGTTCCGACAGGTCCGTTGCCGGGATCAGGATTTCCGCCATCGAGACGTTGTAGTTGGGCGGATAGAGCACCTTGAGCCGATCGCCGATTACCGGGTCGCTGTTGATCGATACGGCGATGTCATTGATCAGCCGGATGATGTTCTTGGCATCCAAATAGGCCGGCGCCGCCTTGCCGCCAAAAATCTTGACCCTCGGGGTCCAGTCTGCATCGGGGTCGCGGCGGATCGCATTGGCCAGCGCCGCGGTTTCAAGCGCGTTCATCAACTGGCGCTTGTATTCATGGATACGCTTGATCTGGACATCGAACATGGCGTCGGGCGAAATCTCGATGCCCATCCGATCCTTGACCCAACTGGTCAGCATTTGCTTGTTGTCCTGCTTTACCTGCATGAACCGGGCGCGGAAATCGGCGTCATCGGCCAGCGGAGCGATCTTTTCCAACTGCTCCAGATCACAGACCCAGTCGGTTCCAATCGTCTCGTTCAACAGATCGCGCAGACCACGGTTGCAGCCATGCAGCCAGCGGCGCGGAGTCACGCCGTTGGTCTGGTTCAGGATACGCTCGGGGTAAACCTGATGCAGATCGCTGAACACTGTCTGTTTCATCAGGTCGGTATGCAGCGCCGAGACGCCGTTGACCCGGTTGGCGCAGGCAAAGGCCAGCGTGCCCATGTTCACCTTGTTGTCTTCGACGATGCGTGCGGTAGCCTTGGCGGCCGCAGCGTCTTTGCTCAGACGTGCGTCGATCCGCTCAATCAGTTGCATGTGGCGGGGCAGGGTGTCGGCCATCAGGCGCGTGTCCCAAGCCTCGAGCGCCTCGGGCAACAGCGTGTGGTTGGTGTAGTTCAGCGTGCCCTGGGCAATTCCGAAGGCGTCGTCGAAATCAAACCCGTGCGTATCGATCAGCAGCCGGATCAGTTCCGGACCGGCAATCGCGGGATGGGTGTCGTTCATCTGGATCGCCACCTTGCTGGGCAGCGCGCGCAGATCGCCATTGTGGGTCAGGAACCGGCGCAGAAGGTCCTGCAACGAGGCGGCGGTAAAGAAATACTCCTGCTTCAGCCGCAGGGCCTTGCCGATTTCGGTGCTGTCATCGGGGTAAAGCACCCGGCTGATCGTTTCGGCCAGAACCTCGGGCGCTGCGGCTTCCATGTATTCGCCACGGTTGAAGGGCTCGAGATCAAAGATCTTCTTTGGCTTGGCCGACCAGAGACGCAGCGTGTTGGTCCAACCGGCACGCCAGCCCGGTACCGGGGTGTCGTAAGCCTGAGCGCTGACAACATCGGTCGGGGTCCAGATGGCATTGCCGCCGGTCTCGTTCACTTCGCCGCCAAACCCGATATCATACAGGCATTCGGCCCGCTCAAATTCCCAATTGTGCTGCTGGCGCAGCCAGCCCTCGGCCATTTCCACCTGACGTCCGTCTTCAAAGGACTGCTGGAACAGGCCATGTGCATAACGGATGCCGTACCCGTAGGCCGGGATACCCAGACAGGACAGGCTGTCGAGAAAACAGGCCGCCAGACGCCCCAATCCGCCGTTGCCGAGCGCCGCGTCAGGCTCGTCACAGACCACGTCGGCGAAATCGACGCCATGCGACGCCAGCGCGCTGCGCGCGGCGTCTTCCAGCCCGAGGTTGTTGACCGCGTCTTGCAGAATTCGGCCCAGCAGGAACTCCATCGACAGGTAGTAAACCCGTTTGTTGTCCTGTGCATAGGTGCGACGTGTGGCTTCGAACCAGGGGTCGATCAGCTTGTCCCGGACCGCGCGCGACAAGGCCAGGCGCCAGTCGGTGGTCGACGCGGCGTCGGGCGTTTTTCCCACGGTGTTCGCCAGATGAAAGTCGATGGCGCCCGCAAGGCTGCCTGTATCGTTGAAATCTCGCATGTTCTTTTCCGTCATGTGTATTGTTCTCAAAGCCCGACCCGATGTCAGGTGATGATGTCGGCCTTGTCGCGGCCGGTGTGTGTTTTGATGTCTGCTATGGTTTCGGCCGCCTCGATCACCGGGGCCAGTGCCGCTTGCACGTCCTGTCCATGATCACCGCCCGGCGCTTCGAAGCGTTCAAGATAGACGCGCAGTGTCGCGCCCTGCGTGCCGGTGCCCGACAGCCGCAGCACCACGCGCGATCCGCCCTCGAACCGGATGCGCACCCCTTGGTTTTCCGTCAGGCTGCCATCGACCGGATCGGTATAGGCAAAATTGTCTACCTCAGAGATGGTGAGACCGGCCACGGTGCTGCCCGGCAGGGTCGTCAGATTGGCGCGTAGCGCGCTCATCAGCGCCCCTGCGGCCTCGGTCGGGATTTCCTCGTAATCATGGCGCGAGTAGTAGTTCCGGCCAAAGCTGCGCCAGTGATCGCGGCGCAATTGCACGATATCGCGCCCGTCGCGTGCCAGGATGTTGAGCCACAACAGTACCGCCCAAAGCCCGTCCTTTTCGCGGATGTGGTTTGAGCCGGTTCCGGCGCTTTCCTCGCCACAGAGCGTAGCTTTGCCCGCGTCCAGCAGGTTGCCAAAGAATTTCCAGCCGGTCGGGGTTTCAAAACAGGGAATGCCCAGTCGTTCGGCCACGATATCAACCGCCTGGCTGGTTGGCATCGAGCGTGCCACGCCGCTGAGCCGCCCGGCATAGGCAGGGGCGAGGTGGGCATAGGCCGTCAAAAGCGCCAGGCTGTCGGAAGGCGACACGAAGGCATCGCGGCCCATGACCATGTTGCGATCACCATCGCCATCCGAAGCGGCCCCGAAATCGGGCGCGTCGGTGCCGCTCATGAGTGCGACCAGTTCGCTGGCCCAGACCGGGTTGGGGTCAGGGTGGCCGCCGCCGAAATCCAGGCTTGGAACGGCGTTGATCACCGATCCGTGGGCCGCGCCCAACACGCCTTCCAGAATGCGTTTTGCGTAAGGCCCGGTGACCGCGTGCATCGCGTCAAAGCATACCCGGAAGCCGCCCGCGAACATCTTGGCGATGGCGTCGAAATCGAACAGCTCGCGCATCAGGTCTTCGTAATCGGCGACCGGGTCGATCACGTCGACCTGCATGTCGCCAACTTTGTAGCTGCCCAAGGTCGAGATATCACCGGCGTCGGCCTCGGCAATCCGGTACTGTGTGATGTCCTGCGTCCGGGCATAGATCGCTTCGGTGATCTTTTCCGGCGCCGGACCGCCATTGGCGGCGTTGAACTTGATCCCGAAGTCGCCGTTCTGCCCACCCGGGTTGTGGCTGGCCGACAGGATGATGCCGCCATCGGTCTGATTCTTGCGGATCAGGTTCGATGCGGCGGGCGTCGACAACAGGCCGTTTTGCCCGATGATCAATCGTGCCGCGCCGTTGGCGGCGGCCATGCGAATGATGGTCCTTGTGGCATCGTCATTGAAGAACCGACCGTCGCCGCCTACCACATAGGTCTTGCCCGCGGCGCCGCCGGTGCCGTCGAACAGGCTTTGCACGAAGTTTTCCAGATACCCCGGCTCCTGGAACACTGCCGTTTTCTTGCGCAGCCCCGACGTGCCCGGTTTCTGGCCTTCAATGGGCGAGGTTGGAACAATCTGATTGGCCATGGTTCTTCTCCGGTTTGCCAGTGTTCGCGCGACCCTGTTGCGCCATGTCGGCGCCCAGTTGGGCGAAGTCTGGTGATGTTTCGATGTCCTGGATCGCGAGGGGCGCGACCTGTTGCCAGTTGGGATGCTCGTTGATGGTTCCCGGCAGGTTCTGCTGGCTCACTCTTCCGGCGATGTCGTCAAGCTGCACGGCGACCATTTCGGACCCCGCTGTTGCCAGCCTGTGGTGTATTTCCGGCACCTCAGCAACGGGGCCCAGTGTCTGTTGCGCCGCTGTCCGGTCGGCGCGGATAATTTCGTAGCGCGTCGTGTCCAACGCGCCGATGTCGGCCTGAAGCCGGGCATCTTCTGCCGAAAAGAACCCCTTTATCGTTGGGGTATCGTGGGTTGCAAAGGCGCAAATCGCTTTCTTGCGAATATGCGCGGTATCCTTGAACCCACCCGCGTCGTCGCGCAGGAATTGCAGGATTTCCATGCCGTAGATCCCGGAACCGGCCAGTTTTTCGCGCAAACCCTCGGGCACAAGACCCAGGTCCTCCCCGATCACGATCGTGCCGCTGCGCTGGCTTTCGATTGCGACCACGGCGAGAAGAGCATCCAGCGGATAGCTGACATATGCGCCTTCTGTTGCGCCGTCGGGAATCCAGAAACTGCGCATCAGACCAATGACATGGTCGATCCGGATCATGCCCGCATGACGCATCACAGACCTGAGCAGCCGCGCGAACCCGGCATAACCCTGCGCCCGGCAGGTCACCGGCGACAGTGGCGCCAACCCCCAGCTTTGCCCGGCAGGCGACAAGGGATCCGGCGGCGCGCCCAGTGTGGCGCCGGTGACTTGGGGAGAGTCCTTCGCCCAGGTCTCGGCCCCGCCCAGGCGCGGCCCGACAGCAAGGTCGAGATAGAGCCCGATCCGCATGCCGGCGCTCAAAAGCTGCTTTTGCGCCTGCCCGATCTGGCAATCGGCCTGCCATTGTCCCCACTTGAGGAACGACAGCGCCACCTGTTCTTCGCTCTGCACGGCTGTGATTGCCGTCGTGTCACGGGTTTTGAAGGCCGAAGGCCAGTCGCGCCAATCCGGCCCGAACCGGTCGGCCAGCACTTCGAACAGCGCATAATCGTCCAAGGCTGCGCCGCCCGCCCGGTCAAAGGCAGCGAAGGCACGCTGCTCGGGCGCGTCGTCCGGCAAGCCCCGGAACCGCATGAAACTGGTCTTCAGGGCCCGTTCATTGGCGTCAAGCGCGGCGGGGTAATCGACCCTGTCGGTGCTGCTGCCCTTGCCGTGTTCCACGGTGCCCGTGTGCCATGTGTTCAGGAACGCCCGATGGCTGGGCGAATAGGGGCTGATGACGTCGTCCGGCCGGGTCCGGCCCATGGCGTGGACCGGGTTGATTCCGACAAAATCGGCGCCGTGATGCGCCATCGCCGCGCCATAGCTACCCAACAGATTATAGCTGCCAATCTGCGCCTTGCCCGCGTCGGTCAGTCCATAAAGCGCGGTTGTGACACCCCAGACGCGCGGGGCCTTTGTGCGCTCGGCCACGCAGACGGCATGTTGCGGACGCGCCAGGATCCAGGTCACCCAATCGCTCGACCCGTCCGAAAGGACCAGACGGTGGATGCCCATTGGCAGCGGGGGAAGGTCGATCCTGTCCGTGGCCAGTCCATCGGCGAGCGGTTCGGGGTTTCCTTCGACTTCGATGGCCCAATCGACGGGGCGCGAGGTTTTGATAGTAGCGCTTTTGCCTGTTTCCACGATGATTTCGGCGCAGGCCGGGTGAAGCGAGTCTTCGTGGCGCAACTGTTCCACAAGCGCGTGCGCTTCAGCTTCCGAACCAACCGAATGCCCCATGGCCGCCAGCACGGCCATGCGAGTCTCGGGGGTCACGGAAACACGTTGGCCGTCAAAGCCGCGATAGTCGGACCCGATGCCGAAATGGCGGCAAAGCTCGTGGCACCAGTCGGTCATAACGCGACCTCTCGGCCCAAGAACAGAACGACGGAATGCGGTGCAATCGACGGACGGGCGCGGGTGGAGAGACGATGTGGCGCGGCGTGGGGTGCGGCGGTATCCAGCGCACATTCCCAGACCATTCCGGAGCCCGCGTCAGGTGGTACAAGCTGGCGGGTCTTGCCGCCGCCATTGACGACGATCAGCGCGGTGCCGGGATCGGACAAGGCATCTTCGGCCGATCCACGCAGATGCAGGCAGAACCCGTCCAGCATCGGATCGCGCCAGTTCAGGGCACCGCCATCAAGGGTCGACCACGCCACGTCAAGGAACGCGTCCTCTCGCGGATGGCCGTGCAGGAACTTGCCCTGTCTCAGCACCGGGTTGTCGCGACGCAGGGCGACAAGCCGCCGGGTAAAGGCCAGCAGGCCTTGATCCGCCCCGACCCAGTCGATCCAGGCCGTTTCGTTGTCTTGGCAATAGGTGTTGTTGTTGCCATGTTGGGTATTGCCGATCTCGTCACCGGCCAGGAGCATGGGCGTGCCCTGTGACAGGAACACGCTTGCCAACATGTTGCGAACCCTTTGGGCGCGGCGGTCCAGAATGGCTTGATCTGTTGTATCGCCTTCGGCACCGCAATTGTCGGAACAATTGTGGCCGTGCCCGTCGGCGCCGTTTTCGCCATTGGCTTGGTTGTGTTTGTCGTTGTAGCGGGTGACATCTGCGAGCGTGAAACCGTCATGCGCCGCGACAAAATTGACCGAGCTGAAGGTCTTGCGCCCCGGTCGGTCAAACACCGAGGCCGTGCCCAGAAAGTTCCCGGCCAGTTCCTGAGCCGAATGCGCATCGCCGCGCCAGAATTTGCGCACTGCATCACGGAACGTATCGTTCCATTCGCCCCAATCGTCGGGAAAGGCGCCAAGCTGATAACCGCCCGGGCCGATATCCCACGGCTCGGCGATCAGTTTGGTCTGGCACAGGACCGGGTCCTGCCGGATGGCATCGAAGAACCCGCCGCGCGGGTCAAATCCATGCGCCTCGCGTCCAAGCGTGGTGGCCAGATCAAAGCGGAACCCATCGACACCCATGACCGTGACCCAATATCGTAGTGCATCCAGAACAAGACGCAGCGTGAACGGGTGGCTGACATCCATCGTGTTCCCGCAGCCGGTGTCATTGACGTAATACTGCGGATGGCTGGCCTGCAGATGATAATACGCGGCATTGTCGAGCCCGCGAAACGACAGGGTCGGGCCGCGTTGATCGCCTTCAGCGGTATGGTTGAACACCACGTCCAGGATGACCTCGATCCCGGCGTGATGCAGCCGGTCGACCGCCTGACGAAAACCCTCGGCCTCGTTTGGTCCGAAATATCGCGGCTCGAGCGCAAAGTAGAGCAGCGAGTTGTAACCCCAGTAGTTGGTCAGGCCGCGTTCAATCAGGAACCCGTCGTCCAGAAACCCGTGTACCGGCAACAGCTCAAGGGCCGTGACGCCGAGCGCCTTAAGGTGCGCGATCACCGGCTCTGAGCCCAGCGCCTCGTAGGTGCCGCGCAGCGCGTCAGGCACACCGGGCATCCGTTTCGTCAGCCCTTTCACATGGGCCTCGTAAATCACAGTTTCTGACCACGGTCTTTGTGGGTGGGGCGCTCCGGACCAGGGCGTTTCGATCTCGGGCACCACCGATTTTGGCACAATTGGCGCGCTGTCGATGTCGCAGGGTCGGTCCATGCCGCCCATCTCGGCCATGGCGTAGCCCAGCGTCGCGCGGTCGTTGGTCCAATCTCCGTGCACCGACCGCGCATAAGGATCGACCAGCAACTTGGCGGGATTGAACCGGTGGCCCCGTTCGGGCTCGTAAGGGCCATAGGCGCGATAACCATAGAGATCCCCCGGCTTCACACCGGGAACGAACCCGTGCCAGATTGCGCCGGTGCGTTCGGGCAGGGTCAGCCGGGTGGTTTCACGGGCGCCATCGCGGCTGAACAGGCACAACTCGATCCTGGCCGCGTTCGCGGAAAACACGGCGAAATTGACGCCATGGCCGTCACACACCGCACCAAGCGGATAGGGCCGACCAGCGGCAATGGTTTTTCCTGTCGCCATCTGCATCCTGGTTTACGACCCAAGCAAGCCTTTGTAGATATCCACGACCTTGTCGGCCGAGCGTTCCCAACCGACCGGGTGTTTCATCGCATTGCGCATGACCTTCTGCCATGCTTTTTCATCTTCAAAGAGGTTCATTGCGCGGCTCAGGGCATCCGACAACTTGTCCACGGTTACCGGAGCAAATTGGAACCCGGTGGCGCAGCCCATCGCAAGCGCCGCCTCGTTGGCATCGATGACGGTGTCGGCCAGCCCGCCGGTTTTCGAGACAATCGGCAGCGTTCCGTAGCGCATTGCACAAAGCTGGGTCAGGCCACAGGGTTCGAACCGGGAGGGGATCAGAATGGTATCGGCGCCAGCCTGAATCAGGTGGGCCAGGTTTTCATCAAAACCAATTTCGACACCCACGCTGTCAGGGTGCTGGCTTGCAAGCTCTGAAAATCCGCGCTCCAGGTCCGGGTCGCCGGAGCCCAGCAACACAAACCGTGCGCCCTGCGCGATCAGGCCGGGCAGGGCTTGGAGAGCTATATCCAGCCCCTTTTGATCGGATAGTCGGCTGACAACGGAAAACAGCGGTGCGGAGGTGTCTTCGGGCAGGCCAAAATGCGCCAGGACTGCTTGCTTGTTGGCGGCTTTACGTCTCAGTGTCCGGCTTGAATAGGTCTGAGCCAGCACCGGGTCGGTTCCAGGGTTCCAGACCTCGGTGTCGATGCCGTTCAGGATCCCGGTCAGAACGTGGCTGCGCGACCGCAGGACACCCTCCAGCCCCATGCCGAACTCTGACGTCATCAGTTCGCGCGCATAGGTTGGGCTGACGGTGGTGATCTGATCGGCCAGCATCAGGCCGCCTTTGAGAAAGCTGATCTTGCCGAAGAACTCGAAACCGTCCTGAGTGAACCCGGCAGGATCAAGACCCAATTCGCCCATGGTCGAGGGCGCAAAAACGCCTTGAAAGGCGATGTTGTGAATGGTCACGACGCATGGCGGCGTGTCTTTGCCGAACTGTCGCAGATAGATCGGAACGAGACCGGCCTGCCAGTCATGCGCGTGCACCACATCCGGGCGCCAACCGTCCAGCCCGCCACGGCCAATCACCGAACCGACCCAGCTTAGCAAACCAAAGCGCAGATGGTTGTCGGCCCAGTCCTTGCCGGCGTCATCCAGATAAATTTGTGCAGGACGGTCATAAAGGTGCGGCGCGTCCACCAGCAGAAGGTCGATCCCTGCGGCCCGCTGGG
Organism: Aliisedimentitalea sp. MJ-SS2; assembly: GCF_032586155.1. Taxonomy (NCBI): domain Bacteria; kingdom Pseudomonadati; phylum Pseudomonadota; class Alphaproteobacteria; order Rhodobacterales; family Roseobacteraceae; genus Aliisedimentitalea; species Aliisedimentitalea sp. MJ-SS2. Next base: position 414,801 of record NZ_JAWHTC010000003.1, read on the forward strand.
TAAGGACCCGAACCGGGCCGCCGAATTTGTTACCCAGCTCGAGCGCCGTCGCGGCACCCTCGGCCAGATGTGCAATCGAGCGATAAAGCGGCAGAAGAACCCGGCACTCGCCGTCATGGTCGCCCAGCACCTTGGCCAGGGCTCCGACCACATCGGCAAGACCGCCGGTTTTGGCAAACGGCGCGCATTCTGACGAAACGGCAAGTACTTTGGTTGTCATTTTTCCAACCTGTCGATCATGGATTGGGTGATCAGGCAGATGCCACTCTCGGTTCTGCGGAACCGCGCACTATCCTGCTCGGGATCTTCACCCACAACAAGACCTGCAGGGATTTTCACCGACCGATCGATCACCACGTTTTTCAGGCGTGCGCCGCGCCCGATCTCGACATAGGGCATCGCGATGACACCGGTCAGTTCGGCGTAGGAATTGGCGCGCACGCCGGTGTGCAGCAGGCAGTTGGTCAGGCGCGAGCCGGAAATGATGCAGCCGCCCGAGACCATGGAGGACACGGCCATGCCGCGACGATCTTCTTCATCGTGGATGAATTTTGCCGGCGGGGTGATTTCGGCGTAAGTCCAGATCGGCCAGCTTTGTTCATAAAGATCAAGCTCGGGCTCGAAATCCGTCAGGTCGATATTGGCCTGCCAGAAGGCATCGATCGTTCCAACATCGCGCCAGTAGGGGCTCTGCTCTTTCGTGCTTGTCACGCAGGACCGGCTAAAGGGGTGAGCATAGGCTTTGCCACCGGCAACGAGCGCCGGAATGATGTTCTTGCCGAAATCATGCTCTGACGTGTCCGACGCGGCGTCTTTGCGCAACAAATCGATCAGAAACTCGGTCTTGAAAACGTAAATCCCCATGCTGGCCAGCGATTGCTCGGGGTCGCCGGGCATTTGCGGCGGATCGGCAGGTTTTTCGACGAATTCGAGAATACGGTCGTTTTCGTCAACCGCCATGACACCAAAGGCACTTGCCTCTTTGCGCGGCACTTCGATACAGCCGACGGTCACATCCGCGCCGGTTTCGACGTGTTGCTTCAGCATCAGCGAGTAGTCTTGCTTGTAGATATGATCCCCGGCCAGAATCAGGATGTATTTCGGGGCGTATCCCTCAATAATATCAATGTTTTGCGTGACGGCATCTGCGGTTCCCAGATACCAGTGTCCTTCGTCGACGCGCTGTGACGCGGGCAGGATATCAAGCGACTCGTTTCGTTCCGCCCGGAAGAAGCTCCAACCGCGTTGCAGATGGCGGATCAGGCTGTGCGCCTTGTATTGGGTGGCCACCCCGATCCGGCGAATGCCCGAGTTGACGGCATTGGACAGGGCAAAGTCGATGATCCGGGCCTTGCCGCCGAAATAGACCGCCGGCTTGGCGCGAATATCGGTAAGCTCTTTCAGACGACTGCCGCGACCACCCGCAAGAACGAATGCCATTGTTTCACGTGCCAGTTGATGTGTGGAAACGTTTTCCATGGTCTTCTCCAGTTTGCGAGCGAGCAACCCGCCCTTGACGATGATGATCGCCGGACCCTTGCAGTGTGGTCCCAGCGATAGAGGTTCCGCAGTCTCGCGCCCAGCCTTTGAGCGCATTTACTCCGGAAGATGTCGAATGAGCCCAGAATCCAAGCTCTCGACGGCTAGAAACCCGATTCACCCCTCGCTTGTCAATAATTAAATCTATCTTATTTATTTATTGACAGGATTCGACGAATCGAGGATTGTAGCCTTCAGAACGGACACGTAATCCAAGCAGGGAACCCCATGCTGCAAGCAACCCGCAATACCAATGACAATGGCGTACCGACGGTCAGCCCGACCGCACGCGGTTCGAATCAAAGCGGGATGCGCGCCTATAATGAGCGCCTGGTTCTGTCGCTGATCCGCCAGACCGGCCCGATGGCCAAAGCCGAGATTGCCCGCAAGACCGGCCTTTCCGCTCAGACGGTTTCGGTGATCATGCGCGCGCTGGAAACCGACGGTCTGCTTCAGAAGGGTGAGCCAGTGCGTGGCAAGGTTGGGCAACCATCCGTACCCATGGCGCTTGATCGCGACGGGGCCTTCTTTCTTGGCCTCAAGGTCGGACGGCGCAATGCGGAACTCGTGCTCACGGACTTTCTGGGCCAAGTAAAGTTTTGCGCCCGCCAGTCGCACGACCAACCCACACCCGATGGCATCGTCGCTTTTGCACAGGAAGCGATTGATCAGTTCTTCGAGCAGTTGCCCGAGGCACATCGCCCGCGCGTGGCTGGGATGGGCATTGCCTTGCCATTTCGGCTTTGGGATTGGGTCAGTCAACCGGGGGAGGATACGGCCGGTCTTGAGGCCTGGCGTGATCGCGACATCTCGGCTGACATCGGTGCGACCCGCGATTTCCCGGTTTTTCTGTGCAATGACACGTCCGCGGCCTGCGGCGCTGAGCTGGTGTTTGGGTCGCAGGATAAACCGCACGATTTCCTCTACTTTTATGTCGGTTACTTCATCGGTGGTGGTCTGGTTCTGGACAACACGCTGTTCACCGGCAAGAGCGGCAATGCGGCTGCGTTAGGGTCAATGCCGATCCTGTCGTCGGATCGCGTCCCGTGCCAATTGGTGGACGTTGCGTCGCTGGTGTCCCTGGAATCCATTGTTCACGAACACGGCTGCAACAGTGAGGTGATCTGGGGGTCGTTAGACGAATGGGCGCTTCCTCGTGACGTCATGAACCACTGGCTGGACCAGGCGGCGAGCGGATTGGCGCAGGCCATCGTGTCGTCGACCTGCCTGATCGATTTCCGCAGCGTCCTGATCGACGGCTGGATGCCAGCAGCGGTTCGGGCGGATCTGGTCGAACGTACCGCCCGGCAATTGCGCGAACTCTCGGTTCCCGGGATCGATTTCCCCGAGGTTCGGGAAGGTACAATCGGCGGCGATGCCAAAACCTTGGGGGCGGCGAGCCTGCCGCTCTCGGAGCGGTTTCTGGTCGACCGCACAGCATTCTTGAAGGGCTGACACATGATACTTTGCTGCGGAGAAGCTCTTATCGATATGATCCCGACGCCGACCGCGTCCGGCCCGGACGGGTTCGTGCCGCATAGCGGTGGCGCGGTGTTCAACACGTCGATCGCCCTTGGGCGGCTGGGGGTGCAAACCGGCATGCTGACGGGGATGTCAAACGACATGTTCGGCCAGCAACTGGTGGATGGGCTCAAAGCCAGCCATGTGGATGTTTCGCAGGTGGTGACTTCAAGCCGTCCCACGACGCTTGCCTTTGTGCGTCTGGTCGATGGCCATGCCACTTACGATTTTTACGACGAAAACTCCGCCGGTCGCATGCTTGCGCTCAAGGATATGCCAGTGCTTCCAACAGAAGTGACCGCGCTTTACTTTGGTGGCATCAGCCTGGCCTGCGAACCCGGCGCAGATGCCTATGCGGCCTTGCTCGAACGCGAAGGGCAAAAGCGGGCGGTCATGCTTGATCCGAACATCCGCCCGAGCTTTATTCGTGACATCGATCACTACCGGACGCGTCTTGACCGCATGATTGCGCTCTCGGATATCGTCAAGGTGTCCGACGAAGACCTCAACTGGATTTTGCCGTCCCCTCTGTCGCTGCAAGAGAAGGTCGAAACCCTGCTGGACAAGGGCCCTTCGGTCGTCATCCTGACGCGTGGCGGCGAAGGCGCGACCGGATTCCTTGCCAATGGTGGTGAGGTTCAGGTTCCAGCACTGAAAGCCAAGATCACCGATACGGTCGGGGCAGGTGATACCTTCAATGCGGGTGTACTGGCCAAACTCTCGGAGTTGGGTCAGCTTCACAAGCCCGGTCTGGCCGAACTTTCCCTGGATGTATTAAGCGAAGCCCTTGCGCATGGCGCCCGTGTTGCGGCGGTCACCGTCTCGCGGGCCGGCGCCAACCCACCCTGGGCCGGAGAACTCTAATCGCAACTTAATCTCAAGGTGCTTTCAACTTCTTAATGTTAGCGCTATCAGTACCCCGGGGGGCAACCCCGCAACCACGCAAAGGACATGACAATGACCCTCAGGATTGCAATCAACGGTTTTGGACGCATCGGCCGCGGTGTTCTGCGCGCCTTGGTTGAAAGTGGTGAAACCGACATCGAAATCGTCGCCATAAACGACCTGGCGCCGCCGCAAAACATTGCGCACCTGCTGAAATACGACAGCGTGCACGGTCGACTTGGTGTGCCGGTTCTGGTCGATGATGACCAATTGCGCGTGGGCGAGCACAGCATTCGCCTGACGGCCATTCGCAACCCCGAGGACCTGCCGTGGCAGGATGTCGATATCGCTTATGAATGCACCGGCCTCTTCACTGATCGCGAGGCGGCGGCCCGGCATCTTCAGAATGGCTCGAAACGGGTGCTGATCTCGGCACCGGGCAAAAATGCCGACAAGACCGTGGTTTACGGCGTCAATCATCGCGATTTGACCGCTGATGACGTGATCGTCTCGAATGCGTCCTGCACCACCAACTGCCTTGCCCCGGTGGCATTGGTCCTGGATCGCGAATTTGGCATCAAGACCGGTTACATGACGACAATTCACGCTTTCACCGGTGACCAGCCCAGCCATGACACCAATCACAAGGATCTCTATCGCGCACGGGCAGCCTCGATGTCGATGGTGCCGACCTCGACTGGTGCGGCGCGGGCAATCGCGTTGGTGCTGCCGCGTTTGGAGGGCAGGCTGGAAGGGTCTGCGGTTCGGGTCCCAACACCGAACGTGTCGATGGTAGACCTGTGTTTCATGCCGGAACGCCCGGTCACCCGCGATGAGATCAACGCCGCCGTCGCCAAGGCCGCGGCGCATGAACTGGCCGGTGTCCTGTCCTTTGAAGAGGACCCCCTGGTGTCGATCGATTTTAACCACGACCCGCATTCTTCGTGCTTTGCCGCAGCCCAGACCACGGTAACCCAAGAAGGGATGGTGCGCGTCGTTAGCTGGTATGACAATGAATGGGGCTTTTCGAACCGCATGATTGATACCGGTCGCATCATGGGCGCGCTGCTTCAAACCGCCGCCCCTCTGAAACTGGCAGGCTGAACTCATGGTTTCGCGCGTCATTCCCGTTGACCCCTTCGATCTCGTCATCTTCGGTGCCACGGGTGATCTTGCCCGTCGCAAGATCCTGCCGGGTCTGTTTCACCGTTTCATGGTGGGTCAAGTGCCCGGAACGGCCCGCATCATTGGGGCCGCGCGGTCTGAATACGACCAACAGGCATTTCGTGACATGGTGCGCGACAACCTGACGGAATTTGCCACAAAGGCCGCCAAACAAACCGAGTTGGTCGAGCAGTTTCTGGACATGATCGTCTATGTTCGAGTCGATGCCACCGGAAATGACGGCTGGTCTGACCTGGCCGCTGCCTTGCGAAGCGACGTTGTGCGCGCCTTTTATCTTTCGGTGACGCCGTCCCTTTTCGGGGCCATTGGGGCAAAACTGCACGCCAATGACATTGCCACCCCAGACAGTCGCATCGTGGTGGAAAAACCCTTCGGCCACGATCTTGAAACCGCCCGCGCGTTGAACGCGGACTTGCGGCGGAACTTTGAAGAAAACCAGATTTATCGCATCGACCATTATCTCGGCAAAGAAACCGTGCAGAACCTCATGGCGCTGCGCTTTGCCAATTCCCTGTGGGAGCCGCTGTGGAATTCAACCCATATCGACCACGTGCAGATCACTGTGGCCGAGAGCCTTGGGGTCGAGGGGCGCGGCGAATATTACGACCGCTCAGGCGCGATGCGCGACATGGTGCAAAACCACTTGATGCAGCTCTTGTGTCTGACCGCGATGGAGCCGCCCTCAAAGTTTGAGCCGAACTCGGTGCGTGACGAAAAGGTCAAGGTGATCGAGGCGCTGGAGCCTGTCGATCTGGCCGATATCGTGCGCGGACAATATCGCGATCGCGATGGCGATGGCAGTTATCGCGATCACGCAGGCAACCCCAACAGCCGCACCGAAAGCTTTGTCGCCATGAAGGTCAAGATTGGCAACTGGCGCTGGGCCGGCACGCCGTTCTACCTTCGCACGGGCAAGAAATTGCGCGGGCGCAGCTCGGAAATTGCCGTTGTGTTCCGCGATCCGCCGCACATGATTTTTCCCAAGATGGAAGGCCGTCGTGGCAATGCGTTGATCATTCATCTGCAACCGGATGAAGGTATCACCCTGCGCAATACCATCAAGGAACCCGGTCCGGGCGGGATGCGTCTGGCCGAGGTGACGCTCGACATGACTTTCGCCGACGCGCTGGACCAGCATGCCGAACCGCAGGATGCCTATGAGCGCCTGATCATGGATGTGATCCGGGGTGATCAGACTCTGTTCATGCGCGGCGACGAGGTTGAAGCCGCATGGGCCTGGGCCGACCCGATCATCACCGGATGGGAAGATGCCCGGCTGACCCCCGCAGGGTATGACCCGGGCGGATCGGGCCCCGAAGACGCGCTGATGCTGTTGCACCGCGAAGGCCGCCGCTGGCGCGAAATAGGCTGAAAGGCTAATCCATGACACTTCACCCAACCCTCGAGCGTGTCACAGCGCGCATAATCGAACGTAGCCACGCCACGCGAAAGCCCTATCTCGACCGGATGGAGGCCGCGCGCATCAAGGGCCCGGCCCGCGCTCATCTATCGTGCAGCGGACAGGCGCATGCCTCTGCGGCATCCGGCAGGGACAAGGATGCGCTGACCACCGGAACGGCGGGCAATCTCGGAATTGTCACCGCCTATAACGATATGCTTTCGGCGCATCAGCCCTATGAACGTTACCCCGGTATGATCCGCGATGCCGCGCGCGCGGTGGGCGGTACGGCACAGGTTGCGGGCGGTGTTCCGGCGATGTGCGACGGTGTCACCCAGGGTGAGGCCGGGATGGAGCTTTCGCTGTTCTCGCGCGATGTGATAGCACTGGCTGCCTCGGTCGCGCTTAGCCACAACACGTTTGATGCTGCCGTGTTCCTTGGGGTCTGCGACAAGATCGTGCCAGGCCTTGTCATCGCCGCACAGGCCTTTGGGCATCTGCCTGCCGTTTTCCTGCCCGCCGGACCGATGGAAAGCGGACTGGCCAATGACGAAAAGGCCAAAGTGCGCCAGAAGTTTGCCACCGGAGAGGTGGGCCGCGATGCGCTCATGGCTGCCGAGATGGGTGCCTATCATGGCCCCGGCACCTGCACGTTCTACGGCACCGCCAACACCAACCAGATGCTGATGGAATTCATGGGCTTGCACCTGCCCGGTGCAAGTTTCGTTCCACCCCAGGGCGCGCTGCGTGATGCGCTGACGGCCGAAGGCGCCAAACGTGCCCTATCGCTCAGCGCGCTTGGCAACACCTATACCCCGGTCAGCGCCATATTGGACGAACGTGCCTTTGTGAACGGCATGGTCGGGCTTAACGCCACCGGCGGGTCGACCAACCTTCTGATCCACCTGATCGCGATGGCGCGCGCGGGCGGTATCATTCTGGATTGGCAGGATTTTTCAGAAATATCCGACGTCACGCCCTTGTTGACGCGGGTCTATCCCAACGGGTTGGCGGATGTGAATCATTTCCATGCGGCAGGCGGTCTGGGGTATCTGATCGGCCAGTTGCTTGCGGCCGGCCTGCTGCATCCCGACACGCAGACCGTGGCCGGAGTGGGGCTGGCGCGTTACACCGCCGAGCCGAAGCTGAAGAACGGAGAGCTTGTCTGGGAAGACGGTGCAGGCATCAGCCTTAACGAAAAGATCCTGCGCCCTGCGAGTGATCCCTTTCAGCCCACTGGCGGTTTGAAACGTATGAGCGGCTCCATGGGCACCGCCGTGATGAAGGTTTCCGCCGTCGCGCCCGCGCATCACGTGGTCGAGGCCCCGGCCCGTGTCTTTGCCGATCAGGGCGAGGTGAAAACCGCGTTCAAAGCGGGCGAATTGACTGGTGATGTCGTGGTCGTCGTGCGTTTTCAGGGGCCCAAGGCCAACGGCATGCCCGAGTTGCACAGTCTTACCCCGCTCCTGTCGATCCTGCAGGGCAAGGGTTTGAAGGTGGCGTTGGTCACCGATGGCCGCATGTCCGGCGCTTCTGGCAAGGTGCCCGCCGCGATCCATGTTTCGCCCGAAGCCGTTGATGGTGGGCCAATTGCCCGCGTCCGGGATGGTGACATGGTTCGTGTTGATGCCACCACCGGAGCGCTCGATATCCTGGCCGAAGGGGTTGACGTCCGCCCCAATGCAACCGCAGACCTCTCGGCCGGGCAGTCCGGCACTGGGCGTGAACTGTTTGCCACATTCCGCAACACGGTCGGCTCTGCCACGGCCGGCGCGTGTATCTTCGGAGATTGATCCATGACCCTTTCGCCCAAAGACTCCAGCCTGCTGACACGCGAGGTCTGTTCGCTTGCCCCAATCGTCCCCGTGCTTGTCATCGAAGATGTCACCACCGCCCGTCCGCTGGCCGAGGCGCTGGTTGCCGGGGGCCTGCCTGCGCTGGAAGTCACTTTGCGCACACCCGCGGCGCTTGACGCCATCCGCATCATGTCTGACGTGACCGGGGGACATGTCGGCGCAGGCACGTTGATCACACCGGACGATGTGCGCGCAGCGAAAGAGGCCGGGGCCACCTTTGGTGTGTCGCCCGGGGCCACCGACGCGTTGCTTGCCGCCTGCGAGGCGGAAGACCTGCCATTGCTGCCCGGAGCCGCAACCGCCAGCGAAGCCATGCGCCTGTTGGCGCGCGGCTATGACATGCTCAAGTTCTTTCCGGCCGAGGCCTCGGGCGGCGCACCGGCGCTCGAAGCCATTGGCGCGCCGTTGCCGCAAATTACGTTCTGTCCAACCGGCGGCGTCAGCCCGGCCAATGTGCAATCTTATCTCGATCTGCCCAACGTGATCTGCGCAGGCGGCAGCTGGGTTGCCCCAAAAGACCTTATCGACCATCAGGACTGGGCCGGGATCGAGAGGTTGGCTCGTGAAACCGTCAAGCTTGGAGCAGCCCGTTGACAGACATTTGGCAACAACTCGATGACATCCATGCGGCCACGTCCTCGCGCAGGATCGTCTCACTGTTTGATGATCCCGCACGGTTTGACCGATTCTCTGCCACGACCGACGATCTGCTCTTGGATTTCTCCAAGACCAACATCGACGACGATGTGCTCTCGCTTTTGATTTCTTTGGCCATGGACGCAGGGCTACAGGAAAAACGTGCTGCCATGTTTCGCGGAGACAAGATCAACAGCACCGAAAACCGGGCCGTGCTGCACAGCGCGCTCAGGTCGCGCGAGACCGCGTCGCTTGTTGTGGATGGCGTTGACGTGCGCCCTGCCATTGCCGACACGCTCACCCGGATGGAAATCTTTGCCGACGCCGTGCGTTCGGGCGAAATCACTGCGCATAATGGCGGGCGGTTTACGGATGTTGTCAACATCGGCATTGGCGGGTCCGATCTTGGCCCGGTCATGGCGACGCTGGCGCTGGCCCCGTATCATGACGGGCCGCGCTGCCATTTCATCTCCAATGTCGACGGCGCCCATGCAAGCGACATTTTCAAGCGGCTCGACCCGCAAACAACGCTTGTTATCGTGGCGTCGAAAACCTTTACCACCATCGAGACCATGACCAACGCCGACACGGTGCTCAGCTGGCTTCGGGCGGGCATCGGCCCCGATGTCGGGCCGCATCTGGCCGCGGTTTCTACCGCGCATGATCTGACCGCCAAGATGGGCATCTCACCCGATCGGGTGTTTGGCTTTGCCGACTGGGTCGGCGGACGGTATTCGCTTTGGGGGCCCGTGGGCTTACCCATCATGCTGGCTGTTGGGCCTGAGCATTTCCGTGCACTTCTGGCAGGCGGATACGCGATGGACCGCCATTTCCAGACCGCCGAACCGCGACAGAACCTCCCGGTTTTGATGGCGCTGATCGGCATTTGGCACCGCAACATCTGCAACTATGCCACCCGCGCTGTCCTGCCTTACGATCAACGCCTGTCGCGCCTGCCCGCCTATCTGCAACAGCTCGACATGGAGAGCAACGGCAAGGGTGTCGCGCTCGATGGAAGCCGCCTGTCCCGCAGGTCTGGTCCCGTCGTCTGGGGTGAGCCCGGAACCAATGGGCAACATGCTTTCTTTCAACTCATGCACCAGGGCACTGATGTTATTCCGGCCGAGTTTCTGATTGCGGCACAAAGCCACGAACCTAATTTGCAAAAGCACCATGAGCTTCTCAAGGCCAACTGCCTGGCGCAGTCCGAGGCGCTGATGCTGGGCCGTGCCCATGATCAGGCAATGGAAATTGCCGCGAAACTCGGCCTGTCCGGCGATGAGCAGATACGCCAGGCTGCACATCGCACCTTCCCGGGCAACCGTCCGTCGATCACGCTGGCTTACCCGAAGCTGACACCCTTTGTGCTGGGCCAGATCATCGCGCTCTATGAACACCGGGTTTTTGTCGAAGGGGTGATCTGGGGGCTCAACTCGTTTGACCAATGGGGGGTCGAACTTGGCAAAGAACTGTCCAACACTCTCTTGCCCATGGTTCAGGGGGCTTCTTCCGATGCGAAAGACGCCTCGACTCGGGGGCTTTTGCTGAAACTCACTACCTGACTAAATCTTTTGAAGCACACATCAGGCCGCGCTGTCGCAGCGACCTGATTTTCAACACCCCAAGTCCCGTCGCAAAAGGCTTTCATTGCGACACAGCGTCTATCTGCGACCACTTGGGTTGTGCGCATCTCCCCCCACAGTTGCTCGCAATTTTGCCCTTCTCGGCATCCACTCTTGATCTTTTCGCAAAAATTTTCATATTTTAATAAAGTTTACACGCGTAATATTTGTGAAAAAAGGGCAAGATGGTTCAGAAGAAAATCCGTAACATGGAAGAATTTGCCGCGGTCAGCGGCATTTCGCGACCAACGCTTTCGAAATACTTCAATGACCCTGACAGCGTCCGCCGATCCACGCGCCACAAGATCGAGCTTGCCCTGAAGCAATACGACTATCGGCCCAATGTTTTTGCAGTAAACCAGAACCGACGCAAAACCAAGAATATCGGCGTTGTTGTCCCCAACCTTGCCGACCCGTTCTTTTCGGAAATCGGTCGCGAGGTTGAACTTGCCTGCATTTCGGCAGGCTACAGCCCCATTTTGCTCAGTTCACATGGTAACCCTTCGCAGGAACGCAACAATCTTGAATCGCTCAGGTCCCTCAAACCGGCGGGTGTTCTTCTGGCTCCCTTCGGACGGGTTTCTGACCATGCCGAAATCGAGAGCTTTAACAAGGACGTTCCGGTGGTGCTGTTTGACGCAAATATCGAAGGAATCTGTGAAGCTTTTGTAGGAACCGATAATTTCCAAAGCGTGGATCTCATCGTTGAATACCTGTGTCGTAGTGGTGAACCGCCGTGTTTTTTCGAAATGAAGTCGCCGACCAACCCGAATGCCAACAAGCGTCGCCAGGCATATCTTGAGAGCATGGAACGCCATGGACATACGCCGCATATCTTCCAGGCCGAGGGCAGTGAGTGGAACTTTGAGGAAATTGGCAGCGCCGAGGGCGGACGTTTTCTGTCTGAGAACGCCTTCAAGACCAACACTGTGCTGTGCAGCAATGATCGGCTTGCAATCGGCATGTTGTCGGCCGCCTTTCGCCAGGGCAGGCGGGTCGGGCACGGCGAAGGCTGTGATCTGCGCATCGCCGGGCACGACGACCACCCGTTTTCCCGCTTCACTTGTCCGTCACTGACCACAATCGCACAGGATTACGCGGCGATCGCGAATCGCGCTGTCAGCACGCTTTTTCGAATTCTGGACGCCGATGAACGCCTCAAACAGCGCGAAGAAACCCAATTTGACGGCAAGCTTGTTATGAGAGACTCCGCATAACTTATTGGAAATAAATGGTTCTTGTGTAATTTTTGACGCGCGTTAAGTTTTAATTGACTACGCGTCACCTCGGTGACTATGCTCTTTGCATCATCCCGATAAGGAGGAACTGGATGTCTCTCAAGAATTCACTTTACGCGGCAACTGCTATGTCGCTCTTCGCCGCCGGGGGCACCCTGGCCGAAACGCTAACAATCGCCACCGTAAACAACGGCGACATGATCCGTATGCAAGGTCTGACCGATGACTTCACCGCCAAGACCGGCCACGAAGTCGAATGGGTCACGCTGGAAGAAAACGTTCTGCGCCAGCGTGTCACCACCGACATCGCCGCCAAGGGCGGGTCGTTCGATATTATGACCATCGGCATGTACGAAACCCCGATCTGGGCCAAAAACGGCTGGCTGGTCGCCATGGACGATCTTTCGGCTGCGTATGACGCCGACGATATCCTGCCTGCGATGCGCGGTGGCCTCAGCCATGATGGCACAATGTACGCCGCCCCGTTCTATGGCGAAAGCTCGATGATCATGTACCGCACCGACCTGATGGAAAAGGCAGGGCTGTCGATGCCCGACGCCCCCACTTGGGACTTCGTGGCTGATGCGGCGCGCAAGATGACCGACAAAGATGGCGAAATCTACGGTATCTGCCTGCGCGGCAAGGCCGGTTGGGGCGAGAACATGGCGTTCCTGACCGCCACCTCGAACGCCTTCGGCGCCCGTTGGTTCGACGAGAACTGGAAAGCCCAGTTCGATCAGCCCGCGTGGAAAGAAACCCTGACGTTTTACATCAACCTGATGAACGACGCGGGCCCTCCCGGTGCCTCGAACAACGGTTTCAACGAAAACCTGTCGCTGTTCCAGCAGGGTAAATGCGGCATGTGGATCGACGCCACTGTGGCGGCGTCCTTCGTGACCAACCCCAAGGACTCGACCGTGGCCGACAAGGTCGGTTTTGCCCTGGCACCAAACACTGGCAAGGGTAAGAACTCGAATTGGCTCTGGGCCTGGGCGCTTGGCATCCCTGCCGGTACTCAGAAAGAAGCTGCAGCCAAGCAGTTCATCGAATGGGCGACGTCGAAAGACTACATCGAGCTGGTTGCCTCGAAAGAAGGTTGGGCCAATGTGCCTCCGGGTGCACGTATCTCTCTCTACGAGAACGACAACTACAAGGACGTTCCCTTCGCCAAGATGACGTTGGAATCGATCCTGTCGGCTGACCCGAACAATCCGACTGTTGATCCGGTGCCCTACGTTGGTGTCCAGTTCGCGGCCATCCCCGAATTTGCCGGAATCGCCAGCCAGGTTGGTCAGGAATTCTCGGCTGCCCTCGCAGGCCAACAATCGGTTGATGAAGCGCTGGCCAAAGCCCAGGCTCTGACCACCGACGAAATGGAAGCTGCCGGCTACTAAGCCCTGCATCTTTGCAAAAACCGGGGGGCGACGCTCCCTTCGCCCCCCGGTATGATTACTTTCGCGACATCGGAAACACGCTTCAGACAGCCCATAGCGGGCAGTCAACAGAGGAGGTGCCACAATGGCTACCCAACATTCCCGATCAGCGGCGCGTATCATGATGGCCCCAGCGGTCATCCTGCTCCTGGGATGGATGCTCGTTCCCCTGATCATGACGCTTACCTTTTCATTCAAGAAATACCTGCCCCTGCGTGGTGGCGATCTTGGATGGGTTGGTTTTGACAACTACGTTCGCTTTGTAACCTCTAGTTCTTTTTGGCCATCGGTCATCGCGACCTTGACCGTCGTCGGTGGTGTTCTACTCATCACGGTGGTTTTCGGCGTACTTCTGGCCATCCTGCTCAACCAGCCAATGTGGGGCCAAGGCGTTGTCCGCATTCTTGTCATCGCCCCGTTCTTCGTGATGCCGACCGTATCGGCGCTGGTTTGGAAGAACATGTTCATGGACCCGGTGAACGGATTGTTTGCCCATCTATGGAAGTTCTTTGGAGCCCAGCCCATTGAATGGCTGACCCAGGCGTCGCTGCCGTCGATCGTGATGATCGTCAGCTGGCAATGGCTGCCCTTTGCCACGCTGATCCTGCTGACTGCGATCCAGTCGCTGGACAGTGAACAGCTGGAAGCCGCCGAAATGGACGGCGCTCCGCCGCTCAAACGCTTCGGCTACATCACCCTGCCGCACCTTGGTCGCGCCATCACCGTTGTGGTGCTGATCCAGACGATCTTTCTTCTGGCGATCTTCGCCGAGATCTTCGTGACCACCCAAGGTTCGTTTGGCACCAAGACCCTGACCTATCTGATCTACCAGCGTGTGCTGGAAAGCCAGAATGTCGGCCTCGGGTCTGCCGGTGGTGTCTATGCAATTATTCTCGCCAACATCGTTGCCATCTTCCTGATGCGCGCGGTCGGCAAGAACCTGGACGCGTGAGGAGGACATCATGGCACGCGCAGTCACACAACAACGCAAGATCATCAATACCACCGCCGCATGGGTCGTTGGTCTGCTGATCTTCTTTCCGATCCTCTGGACTATCTTGACCAGCTTCAAGACCGAGGCCACGGCCATTGCCGATCCACCGGTTTTCCTGGCCTTCGACTGGACGCTGGATAACTATGCCACCGTTCTGGAACGGTCGAACTATGCCCGGTTCCTGTGGAATTCGATCATCATCGCGGGCGGCTCGACCCTTCTGGGCATCATCATTGCGGTGCCTGCTGCATGGTCGATGGCTTTCGTTCCCTCGAAACGGACCAAAGACATCCTCTTGTGGATGCTGTCGACCAAGATGCTTCCGGCGGTTGGTGTTCTCTATCCGATCTACCTGATCTTCATCAAAATGGGGATCCTGGATACGCGCACCGGGCTGGTCATCGTTCTGATGCTGATGAACCTGCCGATCATTGTCTGGATGCTCTACACCTACTTCCGCGAAATACCCGGTGAAATCCTGGAAGCGGCGCGGATGGACGGGGCATCGCTGAAGGAAGAAATCCTTTATGTGCTCACGCCAATGGCGATACCAGGCATCGCGTCGACATTGCTCCTGAACTTCATCCTTGCCTGGAACGAAGCCTTCTGGACGCTCAACCTGACCGCGGCCAAAGCGGCCCCGCTCACGGCCTTCATTGCCAGCTATTCCAGCCCCGAAGGCCTCTTCTACGCCAAACTCAGTGCAGCCTCCACCATGGCGATTGCACCGATCCTCATTCTCGGCTGGTTCAGCCAGAAACAACTCGTAAGCGGCCTGACCTTCGGCGCCGTCAAATAAGGAAGGAACAGACCAATGGGACAAATCAAACTCAACCAGGTGTCTAAAAGCTTCGGCGACGTCGAAGTCATCCCGCCGCTGGATCTCACCATCGAAGACGGAGAGTTCACGGTCTTCGTCGGCCCCTCGGGCTGTGGTAAATCCACCCTCCTGCGCCTGATCGCCGGACTGGAGGACATCACCTCGGGGCATATCGAGATCGATGGCGCGGACGCTACCTATGTGCCCCCCGCCAAGCGCGGTCTGGCCATGGTGTTCCAGTCCTACGCGCTTTACCCGCACATGTCGGTACGCAAGAACATCGCGTTCCCGATGAAGATGGCGGGCGTCGACGAAGCCGAACAGAACCGTCGGATCGAAGGCGCTGCCAAGGCGCTGAACCTTACCGACTATCTGGACCGCAAGCCGGGTCAGCTTTCGGGCGGGCAGCGCCAGCGGGTGGCCATCGGCCGGTCGATTGTGCGCGAACCTGCCGCCTTCCTGTTCGACGAACCGCTTAGCAACCTCGATGCGGCTCTGCGTGTGGGCATGCGGCTGGAAATCAGCGAGCTGCACGAGCGGCTTCAGACCACGATGATTTACGTGACCCACGACCAGGTCGAGGCCATGACCATGGCCGACAAGATCGTGGTGCTGCGTGCAGGCGTCATCGAACAGGTTGGCTCGCCACTTGAGCTCTACCACGAGCCCCGTAACGAGTTCGTCGCCGGTTTCATCGGTTCGCCCAAGATGAACCTGATCAAGGGCCCCGAGGCCGACAAGCACGGGGCCGCCACGATCGGCATCCGTCCCGAGCACACCGACGTCAGCTCCACCGAGGGTACTTGGAAAGGTATCGTCGGCGTTGCCGAACACCTTGGCTCGGACACGTTTATCCACGTGCACGAAACCGGTCTGGCGGACATGTTCACAGTGCGTATCACCGGTGACATCCAGGCCAAGCATGGCGACACGATCTATCTGACGCCGCAGCTTGACAAACTGCACAAGTTCGACGCCCAGGGTCTGAGGATCGGCTGATGCGTCTGGCTGGAAAAACAGCCCTAATCACTGGCTCCGCCCGAGGGATCGGGCGGGCCTTTGCCGCGGCCTACGTCAAAGAAGGTGCGCGGGTGGCGATTGCCGACATCAATATCGACGGCGCGCGGTCCACCGCGGCCGAGCTTGGAGATGCCGCGATCGCCATCGAACTGGATGTGACCCAACAGGCCAGCATCGACCGCGCAGTGGGTGACACCGTCGCGCAGCTGGGCCAGATCGACATACTGATCAACAACGCCGCGCTCTTTACCGCGGCCCCTGTCGTTGAGATCGACCGCGATGACTATGGTCGCGTTTTCGACATCAACGTCGCTGGAACTCTCTTTACGATGCAGGCGGTCGCCCGCCACATGATCGACGCCGGTGTCCACGGCAAGATCATCAATATGGCGAGCCAGGCCGGCAGGCGCGGCGAGCCGTTGGTGGCGGTCTACTGCGCGACCAAGGCAGCCGTCATCAGCCTGACCCAATCGGCCGGGCTGAACCTGATCCAGCATGGCATCAACGTCAACGCGATCTCACCCGGCGTGGTCGATGGTGAACACTGGGACGGCGTCGATGCCTTCTTTGCCAAATACGAAGGCAAAGCCCCGGGACAGAAGAAGAAGGAAGTTGGCCTTGCCGTTCCTTACGGCCGCATGGGTGTGGCCGAAGATCTGACGGGCATGGCGGTTTTCCTTGCAAGCAACGAAAGCGACTACGTCGTCGCGCAAACTTACAACGTGGATGGTGGACAATGGATGAGCTGATCAAACTTTCCAATGCAACGCTCGATCAACTGAGCATTGAGCATCCGCGCTATGACCGATCTGCGCTGACCCCCGGGATCGTCCACATCGGCGTCGGCAATTTCCACCGCGCCCACCAGGCCTGGTATCTGCATCGTCTGATGCAGGCGGGTCAGGCCCATGACTGGGCGATCATCGGCGCGGGTGTGCGCCCCTATGATGCCGCGATGCGCGAAAGGCTGTTGGCGCAGGATTGCCTGACCACCTTGATTGAGCTGGATCCGGTCGACACCACCGCCGAAGTTGTCGGATCGATGATCGATTACCTGCCGATCGAAGACGGCAACCTTGCGCTGATCAAGACCATGGCCGATCCGGCGATCCGCATCGTCGCCATGACCGTCACGGAAAGTGGTTATTATGTCGATCCGGTCACCAAGGGGTTTGATGCGGACCACGCGGATATTCAACACGACGCCGCCAATCCCAGCATGCCCCGCACCGCCTTTGGCGCCATGGTCGCCGCCTTGCGATTGCGCCGCGAGGCGGGTCTTGGCCCGTTCACGGGTCTCAGCTGCGACAACCTGCAAGGTAACGGCGCCATCCTGCGCCAGACCGTGGTTTCGCTGGCCCGCCTGTCCGATCCGTCGCTTGCGGACTGGATCGACGCGCAGGCGAGTTTTCCCAATTCGATGGTCGATTGCATTGCACCTGCCACCGGCCCGAATGAGATTACATTGGCCCACGATTTCGGCATAGACGATGCCGCCCCAGTTACCCACGAGGCCTATCGCCAATGGGTCATTGAAGATGACTTCTGTGCCGGCCGTCCGAATTGGGATGAGGTTGGTGCCACCTTCTCGGACGACGTCCATTCCTATGAGACAATGAAGATCCGGGTCTTGAACGCCGGGCACCAGGTTCTGGCCAATGTCGGCGAGGTGCTGGGGATTGAAACCATCGCAGAATGTATGGCTCACCCTCTGATTGCCGCGATGTTTCGCAGGGTTCAGGCCGACGAGGTCACCCAGACGGTGCATCCGGTGCCTGGCATAACGCCCCTGGCCTATCTCGACCTGATCGAAAAGCGGTTTTCCAACCCACGGATCATCGACACCACCCGCCGCGTGGCCTTCGACGGATCGGCCCGACACACGGGCTTTGTGTTGCCCATCTTGTGCGATCAATTGGTGGCTGGCCGCTCGGTTAGCGGTCTTGCTCTGGTCGAAGCGCTTTGGGCCCGGATGTGTGAGGGCAGCCGGGAAGATGGCACACAGATTGAACCCAACGACCCTATCTGGGATGAATTGGCGGTGGTTGCCAAGGCGGCTCGAACCCGTCCGCAGGCGTGGCTCGAGCAAGGCCGGATTTATGGCGACCTGTCGGGGAACCAAACCTTTGCCGAGTCCTTCGACGAGTGGCTACGGTTGATTTGGGCAGAAGGTTGCGAAGCCACGCTCAACAAGTACATAGCCAGCGTTCAGACCACGATCACGCCACTCCAGGCCCGCAGCCAATAGAGAAGCGCCATCATCCGGCACCATTAGCGTTCTCATTTGAGGCAGCGTTGGATCGCTTGTCTGCCGGTCTTCTCGACGTGCCATATCTGACCCTTAAGACTCAACAATTGTGTCAGAGGTGGATGACCGCTTTCCAAACGTGATGGACGCGAAGCATCACGCAGCAATCACGCCCGTCCTTTATTTCCCTATCAAAATAGGCAGAAAAACCCGGTTTGCCTCCTGGGTGTGTATGCCGCGCCTGGCGGCTTTGTCCGCAGAGCTGACACCTCTTGCGTATCAATCAATCGGCGCGTGCAGCCGGGTTTGATCGGTGATGATCCCGCCGCGATTGCCGATGTCCAGGGAGCCGTAGCGCTCGGAAAAAACCGGGGGCAGGGGGCGGTCGTCCGGCATCGACAGCCACAGCCGGAACAGGTGCCTGCGCTGCGCGGGGTCGGGCCAGTCGGTAAAACCGGTACGGTCATGCAACTGGCTGTGGTTATAGACGAACTGCATGTCCCCGGGTTCCAGCCGCATCTGGATATTCATCCCGGGATCATCACACAGCACGTCGAACATATCGAGCGCCGCGCGCTGGCGGTCATCCAGCTTTGGCGCGCCGTCGAAACGCTGTGCGCTCTCGATATATTGCCGTTGATAGAACACGCTCAGACGGCCCTCGTACCAGCTCAGCACCGGGATGGTCATCCACTCTTCCATCCCCTCGGGTACCTCGCCGCGCCGGTCGGTGGCAATAGGCGCGAAAAGCGCCGCCGCCAGGTCGGGGGCCTCATCCAGCATCCGGTTGAACACGCTGACCGCACTGACAAGCAGCGATTCACCACCTTCTTTTGCATCCCGCAGGCACAACAGCGCGACCACATCGGCACTGTCGGTATGGAAGCTCTGCCGCGCATTGGTCTGGTATATCCGCGCTTTGGGGTCATCCGGGTCCATGCCGACGTCGCGCACGTGGCCCAGGACATGCCCGGCGGCATTCTGGGACCGGGCGCTGCCCAGATGCGCGCCGATACCACAGAATACGGCAGCATTGGTCAACTGGTCGTGTTGTTCCACCGGCCAGCCATGCAGCACTTCAAAGCCGCAGCCGTTGAGTAACCGGTCGGCCATGCCTTTCAGATGCGCGGAAAATCGGGGCAGGGGGAAATTTTTGGCTGTGATCTCGCCCACATCGCGACCAAGCGACAGGAAATGCGCTGCCGCCGCTTCCAGCTCGGTGATGGTGTCTGTGTCCAGCGTGACGAACCACTCACGCATGCGTGCGGCCATGTCAGGCCCAAGCCAGGCGCTCGGACCGCTGATCGCGGTCATGGGCATATCCATCATGTGCAGTCCCTCTCTCTTGATCAGAGACTGCCACGTGGAATCACGTATCCGAAGCGAAAAGGCACGCATAAATCTTTGCGAGATTTCGTGGCCCGTCCTACCCGCGGACCACCCGGTTCACATGGCCCATCTTGCGGCCCGGCTTGGTGTCTGCCTTGCCGTACAGGTGGATCGACACATCTGCCTTACCCGCCAGTCCCGGCACACGGTCCATGTCATCGCCGATCAGGTTCTCCATCACCACGTCGCCGTAGCGTCCACCATCACCCAGCGGCCAGCCCACCACGGCGCGGATATGCTGTTCGAACTGGTCCACGGTACAGCCCTGCTGGGTCCAGTGACCCGAGTTATGCACCCGTGGCGCAATCTCGTTGACGATCAGACCCTGCGGTGTGACGAACAGCTCAACCCCCATCACGCCGACATAATCAAGCGCGTTCAATATCTGTCCTGCCAGAAGCACCGCATCGGTGCGCTGCGCCGGGGTCAGGGTCGCCGGTACCGTCGTTGTGCGCAAAATCCCTTCTCGGTGCACGTTCTCGCCCGGATCGAAACAGGCCACCGCCCCGTCGGTGCCCCGTGCCGCAATGACCGAGACTTCATGGCTGAAATCGACAAACCTCTCCAGAACAGAAGGAGCCTCCGCCATTGCTGCCCAGGCCTCGGCAATATCCGCCTCGGAGTTCAGCCGCGCCTGACCCTTGCCGTCATAGCCGAACCGACAGGTCTTCAGGATCGCGGGCAACCCGATCTCGGCCACCGCATCGCGCAGGTCGTTCTCGGAGTTGACCGCGGCGTAGGGCGCGGTTTTCAATCCCAGCCCGCTCAGGAAATCCTTCTCGATGATCCGATCCTGACTCACCCGCAGCGCCTCGCGCCCCGGGCGGATCGGCTTCAATGTCTCCAGGATATCCAGCGCCGATGTCGGGATGTTTTCGAATTCGTAGGTGATGACATCGACGCTTTCGGCAAACGCCTTGAGCGCCTCAGCGTCATCATAGCCCGCCGTTGTCACCTTTTCGGCCACCTGTCCCGCCGGCGGCATCGCACCGGGTTCGAAGATATGGCAACGGAAGCCCAGCCGCGAGGCCGCCACCGACAGCATCCGGCCCAGCTGGCCGCCGCCCAGGATACCGATCATCGTCCCCGGTTGCAGCGCCTCAGTCATCTTGCGGCTCCTGCGGGATCGAGGCCGACAGGGCATCGCGCCACGCGTCCAGTCGTTCGGCCAATTCCGTATCGCCGTTGGCCAGGATACCGGCCGCCATCAACCCGGCATTGGCCGCGCCCGCCGCACCGATCGCCATGGTCGCCACCGGGAAGCCCTTGGGCATCTGCACGATCGAATAGAGGCTATCGACGCCCGACAGGGCCTTGGTCTGCACCGGCACGCCTACCACCGGCACCCGCGTCTTGCTGGCCATCATGCCCGGCAGGTGCGCTGCGCCCCCGGCGCCGGCGATGATCACCTGCAAGCCGCGCGCGACGGCGGTCTTGCCATAGTCCCACAACCGGTCCGGTGTCCGGTGGGCCGAGACGATCTTGGCCTCATAGGCCACGCCCAATTCGTCCAGAATATCCGCTGCCAGTTTCATCGTCGGCCAGTCGCTCTGACTGCCCATGATGATGCCAACTTTCACATCGCTCATGTCAGGCCCCTTTCAAGGAAGGGCGAACTATAGGGAAAATGTGGACCTACGCAATAATATCCGGCGTCAACCGGTCCTCGATGATCGCGATTATGTCTTTGAGGCGCAGTTTCTGCTTTTTCAGCCGCTTGATGGTCAGCTGATCGGCGGTTGCCTTGTCCTCCAGCGCCTGAATGGCTTCGTCCAGATCACGGTGCTCGCGGCGGAACACTTCCAGCTCAACGCGCAGCACCTCGTCGGTTTTCATCGAAATGTCAGAAGGGGCATTCATACGGGCCTGATTCCTTTCGCCTCGAATGCCCTCATCATACAAAAATTCCGCCTTTTTCGCAAAGCTTTAGCGCCTGACCTTGCACGTTGCGCGGCAACTTCCCATATTTCGAGGGAAGCGGTTGCCATAACGGGGCCGCACACATGTGTCGCTTGACTGTCAAAAGGGCTCGTGTCGATGACGAAACTTACCCTGGGGTCGCACCCCTACCTCCTTGGCTTCGATCAGCTCGAGCGTCTGCTCGAACGCAATGCCAAATCCGGCAACGAGGGCTATCCGCCCTTCAATATCGAACAGACCTCGGAAAACGCCTATCGCATCACGCTGGCCGTGGCCGGTTTTGCCGAAAATGATCTTTCGATCACCGTCGAGGATCATCAACTGGTGATCCGCGGCCGGCAAGGAGACGACAGTGAGGGCCGCGTGTTCCTGCACCGCGGCATCGCCGCGCGCCAGTTCCAGCGCAGCTTCGTGCTGGCCGATGGTGTCGAGGTGGGCGAGGCGGTGATGGAGAACGGTCTTCTCCACGTCGATCTGACCCGTGCCGTGCCTGAACAAGTGGTGCAGAAGATCAATATTCGAAAGGGGTAATTGTCATGGATGTGAAAGTGGATTTCCTGCCCGAGGACGACAATCGGATCGTTTACGTGCGGGCCGTGGCGGTCAAGGACCTGCCGGAAGAGGTCCGCGAACAGGCGGACGGGCTGGAAACTCTCTACGCGGTGCACCGCGCCGATGGTGAACAACTGGCGCTGGTGCGTGACCGTGCGCTGGCCTTCGTGCTGGCGCGACAGAATGATCTGGCACCCGTCGCGGTGCATTAAGCCTACGTCGAAGGCCACACCCCCAACACCTTGTGAATGTGCGCGGCGGCCTGTGCATTCGCCGTTGCCCGGTCTTGCTCTTGCAACCCATTCGGAGCTTCCTGAGGGAAAACTTTTGCCCGCGCCTGGGGACAGGTGTCGATCACCAACCCCTGCCTTTCCATTTGCGCCGAAAACCACAAATCATCTGCCATGCGACACGGTTCGGGCGGCGGATCAAATGACAGGCCAGCCGGGGTCAGAACGCCGGCAAACCCCTGGGCGACCAATTCCCCCTTTCGTTTCAACCGCGCCACCTCGAAGGTCGATGCGGCCACAACGCGCCCCGTCGCGGCCATGTCTTCCAATGCAGTCAACCATCCCGACGCATAGAGGCAATCATCATCACAATAAGCAATGGCGTCACCCGGATAGGCCCGCTGAACCGGGATCAGCTTGCCCGCGGGGCCAATATCCTCGGCCCAAAGCACCGCGACACCGGCCGGTAGCGGCGGGGGAGAAACCGGGCCCGGAAACCGCGCGTAACGGCGCGACAAGACCAGAACCACCGCTTCGGCACCCTGCGTGAGCAGGCTTTCGAGCACCGGGCCCAGCCCGCCAAACCGGGGCGGGATCGAGGTCAGCGATATCACCGTCATGGCGTCACCATAGGACGGGCTTTACCCCGGTGCCAGCGCCTGTCACTCTGCGCCCGAACAAGGGCAAGGGAGACACAACATGTTCACCGTCAAGGAATTGCAGGACGCCCACGCCCTGGTCAGCGCCCATGTCCCGCCCACGCCCCAACACGAATGGCCGCTCCTGAGCGAGGCCCTCGACGCCACCGCCATCGTCAAACATGAAAACCACGCCCCCACCGGTGCCTTCAAGGTGCGCGGCGGTATCACTTTCATCGACTGGCTGAAACGCACCCATCCCGAGATGGAAGGCGTGATCACCGCCACCCGTGGCAATCACGGCCAGTCCCAGGCGCGCGCCGCCGTTGCGATGGGCCTGCGGGCCAAGATATTCGTGCCCCACGGCAATTCGGTCGAGAAAAACGCTGCAATGCGCGCCTATGGTGCCGAATTGATCGAGCATGGGCAGGACTTTGACGAGGCCAAGGACGAGGCCATGCGCCTCGCCGCCTCCGAACCGCTCTACCCGGTGCCGCCGTTTCACACCGAACTGGTGCGCGGCGTGGCGACATATGGCTATGAGCTTTTCACCGCCCATCCCGATCTCGATGTGGTCTATGTGCCCATCGGCTGCGGCTCGGGCATCTGCGGCACGATTGCCGCCCGCGATGCGCTGGGCTTGGACACCGAGATCGTCGGCGTGGTGGCGGAAGGTGCCCCTTGCGTGAAACTCTCGGTCGACGCTGGGCGTCTGGTAGAGACCAACGAGGCCCGCACATTCGCTGATGGCACATGCGTTCGCGTTCCGGTGCAAGACGCCTTCGACATCTATTCCACCGGCGCCAGCCATATCGGCGCGGTCAGCGATGATGAGATCGCCGCGGCAATGCGGCTCTACTATGCCGCCACTCATAACCTGGCCGAGGGGGCAGGGGCGGCGGCCTTGGCTTTGGCGTTGCAGGAAAGGGACCGCAACAAGGGCAAGACGGTCGGCCTGATCCTGTCGG
The DNA here is from genome assembly GCF_032586155.1 of Aliisedimentitalea sp. MJ-SS2. Classification (NCBI taxonomy): domain Bacteria; kingdom Pseudomonadati; phylum Pseudomonadota; class Alphaproteobacteria; order Rhodobacterales; family Roseobacteraceae; genus Aliisedimentitalea; species Aliisedimentitalea sp. MJ-SS2. Next base: position 438,894 of record NZ_JAWHTC010000003.1, read on the forward strand.
GCGGCAATATCGACCGCCCGCTATACCAGACCGTGCTTGAAGGCGGCACGCCCGCCGCCTGACTTGCTCAGCCTTGCGAATTCAATTCCTCCAGGTTCTCAAGTAGCCGGGTCAGGTATCCGTTGAACGCGGTGACCTCCTCCTCGGTAAACCCGGCCAGCAGCTCTTTCTGCCGTTGCAGGGCCACTGCCAATATCCGCCCGTGCAACGCTTGCCCGGCTCCGGTCAATGACCAGTCCTTGCGCCGCTCGTCCGGGGAATTGCAGGTTGCGGCCGCCAATCCGGTTTGTTCCAGCCGGGCCAGGCTGCGGCTGACGGCGGCCTTGTCGATGCCCATGGTTCTGCTGGCTGTGGCGACGCTGCACCCCGGCACCCGGGTCAGCATCACCAGCATCCGCCAGTCCATCGCCCCGATGCCAAATTCCTGCTGGTAGAGCCGTGCAGCGCTGCGGGTGAACCGGTTGGCGGCAAAGGTCAAAAGCACGGTTGTCGCCCGGGAAAAACTCAGCGTCGCCCCGGCCGCTTCCTCGGCATCCACAAGAAAAAGGCTGTCGGGCAGGTCGGGGGTGTCGGTCATTTCTGTTCTCCGGCGTCCGCCAACCATAGGCAGGCGTGTTGACATGACAACTCGAAGCGTGTTGTCATGTCAACATGAAATGCAAAAGGGAATCGCTCAATGTCCAACGCCCCGCATTACGAAATCGATCCCGATACCTTCTGGCGTGACCCTTATCCGGATCTCAAACGCATGCGCACTGAATGCCCGGTGGCCTATGTGCCGCAATTGGGCGCCACGCTGCTGACTCGCCGTGACGATATTTTCGAGAACGAAAAGAAGATCGAGATCTTCTCGTCCGACCAGCCCGAGGGCCTGATGACCCTGCTCATGGGTCAGAACATGATGCGCAAGGATGGCGAGGCGCACATGGCCGAGCGCAGGGCGATCTTTCCCACCGTGTCGCCCAAGACGGTGAAGCAGGTCTGGAAAGGGGCCTTCGAGCGCCTGACCGCCGAAACCCTGGCGGATATCCACCCACAGGGCCATGCCGACATGGTGCGCGATATCTCGCGGCGCATTGCCGGCGAGGCGCTCAAGGTCATCACCGGGCTGACCTGCATCAGCTGGCAGGAGATGGATCGCGTCAGCCAGGGCATGATCGACGGATGCGCCAACTACCGTGGCGACCCGGAGGTCGAGGCCAATTGCCACGACTGCACCGCCGCCATTGACCGCTATATCGACGAAATGATCCCGGCACTGACCGAGACACCCGACACGTCGCTCCTGTCGGTACACCTGCAGGCCGGGCTCAGCGACGCCCAAACACGGGCCAACGTCAAACTGGCCATCTCGGGCGGGCAGAACGAGATACGTGACGTGATTTCCGGCGTGGTCTGGACCCTTCTGACCCATCCCGACCAATTGCAGATGATCGACGACGGAGACGCCAGCTGGCTGGACGCCTTCGAGGAGTATTCGCGCTGGATGTCTCCGGTGGGGATGAGCCCGCGCCGTGTGGCGCAACGGTATCAGCTGCACGGTGTCACGCTCGAACCCGAGGACCGGGTGTTTCTCATGTTCGGATCGGGCAACCGGGACGAAACGGTGTTCGACCGACCCGAACTGTTCGACATGACCCAGAATGTCGCGCCGTCCATCGCCTTTGGCGCGGGGCCGCATTTCTGTGCCGGGGCGTGGGCCGCGCGAAGCCTGATCTCCGATGTGGCGCTGCCGATGATCTTTGATCGGTTGCCCGGGTTAAAGTTGGAGGGTGAGACCGAATTCGGTGGCTGGGCGTTCCGGGGACCGTTGTCGATGCCGGTGGCTTGGGAGGTTTAGCGATTCTCGGACTGCCGGGTTTGGCCTGAAGCGGTCATTCCAACACCCCGGCTCGCCTCTTCCTCTTGCCAGAAATATCCCGGGGGGTCTGGGGGGCTGGCCCCCCAGCCGGTCGGATTGCGCAAGCAATTCGAAAGTCAGCTCAAGGCCAATAGCCGCGCGAGTTGGCTAAACCCTAGAATTCCCGCCACAATCGCCCGAACCCCTCAAGCCGATCTTTGATCCCGGCCTTGCGCAGGCAATCCCAGATCATTGCCTGGTTCGAGCAGATCACCGGCTTGCCCAGCCGCTGTTCCAAACCGCCCACAATGCCAAGCGACCGCAGCGCACCGCAGCTGATGAACACCGCGTCCACCTCCGGCCCGTCCAGCGACGCGGCAAACTCGGCGATGAAATCGGGCCGCACCCGGATCATGTCGCTGTCCTTTTCCAGCTGCAGCCCCTCGATCCGCACAACATCGAAACCGCGGTCTTCGAGATAGACCCGTTCCATATTGTTGATCTCGTCCAGGTAGGGCGTCGCCACCGCGATCCGTCGCACATCCAGCGCCTGCATGGCGGCGATCACCCCGGTGATCAGCGATGTCGCCACAGCGCCCGGCGCACCCCTGTTCAACTCGGTAAAAACCCGGTCCTCGCCGGCCACAAGACTGCCCGACGTGCAGCCGTAACAGATCACGTCCAATGATCCGTCCGGCAACAGCGTGCTTGCCGCCCGGGAAAGGTCACCGACCAGGTCGGTCAGGCTGTCGAGCGTGATCGAATCCGGGTTGCTGACCCGGGTGAAATGCATGCCAACGCCCTCGGGACAAAGCCGCATCGCGTCATCCTCGATGGTCTGCTCGGTTGCCAGCAGGACGAACCCGATCTTGGCGCGCGGATGCGCACCGCCATCGAAGATATCGTCAACTCCCGCCATGGGCACAGCCTGCGCAGACGGCCGTTCTCTGGCAAGGGAAAAGGGCAACACTTAACGGTTGTGCCGATTGGACTTGCGAAACCGTCAGGGATGTTGGAGCGTGGCGGAAACACACACAAAAGGTACCGTTTTGCGTTTCATGCCGTCTTTTCTTTTTTCATTTTTTCTTCTGGTTCTTGCGCTGCCGGGTCATGCGGCGGGACCGGATCCGTCGGTCGCCTGTGTCGAAGCTCAGGTGGCGGCGCTGGGCTATTCGGTGCCGAAACCGGACGGCAGGGTCGATCCTCAGACTCGAGCCGCCACGCAGGCCATGAAACAACAGGGAAAATCCGCCGCCATACGCGCGCTGCCGGGCTTCAAGCTTGAAACCGCCGTTGGCTGGTGCCGCGAGATTGGCATGTCCCACCCGGCTGCGCGCAAATTTATGCCCTCGGCCAAGCCACCGATCGTCTATGCCCATGGCGGGCCCGGATCGGTGCCGCACAAGGTGGTCGCCCAGGCGTTTCGCGATACCGAAAACTATTTCCGCAGCCGCTACGGTTTCCTGTCAGCCAGCCGGGTTGATGTGGCCGGCTCGCACGATGTCCGCGAACTGGCGGGCTTTGCCGCCGAGCTGCAGCGCAAGCGGCGCTATTCCTTTGGCGGCATGTCAAAATTCATCAACCGTGTCTGCGACGAGGGCTACAGCTATGGCGGTGTGGCAATCATCAATCAGCTTCTTGTCTGCTGGCCCACGGCCAAACGGTTCGATGCCGCCTGGCAAAAGAAGACAAGGCGCGTGATCACCGGCATCATGGTGCATGAATACATGCATCACGTGCAGCGCGAACTGACCAATTCCAAGAGCTTTGCCCGGCGCAACTACTATGCTCGCCGCTCAATGGGCCCCAAATGGATGGTCGAGGGCACCGCCGAAGTGGCACAACTTGACTGGCTGATCCGCCACGGCGGGCTCAAGAACCCCGGGATTGGTGGCTACGTCAATCGTGCGGCAAAATCGGCGAAGTCGCTTCGCAACATGCGCGAACATGGCGCCCTGAAGGGGGGCGATCAATACGCGGTCGCGCATCTTGCCGCGCGCCTTCTGGCCGAGCGTAATGGTGCCCAGTCAATCTTGAACTACTGGCGTTATCTCGGTCACGGGAACAATTGGGAAACAGCCTTCCAAAAGGCCTTCGGCATGCGCCTGTCCGATTACGAGCGGCTGTTTGAAACCCTGCGGCGCGACCGGGCCAAAGCCGCCGCCTTTGCCGCCGGACGCAGCTAGGCGCGGAAATAGAAAAAGCCCCGATGTCATGCGGCACCGAGGCTTTCTTACTTTCGTCAGGGCGGATCAGTTGGTCCCGATCAGACCCATCGATTCCAATTTCAGGATCACCTGGTGGGCACAGTTGTCGACCTCGACATTCTCGGTCTCGACCCGCAGCTCCGGATCGACCGGCACGTCATAAGGATCGGAGATTCCGGTGAACTCCTTGATCTTGCCCTCGCGTGCCAGCTTGTAGAGCCCCTTGCGGTCGCGGCGTTCGCATTCCTCGATCGTGGTGGCGACATGAACCTCGACAAAGGCGCCATAGGATTCGATGTCCTCGCGCACGGCACGCCGGGTTGTGGCATAGGGTGCAATCGGCGCACAGAGGGCAATACCGCCATTCTTGGTAATCTCGCTGGCAACGTAACCGATCCGGCGGATGTTGAGGTCGCGGTGCTCTTTCGAAAAGCCAAGTTCGCTCGACAGGTTTTTCCGAACGATGTCCCCATCAAGCAGCGTCACCGGACGCCCGCCCATTTCCATCAGCTTGGTCAAAAGCGCGTTGGCGATGGTCGATTTACCCGAGCCCGAGAAACCGGTGAAGAACACGGTGAACCCCTGTTGCGACCGCGGTGGATAACGAAGACGCAGCTCCTTCACCACCTCGGGAAAGCTGAACCATTCCGGAATTTCCAGCCCTTCGCGCAGACGGCGGCGCAGCTCGGTGCCGCTGATGTTCAGGATGGTAACGTTGTCCCTGTCGGCAATCTCATCGGCGGGTTCGTACTGGGCGCGCTCCTGCACATAGACCATGTGTTTGAAGTCGACCATTTCGATGCCCATTTCCTCCTGATGCTCGCGGAACAGATCCTGCGCATCGTAGGGGCCATAGAAGTCCTCGCCCGCGGAATTTTTCCCCGGGCCGGCGTGGTCGCGGCCGACAATGAAATGGGTGCAGCCGTGGTTGGCGCGGATCAGGCCGTGCCAAACCGCCTCGCGCGGGCCGGCCATGCGCATCGCCAGATTGAGCAGGCTCATCGATGTGGTCGATTGCGGGTACTTGTCCAGAACCGCCTCGTAACAGCGCACGCGAGTGAAATGGTCGACATCGCCCGGTTTGGTCAGGCCCACGACCGGGTGGATCAACAGGTTGGCCTGCGCCTCCTTGGCGGCGCGGAAGGTCAGCTCCTGGTGCGCCCGGTGTAGCGGATTGCGGGTCTGGAAGGCGACAACCTTGCGCCAGCCCAGCTTGCGGAAATAGGCGCGCAATTCGTTGGGGGTGTCGCGGCGGCCACGGAAATCGTAATGCACTGGCTGTTGGATGCCGGTGACCGGCCCGCCCAGATAGACGGGACCGGCCACGTTATGCAGATAGTTCACCGCCGGGTGGGCATCGTCATCAGAGCCGAACACCTTCTCGGCCTCGCGGGCCTTGTTGGGGGTGTATTTGTCACCGATCGACATGATTGCCAGGATCACACCTTCCTGATCGCGCAGGGCGATGTCCTGACCCGGTTCGATGCTGTCGGCAAAGTCCTGGCTCACATCCAGCGTGATCGGCATCGGCCACAGGCTGCCATCGGCCAGCCGCATGCTCTCGACCACACCGGTGTAGTCTTCTTCGGTCAGGAACCCCTTGAGCGGGTTGAAGCCGCCGTTCATCAGAAGTTCCAGGTCACAGATCTGGCGCGGGGTCAGATCCCACGACACCAGGTCGACGGCTTCGCGCTTGAGCTTTTGCGCGCTGTCATACGAGACGAAAAGCTCGGGGATAGGGGCGTGAAGGTTCTGCATGGTTTGGGTCCTGTTCTTACTATTGACTAGGTTGCTGGTGCTGCCGGTCAGTTCGGCGTGCAGCGCGTCATATTCGGCCAGTTTCCTGGCCAGGAATTGATCGGTGAGGCGGGATTTTTCCGCCGCCCCCTTGGGGGTCAGCAGATAGGCCTGGCGTTTGCGCCGGTCGGTGCTGGCGCTGTCGCTGATCTGCACGAAACCGGCCTCGGTGGCGGCGCGCAGCAATGCATTGAGCTTGCCCAGGCTGATGCCCAAGGCCTCGGCCGTCTCCCGCTGCGACGCCTCGGGCGCCAGGTCAAGCTGGCGCAACAGGCGAAAACGCAGATCGGCGTCTTCGGACATTTGGGTTGTGGCTTCGGGCATAGTTATCCGGCGCTGCTCGATGTGCGTTCATTTGTGAACAAATCCCGTATTGTTCATTTCTGAACAAAAATCAAGAGTTCAATTCGGGGCATTCTGCGGTATGGCCGGGTTGCAACGCGAAACGCCCCGCCGGTTGAGGCGGGGCGTTCGAAAACAGACTTGTTTTCAGGTGGTTGTCCCTCAGTCTTTCTGCTCGGCCAAAAAACGCTCGGCCTCGAGCGCGGCCATGCAGCCCATGCCGGCGCTGGTCACCGCCTGGCGATAGACATGGTCGGTCAGGTCGCCGGCGGCGAAAACGCCGGGGATTGAGGTGGCGGTCGAATCCGGTTTGGTCACCACGTAACCGCCCATATGGGTCTCCAGCACGTCCTTGACCAATTCGTTTGCCGGTGCGTGGCCGATGGCGATGAACACACCCTTGCACGGGATCTCGCTGATTTCGCCGGTCTTCACATGCTTGACCTTGACGCCAGTGACCCCCTTCGGGTCCTCGTCGCCCATCACTTCTTCCAGCGTGTGGAACCACAACGGTTCGATCTTTTCGTTTTTCATCAACCGGTCTTCGAGGATCTTCTCCGAACGCAGCTCGTCGCGGCGGTGAATCAGCGTCACTTTCGAGGCAAAATTGGTCAGGAACAGCGCTTCCTCGACGGCAGTGTTGCCGCCGCCGACCACGACGATCTCTTGGCCGCGATAGAAGAATCCGTCACAGGTGGCGCAGGCGGAAACACCAAAGCCCTTGAACTTCTCCTCGCTGTCCAGCCCAAGCCATTTGGCCCGGGCCCCGGTCGCCAGGATCACCGCGTCGGCGATGTAAAGCGTGCCGCTGTCGCCCTTGGCCTTGAACGGGCGCTCGCTCAGGTCGAGATCGGTGATGATGTCGCCAATAACTTCAGTGCCTGTGGCGCGGGCGTGCTCTTCCATCTTCATCATCAACTCGGGGCCCTGGATGTCGATGAACGAGGGGTAGTTTTCCACTTCCGTCGTGGTGGTCAGCTGTCCGCCGGGCTCGAGCCCCTGCACCAGGATCGGCTCCAGCATGGCGCGGCTGGCATAAACCCCCGCGGTATACCCTGCGGGTCCCGATCCGATGATCAGAACCTTGGTGTGACGTGTCTCGGCCATGATGAGCCCCCCGGCTGAATTTGCGTTCTCGCGGCATATAACCACGCGCCGGGCGCGAGAAAACCCCCTTGGCCCCCGGGAACTGGTCCGGGTGCCGCTTTGTCGCGCCGCGCCGTGGGGCAAAAAACTCTGTGTAACGATGTTGCGGATGCGCGAAATATTATTGCGCGCGCGCTTGGCGGTGCTATAACATCCGAAAATCCAAAAAGCAGGAGTCGCCCGCATGCCAGGTTCGCGCCTTGACCCTATCGACCGCAAGATTCTGGCCGAGTTGCAGGCCGATGGGCGCATGACCAATGTCGAGCTGGCCAAACGCGTCGGCATTTCGGCCCCGCCCTGTCTGCGCCGGGTGCGCACGCTCGAGGAACAGGGGCTGATCCGGGGCTACCATGCCGATGTGAATCCGCGTGAACTGGGTTTCGAAGTGCAGGTTTTCGCCATGGTTGGCCTGCAAAGCCAGGCCGAGGCGGATCTCTCGGCTTTCGAGGACCGCTGCCGCGGCTGGCCGCTGGTGCGCGAGTGCCACATGCTCAATGGCGAGGTGGATTTCATCCTGAAATGCGTGGCGCCCGATCTGTCGACCTTCCAGAGCTTCCTGACCGAGGAGTTGACCGCAGCAGATAACGTGGCATCGGTGAAAACCTCTCTGGTTATCCGCGACGCCAAGGATGATCCTGGCGTGCCCTTCGAGGTGTTGGAAGAGCGTCTGTCGCGCAGCGCGTAACCCGGCGGTGCGCTGACGCGCGCAGTTTGGAGTCCGTTCGGGCCACGGAGGCCTTGGGGGCGCTGCCCCCAAACCCCCGGAGTATTTACCTCCAAGAAAGAGACCGAGGCAGGTTCTCTTTCTTGGTTCAATTGCTCAAAATCCGACGATTGTCTTAGCCGAAAGGATCGTCGGGATACCCGACCCCTGCCAAGTAAAGCCCCTCCGGCGGGCAGACCGGGCCACAGGCAGCGCGGTCACAGGCCTCAAGCGCTGATTTCACCTGCTCGGGCGGCCATGATCCGGCGCCAACCCGCTCCAGGGTGCCGACAATCGAACGCACCTGGTTGTGCAGAAAGGACCGTGCCCGCAGGTGAAAAGCGAACTCGGTACCGGTCTCGTGGGGGCGTTCGTCAATGGTGATCTCGTCAAGCGTTTTCACCGGGCTTTCTGCCTGGCACATGGTCGAGCGGAAAGTGGTGAAGTCATGTCGCCCGATCAGATGGGCCGCGCCTGCGCGCATTGCCTCGAGGTCGAGTTGGCTCTTCACCTGCCAGACCAGCCCCTTCAGATGTGTGGCGGGCGCCCGGCGCACCAGCAGACGGAAGAGGTACTGCCGTTCGATGGCGGAGAACCTTGCATGCCAGGCATCATCAACCTGTGCCGCATCTACGATTGCCACCGGCTGCGGTTTCAGGTGGTAGTTCAGGGCTTCGGAAAGGCGGAACGGTTTCCAGTCGCGTTCCATGTCGCAATGTGCCACCTGCGCCAGGGCATGTACGCCGGCATCGGTGCGTCCGGCGGCGGCGATGGTGTGGTCGCGTGGTTCCAGCTGGGCCAGAGCCTGTTCGATCGCCCCCTGAACCGAGGGCTGATCGGCCTGGCGCTGCCACCCGGCAAAGGGTGCGCCGTGGTATTCGATTTTGAGCGCGTATCTGGGCATATCTGCCCTTAGCGCTTCCTGCGTCGCAGCTGCAAGGGGTGGCATCGCAGGCAGGGGGATATTATCTATGGCGTGAAGATGCGCAAAGGGGCGTCGAGTGGTTATTGCAAGGTTGGCAGATACGATCACCCGCGGGGTCGAGAATATCTCTGACACCGTGTCCGAGACGTTTTTCGAGCCGGTTATCCGACTGGGTGTGACGGGTCTGTCGCGGGCGGGCAAGACCGTGTTCATCACATCGCTGGTTTCGAACCTGATGGATCGGGGGCGGATGCCGGGGCTGGTGGCGGCACAAGAAGGCCGGATCGAGGCCGCGTTCCTGCAACCCCAGCCCGACGACACTGTACCGCGGTTTGATTACGAGGCGCATCTGGGCGCGCTGACCGCCGCCGACCCGCATTGGCCCGACAGCACCCGCGCCGTATCGGAACTGCGCCTGTCGCTTCGTGTGCGGCCCTCGGGGCTGCTTTCCGGCCTGCAAGGACCGCGCATTATGCATCTCGACATTGTCGATTACCCCGGCGAGTGGCTGCTAGATTTGGGTCTGATGGACAAGGACTATGGGACATGGTCTCGCGATGTGTTGCAAAGGCTGGAAAACCGCGCTTGTGCAAAGGCTTATCTGGATCTAGCCCGCACAGCCCAGGGTGATGAAAAACACGATGAAACGGTCGCTCGTGATCTTGCCCATTCCTTCACCGGTTACTTGCATGAGGCCCGTGCGCAGGGCTTTTCCGACTGCACCCCGGGCCGGTTCCTGCTGCCCGGTGACCTGGCTGGCTCGCCAGCGCTGACCTTTGCACCGCTGCCTTCGGATGGCCCGTCAAAGCGTCGCTCGCTGCGCCGCGAAATGGAGCGCCGTTATGAGGCCTACAAATCGCAGGTGGTGAAGCCCTTTTTCCGCGATCACTTCTCGCGGATCGATCGGCAGGTGGTGCTGATCGACGCGCTGGGCGCGATCCATTCCGGGCCGCGGGCTGTCGATGACATGCGCCATGCAATGAGTGATATCCTTGGTGCCTTCCGCCCGGGGCGCAACGCGTTCCTGACGCGGCTCCTGATGGGCAAGCGGGTCGAAAAGATTCTGTTTGCCGCCACCAAGGCCGATCATCTGCACCATAAACAACACGACCGGCTGGCGGCGATCATGCAGGCGCTGGTGCGTGACGCTGCAGACCGGGCCGATTTTGCCGGGGCTGACACCCGCGCCATGGCGATGGCGTCCTTGCGCGCCACCACCGAAGAAACCCTGACCCATGAGGGCGAGGCGCTGGATTGTGTGCGCGGCACGCTGCTCGAGACCGGCAAACAAGCAGCCTTCTACCCCGGTGATCTGCCGCAGGACCCGATGCGCCTGCTCAATCCCGCCCGCGACGGAGCCGAGACCTGGCTTGATGCCGATTACGAGGTGATGCAGTTCGCGCCCGCGCAGCTCAGCCTGAAACCGAACGAGGGGCCGCCGCATATCCGGCTGGATCGTGCTGCCGAGTTCCTGTTGGGGGATCGGTTGTGAAGATCGCTCCTGCAACCTCTGCCCATGTTGCGGCCCTGGCTCGGATCCGTGGCGACTGGGCGCGCGAGACCCCTTGGATACCCGTGCTGCACAGCCGCGACGACGATCTGAAGTTCGTGACCCATCTGGCTGAGAAGGTGCAGGTTTTCGTGACCGACCCGGCCCCGCCAACCGGTTTTATCTCGGTCGACAATGATGCGGTCCCGGCGCTTTACGTTGCGCCGGGGGCCCGGTCGCAGGGGATTGGTACGGCACTGCTCGATCGGGCCCGCGACGGGCGTGATCATCTGCGTTTGTGGTGTTTCCAGACCAATCCCGGTGCGCGGTGCTTTTACGCCCGCGAAGGATTCACCGAGATCGACCGCACCGATGGCGACAATGAAGAAGGGTTGCCGGATGTGCAATTTGCCTGGGAAAGAGGGCGCGCATGACAAAACCCACTCCCCGTCACGCCCGCCTCTGGCACCTGTTCCGACTGGCCCGAATCCTGTGGAGTGCCGCGCCTCGTCGCTCATTGCGGGCGCGCCTCGGGGATTTGAAGCTGTTGGCGAGATTGATCCGCAAGCGGCAGATCACCCATGTGCCGGGGCGGCTGGGGCCGCGTGGCTTCCTTGCCCGCGATGGGAACCGGGTGCATGCGCTCTATACCCATCCGGATGCCCGGCGGCAGGGGATCGCCTCGCTGTTGATGCACGAGGCTAAGAGACAAGCCGAGCGGCTGGAGCTCTGGACTGCGCAGGACAACACCCAGGCGCGGGCCTTCTATGTCGCTCACGGGTTTTACACTGCAAGCCTTGGTTTCGGGCAGGGCAATGATGACGGTCTGCCCGATTTGCGGATGATCTGGGAAAAGGATGCACCATGACCAACGGCCCGGTTCTTATTGATCTCGAAGGCAAAAAGCCCGCCAGCCCGGCCGAGGCCCCGCCGGTGCCTGAAACCATTGATTTGCCCGAGGGCAGGGCGATGCAATCTGTCGCGGCGCTCGCCACGCGGCGCCCATCGCGGCTGGCGCGCTGGTTCTGGGGGTTGCTGGTGGCGCTGGTTACCGCCTTCCTGTCCGTGGCCGCATGGGATTTCGCCCTCGGTCTGATCGACCGCGCGCCACTCCTTGGCTGGGCCGTGGCCGCGTTGGGCGTGGCCTTCCTGCTGGTGCTGTTGGCCATTGCCATCAAGGAACTTGCTGCCTTCTCGCGCCTTCGGCGGATGGATGCGCTGCATCACGCCGCAACAACCGCGCTTGCTGACAATGATCTTGACGCCGCCCGCGATGTGGTCTCACGCCTCGATCGCCTTTATTCCGGGCGCGAAATCACCGAATGGGGCCGCGCAAGGCTGTCCGAAAGGTCAGACGAGCAATTCGATGCCGAAGCCCTTCTGGGCTTGGCCGAGACCGAGTTGCTGACCCCGCTCGACAAGGCCGCTTTGCGCGAGGTCGAAGCCGCCGCCAGACAGGTCGCCACCGTCACCGCCATCGTGCCACTGGCCCTGGCCGACGTGGTCGCCGCGCTCACCGCCAACCTGCGCATGATCCGCCGGGTGGCCGAGGTCTATGGCGGGCGCTCTGGCACTTTGGGCTCCTGGCGGTTGACGCGTGCCGTGCTGACCCACCTTGTCGCCACCGGTGCAGTCGCCGTGGGCGATGACATGCTCGGCTCGCTCGCAGGTGGTGGCCTTCTGAGCAAGCTTTCGCGCCGTTTCGGCGAAGGCGTGGTCAATGGCGCACTCACCGCCCGTGTCGGTGTCGCGGCCATCGAGGTCTGCCGTCCCTTGCCGTTCTCCGCCACCAAGCGCCCCTCGGTCTCGGCCACCGTGGGCCGGGCGCTCAAGGGCCTCTTCGGGAGCAGCAAATGAGCCGGATTCTCGTTGTTGGCGCCTATGGCATGATCGGGGCGGCGATCACCCGCCACCTGATCGAGGCAGGCCATCACGTCACCGGGCTGGGCCGTTCGATCCTGACCGCGCGGCAGGCCTTTCCCGGGCTCGATTGGTATATCCACGACATGGCCCACATGACCGTGCCGTCGGATTGGCTGCCCTACCTGCGCGACATCGACGTGGTGGTAAACGCTGCCGGGGCGTTGCAGGACGGCCCAAGCGATGATCTGACAGCGGTGCATGCCACATCCGTCGCCGCCCTGGCCGAGGCCTGCGCCACCCACAATACCGCGCTGGTGCAGATCTCGTCGATCGGCGTCAGGCCCGACGCCACGACGCATTTCTTCCGTTCCAAGGCCGCGGGTGATGCCGCCGTGCGCACCTCGGGGGCCAAGCACTGGGTCCTGCGCCCCGGCCTTGTGCTTGCCAGCACCGCCTACGGCGCGACTGGCCTCTTGCGGATGCTGGGCGCCGTGCCGTTGGTGCAGCCGCTGGCGATGGGCGGCATCCCGATCCAGACCATCGGCACGCGCGACATTGGTCGCGCCGTCGAGGCCTGTATCAGGGGCGACATACCCTCGGGCACCGAGGCCGACCTGGTTGAGGACAGTCCTCACAGCTTGGGCGAGATTACTGCGTCCTTGCGGTCCTGGCTTGGCTTTGCGCCGGCCAACAGAACGATCAACGCCCCGAAATGGCTGCTGAAGCTGACGTCCTTCGGTGCCGACTTGCTGGGTCGTCTCGGCTGGCGTTCGCCGCTGCGCTCGAACGCGCTCACAGCGCTCTCCGACGAGGTAGTTGGCGACCCGGAACCATGGCGCGCCGCCGGCGGTTTCCCGATCGCATCGCTGGGCGAGACGCTCGCCCGGATGCCCGCCCGCTCCGAGGACCGCCTGGCGGCCCGCGCCCGTCTGGTCATGCCTTTCGTGGTCGGCACGCTGGCGCTGTTCTGGGTGCTGTCCGGCCTGATCGGGCTGGCACAGCTTGATTTTGCGGCGGGTACATTGCTTGAGGCCGGCTGGCCACTCTGGGCCGCCCAGCTTTCGGTCGCGGCTTGGGCGCTGGTCGATATCGGCCTCGCGGCGGCGCTCTTGTGGCGGCCCACGGCACAGAAGGCGGCGCTGGGCATGGTATTGGTCAGCCTGGTCTACCTGGGGCTGGGCACGGTGATAACGCCGTGGCTCTGGGCCGACCCTCTGGGGCCGCTCCTGAAAATCCTGCCGGGCATGATGCTGGCCGTTGTGGCCCTGCCGCTTCTGGAAAGCCGCTAGGATGGAGCTTGTTGACCTGCTGCGCTGGCTGCATGTGATCGGTGCCTCAGTGCTTTTGGGCACCGGGGCCGGGATCGCGTTTTTCATGCTGATGGCGCATCGCAGCGGTGACGCCCATGCCGTCGCCCATACCGCTGGCGTGGTGGTGATCGCCGATATGATCTTCACCGCCTCGGCCGTGGTGATCCAACCGATCACAGGGCTCTGGCTGGCCCATGAACTGGGCTGGTCCCTCACCGAAGGTTGGATCGTGCTGTCACTGGCGCTCTACGTTTTGACAGGGGCTTTCTGGCTACCGGTGGTCTGGATCCAGACCCGCCTGCGCGACCTTGCCCGCGCCGCCGTGGCCGCGAACCAGCCCCTGCCGCCACGCCATTACCGCCTGTTCCGCATCTGGTTCGCCTGCGGGTTCCCGGCGTTTTTTGCGGTGATGGGGATCCTCTGGTTGATGCTGATGCGGCCCGACGTCGTGCTGCCGTTCTGAGGCCGTGCGGGCAGGGTTTCTTCGGTGATCCATGAACCGTGGTTCGGGGGCCTTTCTGATGTGACACAAGCGACGTCTGCTTCGGTCTTGAGCGGTCCTTTGGCTCGGGGAACCCGCACGGAATCAAGGCGCGTAGCGCCGCCGTGCGATCACCAGACCGCCCGCAGGCGCTGGTGATTTTGAAAGGGCAGTGCAACGCAGAGAGTTAGTACGGATTTCTCGGAGATAAAGTTGTTCAAACGTGTGTTGGACCACCATCCCACGGTCTGGTGATCGCACGGTTCATCCTCAAAGGTCCCATCCCGGCTAAAAAACCGTACGTCCATGCGAGAGGGCCGCCTTAAGTGCGACGTTGCCCTTCTCACCGCAGGATCGGCACCCCGCCCGGTCCCTGTATCCGCTCGACAACGCCTGCCCGCAGGGCCCGCCCGATCTTGTGGGCCAGTGCCGACCAGGCCCGTGCCTGGTCCTCGCGCAATTCCTGCGCCAACACCCGATCGAACAGATCTAGCCAGATCTCGAACATGCCCGGGCGCACATTGCCCGCCTGCATATGCGCCACCATCGGGTTGCCGTCATAGTCACGCTCGTTCAGGATCGCATTCGCCCAGAACCGGGCAATCTTGGCCTCATGCGCCGGCCAATCCTCAACATGTGCCGCAAAGACTGGCCCCAGCCCGGGGTGTTCTCGAATACGTGCATAGAAGGTTGCCACCACCCGCTCGATATCCGCGCGGGTCACATCGAACTTCGGGGGTAGGGCAGTCATCTCGTGCGGTCTCCTGTCACCGGCCGGACCCTAGCTGTTTTTCCTGACCCTGTCAGGCGCCCTGATGTCGCGCCATCCTTGGGACCTCAGTCGTCGATGTATATCTTCAGCGGGTAGCCATAGACATTCGGCGTTTTGTCAAATTTCTCGGCCTGCTTGGCCGCGGCCATCACCGCGATCATCCCGAATCCCATCATCAGCATTTTTGACTGTGCCTGACGTGTTTCAGTCGTCAGGTTCACCGCATTGACGGCCTTGGTCAGTGTCTTCGCACCGACAGCGCACGCCACTGTCATCGGCGGTGTCTGTTTCCCATATCCAGGCAGGTTCAGGGGTTTGTCGACCTTGGTCTTGGCGGTGAAAGTTGTGCTTGTCAGCGTGCAATCCGCACTCCAGGCAGCCTGGGGCAGGTCGAAATCTGCCTTGTCGAACGTGAGAACCACCGGCGTCACTGCCTGCATCTTCATTGCCTTGCCCTGTTTGGTCAGCTGCACGCCGTCGGACAGCCTGTAGGTCGCGGTTTGCTGCGTGGTGGGCTTGCGGGTTTGCTTTTGCGGCTTGGCCGCGGGTTTGGTCGGGCTCTTGGTCGCGCTGTCCGCAGTTGGGGCAGAGGTCTGTGCCGTCTGCTTGGCCTGCTCGTCGCAGCCGCTCACAAGCAGGGCCGCCGCAGCGGTAAAGCATGCAATGCGCAATACACTCATCATCAATGTCCTAAACACGTTATAGCTGTTTTGACGCTCTCTAGCGTCATGCCGGTCCTGATGCAAGGCTTCTCGTCCGCCCGCGCCATTCCGCCTCTGGACGCCCCGCGCAACCCGCCCTATAACGCCGCTCAAGATGACAGGTTTCGTGACGATCATTATTCGAATTATTTCCCCGGCGCTCTGAGGCAAGAGCCGCCGGGCCAAGGCGTATGGAATGCCACGCCGATCTCGTGAAACCGAATACCCCCATACAGGAAAGATACGGGCCATGACCGATCAGACCCCCGCAGACAAACGCGACTACAAATCCACCCTGAACCTGCCGCAGACCGATTTCCCGATGCGCGCGGGCCTGCCCAAGCGCGAACCCAAATGGTTGGCGCGCTGGGAAAACATCGGCGTCTACGACAGCCTGCGCGAACAGGGCAAGGCCGAAAACCGCCCGCCCTTCGTGCTGCACGATGGCCCGCCCTATGCCAACGGTCATTTGCACATCGGCCACGCCCTGAACAAGACGATCAAGGACATGATTGTGCGTTCGCATCAGATGATGGGCTTTGACAGCCGTTACGTCCCCGGCTGGGACTGTCACGGGTTGCCGATCGAATGGAAGATCGAGGAACAATACCGCAAGAAGGGCAAGAACAAGGACGAGGTCGACATCGTCGACTTCCGTCAGGAATGCCGGGCCTTTGCCGATGGCTGGATCGACATCCAGCGCGAGGAATTCAAACGCCTTGGCGTCACCGGCAACTGGCCCGATCCGTACCTGACGATGAATTTCCACGCCGAGGCAGTGATCGCCGCCGAGTTCCAGAAGTTCCTGATGAACGGTACTTTGTATCAGGGCTCGAAACCGGTGATGTGGTCGCCGATGGAACAGACCGCCCTGGCCGAGGCCGAGGTCGAATACCACGATAAGGACAGCTTCACCATCTGGGTGAAATTTCCGGTCGCGACCGAGGGTGACCTGCAAGGGGCCAATGTGGTGATCTGGACCACCACTGCCTGGACCATCCCGTCGAACAAGGCTGTGGTATTCGGCGATCACGTCGAATACGGCCTCTACGAGGTCACCGACACGCCCGACGAATGCTGGGCTGCAACTGGTGACCGCTATATCCTGGCCGACACCCGCGCCACTGACACCTTTGCCCGCGCCCGGCTCGAGGATGGCATGTGGACCCGTGTGCGCGATGTACCGACCTCGGAACTGGCCGGTCTGACCCTCAAACACCCCCTCCACGGGGCCGAAGGCGCCAATGGCGAATGGGACGACCTGCGCGACTTCCGCGCCGCCGATTTTGTCAGCGACGAAGAAGGCACCGGCTTCGTGCACTGCGCCCCGTCCCACGGGATGGAAGAATACGAGCTCTACCGCGATCTGGGCATGCTGGAACAGGTCATCACCTACAACGTGATGGACGATGGCGGTTTCCGCGCCGATCTGCCGTTCTTTGGCGGCACCTACATCCTCAACCGCAAGGGCAAGGAAGGCGACGCCAACACCGCCGTGATCAACAAACTGGTCGAGGTTGGCGGGCTGCTGGCGCGTGGCAAGATCAAGCACTCCTATCCGCATAGCTGGCGCTCCAAGGCCCCGGTGATCTATCGCAACACGCCCCAGTGGTTTGCCGCGATCGACAAGGATGCAGGTGGCAACAATGAGCATGGCACCACGATCCGTGAACGGGCGCTGAATTCCATCGACAACCTGGTGAAATTCACCCCTCAGACGGGCCGCAACCGGCTCTATTCGATGATCGAGGCGCGCCCAGACTGGGTGCTGTCGCGTCAACGTGCCTGGGGTGTTCCGCTCACCTGCTTCACCCGCAAGGGCAAACTGCCCACGGACGAAGGTTTCCTGCTGCGTGACGATGCCGTCAACGCCCGCATCGTGCAGGCGTTCGAGGAAGAAGGCGCCGACGCCTGGTACAAAACCGGCGCCAAGGACCGCTTCCTCGGCAATGACTACCATGCCGAAGACTGGGAGCAGGTGTTTGACGTGCTTGACGTCTGGTTCGACAGTGGTTCGACCCACGCCTTCGTCCTGCGCGACCGTGAAGACGGCACCGAGGACGGCATCGCCGATGTCTATATGGAAGGCACCGACCAGCACCGCGGCTGGTTCCATTCCTCGATGCTGCAGGCCTGCGGCACCATGGGCCGTGCGCCCTATCGCAACGTCGTCACCCACGGCTTCACGCTGGACGAGAAGGGCAACAAGATGTCCAAATCGCTCGGCAACACCATCGTGCCGGACGAGGTGATCAAGCAATACGGCGCCGACATCCTGCGCCTCTGGGTGGCCCAGACCGATTACACCGCCGACCAGCGGATCGGTCCGGAAATCCTCAAAGGTGTGGCCGACAGCTATCGCCGCTTGCGCAACACCATGCGCTTCATGCTGGGATCTTTGTCGCAGTTCGACGAAAGCCAACGCGTCGCGCCCGCCGACATGCCCGAGCTGGAACAATGGGTTCTGCACCGTCTGGCCGAGCTCGACCACACCGTGCGCACTGGCTACAAGGCATTCGATTTCCAGGGCGTCTTCTCGGCGGTGTTCAACTTCTGCACCGTGGACCTGTCGGCCTTCTACTTCGACATCCGCAAGGACGCGCTTTACTGCGATGGCGAAAGCCCCCGGGCGCATGTCGCCCGCACGGTTCTCGACATTCTGTTCCACCGCCTGACCACATGGTTGGCGCCGATCTTGGTTTTCACCATGGAAGACGTTTGGCTGTCGCGCTTCCCCGACGATGCGGGCTCTGTGCACCTCACGGATTTCCCCGACACGCCCGCCGATTGGCTCAATGAACCGCTGGCCGCAAAATGGTCCAAGGTCCGCAAGGCCCGTCGTGTCGTGACCGCCGCGCTGGAAGTGCAGCGTAGCGACAAGGTGATTGGGGCCTCGCTCGAGGCCGCTCCGGTGGTCCACATCCGTGAAGAGGACATGCTTGCAGCGCTGAAATCGGTGGCCTTTGATGACATCTGCATCACCTCGGCCATCGCGTTGACTGGTGACCCAATGCCAGCTGAGGCCTTCCGCCTGCCGGAAATCGAAGGCGTCGGCGTGGTGTTCGAGAAGGCAGACGGTGAGAAATGCCAGCGCTGCTGGAAAATCCTGCCGGACGTGGGCACCCACGGCCATGGCGGTGTCTGCGGCCGCTGTGACGCGGCGCTGGGATGAGTGATCGCACATCAACCGATACCGCGCTGGCCAGGCAAATTGCCGGCCAGCGCACGGTTGATATCGACCGGCTTGATGCCACCGCGCGGAGGGCGCTGGGGGACGCGCTCTATCCCGTCCAGCAACTGATCTTCCACGGGCCCGAGAAGGAAGAGTTCCTCGACCACGTCATGTTCCCCGACGCGGAACGCAACATGGTGCGGCTCTATCTCGACGAGGCCGGCGCCACCGTCGGGTTCTGTGCCGTGCACCGCTATCGCCGCAAGCTCAATGGCCGCACCTATCTGGTGCTCCGGGCCGAGGCGGGGTTGCACCCCGATTTCCGCGGTCGCGGCAGCACCTATTGGTTCGGCATCACCCGGGCGCTGCGGCAGAAACTGCGCCACCCGTTCACGCCGCTCTACTATCTCGGGACGCTGGTGCATGTCTCGTCCTACCACCTGTTCTACAAGTATTTCCCCAAGATCTACCCGACGCCCGACCGTGACATGCCCGACAGGGTGCGCGATCTGGCGCTTGATCTGAGTGAAAGCTTCCACTTTCCGGCGGTCGATCCGTCCGATCCGCTGGTGCGCGACGCAGGCTGGACCACGATCGAGACCCCGCAGGAGGCCGTGCTGTCCCATCAGGACAACCGCCTCGACGTTGCCTATTACCGGAAACGAAACCCGGGCTATGCACATGGCCACGGGCTTGTCGTGCTGGTGCCACTCAGCTGGCCCAATCTTGCCGGGGCGGTGTTTCGCCGCCTGCGCGAAGTGATCAGCCACAAGGTCACGGGTCGCAGGCCGCATCTGTAAGCAGCGAGGCTCCGTATCCGAGGCCAACTGTCGTCATGAACGGACGTGTCAGGTCGTGGCGCACTATTTTATGTCGAAAGACTGCAGGACTTGATTAAATGCAGGCTGATGCATCTTCCAAAAGCTCGTACCGGTTTCGCAATCCAAGGCGTAAGCCTTTTTTCCGACAACGAAATACAGGCGCTTAGAACGCCCGCCTGTTCGGAGATCGACCAACTCCTCATAGCCCTGAGCGCCGGATTTTGTTTTAGCCTTCCGGTAACTGAGCCGAACCTGGGAAAGCCCCTGCTTCGCAAGCTCTCTCTTTGTAAAGTTTGACAGGTACGCTGCTAATTCTGAAGAAGACTTAAAGGCGGATTTGGTCACGTGAATACCACAGAGAGCGGTTTTGTCCGCAGACCACAACTCGGTTGTGATACGGTCAACTCTTCGCATGCTCCACCCCGCTGGCAAAACGGCAGTCCATCCTTTGCCGTCAATTGCCCTCGGCCCTGCCTCGGTAGGCTGCACCGCGAGCAGGAAGATGGAAACCAAACCCACAAAGGCACGACTGCATATGCGTTTCATCACGTTGCCCTCCTCGCAGCGATTGTCGTTCAGTCTACCGCGCGTGCACCATGATACGGATCATTGACAGGAAGTGCAGGAAACGGATTGCTTGGCGATGACGTGATAAGGCATGTTCCATCCATGCCCCGCCTGACCCTCGATACCCCAACCGGCCTGTTCTCGATCACCGAGGAAGAAGGTGCCATCATCCGCGCCGAATGGGACGCGGGCGGCGGTGCCGACGAAACCCCGCTGCTGCTCAAGGCGCGTGATCAACTCACAGAGTATTTCGCCGGCACGCGAGCCGAATTCGACCTGCCGCTCCGCGTTCACGGCTCCGATTTCCAGCGCGCGGTTTGTGACGCCATACTGGCCATCCCGCTGGGCGAGACCTTGACCTATGGCGACATTGCCAAGGCGCTGGAGGTTCCCGCGCAAGCGGTGGGACAGGCCTGTGGCGGCAACCCGATCCCGGTGATCATCCCTTGCCATCGCGTGATGGGGGCAGGGGGCAACCTCACCGGGTTTTCGGGCGCCGGCGGGGTCGAGACGAAAGTCTGGCTCTTGCGCCATGAAAAAGCCGGCGGATTGCTGATCTGATAACGCAGCGCGCGCCGCTTTAACGTCTTCCTGAACGAGATCCTGCCCCACCGAACGCCAGACGGATGCCAGCCGGAAACCAGACGGATTCCATACACCAGACATCCGCCAAAATTTGGCTGTTAACCTGCCGGGGCGCCCCGCTCATAAATGATTTGCTGGGCGATCCCGGCAAACAGCAGATAGACGCTGGTGATGATCAACCCCCAACTGGCCCAGCTCTGCGGGTGAAAATCGACCCACGCCGCCCAACCGGCAAAGAAGGTCCAGGCCAAAGCCATTGGTAATGTTACATTTCTCCAGCGTTCCGTGCGCACCGGGTGGACAAATTTCAGCGGCAGGAACATCGCCACGGCCAGTCCTGTCACCAGCGCAAGAATGACCCAGAAATTGGGCGTCAGCGCAAAGACGACAATCGCCACCATGTTCCAGCACCCGGGAAAACCGGAAAAGGAATTATCCTTTGTTTTCATGCGCGTATCGGCAAAATACAAGGCGCTGGTAAAGGTGATCACGATGATCACAAACCACCCGGTCCACCCCTCGAATAGCCCTGATTTGAACAAGGCAAAGGCGGGAATGAAGACATATGTCAGGTAATCGATAATCAGATCGAGCAGCACCCCGTCGAACTCGGCTGCGTATTCCTTGACCTGGTATTTGCGCGCCAATGGCCCGTCGAGCCCGTCCACGGCAAAGGCCACCACCAGCCACAGGAACATCATGTCCCACTGTTTCTGAGTCGCTTCAAGCATCGCCAGCATGGCAAAAACCGCCCCGGTCGCGGTCAGAAGATGAACCGACAATGCCTTGAATTGGTTTGACATTTTCTCTCCCTCTCCGCGTCTACCCGGCCTTGGGATGGGCCTTGTCATAGACTTCCATCAGGCGCGCCTGGTCCACACTAGTATAGGCTTGCGTCGTCGAAAGCGAGGCGTGGCCCAACAGCTCCTGAATGCTGCGCAGATCGCCCCCCGCGCTCAGCAAATGCGTGGCAAAGGAATGGCGCATCGCGTGCGGCGTGGCGCTCGCCGGTAATCCCAGTTGCGCCCGGACCTGCTCCATTACCTTTTGGATCGCCCGCGGATTGAGCCGCCCCCCGCGGGTGCCACGAAACATCGGTCCGTCGTCTTCTTGCGGATAAGGGCATTCGCTCAGATAGCGCTCGACCGCTTGTCGGGCCGCATCGATCACTGGAACAACCCTTTCTTTACCTCCCTTGCCGACAATACGCAGCACGGGCGGTAAAGGCGCATCGCACCCATTCAAACTCAACGCTTCGGAAATCCGCAGCCCGCAGCCGTACAGAAGGGTAATCACCGCCATGTCGCGCGCTGCGATCCATGGCTCGGCATGTTGCAGCTCGACCGTGTCGATCATGGCCCGTGCCGCATCCACGGCCAGCGGGCGCGGCAGCTTGCGCTGGAATTTCGGTGAGCGCGCCGCCAGAACCGCGCTGATTTCGGCGCCTTCGCGCTCGCTCAGCCAACGAAAGAAGCTTTTCACCGAGGAAAGTTTCCGCGCCAGGCTGCGTGGTCCGACCCCGGTGCCACGGGTGAATACCATCCAGGCGCGCATGTCGCTGATGCTCACGGCCATCAGCGGCTTGATCCCCTGGGCCTCGCCCTTGTGTTCGGTGATGAACGCCAGAAACCCACCCACGTCACGGCCATAGGCATCCAGTGTGTTCGGGGACGCACCTTTGAGCGCTTTTGCGTGCGCCAGCCAGCCCTCAAGCGCATCACGCGCGGCTGGCGAAATCAGGCTCATGACAGCCAGCGGCGCATCGCTCTTTCAAAAACGCCCGCAAAAAATACAAGAAGATCAGTGCCTTGCTGTGGAGTGAACAAGTGCGGATCCTCTGATCCCATGATCAGCATCCCCGGCAGTTTGCCCTCGCCCAGGTCCAGCGTCAGGCAGGCCTCGGAGCGGATCCAGCTCGCCTTGTCGCCATAGACATCGTCGTCGCCCTTGTCGATCTGGCGCAATGTCGCCTGCCGCATCGGCGCGCCGCGCTCGCCGGTGACGTACGCGTCGATATAGCCCGGCTCGGCCACGCTCAGCACCTGGCCCAGCCGTTGCACAGCCGGGTCATCGTCGCTCTGCACCGATTCCAGTACCAGCTTGACGCAATCCACCCGCAAAATCTCTGCCACTTCCCCGCTCAGATCGCGCAGGAAGCTTTCAAATTCCGTGGGGTCCAACATCCGCAGAATGGCTCGATGCACCTGGTTGGTGCCAGCCAGATTTTCGTAGGCCGCCGCAATCACGCTGCGATGGGTGTCTTCAAGCCGGTCCAGCCGGGCTTCAAGCCGCTCCATCGCGATACCACGCAGATCGACGATATTGCCGCCCATCGAGCGTTCATTGGCCGCGATCAGGGCGCGCATAACGTCCTGATCTTCAAGGATAACCTCGGGGTCCGCGATGATTTTCTCGCGAAGGGAATCGTCCATACGGGGCGAACTGCTCATTTTTGCCTCGTTAATTTTCGGGCTTTATATCATAGGTTACAGAATATTCTGCCCTGTTTTTTCCCAATCGGCCATAAATGCCGCAAGCCCGTTATCGGTCAGCGGGTGCTTGACCATTGCCTTGATCACGTTGGGCGGCGAGGTGATGACGTCAGCCCCGATGCGGGCACAATCGGCGATGTGATTCACCGACCGGATCGAGGCTGCTAGAATCTCGGTTTCAAACCCGTAGTTGTCATAGACCTCGCGGATATCGGCAATCAGGTCCATCCCGTCGAGGTTGATGTCATCTAGACGCCCAATGAAGGGGCTGATGAAGCTCGCGCCGGCCTTGGCGGCAAGGATCGCCTGATTGACGCTGAAGCACAGGGTGACGTTGACCATATTTCCTGCGGAAGACAACACCTTACAGGCTTTCAACCCATCCCATGTCAGCGGCACTTTCACCGCGATATTATCGGCGATCTTGGCAAGCTTGCGGCCCTCTTCGATCATCGCGTCGGCTTTGAGCGCCACCACTTCGGCACTGACCGGCCCGTCGATCATCTCGGCGATTTCTTTCGTGACCTCGACAATGTCACGGCCCGACTTCATGATCAGCGACGGGTTGGTGGTCACACCATCTGCCATGCCCAGGTCGTTCAGCTCGGCAATCGCGTCGACCTCGGCGGTGTCTACAAAAAATTTCATGGTTTTAAACCTTGCGTGGGTTGGGTTTTGTCAGCGGCGGGTTTAACCGATAGATTGACCTCTCGAAACCCTTAATCCAACTGGCGGGCATTGCGGGCGTGAAAGACTTTTTCGACCAAGGCGATCTTGTTGCGGTGCAAACCACGCAACCGCTCGACCGGCTGCTCGACTACAAGGCACCCGCCGGCGGCTGTCATGTAGGTGCCTTTGTCGAGGTGCCTCTGGGCCCGCGCAAGGTGATCGGTGTGGTCTGGGGGCCGGGCAAGGGCGACTATGACCGCTCGAAAATCCGCTCGGTGATCCGGGTGCTCGACGTGGCCCCGATGCGCGAAGAAATGCAGGGCTTTCTGGAACGCGCCGCCGCCTACACGCTAACGCCCATGTCGGCGATGCTGCGGCTGGCCACCCGTGCGCCGGGCCTGTCCGATCCGCCCTCGATGCGCAAGGTTTACCGCCCCGGAGCGGGTGAGCCGGACCGAATGACCGATGCCCGCGCCCGCGTGATGGCAGCTTTGGCCGAGTACGGCGGGTTATCCTTTACTTTGAAAGAGTTGTCGCAGGCAGCTGGCGTAACACCTTCAGTGGTCAAGGGTCTTGTTAAACAAGGCGTTGTTCGGGAAGAGGACACGCCGCGCGATGTCCCGTTTCCCTATCTCGACGTTGATTTCGGCGGCAAGGATCTGACGGGCGATCAGGCCGGTGCGGTTGCAACGCTCAACGTAGGCATCAGTGCCGGAACCTATGGCACAACGCTTCTGCGCGGGGTGACAGGGTCGGGCAAGACCGAGGTCTATCTCGAAGCGGTTGCCGAAAGCTTGCGCCAAAAACGGCAAGCTCTGGTTCTCTTGCCTGAGATTGCCCTGACGGCCGAGTTCATGACGCGGGTCGAGGCGCGTTTCGGGGCCAAACCCGCCGAATGGCACTCGGGTGTGACCATGACCGAACGCCGCCGGGCGTGGAAGATGGTTGGGCAGGGCGGAGCCCAGCTGGTTGTCGGCGCACGCTCGGCGTTGTTTCTGCCGTTCCTTGATCTGGGTCTGATCGTCGTCGATGAAGAGCATGATACCTCCTACAAACAAGAGGATAGCGTGCTTTACAACGCTCGCGATATGGCCGTTTTACGCGCCTCGCTGTGTTCCGCACAGGTGATCCTCGCTTCGGCTACGCCGTCGCTTGAAAGCTGGGCCAACGCCGATGCGGGCAAATATACCAAGCTGGAATTGACCGCGCGCTTTGGCACGGCGGTGCTTCCGAAAATGCGGGCGCTGGACATGCGTGGGGTGCAACTGCCGTCGAACCGCTGGATTTCACCCGAACTGGCGGGCGCGGTGAAATCGCGTGTCGAAAATGGCGAGCAGGCGCTGTTGTTCATCAACCGGCGCGGCTATGCACCGGTCACGATCTGTCGCGCCTGCGGGTTCCAGATCGGTTGTGACCACTGCGACGCGCGTATGGTTGAACATCGTTTCCTGAAGCGGCTGATCTGTCACCAATGCGGTGAAAGCAAACCCATCCCCGAAGCCTGCCCTTCTTGTCAGGCCGAGGGTAAACTGGCCGCCGTCGGGCCGGGCGTGGAACGCCTGACCGAAGAAGCGACCGAACTGTTCCCCGACGCTCGAATCGCCACCCTGTCGTCGGATCTGTTCGGCTCTGCGCGCGCTTTGAAGGCTGGTATCGAAAACATTGCCGAGGGCGGCGCGGACATCATCATCGGTACGCAACTGGTTGCAAAGGGGCATAATTTCCCGCTGCTGACTCTTGTGGGCGTGATCGATGCTGACCTCGGATTGCAAGGTTCAGACCTGCGCGCCGCGGAAAGAACCTTTCAATTGATGCGCCAGGTGTCGGGCCGGGCCGGGCGCGCCGACAAACCCGGCGAGGCAATCTTGCAGACCTATCAACCCGAACACCCCGTCATTCGCGCCATCCTTGCGGGTGAAGAAGAGGCATTCTGGAAGGCTGAGGCGGATGAGCGCCGCCGGGCCGGAGTGCCGCCCTATGGCCGAATGGCCGGGATCATCCTGTCGGCGCCGGATGTGCAGACGGTGTTTGATCTGGGCACCGAATTGGCCCGCCGTGATGGGCCGCTCAGGCAGGTCGGGGCGCAGGTGTTTGGCCCGGCGCCAGCGCCGATTGCCCGGATCAGAGGGCGCCACCGGGTGCGCCTGCTGGTCAAGGCCCCGAAGGGTGTGGCGTTGCAACAAGCGGTGGCGAAGTGGATTGGTGGCGTCAGGCCCGGCAACAACGTCCGCCTGACCGTCGATATCGACCCGCAGAGCTTCTATTGAGCACCTAGACGGTGGCGGCCACGCGGCTTTGATCGAACAGGATATCCGTGGCCATCGCGCCAACCCACATCGAGAACAGTGCCAGCCAGGCCGTCCCGGCAAAGACCGACCCGCCGGTCACGCCCGCGCCGATGGCACAGCCTCCTGCCAGCATCGCGCCGAACCCCATCAGCACTGCGCCGATCATCGCCCGGCGCATGCGCGAGGTGTCGGAAAAGCCCTGGAACTTGAACTCGCGCGCCAGGACAGAGGACGCGAACGACCCGACTACAACGCCGATCACCAGCCCGACGTCGAACCCGAGGATCGTGTCGCGTTCCAGGAAGAACATCAGAGTATGCGCGGAAGGTCCTGAAAACGTGACGGATTTGATCGCCACGGGCTCGAACGCCACCTGGCTGAGCGAAAAGATCAGAACGTAGCCCAGCGCGACGGCGAACCCGACGCCCGAGGCGAAGACGAGCCGTGTCCAGCCGATCCTGTATTGCGCTGACAGGATCAGCGCCAGCACAGCAAAACCCAGGCCGATCAGCAGGCCAGAAATCTTCGGCAGGCCGAAATAGGACAGCAAATCAACGTTTTGTCCGCCAGTTGTGATCCAAAGCGAAGCCAGGTAATCCCGCGCCGGCGACAACCAGCCTGATAGCGCCATCTGCGCCACAACGGCAAAGATCAGCCCTGACACGATTGAGCGCAGGTTGCCGGTTGCTGCCAGAACCAGAAGCCGCCCGGAACAGCCGCGTGCCAACACCATGCCGATGCCAAACAGAAGCCCACCAATGATGGCACCCGACCAACTGCCGGGAATGGCCATGACGCGGGCGTCTTCGCTGCGCATCAACCCCAATAACTCCGCCCCCTGGACCCAGACAATGGCGGTGGAAATGGTCAAGAGCCAAACCGCAACCTTGTCTTGCATTACCCCGCGGGCAAACTCGACCGTCGCCGCACGCAGGCAGAACCGCGAACGTTGGGCCGCCACTCCGAAGACCAGACCGGTGATCAGACCTAAAAGGGCCGCGGTCCGGCTTTCACCAATCATTTCGATAAGTTGTACAAGATCCATGCCACACCGCTCCGATGATTCCTGTGGACAAATGCAGTTTTTCTAATATGACACATTGATCTAGATCACTAGGCTGGGAATGTGCGGCGAAAAGACGTATGCCGGGCCATGACCAAGACGATTCCCATATCCGATGCGGCGTCCCTTCCAATTTGGCGGCGGCCGGTGAGTTTGTTGTTCGTGATGGCGGCGGCGATGCCGATTGCTTTTGCCACCTGGTCGGCACTTCTAAACAATTTCATCATCGAGGTGGGCGGGTTCGACGGGTCCGACAATGGCTGGCTGCATACGGTTCGGGAAATCCCGGGCTTTCTGGCCATCGGGGTGATTGCCATCATCATTTTCGTCCGCGAGCAAGTGCTCGGCATCGTGTCACTGATCCTGCTGGGCGTGGCGACGGCGGTGACCGCATATTTTCCATCGATGGGCGGCATTTTGACAATAACCATGCTGTCGAGCATCGGCTTTCACTACTACGAGACGGTCAACCAGTCGCTTCAGTTGCAATGGTTGCCAAAGGATCGTGCTCCGAAAGTTCTGGGGGTGCTTCTCGCGGTTGGATCGGCGGCAACTCTGGTGGCGTATGGGTTGATCGTTCTCACCTGGAAGAGTTTCGATCTGAGTTACAGCTTCGTCTACCTGACTGCTGGTGGCGTCACCGCTGCCATCGCGATCTTTTGCCTTTTTGCCTATCCGCAATTCGAGGCCCCGCATCCGCAGCGCAAACAGATGATCCTGCGAAGACGGTATTGGCTTTACTATGCACTCCAGTTCATGTCCGGCGCCCGGCGGCAGATCTTCATGGTCTTTGCCGGCTTCATGATGGTCGAGAAATTCGGCTTCGAAGTGCACGAGGTCACGGCGCTTTACCTTATCAACCTGGTGATCAACATTTTTGTTGCCCCCCTTCTGGGACAGGCGGTGGCGAAGTTTGGTGAGCGAAATGCACTGGTGTTTGAATATGTAGGTCTGGTGTCCGTGTTTCTGGCCTATGGCGGGATCTACTATTTCGGCTGGGGGGTTGTGCTTGCGGCGACGCTGTACGTGATTGATCACATGTTCTTTGCCCTGGCTTTGGCACTGAAAACCTATTTCCAAAAGATCGCCGATCCTGGAGATATCGCCCCGACCGCTGCCGTGGCCTTTACGATCAACCATATAGCAGCTGTGGTCCTGCCTGCATTGCTCGGCTATCTCTGGCTGGTCTCGCCCGGGGCCGTGTTCATGTTGGCGGCGATGATGGCCGGGGTGTCGCTCTTGCTGGCGCTGTTGATCCCGCGCCACCCGGAGCCGGGCAATGAAACCATTTTCACGCGGTTCGTTGCCACGCGTCCGGCCGAATAGGTCATGTCGCGCGACGCCCGATTTCTGACTGGTCCGACCATGGGCCACGTGGCGCGCATGACCTTGACCGGGGCGATGGGGATCACCTTTGTTTTCTTGGTCGATGCCGCCAATCTCTTCTGGATTTCACAGCTCGGCGACGAGAGGTTGATGGCGGCCATCGGCTTTGCTTTTGCGATACAGTTCTTCTCGGTCTCGTCTGGTGTGGGGTTGATGATTGCGGCCACCGCGCTGGTTTCGCGCCGTATAGGGCAGGGAGACCGGGCGGGCGCGCGGCACTTGGCAACGGCGGCGATGGTAATGACCTGCGGTATCCAAAGCCTGGTGGCGCTGTTGATCATCCTGTTTCGCTGGCAACTTCTGGACATGGTCGGCGCGGAAGGCGAGACCCGGACCCTGGCGGCACGTTACCTGGTGATGACCGTGCCGTCGCTGGCCTTGATGGCGATCGGCCTCATCGGTTCGGCGGCGTTGCGTGCCGAGGGCGACGGCAAACGGGCGATGTTCGTCACCCTGACCTCGGGCTCGGTCAGCATGGTGGTCGATCCGATCCTTATATTGTGGTTGGGGATGGGGCTGGATGGCGCGGCAACCGCCCTGGTGATCAGCCGTCTGGTGCTGACCGTCATGGCGTTGCGCTTTGCCACTGGCACCAATGACCTTCTGGCCTGGCCCAGCCTGTGGGCGGTTCGTGAACATGCGCGCGCTTTCCTGGGACTGGCCGCACCGGCTATTCTGACACAACTCAGCGCCCCGTTCGGCAACTACCTGCTGACCGGTGTCATGGCCCAGTTCGGTGATGGCGCGGTGGCGGCTTGGGCCGTGGTCAACCGGCTCTATGTCATGGCCTTTGGCGGCATTTTCTCGCTCAGCGGCGCCATCGGCGGGATCTTCGGGCAAAATTACGGTGCCCGGCTTTATGACAGGCTGCACAGCACTTATCGCGATGCGCTGATCTTCTGTATCCTGTATTCTCTGGTCGCCTGGGGGGCGCTGATGTTGGTGACACCGCTGGTGGTGCGGGGCTTCGGCCTTGATGCCGCAGGTGAAGAGGTGCTGCGCGCCTTTACTTTCACCACCGGGGCGGCACAGATGGTGATGGGCATGGTTTATGTCTCGAACGCGGCCTTCAACGCGCTGGGGCGGCCGATGCGTTCAACCCTGGTCAACTGGCTGCGAGACGGGGTGCTGTTGCTGCCAGTGGCGTGGTGGACGGCCGGTATTTGGGCCGCACCTGGTGTTATCTATGGCCAGGCCATGGTCGGGGTATTGGTCGGCATCCTGGCGGCGCTCTGGGCCTGGCGATTTGTTCATCGGTTCCGGGCCGATGCGGGGTCGGCGCTTGACCTGACCGCGCGCCGGGGCTACCGCGACGTGAACAGATACCGGAGGCGTTGACGTGCCCACCTTTACTGCCCTGACCACCCTGACCGGAAAAGCCGCGGCGCAAGCCTTGGGAGAAGCGATGGAACACCTGACCCCGGAACCCACCGGCGTAGGTGTTTTTGAAATCGAGGACGGCTCGGGCCTGTGGGAAGTAGGCGGATACTTTACCGAAGAACCGGACAAGGCCGGTCTGGCTTTGCTTGAAGCGATGTTCGACGCCAAACCATTCAGCATTTCCGAATTGCCCGAAACCGATTGGGTTGCCGAGGTCAAACGCGAGTTGGCCCCGGTCGAGGCCGGGCGGTTCTTTGTCTATGGCAGCCACGACGCTGACAAAGTGCCCGAAGGAGTTGAACCGCTGTTGATCGAGGCAGCGATGGCGTTTGGCACCGGGCACCATGGCACAACGCTGGGCTGCCTGCGGGCGTTGGATCATCTGATTGGACAAGGGTTTCACGCAAGAAACGCAGTTGACATTGGCTGTGGCACTGCCGTTCTGGCGATGGCCGCGGCGCGGATCTGGCCTGAGCCGGTGTTGGCCAGCGACATTGATGAGGTCGCCGTCGATGTGGCGTTGGCCAATGTCCGGGCAAATGGGCTGGAGAAGCGAGTCCGCTGCGTCGAGGCTGCCGGGTTCGATCACCCGGACCTGCGCGCGGCTGCGCCTTTTGATCTGATCTTTGCCAATATTCTCAAAGGGCCACTGATCGCGCTGGCCTCGGATATGGGCGTGTCACTGGCCCCGGGCGGCAGGGCGATTCTGTCCGGTATTCTGAACGAGCAGGCCGACGAGGTGATCGAGCATTATGCACGATCTGGCATCAATCTTGTGTCCCGCGATGAGATTGGTGAATGGACCACGCTTCTGCTTGAAAAACCCTAACGCATTTTCGTCGAAATCCGGCCTCAATCGAATATTATGCCATAATCCTGCCGTAATTCGGACCTTTAATTAAGATCATCCAGTGGGGGCTAGCACTGGAGGCTGCCATGCTTGGTGGACAAAAGAGTTTCGACAAGCGCCTGCACGGGATCAACAAGGCGCACCGGCGCGCACCCAAGCGTGCGGCCTATGTCGTTAATGCAAACGGCACGATTGCGGCGCGCCGTACCCGCAAAGGGCCAAATATCTCGATCAAGGGGATACTATACCTGGCCTTGGGCCTCGCCCTATTCAAATCCATCGCGATGGCTCAGTTTGGTCTTCCCGTCTATACCGAACGTGTGGAAGCCTTGCGCCAAGGCACATTTGTTGAACAAGCTGGCGCTGTGGTTATGCAGCCCGACCGGATTTCCATCCTCATCGCCGGACAGATTGCACCTTATCTGCGCTGATCTCCGCACCCCGTCATGCAAAAGAAAAGCCGCGCAACCCAGATGGGTGCGCGGCTTTGTCCGTCAAACCGTCGCGAACAGAAGCGTCCGGCGGTTCAGTGGTTGTCGGCGATGAATTCGATGTCACCGCGGCACAGGCCGATATCTTCCAGCTCGCGATCGCTGAGTTGCGATAGCGCGTTGCGGGTTACGCGGGCGTCGTTCCAAGCAATGAAGCGCGCTTGCACCGATGCAAAAATATGGCCGAAGAAGCCGTGTGTGTCAGCGGAGAGCGTGACGCGGGGTGTGTCGATTGCAGCCATATCTGTGTTCCCTTTTCTGGAGTTGATGGTCAGCGGTTTTAACAAAACGGCAGATAATCCGGGAAATGCGCTGCGACAAGCGGTGAAAACTGCATAGGGCCTATGCATTTTTTGCATGGGTTTCCTGTGTCCCAGAAACCATGAAAATAAGGCCCAAATGCGTCTTTTCGGGTGTCGTTTTTGTCGCTTTTGGTTGCAAAAAGCACCGTTCATGTCGCCTGTGGGAAACTCGTGTCGATTTTCGCCATTTTCACCTTTGCCCTTGGTAAATGTTCCCGTTTCGTGCTAGTGGTTCCCAAAAGCAACAGGGCAGTGGAAAATCATGAGGGTTTTAGGGATCGATCCCGGGTTGCGGAACCTCGGCTGGGGTGTGATCGACGTGGATGGCTCGCGATTGTCCCACGTTGGCAATGGTATTTGCCGCTCAGTGGGATCTGATCTGGCTGCCAGGTTGTTGTCATTGCATGAACAACTCAGCGCGGTGCTGGCGCGGTTTGCTCCCGATACGGCGGCGGTCGAACAGACCTTCGTCAACAAAGATGGCGCATCGACGCTGAAACTTGGTCAAGCGCGTGGTATTTGCCTGTTGGTCCCGGCACAAGCCGGGCTCGCAGTGGGTGAATACGCCCCCAACACGGTCAAGAAAACCGTTGTTGGTGTCGGCCACGCGCAAAAGGCGCAGGTGGACCACATGGTGAAGATGCAACTTCCCGGCGTGCAGATCGAAGGGTCGGACGCGGCGGATGCACTGGCTGTCGCGATTTGCCACGCCCATCATACCCGCAGCGGTGCGGCGGTGCGGGATG
The DNA here is from genome assembly GCF_032586155.1 of Aliisedimentitalea sp. MJ-SS2. Classification (NCBI taxonomy): domain Bacteria; kingdom Pseudomonadati; phylum Pseudomonadota; class Alphaproteobacteria; order Rhodobacterales; family Roseobacteraceae; genus Aliisedimentitalea; species Aliisedimentitalea sp. MJ-SS2. Next base: position 471,282 of record NZ_JAWHTC010000003.1, read on the forward strand.
CGCTCAGGAAGGTGGGCACATGATTGGCAAGATTGCAGGCCGGATCGATTATCGTGGCGAAGATCACGTGCTGATCGACGTGAAAGGCGTGGGCTACCTCGTCTATTGCTCGGACCGCACTCTGGCGGCGCTACCCGGCCCCGGCGAGGCGGTGGCGCTCTACACCGACCTTCTGGTGCGCGAGGACCTGTTGCAGCTTTTCGGGTTCACCTCGCTTGTCGAAAAAGAATGGCACCGGTTGCTGATGAGTGTTCAGGGTATCGGGGCCAAGGCGTCGATGGCGATCATGGGTGCACTGGGTGCAGAAGGGGTTAACCGTGCAATCGCGCTGGGCGACTGGAACGCGGTGAAGGCTGCCAAGGGGGTCGGCCCCAAGACCGCGCAGCGGGTGGTGAATGAACTAAAGGATAAGGCGCCCACAGTTATGGCGATGGGGGGTACCGCGCCGGACGTGCCGGTGATCGAAGAGACGGAAGTAATCGAACCTGTGACGGCCCTCAAGGCGCAACCTGTACCCAAGGGCAACATGGCGGCCCAGTCCGAGGCGCTTTCGGCCCTGTCGAATCTTGGTTACGCGCCCGGTGAAGCTGCCGGCGCGGTGGCACAGGCTGCGGGTGAGGCCCCCGAGACCGATACCGCCACGCTTATTCGTGAAGCGCTTAAGCTGTTGGCGCCGAAGGGGTAATGGATGGAACAGCCTGACCCCACATTGCGCGCCACCCCCTTGCCCGAGGATACCGATCGTGCGCTGCGGCCTCAATTGTTGGACGAGTTCGTCGGCCAGGAAGAGGCACGGGCGAACCTGAAGGTGTTCATCCAGTCGGCCCGGATGCGCGGCGAGGCGATGGATCACACGCTGTTCTTTGGGCCTCCCGGCCTGGGCAAGACCACGCTGGCACAGATCATGGCGCGCGAGTTGGGGGTGGGGTTCCGGATGACGTCCGGCCCGGTGCTGGCCAAAGCGGGGGACCTGGCGGCGATCCTGACAAATCTTGAAGCCAACGATGTGCTGTTTATCGATGAAATTCATCGCCTTAACCCGGCGGTGGAAGAGGTGCTTTATCCGGCGATGGAGGATTTCGAGCTGGATCTGGTGATCGGGGAAGGCCCGGCTGCACGCACGGTGCGGATCGAATTGCAGCCCTTTACGCTGGTGGGCGCAACTACGCGGTTGGGGCTGTTGACGACTCCGCTGCGAGACCGGTTCGGCATTCCGACGCGGCTACAGTTTTACGAGATTCACGAGTTGAATCAGATCGTTACCGCCAATTCGCGCAAGTTAGGTGTGATGGCAGACGCGGAAGGGGCCTTGGAAATTGCCCGCCGTTCACGGGGCACGCCACGAATTGCCGGACGCTTGCTGCGCCGGGTGGTGGATTTTGCACTGGTTGAGGGTGATGGCAAGATCACCAAGGCGCTGGCTGATGGAGCGCTGACCCGGTTGGGGGTGGATCACCTTGGCTTGGACGGCGCGGACCGGCGTTATCTTACTATGATTGCAGAGAATTATCAGGGTGGCCCGGTGGGGATCGAAACCCTTGCGGCGGCGCTATCCGAAGCGCGCGATGCGATTGAAGAGGTGATCGAGCCGTTCCTGTTGCAACAGGGTTTGATCCAGCGCACGCCGCGCGGGCGAATGCTGGCGCAGAAGGGTTGGAACCATCTCGGGCTGGCGGCACCCGTACCCAAGGGGCAGAACGACCTGTTCGACGGGTAGGGCGGGCGTTGCGTTAGGTACGGATTTTCGAAAGAAAGCCGGGGTCTGGAATCCGTATGGCACCTGCCGGCTATCCGTCTGGCAGGTGCGCGGCTCCGGCGAATCGGGGGTGGCGTCAACTTTTTTCCGGGTCTCGGGCAGATGCGACGGGCTTGCCCTGCTGGACCATTCGCGGCATGTGGAGGCACGTGACGAAAGAGGGCCCAAGCGATGACACCGGACGAGATTGAAAAGCTGTTTTCCCGTGGCGACGGGAGTTATCTGTTTGCCCGCTGGGGCCGACCCATCGTGCCGGTGGTTTTTGGCGTTGACGACAACACATTGTCCGTGATCAAGGGGGCCATCGAGGCGGTGGTGACGCTGGCCGGGCACAAGATGGCCGAGACCGATCCGGAGCTGGGCTCGAACCTCATGTTCTTCTTCTTCCGTGAATGGGACGAGCTCTTGGAGCTTGAAGGGTTCGAGCAGATGGTACCCGAGATCGGCGACACGGTGCAGAAATTGAAAGCACGGGGGGCCAACCAGTACCGCTTCTTCCGCTTCGAGAAAACCGGCGAGATCAAGGCCGGGTTCGTCTTCCTGCGCATGGACAGGGCGTTGGGAGCGATGCCGGCAGAAGACTTGGCGCTGGCCCAGGCGGTGCAGGTGATCCTGCTCTGGGGCGAGACGGCCTTTGCCGAGCGCTCGCCGCTGGCAAAACTGCCCGAGGGGCAGGTGGTTTTGCGGCCCGAGATCGCAAGTGTGATTGCGGCCGGGTATGATCCGATGATGCCAGGGATGGACCAGGACGGCGCGGCCCACTCTTTGCGGATGTTTGCGCGGATGCGAGGGTGAGGATGACCCTGCAAAGGCACACCCTGCAACCGCCCTGTGCCCGTGTACGGCCATTCGGAGCCCCGCCCCAAACCCCGGGATGTATTGAGCAAGATGACGGGAGGGATCATGCGCGCTTTTGTGGCTATTGAACTGCCTGATGGCTTAGCCGAGTCGCTGGAAGGGGTGCAGGAGGGGCTGCCGGGGCGGCATGTGGCCCCGGGCAATCTGCATCTGACGCTGGCTTTTCTGGGGGATGTATTCGAGGGGCAGGTCTGGGCCTTGGCCGAGAGACTGGCCGAGTTGCGACTGAAGGCGCCGGTGTTGCGGGTGACCGGCCTGGACATGTTTGGCGGAAAGCGGCCGAACCTGTGCTTTGCCTCTGTCGGGAAGGATCAGGCGCTGGAGGCGGTGCGAGACACGGTACAGCGGACGTGCCGGGAGATCGGGATCGATCTGCGCCGCGAACGGTTTCGCCCGCATGTCACCCTGTCCCGGTTCGGCCGGGAACTGGGGCCAAGAGAGGAAGAGCGATTGGCTGCACAACTGGGACTGGTGCACATACCGGAGGTGCCGGCGGAGCGCTTTGCGATTTACCGATCCGATCTGCGGCCTGAGGGGGTGATATACACACCGGTTGCCGAGTTTGAATTCGATTAGTTTATAGCTAATCAAAAACTAGCAAAAAAATTCTTTTTCCTAAGAAACGTGCAAGGCATTGTCCCGCCAAAGGCGCGCGATTCCCGAAAAGGAAGCCTGGTCACGAATGCGGGCAACACGCTTGCCCTTGTGGGCATTACGGTGCGCAAGCGAAAAAAAGGTCGAAAAATGGCTGTGGAGCGAACGGATACATTGGTGATCGGCGGCGGTCAGGCAGGGGTGGCGATGAGCGAACACCTGGGCAAGCAGGGTGTGCCGCATCTGGTATTGGAGCGTGGGCGAATTGCAGAGCGCTGGCGCTCGGAACGCTGGGACAGCCTGGTGATGAACGGGCCTGCATGGCATGACCGGTTTCCGGGGATGTCGTTTGACGGCGAAGACCCGGACAGTTTTCCCGGCAAGGAGCGGGTGGCGGATTACTTCGTCGATTATGCCCGGATGATAGAGATGCCGATCCGTGAAGGGGTGGAGGTGATGCGGGTTACGCGCAATGAAGGGCGCGCCGGCTTTACCGCCGAGACCTCGGATGGAGTGATCGAGGCGTTGCGGGTGGTGGCCGCGACCGGGCCCTTCCAGCAGCCGGTGATCCCGCCAATCGTGGCCGAGGGTGCGGATGTCGTCCAGATGCATTCGGCGCAGTACAAGAACCCGGGCCAGTTGGCCGACGGTGCGGTGCTGGTGGTCGGCGCCGGATCATCCGGAGTGCAGATCGCAGACGAGTTGAACAAGGCCGGGCGCAAGGTTTACCTGTCGGTCGGGCCGCATGACCGTCCGCCGCGCTCCTATCGCGGGCGCGATTTTGTCTGGTGGCTGGGCGTGCTGAACATGTGGGATGCTGCTGCGCCGCCCGCCGGGGCTGAGCACGTGACCATTGCCGTCAGCGGCGCCGAGGGTGGTCACACGGTGGATTTTCGCAAGCTGGCCGAGCAGGGGATCATTCTTGTGGGACGTACCGAGGGTTTTGATGGTGTGGTGATGCGCTTTGCCGGGGACCTGGTCGACAATGTGAACAATGGCGATGCCAACCTGATGTCGGTGCTGGATGCGGCGGATGCTTATGTCGCCCGCAACAGGCTGGACCTGCCTGAGGAACCCGAGGCGCGCAAGGTTGGGCCCGATCCGGATTGCATGGTCAATCCGCAGCGCACACTGGACCTGAAAGAGGCCGGGGTCACGACGATCCTCTGGGCCACCGGGTTCAAGACCGATTACAGCTGGCTTAAGGTTGATGCCTTTGATGAGAACGCCAAGCCGATACATCAGCGCGGTGTGTCCAGCGCGCCGGATGTGTACTTCGTAGGGCTGCCTTGGCTGTCGCGGCGGGGGTCGTCCTTTATCTGGGGCGTGTGGCACGATGCCAAGTTCATCGCCGACCAGATTGCAATTCAACGTGGTTACGCGGCCTACAAAGGCCCCGAGGACTAGGAGACGAGACAATGGCAAATGATCTGACCCCGAATGCACTGGAAGAGCTGGCCGCGAATGTGGCTCAGCCATTCGAGAGCGCACATGCAATGCCGCCATCGGTCTATACCAGCCAGGCCTTCATGGAGCAGGAGATCGACGGGGTTTTTGCCAAGGAGTGGTACTGTGTTGGCCGTGCCGATGCGTTGAAGGAACCGGGCGATTATGTAACCGCCGAACTGGCGCGGCAGCCGGTGGTGGTGCTGCGCGACCGCGACGGCGACTTGAAGGCACTGAGCAATGTCTGTCTGCATCGAATGAGCACGATGCTGGAAGGGCGGGGTAAGGCGCGTGCCGTGACCTGTCCTTATCACGGCTGGACCTACAACCTTGATGGCACGCTGCGTGGCGCCCCGGCGATGACGCTGAATGAGGGTTTCTGCAAGGAGAGCTACAAACTGCCATCCGTGCGCTGCGAGGAATGGTTGGGCTGGGTGTTCATCACGCTGAACGCCGATGCTCTTCCCGTGGCCGAGCAGTTGCGCGAAGTCGAGGCGATGGTCGCCGGGTACGACATGACCAATTATACCGAGACCTTCTACGAAGAGCATGAGTGGAACACCAACTGGAAGGTGTTGGCCGAAAATTTCATGGAAAGCTATCACCTGCCGGTGTGTCACGCGGGCACGATCGGCGGGCTGAGCAAGCTGGAAGAAATGGTCTGTCCGCCGGGATTGGAGGCGTTCAACTATCACACCATCCTGAAGGATGATCAGCTGCGCATCGCCATGGCGCACCCGACCAATGATCGTTTGGAAGGCGAGATGCGGCGCACGACTTTCTTGTTGGCGATCTATCCCTCATTGCTGATCACCCTGACACCGGGGTATTTCTGGTATCTCAGTTTGCGTCCGGTCGAACCGGGCAAGGTCCACATCCGCTTTGGTGGTGGCATGTCGGACGATTACAAGAACGACGAGGACGCGCAGGAAAACTTTGTCGCGCTGAAAACGCTGCTCGACGAAGTGAACGTCGAGGACAAGGGCTGTACTGAAAAGGTTTATGCGGGACTCAAGTCTGATCTTGCGCGACCGGGGCATCTGTCGCACCTTGAACGCCCGAACTATGATTTCGCGCAATATCTCTACGCGAAGCTCAAACCATGAAGGTGTATCGCATGACCCACTCCCCCGATGCCGCCCTGCGCGACAGGTTCATCGGCGGGATGAGCCATGCGGCGGCCACGGTCAATGTGGTGACAACCGACGGCCCGGCGGGGCGGGGCGGCGTGACGGTTTCAGCCATGTCATCGGTCAGCGCCGACGGGCCGCGCCCGACGCTGTTGGTCTGCGTCCATCACCAAAGCAAGGTCGCGCAGCAGATCATCGACAACGGGGTTTTCGTGGTGAACATCCTCAAGGATGACCAGGCCTATATCTCGGACGCCTTTGCGGGTCGGTTCAAGGATCAGCTGGCCGACAAGTTCGATTGCTGTGATTGGGAGGTCATGGCCTCGGGCGCGCCGCGGGTGCGTGATCCGTTGGTCGGGTTCGATTGTCATGTGATCTCGTCAGAGCGGGTGGGCACGCATCACGTCTTTTTTGGCGAGGTCGACGATATCTTCATCGCCGATGGCGGCTCGCCGCTGATTTATGCGCGGCGCTCCTATGGCGCGGCAACACGGATCGAGGTGCCGGGTAGCATCGCGGCCGGAAAAGAGGCCGAAGGACAACGCCTGAGCGTCGGATGCTTTCACACCTTCGCGCCGATCCTTCTGCCGGACATGATTCGGCGGATGACGGCGCTGCAATCGGGGTTGAAGATCGACCTGATCGAAGGCGATCAGCGCCGGGTGCAACAGGCGGTGATGGCGGGCGAGGCCGATCTGGCGTTGCTCTATGACTATCAATTGCCGGACGAATTGGAGGCGATCGCGCTGACCGAGTTGCAGCCCTATGTGCTGTTGGCGCATGATCATCCGCTGGCCGAGATGCACGAGTTGCGGCCTGCAGATCTGTCGGGGCAGCCAATGGTGCTTCTCGGGGCGACCCCGTCGAGCGACTTTGCTACCTCGATCATGGAAAATGCCGGTGCCGATCTGAACGTGGCCTATCGCAGCGCCAGTTTCGAAATGGTGCGCGGGCTGGTGGGGCAGGGGCTTGGCTTTACCATCTTGGCGACGCGGCCCGCGTCGACCGTGAGCTATGACGGAAGGCTTCTTGTGACGCGGCCGCTGGTGGTGGATACTCCGCGGCCCAGCCGGGTGATGCTGGTCAGCCGCAAGGGCGCGCGGCTGAGCCCACAGGCCGAGCGGTTTCGCTGGTTCTGCAAGGATTTCTTTGACCTGCACTGAAGATCGGTGCGCAAAATGCGCACACTACGCAAGCGGCGTGGCAACATAACGCCACACGGGAGAGTATGCCATGGCGCATGAACGTATTCGCAAGTTCAACACTGGTGAAACATATCCGGAGCAGAACTTGGACAATGACCTGTGCCAGGCCGTCGTAACCCGAGGGGGCAAGACCGTGTGGATGCGCGGCCAATGCCCGCAGAACCTCGATGACGCGGTCAATATCGAAAGCCACGATCCGACCGAGCAGACCCACAAAGTGATGTAGAATATTCGCCAGTTGATCGAAGAAGCCGGCGGAGAGATGTCGCATCTGGTCAAGGTTGTCGTTTACATCACAGATGTGCGTCACCGCGAGGCGGTATACCGGACCATGGGGGAATACATCAAAGGTGTGCATCCCGTTTCGACCGGTCTTGTCGTGCAGGCATTGGCGCGGCCCGAGTGGTTGGTCGAAATAGATGCCACGGCGGTTATTCCGGATTGAGAGCGCTGGCTGGGGGGCCAGCCCCCCAGACCCCCCGGGATATTTGAAGCAAGAGGAAGAGGGGCTTTGGCATGACCTTTTCACTGGTGGCGCGATGTGCCGGAACTGGGATGTTCGGGGTGGCGATTTCATCATCCTCGCCTGCGGTGGCGGCGCGCTGTGCTTTTGCCCGGGCGGGCGTCGGGGCGGTGGCCTCGCAGAATGTAACCGACCCGTCGCTTGGGCCGCTGGCATTGGACGTGATGGGGCGGGGCCTGAGTGCCGCCGAGGCGATTGACGAGGTGCAGCGGCGCAGCAAGTTCATCGAGTACCGGCAGGTGCTGGCGGTGGACGGGCAGGGCGGTACGGCAATCCATTCAGGGCCGAATTCGCTGGGTATCTGGACCCAGGCCGAGGGCAGGGATGTGGCCTCGGGTGGCAATCTGTTGGCAAATGATGGCGTGCCGGCGGCCATCGTGGCCGGGTTCGAGGCTGCGCAAGGTCATCTCGGCGACCGGCTGGTCGCAGCGATGCAGGCTGGCTTAGCTGCGGGTGGCGAAGCCGGGCCGGTGCATTCGGCGGGGATGCTGATTGTCGACAAGGTCAGTTGGCCAGTGGCCGAGCTGCGCTGTGACTGGATTGACGAGGGCTGTCCCATTGCCGCAGTGGCGCGGGCCTGGGAAGTCTACAAGCCGCAGCTGGAGGATTACGTGATGCGCGCACTGAACCCCACGGCGGCGCCGTCCTATGGCGTTCCGGGAGACGAATGACAGGAGGGAAATGACATGGGAAACCAAGCGATTTCAATGCTGTTGCAACAGATAGCGGCTTGTCAGAATGACCGGCCATGGGGCATGCCGGGGCGGTTCTATACCGACCCGGACTGGTTTGCCCATGAATGCGATACCGTGCTGCGCCATGGCTGGCACGCGCTTGGTCGGGCCGATGAGATCCCCGAGCCGGGGGATTACTTCTGCGCTACTATCCTGAACGAGCCGCTGATTGCGGTGCGCGGCGAGGATGGCGAGGTGCGTGTTCTGTCGAATGTCTGCCGCCATCGCGGTATGCCGCTGGCCGAGGGGCGGGGCAAGGTGAAACGGTTCCTGTGCTCCTACCATGCGTGGGCGTATGGGCTTGACGGGGTGCTGTTGCGCGCGGCGCGGATGCAGAATGCTGACTTCGACGCCAGGACATGTCGTCTGGCCGGGTTCGAGGTGAGATTGTGGAACGGCATGATTTACACCTCGGTCGCCGATGATCCGCCACCTTTCGAGGCGCCCGAACTTGATGCATTGCTGGCGCCCTACGAGCCCGGGAACTTCCACCTCGTCCACGTCGCCGAGGAAGAGTGGAAATGCAACTGGAAGAGCCTGGTGGAGAATTTCATGGAAGGTTACCATCTGTCGGTGGTCCATCCCGAGACGCTGCATGGCTATACTCCCACCGGGATGGCGAAGAAGGGGCCGAGCGGGGCGGGTTTTACCACCTATTTGGCGAATTACCCCGACAGCGCGGAAACCCGGGGCCAGGGCGCACCGGGGTTGAGCGAGGCTGAGCGACGCCGCTCGACCCTGTTTGCGCGCTTCCCGACACAGGTGGCAAGCCAGGCGGCAACGCTGTTGGTGACGCTGTCGATCTTTCCACGGGCTGCGGACCGGATCTGGGTCAAATGGTCGATGGCGGCGTACGGCGACGAGTTGGACGAAGACACCATCGCCCAGCGGATTGCGCTGTGGGAAGACGTCAACCGCGAGGATCGCGAAAAATTGGAGAAGATGCAGACCGCGTTGGGGTCGAAACACGCCATCGGCGGACCGCTGGCGGGTGAGGATTACGAAGGCACAGTGCGCGATTTCCTGAACTGGCTTGCGGTCGAGGATCGTACGGCGGTGAAGTTGACAGACGGCGCGCGATGAGCAGTCGCTTCACCCTTCGACAGCTGGAGTATTTCGTTGCCGTGGGGCGCGCGGGCTCGGTTGTCGAAGCGGCGGAACGGGTGAACGTGTCCTCGCCGTCGATCTCCACCGCGATTTCACAACTGGAACAGGCGCTGGGCCTGCCGCTGTTCGTCAGACGGCGGGCACAGGGCCTGTCGCTGACTCAGGCCGGGCGACAGATGATGGAGCAGGCGGGTGAGGTGCTGGCCCAGGCCGAGGCGCTTGCCCGGCTGGCGGGCGACATCGCCGGCGAGGTGCGCGGGCCGCTGACTTTGGGCTGTTTGCTCAGTTTTGCCCAGATCATCGTGCCGGGGCTGCGCCGCGGGTTCGAAAATCTCTATCCGGACGTGGCTGTGCGGCAGCGGGAGCTGGACCAGGAGGGCATATTTGCGGGGCTCCGCCGGGCCGAGATCGATGTTGCGCTGAGCTATGACATGGGGATTCCGGCTGACCTTGAATTCGTGCCGCTGGTGCCGCTGCACCCATTTGCGATGATGGCGGTGGATCATCCGCTGACAGACCGGGATGCGGTGACGGTGGAAGAATTGAGGCCGCATCCGATGATCCTTCTCGATCTGCCGTATTCGTCCGAGTATTTCCTGTCGTTTTTTACCGCGCGCGGGACCCAGCCGGTGATCGCCGAGCGCACCCGCGACATGGCGGTCATGCGCAGCCTGGTGGCCAATGGCTATGGCTATTCCATAGCAACCATCCGACCGCTGAACGACCGCGCGCCCGATGGCACGCCGCTGCGTTTCGTGCCGCTTGAGGGCGCGGTCGAGCCGATGCAGCTGGGTCTGGTGATGGCCAAGGGGGCGACAAGTGTGCTGACCTTGCGTGCGTTCATTGACCATGCAAAGGCTTATGTGGCGGGTGGGCACGTACCCGGGATCATGCCATCGGGGGGCGGGGCAGTTTGACCCCAGAACTTCAAGACTTAGAAATATATAGAAAATTTTTTGGCAAAACTGCCTGCGCCTGACCGTGGGTGTTGACCATGTTCGCTCCGGGGTCAATCTATTTTTTTTGCTTCGGCTTGCGGAGAGATGGGCCACCCAAACGTGTAGTAAATTGCAGGTTGTCCCCTTTCACCTGTGGACAATCACATGGGCGCGTGGCGCCTTTTGCGTAGGTTGAGAGACGCTGGGGGATTTGATTGCGCTAGGTTGCGCTGCAGAGAAGAGGCCGTCCACGAACCGTGCAATCCCCACGCGGAGCTTCGATGTCGTTCTTGTCTGAGACGACGGATGGTTGCCTCTCTGGGTTCAGGCATTGGGCTTGGGTGACGATTTGGCGTAACGCACGTGAATCGCGGAGCGCCCGAATTTGAGCAAAGCCGATTTTCATGAGCCCGGGGGCACCTTTGACCGGGAGCCCCCATTTCCAGGTTAGCGCCGGCGCACGCCGCCCTTGTCCATCTCGATCAGGATGTCGTGATTGTCATGGCCCGGCCCGTGCAAGGGATCGGGTAGAGCGCCCATGCTCATCGCCAGGGCGGCGAGTTCGGCCCGGTTCGACAGGCCGGTCTTGTTCATCAGCGTGTTCATCCGCTGACGAACCGCCGAGATCGAGATGCCAAGTTCGGCCGCGATCTGCTTGTCTTGAAGCCCAAGGCCGATCTTGGCCAGCAATTCGTGCTGTTTCTCGGTGATATGGTTGCGCTCGCGGAACTCGGCCGAGAAGTGATGCATATAGCGTTGGTGGGCGGCCATGGCGGCAGCGGTCATGGTCCAGCCATGCGCCTTGACGATCTGGATCATCTCGCGCCGAGAATGATCCCCAGTAAAGGTGATCAAGGCCGCCTGGGGTGGTGCGTTGTGGCGAAGCGGGATCGAATAGCCCGCACGCATGCCGCGTTTCGCGCCCTCTTTCAGCACTTCGACACGGCGCGCCGGGATGTGGATGTATTCGTCGATGAATTCGATCCCCACCATGATCGGGGTCAGGTGATGCATGGCATGGCTGCGAAAATACGACCATTTGTGCAATTCGGGATCGGAGTTGAACTGATTCAACCAGGTCGAATCGTAGGACGTGCGGATAAACAGGGTTTTGCGGAAATCGGCGTAGGAACTTGCGCAGATCAAATCGATGAACGGCAGATTCAATTCCCGGCCAAGCGCAGTCAGATGCGCCCAGACCTCGCGTGAATGGGTCGTGACCTCCAGATCAGCTAAGAACCTCCTGAGCAGAGGCGGCGTGTAACACTCGGCCTCGACAAGGTCCCGGTGGCGGTCGCTCACCGCCGTATCCTCAACAGGATTCTTCTTCGAGGTGCAGCTTCATGTCGATCAGCACCTGTTGCAGCGCCACCGTTTCCTTCAACAGGCGCTTGGCCTCGTTCATGGTGATGATGCCGTCCTCGATCGACTGCTGGTATTCGGCCATCAGCATCGCAAACCGCTGGCTCAGCGCGATGACGTCGGCGTTGACGCCTCCCTTGTCATCGGCGTTCTTGCGGCGGTCGTCATAGCTCAGCGTGATGCCCTTCAGATCGGCCAGGGCCGATGTGACATGCGGATAGCTTGATGCCTCTTCCAAAGCGGCAACGGCGTCGATCGGCATGAACCGGTCGGTATGTTCGTCGCTGTCGGAATAATAACGGCCCAAGGTGGCCTTGGACTTGCCGGTCAGCTGGCAGGCCGGTTCGATGCCGACATCCTTGACCAGTGCCTCGGTGTGTTTCTTCAGATAGCTGCCTACACCAGCCATGATGGATCCATCCCCTGTTTGCCCTGTTCCCCGCGTGCGGCACGGGGGAAATCGTTAATCCTTTTCCCATTAGTCGGTTTGCCGACAAATGTCATCGTAGAAAAAGCCCGGGGCGACCCGGGTTGCCGGTGCGCGGAACCAATTCCCGCCACCGGAGGGCGAGACCCGGGCGGTTTTGTCGCAATTTGATGACGTGCAAGCTCCATCCCCAGTGGCCTGTCCTGCACGGTTTGAACCAGATCGCGACAAACCGGTGGGGTTTCGCCCAGGCGCGACCCGGAAAATGCGTGTGATGCCGTTTGAGCGGGGCCTTGCATCCCGTCTTGCAAAGGGTGAAAACCGGGCCCATGGCAAAGCTCTATTTCAATTTCTCAACCATGAATGCCGGCAAATCGACGGTGCTGTTGCAGGCCTCGCATAACTATCACGAGCGCGGCATGCAGACTTATCTTCTGACCGCGCAGCTGGACAATCGCGCAGGCGAAGGCCGGATTGCCAGCCGGATCGGGATCGGGGCGGATGCCGACACCTTTGCCGCGGATGATGATCTGTTTGAAGCGATTGCAGCGCGGCTGAAGGAAGGGCCGGTTAATTGTGTTTTCGTGGACGAGGCGCAGTTCCTGACCAAGGAGCAGGTCTGGCAATTGGCCCGCGCGGTGGATGATCTGAAAGTGCCGGTGATGTGTTACGGCTTGCGGGTCGATTTCCAGGGTGAGTTGTTTCCCGGTTCAGCCGCGCTTCTGGCCTGGGCCGATGAGATGCGCGAGGTCCGCACCATCTGCCATTGCGGCAAGAAGGCCACGATGGTGGTGCGCATGGGACCGGATGGTCAACCTCTGGTCGAGGGGGAACAATTCCTGGTTGGTGGCAACGAAACCTATGTCAGCCTGTGCCGGAAGCATTGGCGCGAAACGGTGGGCGACAGCTCCGCGCCGTCGGATGAGTGACCTGCATGCCCGTTTGGCTTGACCGTTCGACCTTCCTGACCGGGCTTGTCGTGGCCGTGGTCGGCTTTTTCAGCTCTTTCCCGATCCTGTTGCAGGGGATCAACCAGATGGGGGCCAGCCCATCCCAGGCGGCCTCGGCCCTGATGGCGGCGGCGCTGGCGATGGGGCTGGCAGGCATTGGTCTCAGCCTATGGCAGAGGATGCCGATCAGCGTCGCCTGGTCCACGCCCGGTGCAGCGCTATTGGCGGTGACCGCGCCCGATGCGGCGGGTTTTGCCGGTGCAGTGGCGGCGTTTCTGGTGGCGGGCCTTCTGACGATGATTGCCGGCCTCTGGAAGCCACTGACCCGTGCAACCACGATGGTGCCCGCCCCCGTGGCGCATGCGATGCTGGCCGGTATCCTGCTGTCGATTTGTGCCCGCCCCGTTCTGGCGGCGGTCGAGATCCCGCAATACGCCCTGCCAATCATCGCCACCTGGTTCATCGTCAGCCGGTTCAACCGGCTATTCGCCACACCGGCTGCGGTTCTGGTCATGGGGGCCGTCATCATTTGGGCCAATGGTGGCACCTGGCCCTTGCCCGATTATGTCCTGACCGCGCCCGAGTTCGTGGCACCGGTGTTTTCCTGGGGCGGGGTCATGGGAATTGCTCTGCCGCTTTTCGTTGTCACGATGGCGACCCAGAATGTGCCAGGCATCGCCGTTCTGCGGGCCGAACGGTATGATCCCAGCCCGGGGCCGTCGATTGCTGCAGTGGGCGGGTTCAGCGTGCTCTCGGCTCCGTTTGGCGCACCGGCCACCTGCCTGGCCGCGATCACGGCAGCGATGTGTGCCAGCCCTGACGCCCATCCCGATCCGGAGCAGCGCTATCTGGCGGCAGTCTGGGCCGGGCTGTTCTATTGCCTGTTCGGTATCTTCGCCGGGGTCATTACCGCGTTTACCGCCGTCGCGCCGGCGATGGTTCTGCCGACGTTGGCCGGGGTGGCGCTGTTCGGCGTGTTCGTCGGCTCAGCATCAGCGGCGATGGCCGACCCCAGCGGCCGCGAGGCGGCGGCGCTGACCTTCGTCATCACCGCGTCGGGGGTCAGTTTCCTTGGGCTGGGCGGAGCGGTCTGGGGCTTGATTGCGGGCTCGCTGGTGTGGATGCTGCGGAGCAGAGGATAACGCGAGGGCGATATGGACATTCAGGAAACCGGGCAGACATTGGCCGAGGCGCGCAAGGCCGGTGAGAAACTGGCGAAATATCCCGGCGCGCGCCCCGCGAACCTAGCGCGAGCTTTTTCTGTGCAAGAGGCAATGATCGCGGCCATGGGGCGCGACATTGTCGGTTGGAAAGTTGGCTTGACCTCTGAAAAGGCACAGGAAATCTGTGGCTACGGTGCGCCTTTGGCCGGTCCGGTCTTTGCCGGGGACTCGCATGAGGATGGCGTGGTCCTGCCCGTGCTGGCAGGTGATCTGGGGATACTTGAGGCTGAGATCGGGTTGCGGATGGCAACCGACTTGCCACCGCGTGCAACGCCCTATACCCGCGACGAAGTAATCTCGGCTATCGGCACGGTGTTGCCAATGATTGAGTGGGTCAACAAGCGCTTACCCGGTGGTCTGCGCGAGGATGCCGAGTGGATCGTCGCCGACGGGGTGATGAACCGTTGCGTGATCTGCGGATCAGAACGGCCCTTTCATGCGGGTTTAGATCTGGCCCAAACCTCGGTGCAGGCCGAAGTGGATGGTCAGTCCGTGACCGAAGGGGTCGGGGCGAACGCCATGGGCGGGCCGCTTGAGGTGCTGACCTGGCTGGCCGGGGATCTGAACGCGCGCGGGCGGGGGTTGAAAGCCGGCGAGGTGATCTCGACCGGGCTGGTCTGCGATGTGATTCAGGCCGTCCCCGGTACGCAGGTTTCCGCGGCGGTTGCCGGTATCGGCACGGTCACGCTGACCATCGTTTAACCTCCAGTTAACCATTTTCCAAAGACATGCCGGAAGAGGGCCAGAATTGTGCCCGAATTGCCCAGTAGTACGGGGCATGGTCTCGTTCTTGATTAGTGGCGAGCTATATTAGAGGTGATAATTAATGTTCGGTCTCATCAGATTTCTTGATTACTTTGGTGGCTTTGCCATTCTGACCGGGTTGCTTTGGCTCTATACCCTGTATCGTCGTGTTGCAGAGGCGACAGAGGTGCCAATGTCGAGTTTCGACCAGCCGCTGGCTGCGGCCAGTATCTTTCTGATTGGCATTGCCATGATAATTGCGGCCCGGATCGTGGCCGCCCATGTGCGGATGCGGGCCAAACAGGTCGACAAAACCCGGGCCTAAACCCGTTCGACCAGAACCGACCCAACCGAATAGCCCGCGCCAAAGGAGCAGATGAAGCCCTTGTCGCCGGGTTGCATATCCTCGGAATGCTTGGAAAAGGCAATGATCGAGCCCGCCGACGAAGTGTTGGCGTAATCCTGCAGGATATTCGGCTGTTCACCCGGCTCGGGTTCACGGCCCAACACCTTGCGGCCGATGAAATCATTCATCGACTTGTTGGCCTGATGCAGCCACAGGCGTTTCAGGTCGCCGGCGTCCAGTCCCTCGTCGGTCATGTGTTGCGCGATGTGCTTCGACACCATCGGCACCACCTCTTTGAACACCTTGCGACCATTCTGCATGAACTGCATGTCGCGCCGGTCGGCTACGCCGTCGGGGCGGTTGCGGCGCAGGAACCCGTTATTGTTGCGTATGTTGTTGGAAAACTCGGTGGCACAGCGGGTTGAAATGACTTTCCAATGCGGCCCCTTGGCGTCCTCTTCGCGTTCCAGCACCGTGGCGGTGCAGACATCGCCAAAGATGAAATGGCAATCACGGTCGCGCCATTCCAGGTGGCCCGAGGTTATTTCCGGATTGACCACAAGGGCCTTTTTCACGCTGCCTGAGCGGATCATGTCGGCAGCCGCCTGGATACCGAACGTGGCCGACGAACAAGCGACATTCATGTCAAAGGCAAAGCCGCCCGCGCCGATTTCCTTCTGAATTTCGACGCCAATGGCTGGATAGGCGCGTTCCATGTTCGAGGCGGCACAGATCACCAGGTCGATCTCCGAAGCGTCCACCCCGGCCTGATCCAGCGCCTTTTTGCAGGCGTCCATGGCGATTTCGGTCATGATGCCGGGTTCGTCATCGCTGCGCTGGCGGAATTTGGGATACATCCGGGTTGGATCAAGAACCCCTTCCTTGTCAAGCACATAGCGCTGTTCGATTCCCGATGCCTTGAAGATGAAATCGGTCGAGGAACGTTCCAACGCCGTCACCTCACCGGCCTCGATGGCTTGCGCGTTCTCGGCATTGAACATGTCGACATAGGCGTTGAAGGCCTCGACCAGTTCTGCGTTGGTGATGGCAAGTTCGGGGGTGAAAACCCCAGTGCCGGTGATGGCTGGTTGATACATGGACCCACTCCGATCAAGCGTTTCGAGAAATCCTGGCTGAAGGATTGCTCGAAACGCGCAAATCCTCTCGATGTTGTGGGCGCTTCGAAACAAACTGTTATCCCGGTTCATTTCGAAACGCTTCGATGTCTCCCGAGATCACTCCTATTGGCCGCGGAAATCAAGGGCAAAGCGGTGAGATGGGGTGCGTCGGGGGCAGCCAGGGTCGGGTCTTGGCCTAGAGCGGACTTTCGAATTGGCCTTGCTAATCTGACCGGCTGGGGTGGTCGCCCCTCAGATCCCCGGAAAATTTGTGTCAGAAGACGGGCGCGTACGGTTCGTGTGACAGTCCGCTTCAGACCGGAACCAATCAGCAGTTCACCACGTTGGGCGGTGTCTCGGCCTTGAAAAAGGCGCGCAGGTTCTCGACAGCCATCATTCCCATCGCCGTGCGCACATCCAGCGCCGCTGTGCCCAGATGCGGCAGGAGTGTCACGTTTTCCAGCGCCATCAGATCCTTGGGCACCGCCGGTTCATGCTCGTAAACATCGAGACCCGCACCTGCGATCTTTCCCAGTTGCAGGGCATTGATCAGGGCGGATTCGTCCACCACATCACCGCGCGCGATATTGATGAAATGTGCGTGCGGTTGCATCGAGGACAGGAATCCCGCGCCGATCAGGTGATGGGTTTCGCGCCCGCCGGGCACTGCCACCACCACGATGTCGGCATGGCGCGCCAATTCGTGCTGAGCCATCTGTTCGGCTGGAAACTCCATGCGTTTTTCCGACCGGTTGGCATAGATCACCTTCATGCCAAACCCATAGTGGCAGCGTCTCGCAATGGCCGTACCTATGTTGCCCATGCCGATGATGCCGACAGTACGGCCCGTCACATGCATTCCCAGCATTTGCATCGGATTCCAGCCGTCCCATTTGCCCGCGCGCACCAGCCGCTCACCCTCTCCCAACCGCCGGGCACTCATCAGGATCAGCGCCATGGCGATGTCGGCGGTGGCGTCGGTCACCGCGCCAGGCGTGTTGGTCACAGTGATGGCGCGGCGGTTCGCCGAAATTGTGTCAATGTGGTTATAGCCAACACCGAAATTGGCGAGGATTTTGCACTTGGGCTCCATCACCTCATAAAATACCTGTTCCGAGAACTGGTCGCCAAGGGTTGGCATCACCGCGTCATAGTTTTGCAGTGCGTCGCGCAGTTCCTTGTCAGAGAGTGGGGCGTTTGACTGGCGCACCGTCACCTCCATGAACGCGCGTGCGGCGTCGACCACTGGGTCGGGCTGGGGGCGTGTGATCAGAAGCGTTCTCAATGCATGCGTCCTCCGTTCGGGACCGGTTGGTCCGGAGCCAGCAGTACGATACCGCCGTCAGGGTCCGAAGCCCCCAGCACCAGGCACTCTGACATGAACTTTCCTATCTGGCGCGGTGGGAAATTGACTACGCCCATGACTTGCCGGCCAATCAGGGATTCGGGGGTGTAATGGGCGGTGATCTGGGCCGATGATTTTTTCTCGCCGATCTCGGGGCCAAAATCGACCCACAGCTTGATCGCCGGTTTGCGCGCCTCGGGGTAAGGCTCGGCGCGGGTGACTGTGCCGACGCGGATGTCGACCTTGAGGAAGTCGTCGAATGCGATCGGCTCGCTCATTTGGCCAGTTCCTTTGATCTGTTGGTGGCGGCGGCCACGGTGTTCTTGATCAATGGCGGCAGGCCGGCTTCCGTGTCCATCAATACTTCGAGCCCGGCCTGGGTGGTGCCATTGGGGCTGGTCACGTTGATGCGCAGCTGTTCGGGGCTGTCACCGCTTTCCTTCGCCAGCGCGCCCGCGCCGGCGACGGTGGCCATGGCCAGCTTCATTGCCAACTCGGGGGCCAGCCCCTGCGCAGCCCCGGCTGCGGCCATGCATTCTATCATATGGAAGACATATGCCGGACCCGAACCGGACAGGCCAGTAACGGCATCCATCTGAGATTCGGTGTCCAGATGCACAACCTCGCCTACGGCAGACAGCAGGGTGTCTGCCATGCCCATGGCGGATGCGGGGGCGTGGGCGTTGCCGATGATCGCTGTGATGCCGCGGGCAATGGCGGCGGGGGTGTTGGGCATGGCACGGATGATCGGGGTTTCGCTGCCCAGAACGGATTCGTAATGGGCAATTGGGGTGCCCGCAGCAACAGACAGGAAGATCGTGTCGCCATTACCCAGCGGGGCCAGCACCGGCAGGGCTTCGGCCATCATCTGCGGTTTGACGGCGATCAACACGACAGCGGGGTTGTCTGGCAGATCGGTATTGATTTTGACGCCGGTCGATTTCAGCCAAGCCGACGGGTAAGGGTCCAGCACGTGCACGGACATCGCAGGCAACCCTCCGGCAAGCCAGCCCTCGAGCATCGCGCCGCCCATCTTGCCACAGCCCAAAAGCACCAGGCCGCGCGCGGCAATATCCGAATAGTCCATGAATCCCCCGTCGCTAACTCAGGGGCAAATGTTACGCGCGACCGTAGGCCTCGGCAATGGCAACCTGCAGTGCGTTCTCGGGACTGCGGTCGCCCCAGACGACAAGCTGGAAGGCCGGGTAATAGCGTTCGGCACTCAACACGGCGGCCGAGATCAGCGTGTTGATCTGATCGGGGCTGGCCATCTGCCCACCTGCCAGCAAAAGCCCGTAGCGATAGACCATCAGCTTCTGCTCGGCCCAATAGGTAAACGCCCCGGCCCAGCATTGATCGTTGACCGCGTTCAGCGCCTCGTAAAGCTGCGGCAGTTTTTCTTCGGGCGGTTCCATCTCGAAACTGCAGACCATGCGCAGGGTTTCGTCATAGCCGGACCATGCGAGCGTGATCGAGTAGGTGCGCCATTGGCCTTCGACCGCCATGGCGATCTGATCATCAGCAATCCGGTCGAACTCCCAGTCATGATGGGCTGCCAGGCTTTCCACGATGTCGATGGGGTGAATCTCGTCCTCGAAAAACTGCTCGCTAAGTGCCATAACGCCACCTCTTTCTTTTTTTACGCGGGGGCGAGGCTGCGCCCCCCAGCGCTTGGTGCCTGCTCTAGACCATGCGGCGATCCCGCCAGGTCCTACGAGATATGGTAGGGGGAGGACTGAGAAGCTGTAAAGCAATTTGTTGGGGATAACCCCAAGAAGTTGTGGATTACTGGGGGAAGGCTACAAGATTGTGCAGCCGAGATCCGGATGGCGCCGGGCTTGCATCCCACCTGGGTAGCGGGGCAAGCTGAAGGCAGGGGGTGCGGTGGTCTGACGTGACGTAATGAACCGCATTCGAAACAAAGCCTTGAGTTGCGTGGGAGCGGCTTTCTTTAATGGCTGTGTCACTTGGCGCGACGTTTCCGGTGCAGCTCGCCCCGGGGCCCGTGCCCGCCACCCCGCAAAGACGGAGGAGACCGCATGATATGACATCAGGCCGCAAGGTCGACGGCAAATCGGAAAACACGGGAGCAACAACACCGGGGTCCGAAATGTCGGAGAAGGCATGCGGCACAACGACCGGAGCATCAAAGCGTCGGCAATACTCAATACATCCATGGGAGGATATATCTATGAAATCATTGAAAAAACTCGCCCTTGGCGTGGCGGTGGCGGCGTTGACCGCAACCTCAGTCATGGCCGAAAATATCAAGATCGCCTTTATCGACCCTCTGTCGGGTCCATTTGCGGCCACTGGCAGTGAGGGTCTGGCGCTTTACCAATATGCCGCCGAGGAACTGGTCAACAAACAGGGTGGCGTGCTGGGCGGTCAGAACTTCGAAGTGATCGGGTTCGACAACAAGATCAGCCCCAAGGAATCACTGATCCAGCTGCAGGTTGCCATCGACCAGGGCATCCGTTTCGTGGCGCAGGGCAACAGTTCGGGTGTGGCCAACGCGCTGACCGACGCGATCAACAAGCACAACAAACGCAACCCCGATGACCGGGTTTTGTTCCTGAATTATTCGGCTGTCGATCCGGCGCTGACCAACGCGAAGTGCAACTTCTGGCACTTCCGGTTTGACGCCAATGCCGACATCAAGATGGATGCGATGACCGATGTGATCGCGGGCGATGACAGCATCAAGAAGGTTTATATCATCGGTCAGGACTATTCGTTTGGTAAGGCCGTGGCCGCGGCAGCGGTCAAGTTTCTGGGCGAAAAACGCCCCGATATCGAAATCGTAGGTAACGAGCTGCACCCGATCGGCAAGGTCAAGGACTTTACCCCTTACGCGCGTAAGATCATGGCGGCCGAGGCGGATGCGGTGATCACCGGCAACTGGGGCGCCGACATGGTGGGTCTTGGCAAGGCCGTGCTGGGCGCGGGCTTTGATGCGCCGATCTTCACCTACTATGCTGCCGGGACCGGCATCACCAAGACGTTTGGCGCCGACGGTGTTGGCAAGCTGAAACTGGTTGGTGAAGGTCAGCTGAACCCGCCGGTCAGCGACCGCGCCAGCGCCTTTGTCAAAGGTTTCAAGGAAAAGAACCCGGACAAGGATATCGGTCAGCCGCGCATCGCCAACGTGATGGAAATGCTCGCCCGCGCCATCAACGACGCCGGTTCGGCTACTGATGTGGTTGCGATTGCTACCGCACTGGAAGGCATGGAGCATGACAGCATCTGGGGCACCAAGGTGAAAATCCGCGAAAGCGATCACCAGGCGATCCAGAATGTGCACATTCTGGCCCATACCGATCAGGGCGTGACCCACGACATGGACAACTCGGGCTTTGGCCTTGTGGCCGAGAAAACCGTGACCATGGCGTCGGCGGATATCGAAACCACCTGCAAGATGAAGCGCCCGTAAGCTAGGGTCGACCTCATCTGACAAAAACGCCGGGCTCTTGGCAAAAAAGGGCCCGGCGACATTCCCCCAAGCAGTCGGGCAGGAGCACTACATGTCCCTTTTCATCGTCAACATTTTGGACGGGCTGGTCACCGGACTACTGTTGTTCATGCTGTGCAGCGGTCTGACGCTGATCTTTTCCATGATGGGTGTTCTGAACTTTGCCCACGCGAGTTTCTACATGCTGGGGGCGTATTTCGCCTATCAGATCAGCCTGTTTACCGGCTTCTGGCTAGGCCTGATCGTGGCGCCCATCGCCGTGGGCGTGATCGGTGCGCTGATCGAACGATACGGGCTCAGGCGCGTGCACAAATACGGCCACGTTCCGGAATTGATCTTTACCTTCGGTCTGGCGCTGCTGATCGAGGAAGTGGTGCAGTTCTTCTGGGGCAAGAACCAGATGAACTACGAGGTGCCCGCGGCGCTGGATTTCGCCGCCTTCTCGATCGCCGGTAATGCCTTTCCGGCATTTAAGGTGTTCATGATTTTTGTCGCCATCGGGATTTTCCTGGTGCTGCTTTACATCCTCACCAAAACCCGCGTCGGCATGACCATTCAGGCCGCACTAAGCTATCCCGAGACGGTGCAGAACCTGGGCCACAACGTGCCCCTTGTGTTCATGGGCGTGTTTGGGGTCGGCACTGCTATGGCCGGGCTGGCCGGTGTAATTGCCGGACCGGTTCTGGGAACGTTCCCGGGCATGGCCGTGGTGTTGGGGTCAATCGTATTCGTAACGATTGTGATTGGCGGGCTTGGGTCGTTATGGGGCGCGCTCGCCGCGTCGCTTTTGATTGGCTGGATCACCACATTCGCCAAGGCCTATAACGTGCGGATGGAGGACATCCTGACCGGACTCGGGTTCACCAAGCCCGAACCAATCTGGGACAGCTCCTGGCAGGATTTATGGACCCTAACCCTGCCGCAGATTGCCGACATCTTACCTTATCTTTTGATGGTCATCGTCCTCGTGCTACGTCCGCAGGGCCTGTTCGGGAAGCGTGAAACATGAGCACTCCCTCAACGACTCCGCTCACGGCTGGCACGCGCCGCCTGATCCCCTTGAACCATGCGATGCCATGGATCGTGGCTGCGATTTGCCTGATCATCCTGCCATATGTGTTTGACAGCCGTTCGGCTCTGACGATCATGAACCAGATGGCGATCACCATCGTCTTTGCTCTGAGTTACAACATGTTGTTGGGCCAGGGCGGGATGCTCAGCTTCGGTCACGCCGTTTATATGGGCCTTGGTGGGTTCTTCTGCATGCATCTTCTGAACATGGTTGAATATGACGGGTTGTGGCTTCCTTTGCCGCTTTTGCCGTTGTTTGGCGGGCTATTTGGTCTGTTGTTCGCGCTGATCATTGGGACGTTTTCGACCCGACGGGCGGGGACGGTTTTTGCAATGATCAGCCTTGGCGTGGGTGAGCTGATCGCCGCCTGTTCGATCATCATCGTCGTCTTCTTTGGCGGCGAAGAAGGTGTCAGTGGCGACCGGACCATGGGGCCCGAGGTGTTCGGCTGGGATTTCGGCGCGCAAAGCCAGGTTTATTATCTGACCGCCGGTTGGCTGCTGATCGCCGCACTTGGCATGTATCTCTATTCCCGTACTCCTATTGGCCGCATTGCAAACGCGGTGCGCGACAATGAAGAGCGGGCCGAATTCTTGGGCTATTCCCAGCGCCACGTGCGCTGGATTTCCTTCTGCGCCAGCGGCTTCTTTGCCGGGATCGCCGGGGCGCTGTTTGCCATCAATTTCGAGATTCTGACCGAGGAAAACCTGAACCTTGCCACGTCCGGGTCAATCCTGCTGATCACCTTCCTCGGCGGCGTCGGCTTCTTTGTCGGGCCGATCATCGGGGCGATTGTGTTCACCCTGCTGCAAACCGTGCTTAGCCTCTACACCGAAATCTGGTCGCTCTATCTGGGTATCCTGTTCGTGGCCACGGTGATGTTCTTCCCAGGCGGTCTGGCCGGGCTTCTGGCGATGCATGTTTTGCCATGGAAGCTGGGTAAGCTGGGGCATCTGATAGCGCCTTATGCCAAGATGTTCCTGCCCGCGATCGCCTTTGTGCTGTCCTCGGCGGCCGTGCTGGAAATCCTGTTCCATCGCCGCCATGCCAGCGTGGGCGACCATGAAATGACCCTCTACGGGATCACGTTTGACAGCCATCACCTCTTGCCGCTGATTGCTGCGTTGGCGTTGGCTGCAGTCAGTTTTTGGGCACTGGTCAAAATGGCCCCGGCACTCAAGGAAGCCTGGGACGAGGCCACCCATATGGATGCCCCCGGGGCAGGGGGTGCGTCATGACGGCCGCTATCGAACTCAGACAGCTGAGCAAAAGCTTCGGCCTCGCCAAGATCATTCAGGATGTGAACCTCGGTATTGCCAAGGGTGAACGCCATGCGATCATCGGGCCGAATGGGGCCGGAAAATCGACGCTCTTCAACCTGATCACTGGTAAGTACCTGCCGACCACCGGTAGCGTTCACCTGCATGGGGTGGATGTCAGTGGCAAGAAACCCTATGAAATCAACCGCATGGGTCTCAGCCGCAGCTTCCAGATCACCAACATCTTCCACAACATGACCGTGTTCGAAAACGTGCGATGCGGGCTGATGTGGTCGATGGGTTACAAATACAGCTTCTGGCACATGGTGAACCGGCAGCATGATCTGACCGAAAAGGCCGACGAAATCCTCGAACAGATCAACCTGACCTCGCGCCGAAACATGGTGGCGGGGGCCTTGGCCTATGCCGAGCAGCGCGCGCTGGAAATCGGCATCACCATCGCCGGGGGCGCTGACATTGTCATGCTAGATGAGCCCTGTGCAGGCATGAGCCATTCCGAAACCGACTATATCGTTGACCTGATCCGCAAGGTGACCGAGGGAAAGACGCTGGTCATCGTCGAACATGACATGGGTGTGATTTTCGACCTCGCCGACAAGATCAGCGTGCTGGTCTATGGCGAGATCATTGAAAGCGACACCCCTGAAGCAGTGCGTGCCTCGAAGGCCGTGCAAGAGGCCTATCTCGGCACCACATTGGAGGACGCGTGATGTCAGCGATGCTAGAGGTCAGCGACCTGCACGCCTATTACGGTAAAAGCCACATTCTTCAGGGCGTTAACTTCAACGTGGGCGAGGGTGAGATCGTCGCGTTGTTGGGCCGTAACGGCGTGGGCCGTTCCACCACCTGCAAGGCGGTGATGGGCGAAGTTTCCCCGAAAGGGTCTGTAAAGTTTCGTGGCGAGGAGTTGGCCGGAAAACCGTCCTACGAGATTGCCAAGGCCGGGATCGGTTACGTGCCGGAAAACCGCGACATCTTCCCCGGTCTCACCACCCGTCAGAACCTGATCCTTGGCCTGAAGCCAGGCCAGAAAGACGGGCAGGGGCGCTGGTCGATGGAGATGATGTTCGACCATTTCCCCAACCTGCGTGAACGTGCCGATATCGAGGCTAGTGTCTTGTCGGGCGGTGAAAAGCAGATGCTGACCGTCTGCCGCAGCCTCATGGGCGACCCGGATTTCATCATGATTGACGAGCCGACCGAGGGGTTAGCCCCCAAGATCGTCGAACAGGTTGGTGACATGCTGGAGATGATTGCCGAACGCGGTGTATCGATCCTGCTCGTCGAACAGAAATTGACAATCGCGCTGCGGGTGGCGACACGGGTCTACGTGATGGGCCATGGCCACATGGTTTTCGAGGGTACACCTGAAGAGCTGACGGCCAATGAAGAAATCCGTAAGGAATGGCTGGAAGTATGACGCTTGATCCGAACCGGTTGAAACGCATCGACGATTGGATGGTCCGCAACCGGGAAGGCGGGCGTTACACCGGCTCTTCGCTTCTGGTTTTGCAAGGGGGCGAAGAGGCCTATTTCGGCTGTGACGGGTTGCGCTCGGTTGAAAACGACCTGCCTTACGAACGTGACACCATCGTGCGCATCTACTCGATGACGAAAATCGTGACCTCCGTCGTGTTCGGCATGCTTCTGGAACAGGGCCGCGTGGTGCTAGAGACGCCGGTTAGCGAGTTCATCCCGGCATTTTCCGACCTGCGCGCGCTGATCCGTGGGGCGACGCAGGAAAACCAGACAGAATCGACCCAGCCGCCGACCTTGGCGCAGCTTCTGACCCACTCGTCGGGCCTGACTTATGGCTTTAACCCGGGACTGGCAGGGCGGATCTACGAACGTGAGAAGATCGACTTCAACCCGCGCTCCGGTGTGTTGGCGGATATGTGCGACCGGGCGGCCGCGCATCCGCTTGCGTTCCAACCGGGGACGAAATGGGAGTACTCCATCGGCATCGATGTGATTGGACGGGTGATCGAAGTGATCACCGGACAGCCGCTCGACCAAGTGTTCCGCGACCGGGTGTTCGAGCCCCTGGGAATGAAGGATACGGCCTTCTCGGTGCCCTCGAACAAGGTCGCGCGCTTTGCCGATTGCTATACCAAAACACCCGAGGATCCGCGCGCTCTGATGGACCCCGCCGAAGGCAGTTCCTTTGGCGAGGACAAGGTAACGATGTTCTCGGGTGGCGGTGGCCTGGTTTCGACTCTCGACGATTATGCGCGCTTCGGCGAAATGATCCGCCGGGGTGGTGAATTGGACGGCGCGCGCCTCCTGTCGCCCAGCACCTTGCGCTTCATGCGCCGCAATTTCCTTGCCGGGGATATCGCCTCGATGGGCGCTGAAAGCTTCATGGAGATGCCCATGGCCGGGATGGGCTTTGGCATCGGCGGCGCGGTTCTTTTGGACCCGGCTTTGGCCCGAATGCCCGGCTCGGTCGGAGATTTTGGCTGGGGCGGAATGGCGAGCACCTATTTCTGGACCGACCCGGTGCATGACCTGACGGTTGTCTATTTCACGCAACTGGTGCCAAGCTCCTCCTACCCCAGCCGTGTCGAACTCAAGGCATTGGTGCATGGCGCGATCACAAGCTGACGTTTGGCTCGCTGTCAAAGGGGAGCTCCCGCCCGTCCTGCGCCGATCAAAGATCGGCTTGGCCCGTTGGGCCCGGCCTCGCTGAGCTCGGAGATATGTCGCGCCGTTTCATCTGCACAGACGGCTTGGCCAGATATCAGCGTTGATATGGAGAGTCCAACTTACCAGCCCGCCGAGCGCCGGCTCGGCACCTCCAGATTCCATGCGGGCCGAGCGAAACAAGGCCCCCGCGACGCCGTCGGGCGGCGCAATCTCACCCGGTCGACGTTCAACCCGTCACGTCAACCCGAAGACCTGCGCGGAAATGCCCCGATGGAAGTGATTGCGCTAACGGGTCTGTTTCGCCGAAACTGATCCGACCCACGCAGTCATAATCGCTAAAGGGAGGAAGCGATGAAGGCACTTAAGATAGGCGCGTTGGCTGCCGCAATTGGAACACTTACGCTGGTGGGCATGGCCCATGCGGACAGCTACATTCGCAAAGGCAGCCAGGAGATCAAGGTCGTCAACAAGAACGGCAAGCTCTACTGCACACGCGCCAGTGACGGTTACGAGATGTGCAACGGTATGACCGAGCGCGAAGACGGATCCTGGAGAGGCAAGAAGATGAAGCACCCGGACATGCCGCGTTGGATGAGCTTCAACGGCACGGTGGTGTTCACCAATGCTGGCCTCAAGATCAAGGGTTGCGCCGTCGGCATGTGCGATAGCGAAAGCTGGTCCAAGAAGAAGTGAGTTGCGAAAGGACCCAGGCGGTCACTTTATTTTCATGATGATGCAAGTGGTCGAGCCGGTGGCATATAATCTGCCATCGGCTTTTCCACGAATTTCGCCGTCGGCAATGCCGGTCGAACGGCCAGCGTGGTGCACGATGCCAATGGCCTCGACTTCGGTGCCAATCGGGATCGGGCGAATGATATTCACCTTGTATTCCAGTGTCGTATAGGTCGAACCCTTTGGCACCTTTGTCTGGATTGCGCAGGCCATGCAGCTGTCGAGCACCGTGCCATACCAGCCGCCATGCACCGTGCCGACCGGGTTCATCACGTCAAATGTCGGCGTACCAGTGAAGATGACCTTGCCGTCCTCGACATGCGTTGGCCAGAAGCCCATGGTCTTGCCAATCGGCGGGCCAGGATAATGCCCTTCCTTGACTGCCTGCATGAACTCTAACCCTGTCATCGACAGGATATCGTCCAATGCGGGCAAATCATCGGTGCTTTGGGCGTATTTTCGTTGATCGGACATGCGCATTCCCCCTTGGGTCACAAGGGGGAATGCTATGGTCGCGCAGTGGGATCGTCCAGACAGGGGGCCGGACCGTTACGCGACGTTCTCAAGTTGAATTTGCGGGGTGACGCCCAGAGCGTGACAGACGTCACGGGTCAGTTCGGGACGATTCAGAGTATAGAAGTGCAGGGCGTCGACGCCTTCATCCATCAGGTCCGAGCACAGCTCGGTGCAAAGCGCGGTGGCCAGAAGGTCGTGCCGGCCGTCGCGTTCGGCCTTGGCAAAGGCGTCATCGAGCCATGCAGGCACCGAAGCGCCACAGCGGAAGGCGAAGTTGCGGGCGCCCTTCCAGTTCTCGATCGGCAGGATGCCGGGCAGGATCGGCTTGTCGATGCCAGCCTTCGCACATTCATCGCGGAACCGCAGAAATGTTTCCGCTTCAAAAAAGAACTGGGTGATCGCCTCGGATGCTCCGGCATCCAGCTTGGCCTTGAGCCAGTCGATATCGGCCTTGGAGCCGCGCGCTTCGGGGTGGATGTCAGGATAGGCGCCAACACGCAGGGTGAATTTTCCGGTGTCCGCCAGTGCCTCGATCAGTTCGATTGAATTGGCAAACCCGTCGGCATGCGGCTCGAACGCGCCCGATCCCTTGGGCGGGTCACCGCGCAGGGCAACAATTTCGCTGATCCCTGCGGCCGCGTAACCCTCGGCAATCGCCATTGTCTCTTCACGGGTTGCATCGACACAGGTCAGGTGCGCCGCGGTGTTGAGTCCGGTGGACTTGTTGATCGCGCGCACCGCGTCGCGGGTCAGGTCGCGGGTCGTGCCGCCCGCACCATAGGTGACCGACACGAACCGCGGGGCCAGCGGCGCCAGCGCATGGATCGTGTCCCACAGCCGGAACGAGCCTTCCAGGTTCTGCGGCGGGAAAAACTCAAGCGAAATTTGCGGTGTCATATCGATCTCATGTCTTTGGGTTGCACTCTTGTGGCGCACTGTCGTAAATGAGGCAAATTCATAATCCTCAAGGTCAACATGAGGATTGCTCACTTAGTGGACCATGGGATGCATATCGAATTTCGCCACCTGCGCACGATCCGCGCCATTCACGATGCGGGGGGACTGGCCCGGGCAGCCGACCAGCTTCACATCACTCAGTCGGCGCTTTCGCATCAGATCAAGGGGATTGAGGATCAGGCCGGAGTCGAGCTTTTCATCAGGCGCTCGAAGCCCCTGCGGTTGTCAGCGGCCGGGCTGCGATTGCTCAGGACCGCCGAACGGGTGCTGCCCGAGATCGAGGCGCTGGTGGCCGAGTTTGAAGGGTTGCGCGAGGGCTCGGCCGGGCGGATGCATATTGCCATCGAATGCCATGCCTGTTTTGACTGGCTGTTCCCGGTGCTGGAACAGTTCCGGAAAGCTTGGGGTGATGTGGACGTGGATATCAGGCCCGGTTTGGCCTTTGACGCGCTGCCTGCGTTGACGCGCGAGGATGTGGACCTGGTGATTTCCTCTGACCCCGAGGACATCCCCGGTGTCACTTTCAAACCGCTGTTTGACTATGAACCGGTCTTCGTGGCGGCGGGCAGCCATCCGCTGGCGAAGAAAAAATTCATCGAGGCCGAGGATTTCGAGGGCGAGACGCTGATCACCTATCCGATGGATCGTGATCGGCTGGACGTGTTTTCCGAACTGCTTTCCCCGGCGCGAATCGAACCGAAGGCGGTGCGGCAGGTGGAACTGACCGCTGTGATCCTGATGCTGGTGGCCTCGGGGCGCGGGGTGTCGGTGCTGCCTGACTGGGTCGTGCGCGAGGTCAAGTACTCCAGCGATTACGTCACCCGCCCGATTACCGAGGCGGGTCTGAACAAGCGGCTCTACGCGGCGATCCGTGACGAGGACGCGGACAAACCCTATATCGCGCATTTCCTTAAGCTGGGGCGCGAGATTCCGGTGCGGTTGCAACGCGGTTGAACTGAGCCGGACGGTTTCGTCTCACACATGCGCCTTCTGGCGACGACGGCGAATGTCGGCCCGTGAGGGGCGTTTGGCGTCTTCCGCGTGATCGAATTCGGTATTGCCGAACAGGTGGGTGGCAAGCGCACCGGGGCTGGGAAAGCGGAAAATATCGACGACGCTCACCGGAATACCAAGTTTCTGGCGAAGGGCAAGCTGCAGGTCCAGGGCCTGTTTCGAGTTTCCGCCAGCGTCAAAGAAATTGGTGTCCCTGGCGATCGAGGGCATGTCGAGAACTCCGGCGAAAACGGCCTGTACCGCGTCGTAACTATCCGAGGTATCGTTATGGGACGTGGCTATCGTGGCAGGTTTCGCTCCGGCAATTGTCGGCAAACCGACGATTTCGGCTGGCACGCCGATAACGGTGCATCCGTCCGGCACGTCGCCCACGGTCGCCGAACAGGCGCTGACCGTGGCGTCCTCACCGACCGCTAGGTCCGGCAATACCGAGGCATTGGAACCGATATAGGCACGATCCCCGACCCGGACCCGGGCGTTGATCACAGCGCCTGGTGCCAGCACCGCACCAACGCCCAGCGTGGCACCGTGGCCCAGAACCGCCTGGGTAAAGATCACCGCGTGGTCGCCGACATTGGAAAGCGCCGAAATGGTGCTGCCCGCATAGATTGTTACCGACCGCCCGATGGTGGCAAACCGTGTATCCACCGACGGATGCACCATGCTGACCAGTGGAAGGCCAAAGCTTTCGATCCTTTCGCGGGCCCGGTCGCGACCCTTGGTCGAGCGCGCCACCAGGTTGACTGCAACGTCGCCCGGCTGGTGAGTGGCCAGAGCAGCGAAGGGCCCGATCACGGGGACACCCAGAATCTCGCCTCCCTGTTTGGTGGCATCATCGTCCAACAGCACGATCCGGTCCCACTCTCCTTTGGCCTCGTTGACCTCCAGTGCCAACCGGACCCCCTCGGGGTTCCCGGCGGCGCATAGGTAGAGGGTGGTCATGACGCCACCGTCGCATGATCCCGGTGCACCGCCCCACCGGGGCGCAATTTCAGCGAGGCGCCAGTTTTCCAGTCGGTGCAGTCATGGCAGCGCTCGGGCAGATCATCGAACAGACGATCCAGATGCATCTGGCGGTAGTCGTGCAGCTTGGCCCACAGATCGACCAGGCTGTCGTCCCAGGCGTTGCCAGCGCTTTCCTCGCCCTCGGTGTCGCCCGGGCAGCGCGGCACCCTCCCGTCCCAGAACAGGTGCATCATGGTCATCGCCCAAGGGCAGGGGATACGCTTCTCGTTGGCCACGTCGATCGCGGTTTCGAACTTGCCGCCCCAGCTGAGTTGACGGCGCAGCTTGACCGTGGCGCCAAGCCCCAGCCAGTGATCGCGGTAGCGTTCGAATTCATCTGCGTTGTCGTCCATCTCGATGAACTGAACCATGATCTCGGGGCCGTGTGCGCGCTTGTTGCGTTCTTTCAACAGGTATTCGACATTGGCATAGACCCGGTCGCGATCTCCCAGAAAGCGGTATTTCTCGTAAGTGTCCTTCTCGAACCCGTCGATGCCGATGACGATGTTTGACAGCCTGGTCCCCAGCAACCTTGTCGCGACATCATTGCTTAGACGATTGCCATTTGTGTTGAGGTTGAGCGAGCGCAGCCCAACCTTGGCACCATACTCCAGCATCTCGATCAGCCGGTCCGGCATCAACAGCGGCTCGCCGCAGAACGAGAACCAGACATTGGTGCTGGGCGCCTCGCGGGCAATCTCATCCGCGCACTTCTGCCACAGCGGCATCGGCAGATTGCCCTTGGGGCGCTTCATCTGGTCGTGGTGGCACATCGAGCAGTTGAGATCGCAATCGGCGCAAAGCTCGACGGCGAAGATTTTTGGAAAGGCCGGGTTCTTCAAACCCGACGCAATGCGTTCCAGTTCCGCGACATGTGTGGATTGAGCAGTTTTTTCCATGCAATTCGACCCCTTCGGCAGAATGGTGAATTGCCCCCACAGAAATCGTTAGGATTGGCTCGGAGCCATTGACTTGATCGAGATCAAGTCGCCAGAAGGTTTCAATTTGATGTTGCCGATATGTTGCAGGCATCGCCGGGGTGCGTGCATTTGCACGACCGGCCGGGCTTTGCTGCACAGGCATCTTGGCAAGGCCAAAGCGACCGGCTATACGCCCCCTCTGACACCAAGGAGCCATAGCCATGCAGGGCAGTGCAAATCTCAACATCATGATGAAGGCCGCGCGCAAGGCGGGCCGGTCGCTGGTCAAGGATTTCCGCGAAGTGGAGAACCTGCAGGTTTCGATGAAGGGCGCTGGTGACTTTGTCTCCAAGGCCGATCTCAGGGCCGAGGAAATCCTGAAAGAGGAATTGCTGGGCGCGCGTCCCACCTATGGCTGGTTGGCTGAAGAGCTTGGTGGCGTCGATGGCGACGATCCAACCCGCCGCTGGATCGTTGATCCGCTGGATGGGACCACCAACTTCCTGCACGGGCTGCCGCATTGGGCCATATCGATCGCGCTGGAACATAAGGGCAAGATCGTCTCGGGCGTGATCTATGATCCGGCCAAGGACGAGATGTTCTATGCCGAGAAGGGCGAAGGTGCCTGGCTGAACGATTCCAACCGCCTGCGGGTTTCGGGCCGTCGCCGGATGATTGAATGCATCTTTGCCACTGGCCTGCCGTTTGGCGGTCGCGCCGACCTGCCCGATACTTTGAAGGACCTGGGGCGGCTTTTGCCCGGTTGCGCCGGGGTGCGCCGGTTTGGGTCGGCAGCTTTGGACATGGCTTACGTGGCCGCGGGCCGCTATGACGGGTTCTGGGAGCGCAGTCTGAACCCCTGGGATCTCGCGGCCGGAATCGTGATCGTGCAGGAGGCTGGCGGGCTGATCGAGCCGCTGAACCCGGAGGGTGACATCTTGGACGATGGCGAAGTGGTCTGCGCCAACGAGGCGATGTTCGACCCCTTCGCCAAGATCATTCGCGACTGACCGGGCTGTTTCACGCTGAATTGGCTTGAGGTTCCATCGCAGGAATCCTGGCTGCTCTTTTGAGCGGGAGGCATCTGCAATATGAACAGACCCGTTTAACAGCCGGTGCGCTGCTTCTGCTTGGCAGTATAGCGATTTGGTGGGGCGAACCGGCCATCATGCAGATGGCGGCGCTTTGCGCCATGCGATGAGCAGCACGGCCATTGTGGATATTGCGGACGGTGCCGCCACAGAAATTCCTATGCTGCCGGAAAACCTGAGTTCCGCGGCACGTGCCGGCAAGCGGGTCTTCGAGGCCCGTTGTGTGGAGTGTCACGGTCAGAACACGGCCGGGATATAAGGGGTCGGGCCACCGCTTGCGCACAGGATTTACGAGCCATCACACCATGCCAACTATGCCTTCGTGATGACGCCCAAAAAAGCGGCTGCGCGCGCATCATTGGCCCTTTGGTGGCATGCCGCGGGTCGAGGGGTTGACCCAGGATGCTGCCAAGGCAATCATACCCATGTCCGCGAACTTCAACCGGTCAATGGGATCAAGTGAACGCGGCGCCCGCAAGCGCCGCCACAGTTTTGGCTTTCACGGAAAGCCGGTGGAAAACCCACCCTACACCGGGAAGATCACGTTGGTTTGGCCGGTGCCCGACGAGGGGAAATACTCTGTCACCACCTCGCATTTCTTATCATAGCTGTCCCAGCCCAATGCACCGTACAGCATCGACGTATCGTGCATTGATCCCTCACCGCAGCAGAACTGCGCGTAATCGCCCAGCATCTTGAGGAAGGTGGCGTGGTCGCCGTTTTTCCACATCTCGAGCACGTGCAGATCTACTTGCCGGTTGAATTCGCTGCTGATCGTGAAGGTGCCGTTGTTGGCGGCGTAATCCTTGTTTGGCCAGATCTTGTGGGACAGGCTACCGCTGGCGACCAGCAGAACTTTGCTGTCGCTGGCTTCGACTGCTTTTCGGATCGCCTCGCCGATGACGCGGCTTTCTTGGTGGTCATGCACAGTGCACCAAGCGGCCACCGAGACGACCTTCATCTCGTGTTCGCGCGCCATAAACCGCATCGGGACAAGCGTGCCGTACTCCAGCTCCAGACTGTCGAGGTGATGCGCCAGCGTGTGCACGCCCATGTCGCGGGCTGTCTCGGCAATTGCATCGCCCAGTTCCGGGTTGCCGTCATAGGCATAGGGTAGGTCCTGGATGAATTGCGGGAACTCGTTTGAGGTAAAAAGCCCCTCGAACCGGCTGTTGGCGTTGATGTGAAAGCCAGCATTGATCACCCAGTGGGTATCGCAGATCACCACCGTATCGGCGCCTAACGCCTTGGCTCGGCGGGCAATTTCGGCGTGCCCGTCAATCGCGGGCTGGCGTTTGCCTTTCACGGGTCCTTCCTGCTCGGACATGAGCATGGTGGGCACGTGGGTCATCTTGGCGGCGAGAACGATCTCTCCCATTGTCTTTCCTCCCTGGTTCTTTTTCGCGGTTCACTCGGGGCCTAGAGCCCAAGCTGAGGTATCTTGTGATGGCCCATGGCAAGGCCGATATGTTTTTGCTCCATGTAGAACTCGAATGACCAGTCGCCGCCATCCCGGCCGATGCCGCTGGCCTTGACCCCGCCAAAGGGCGTCGGCAGGTGGCGCACGTTTTCCGAGTTCACCCAGATCATGCCCGCCTCAAGCCCATGGGTAAAGCGCAGGGCGCGGGTTAGGTCATTGGTCCAGACATAGCCCGTCAGCCCGTACTCGACGGCATTGGCCATCTCCAGCGCCTGGTCCTCGGTATCAAAGGTGAGCGCAGTCAGGACCGGGCCGAAGATTTCCTCGTTGGCGATGCGCATGTCTTGGGAGGCGTTCGTGAATAAGGTGGGGCGCACGAACCACCCGGTGTCGCCAACCCGTTCGCCGCCTGCGCCGACGGTGGCGCCGTCTTCGCGGGCAATATCGAAAAAGCTGCAGACCTTGTCGAAATGGGTCTTGTGAATGAGCGGCCCGATCTCGGTCGCGGGGTCCAGTGGGTGGCCGACGCGGATATTGTTCACCCGTTCGGTCAGCTTGGCGATGAACTCTTCGGCAATGTTCGATTGCACCAGCAGGCGTGACGATGAGGTGCAGCGCTCGCCATTCAGCGAATAGATCATGAAGATCGCGGCATCGAGCGCCCGGTCGAGATCGGCATCGTCAAACACGATGACCGGGTTCTTGCCGCCCAGCTCGAAATGCACCCGCTTCAGGGTGTCTGCCCCCTGTTTCATGATCATTGAGCCGGTTTTGCTTTCGCCGACAAAGGCGATGGCCTTGATTTTCGGATGTTCGGTCAGGGCGCGACCAGCATCCTCGCCAAACCCGTTCACAAGGTTCCATACTCCGGGTGGCAGACCGGCCTCTTCGGCAATCTCCATCAGGATTCGTGCGGTGATCGGGCTGAACTCGGCCGGTTTATGCACCACGGTACAGCCTGCGGCCAGCGCCGGTGCGATCTTCCAGGTCGACAGCATGAAGGGTGTGTTCCAAGGAGTGATCACGCCGACGGGGCCGATCGGAACCCTTGTGGTGACGTTCATCAGTGTGGGCGACGGCAGGGATTGACCGTCGCGCGCCGCCGGGGCCCGGTCGGCGAAGAAGCGGAAATTTTCGGCGCCCCTCAGCGCAGCCTTCTGCATGAAGCGCATCGCCTGCCCGGTATCGAGACATTCGGCAAAGGCGATCTCTTCGGCCCGCGCCACGATCCCGTCGGCAATGGCGTGCAGGATCTTCTTGCGCTCGGCCCCGGTGATGTCTCGCCATGCCGGAAAGGCATCATACGCAGCTTGGGCGGCATCGTCGATGTCGCTGGCGTCCGAGCGGGCCACCCTGCACAGGAACCCCTCGTCCACCGGCGAGTTGTTGTCGAATGTGGCGCCGCTGTTGGCGGCGCGATCCTGACCGCCGATGCGGTTCAGAACACCGGTTTCCTTGAACCGGTCGAGATAGGTCAATGCCTTGGCGATGTTGGCGTCGAGATCGGACATGGGATCAGCCTTCTTTCAGATGGTCGCGGATGGTGCCCGTCTTGGGGCTCAGATTGGGGTTGATGTCGCGCATCTCGACCGAGAGCGCGATGGAATGCTTGGCCAGCGCGGGAGCCATGAAGGATGTTAACGCGTCGAAAACTTCTTGCGTCGCGCGTGCTTTGTCCTCCATCGACCTGCCGCCGCGCAGCCGGATCGACAGGTCGAGAAAGGCGTGTTTCGGATTGCCATCGGCGATGCTCACGTGATCCGCGCGAAACGCGCGTACGCGCACGCCGGGCATCGGGAACACGCCGGTGGCGATGGCAGCCTGGCGTAGGTGATCGCACAAGGCCGCCATATCCACCATCTCTTCGAGATTGGCCGAGTATTCGATGCTGAAATGCGGCATGATGCGATTCTCCCTCAACTGCTTAACATGTTAAGTAAATTGATGTGGCGTGTCAAGAAGTGGGTTTCAGCCGCGGCTGGTTGTGGCTTGGAGCCGAAGTCTTGGAAACAGATCCCGCACGGATTCAAGTGCGCAGCGCGCCGTGGGATCACCAGAACGCCCGCAGGGCTGGTGATTTCGAAAAGATAGCAAAAACAGATAGATAGCGTGGATTTCTCGGGGGCTAATTGGCCAAAACTGACGTCGGGTCACCACCACACGGCCCGGTAATCCCACGGCTCTTCCTCAGCGGCCTCTCAAGTCGCAACAGGCGCGCAGATATGCCGTACCGCCTCAGTCCCGCACCCCGGCAAACCGCTCCTGCCACTCTTCGCGCTGCTCGTCCGTGATCTTGGCAAAGAGGTTGTCGGGGACCGAGAAGGCATGCCCCGCAGGCAAGGCCGACAGGGCCGCTGCCACGTCGCCCGGCCACTCGGTGTCGAGCGTGTTCATCGCCGAGAACAGCCGTGCCGAGGTCTCGGGAATGAAAGGCGAGGACAGAACCGCGTACAGCCGGATCAGGTTCAGCGCCATGCGGATCTGGGCCGCCGCCGCGTCCGGATCCTCCTTGAACGTGGCCCAGGGCGCGGCCTCTTGCAGGTATTCATTGCCCGCCGACCAGATTGCACGGAGTTCCTGTGCCGATTTGCGAACTTCCATCGCTTCCATGAAGCCCTCATAGGCGCGGACGCGCTTGGTCAGCTCGGCGATCAGCGCTTCCTCGGCTGCACCATAAGCACCACCCGCAGGCACCTCTTCGCCGAATTTCGAACGGCAGAACTTGGTGACACGGCTGACGAAATTGCCCAGCACATCGGCGAGGTCCTTGTTCACCCCGATTTGGAAGCTTTCCCAGGTGAACTCGCTGTCCGAGGTTTCCGGTACGTTCGACAGAAGCCACCAGCGCCAGTAGTCCGCCGGAAGCAACTCCAACGCTTGGTCCATGAACACGCCGCGCCCGCGCGAGGTGCTGAACTGACCACCGTCATAGTTCAGGTAGTTGAAGGATTTGATGTAATCCACAAGCTTCCATGGCTCGCCCGAGCCAAGGATCGTGGCGGGGAAAGAAAGCGTGTGGAAGGGCACGTTATCCTTGCCCATGAACTGGGTATAGGTCACGTCCTCGGCACCCTTGTCGGTGCGCCACCAGCGTTGCCAGTCGTCTCCCTGGCCGGCATCAACCCATTCCTGGCTCGACGCGATGTATTCGATCGGGGCGTCAAACCAGACATAAAAGACCTTACCTTCCATACCGGGCCAGTCCTCATCGCCGCGTTTCACCGGGATGCCCCAATCAAGGTCGCGGGTGATGCCCCGGTCCTGCAGCCCATCGCCGTCATTCAGCCACTTGTTGGCAATCGATGTGGTTAGCACCGGCCAGTCGTTCTTGCTGTCGATCCAGTCCTGCAGCTTGTCGCGCATCTGGCTTTGGCGCAGGTAAAGGTGTTTGGTCTCGCGCTCCTCCAGGTCGGTCGCGCCGGAAATAGTCGAATGCGGCTCGATCAGGTCCGACGGGTCCAGTTGCTTGGTGCAGTTGTCGCACTGGTCGCCACGGGCGCTGTCGAAGCCGCAATTGGGGCAGGTGCCCTCGATATAGCGGTCCGGCAGGAAGCGACCGTCTTCCTTGGAATAAACTTGGGTCTCGGTCACCTCTTCGATCAGGCCTGCATCGGCCAGCCGCCCGGCAAAATGCTGGGTCAGGGTGTGGTTTTCAGGACTCGACGAGCGCCCGAAATGGTCAAACGACAATCCGAACCCTTCGGCGATCCTGGCCTGAACCGCGTGCATTTCGGCGCAGTACTCGGCCACCGGCTGCCCGGCCTTGGCCGCGGCCAGTTCGGCGGGCGTGCCATGTTCGTCCGTGGCGCAGAGGAACAGCACTTCGTTGCCGCGGGCGCGCTGGTAGCGGGCAAAAAGATCGGCGGGCAGTTGGCTGCCCACAAGGTTGCCCAAATGCTTGATCCCGTTGATATAGGGAATGGCGGAGGTGATGAGGTGACGTGCCATGATCGGTCCACACTTGTAATTGCGTGGTCTCGTTTAGGCCATCGCGCCTGCAAGGTCTAGCGCGGCTTAGCGCTCGCGCGATTTGCCAAAGAGACGACCCACGGTGAAGGACGTCCGCGGTGACCAGATATAGGTTGTGCGCTCTTCCGGGGCGGCGCGCACAAGCATCCGGCTGAGGCCAAAGACGATCAGCAGCCCATGCCCGACTGCGATCATGATGAAGAGGGCAGGCGGGCCGTAGGCTTCCATCAGACGCGAGGCGAGAAGCGGTGAGCCGATGGCCCCCACCGCGTACCAGAACATCAACGCTGCCGACAGCTCGACCCGCTCATGACTGTCAGCAAAGTCATGGGCGTGAGCCGCGGCAATCGAAAAGATCGGGAAGGTGGTCAGGCCAAAGAACCCGGCGGTCAGCATGATGCCCACGGTCGGCAGGTCAGTGAAATATGACGTGATGCCACAGCTCACCACTGCCGCGACCGACATCCAGACCAATATGTGACGCCGGTCGAACTTGTCCGCCAGCCAGCCCACCGGGTATTGGGCCAGTGCCCCACCCAGGACAAAGGCCGCCAGGAACCAGGCGATCTGGCTGGTGGCCAGTCCAACCTCCTGACCATAAACCGGCCCGACCATGCGGAACGAGGCCGAACTGAGCGCCGCAACGACCACCCCGGCCGCAGCCAGCGGCGAGCGTGACACCGCGAGCATGGGGCGCAGACGGGGCGCATCCGGCGTTTCAGGTTGGGACGAGCGCGTCAGGGTCAGCGGCAACAGTGCGGCACAGCAGATCAGCGCCAGTAGGTTGTAAGAGACATATGAGGCCGGTTCGAGCACCGAGATCACCATCTGGGCAGCCAGCGACCCGGACATGTCGACCACCCGGTAAACCCCCATGGCGCGGCCTCGGGTTTCATTGTTGACCTTGGCCTGCAACCAGGCCTCGACCACCGTGTAACAGCCTGCCACGCAAAGCCCCGAGGCGACCCGCATCACCGCCCAGGCATAGGCATCGATGATCAGGTAATGGCCCAGCAAGCCGATGGCGCCGGTGGCGGTAAAGGCGGCGAAAGCACGACTGTGGCCGACGCTGCCCATCAGGCGCGGCGCCCACCAACATCCGAGGAAAAACCCGAGGAAATGCGCCGAGCCCAACAGGCCGATCTGCTCTTTCGAGAAGTCCAGCGCCAGACCGGATAGGGCGTCGAGCGGGCCGACCCCGCCGGTTGAGAGCTGGAGTAGGATGACCGAGAGGAACAGGGCAGTAAAGGATATGAGCAGGCGCATATGGCACACCATTGCAGGGCAGGGGAGCGGCGCATGCGGTGCTGCGACAAAGTTGTGTCGGTTTTGGTGTTTGTTCCGCCCGTTCGGGTGCCGGAATCCGGGTTACAGGTTTCCAATCCGGTGCGGGATCAAGAACAGGCGGCGATAGAAAACCCGCCTCATCTCGATTTTCAACCGGTGTGCCACCGCATGCCTTGTCATCAATCCGATTTGCCATTCAAAGCGAACTGGTTTTGCCACCGGGATCGTACAACCTTCGCTTCGCCGACAAACTGGTGGTAGCGTGGTGCGGATTTTGTCTTGCGCCCAGATTGGCTTGCGGTCGCAGAACACTTCCAGGAACCCCTCGTCCTGGTCCGACAGCGCAACGCGCAATTCAACCCTGTGCCAGGTGCCAAACTCTGATGCAGGAACACAGCGCCGTCCGAGGACCGTGATCCCGTTCTGGCGTGATGCTTTCACCGAAACCAGTTCGGTTTCGGACGCGCCCGAGCGGACCAGACGCGCCAGCGTCACCGGACGGCTTCCGATCCGGTTGCGGTCCAGTCGCACATCAAACCCCATCAGGTAGTTGTGCCCAAGCGCCCAGTCATCACCAAAGCGCAGCGCAGAGCAGTCACCGCCT
The DNA here is from genome assembly GCF_032586155.1 of Aliisedimentitalea sp. MJ-SS2. Taxonomy (NCBI): domain Bacteria; kingdom Pseudomonadati; phylum Pseudomonadota; class Alphaproteobacteria; order Rhodobacterales; family Roseobacteraceae; genus Aliisedimentitalea; species Aliisedimentitalea sp. MJ-SS2. Next base: position 511,073 of record NZ_JAWHTC010000003.1, read on the forward strand.
GGGGGCAGTTCGAATTCTACGCGATCGCTGGCCACAACCGGGGCAATATCCGATCCCGGAACAACCGAACAGGTCTTTGAAACCCGGTCGGAATAGTCCTGCGACGGTTCAAAGAGGATCGGGCCGTCCTCCATGCAGCCAGAAAGCGCAAATGCCGCCAGCATCAACACCGCCAATCTAAGCGCGGCGGTCACGAAACTCGTGCGGCGGGTGCGCAATCCTCGTCTCCTTGCATCGAGATACTATGTGCCAAAAGGTGGCGGTGTGCCGATCCGGGGGGCGGGCACGTCACCTGCCGCTTCGATTTCGACCAGGCAGGAATGCGCAATCGGCCCCTGCGCCAATTTCGATGTGCCTTTGTCCGGGGTCAACGTGTTGGGGTTGCCGTGCAGGCAGGCATCTTCATCGGGGTCATACCACGCCCCGGTTGCGATCTGGATCACACCCGGGCGGATCTCGTTGCTGAGCCGAAGCCCGGCATAGGCGCTGCCGCGTTTGTTGAAGATGCGGACCACGTCACCCGCTGTCAGTCCACGTTTCTCGGCATCCACCGGGTTCATCAACACAGGCTCGCGCCCATCCATGCGATCGCCTCGGCTGACCGAGCCATGATCAAGTTGCGAATGCAATTTCGTCTTGGGCTGGTTCGAAATCATATGCAGCGGCGCCTCCGGGTTGGCATTGCCGAGGTATTCCAATGGCTCAAACCAGACCGGGTGGCCGGGGCAATCGTCATAGCCGAAACTCGCCATAGTTTCCGAAAAGATCTCGATCTTGCCAGACGGAGTTTTCAGCGGTTTGCCTTCGGGGTCCGCCCGAAAGCCCTCCAGCATGACGTTCTGACTTTCGGGATCGGGCACCCGGTGCCAGCCCTTGGTCTGAAATTCATCCCACATCGGTAATTCGACCCCACCGCGCGCCGCAGCCTGGCGCGAGACATCATAGAGCCAGCGGCGCCAGTCCTCGGGGCTGCGCCCTTCGGTAAAGGCCTCTTCGACGCCCATTTGCGCCGCGATACCGCGGAAAATCTCGTGATCGTCACGCGCGTCACCTACCGGTTCGATCACCTTGTCCATCACCGTCAGATACGGATTCTTGTTGGTCAGGGACATGTCGTCGCGTTCCAGCGGCGTGGTGCAGGGCAGCACGATATCGGCGTGCCGCGCGAGCGAATTCCAGCACCATTCGTTGGCGATCACGGTGTCGGGCCGCGCCCAGGCCCGACGCAGGGCGTTGAGATCCTGGTGATGGTGGAAGGGGTTTCCACCGGCCCACCAGACCAATTTAATGTCCGGGTAGGTCTGACGTCTGCCGTTGTAATCAAATTCGGCCCCGGGGTTTTCCAGCATGTCGGTGATGCGGGCCACAGGGATGAAGGCTTTCACCGGGTTCTGGCCCTGCGGCATGGCAGCGTAGGGAACCAGGCGTCGATTGAGCCCGGTATGATTCATCGCCGAATAACCGAATCCGATCCCGGTGCCCGGTTCTCCGATCTGACCCAGCATCGCGGCCAGAGCGATGGCCGCATGGTAGGGTTGCTCGCCGTGATCCTGTCGCGTCAACGCGTAGGCGATGGAAATCATCGTGCGGCTGCTGGCCATGCGGCGGGCGAGGCCGCGGATGGTTTCGGCGTCGATCTCGCAGATCGGCGCGGCCCAGTCAGCAGATTTTGGCGTACCATCCTCATCCCCGCGCAGATAGGCCGCGTATCGGCCAAATCCGACGGTGTATCTATCGAGGAAAGCCTGATCCTGTAGGTCTTCGACCATGAGTGTATGGGCCAGTGCGATCATCAGCGCTGCATCGGTTGATGGGCGAAGGGGCAGCCATTCCGCCCCCACCCGGTCCAGCATGTCGCTTTGCAACGGTGAGATATTGACGAACTCCACACCGTTTTCATACGCGCCCAGAAGCCCCTCTTTCTGGACATGATTACCAAGTCCTCCCTGGCTGATCTGACCGTTCTTCAGCGGCACCCCGCCAAAGGCGACGAACAACTCGGCGTTTTCGGCAATTGACTGCCAAGAGGTGTAGCGATCCACATAGGCCCTGAAATCGCCCAGTACATGGGGCACGACCACCTCGGCGGCGGCGAAGGAATAGGTGTTGACCGATTTAGTGTAGCCGCCGATGCAATTGAGAAAGCGTTTCAGCTGCCCCTGCGCATGGTGGAATCGTCCGGCGCTGGCCCAGCCATAGGAACCGGCAAAAATCGCCTCGTTGCCACGGACCTTGCGTACGCGGTCAAGCTCCTGCGCAACCAACCGTTCGGCCTCATCCCAGCTGATTTCAACGAACTCATCCTCTCCGCGCTTTTCGCCCGATGCACCGGGGCCGTTTTCGTACCAGCTCTTGCGTACGGCGGGGCGCTTGATCCTGAGCGGGTCGTCGATCACGTCGATGATGCCTTGCCCGATGGGCGAGGGGTCGGGGTCATGCTCGAAATTCTTGAGCGCCGTGATGCGGCCGCCCTCGACCTCGACCCAATGGGCGCCCCAATGGGAATTGGTCAGCGGTTTGCGGTCGAAATCTTTCATTCCATGCAACTCCCGGTTCGGCTGCGAGAGTGTAGGCGGGATTTTACGCTGGGCAAAAGCCCCTTTTTTAAACCGATTACTCGGCCGCCCGCACTTGCCTCAGCGTCAGGGCCGAAGCGCGCACGGTCTCGGATATGTCGGCAAGCTGCGCCGCCAATGGGCTATTCCTGCGCCAGATCATGCCGACGACACGTTCTGGCTGGGGATCAGGGAAATGCGCCACATCGACCGAGGCCGAGCGAGTTTCCACCGGCAGGGCCATTTCTGGAATGAAAGTCACGCCGATCCCGGCAGCGACCATCTGCACCAGCGTTGACAGCGACGATGCATCCAGCCCTTCGCGCGGCAGCCCGGTCTGAATGCTGCAGAAACTCAACGCCTGGTCGCGAAAACAATGCCCTTCCTCCAACAGCAAGAGCCGCATTTCACGCAATGACTCTTTGTCCGGTACCGGCTTGCCCGCATCCCCGCGTGGCCGCACCAGCACAAAATTCTCGGAAAATAGCGGAACCTCGACCAGCGAAGGTTCGGATATCGGCAAGGCCATGATCGCGCAATCCAGCCGCCCTTCACCCATCTCATGTAGCAATTTTGGCGTTAGCGTCTCGCGCACGTGAATGTCGAGCCCGGGATAGGCCGCATTCAAATCGCCGATGATGCGCGGCAGCAGGTAGGGTGCAATGGTCGGGATCACCCCGATCCGCAGCCGCCCGGCAATCTGTCCCTGCGCGGTTCGGGCGAGGTCGGACAAATCATCGACAGCCCGCAGGATGTCGCGGGCGCGGGTGGCAAACTCTTCCCCGAACCCGGTCAGCCGTACCCGCCGTGCGCTGCGTTCAAACAGGGGCATGCCAATGGACTGCTCCAACTCTTTGATCTGCATCGACAGCGCCGGTTGCGACACCGCACAGGCATCTGCCGCCCGTCCGAAATGCCCGTGTCGGGCGAGCGCCTGAAAATAGCGCAACTGTCTGAGTGTAAACCTATCCATAAGTTCATCTTATTAAGGCAATCAGGAAATGCAACTTATCCCAATCGGCAACCCTTGTTAGAGTCATTCTAGACTAAGGGAGAATCAAGGGTCCCGCGCCGTGACATCGGCGCTTGCAAGGGCCCCTTGAACAGCAATCGAAAAGGGAGAGACCTCATGGACGGTAACGCAATCGGAAAATGCCCGGTGGCCCATGGCGCGACCAATGTCAGCATGCGCGGCAACAGCGACTGGTGGCCGAACCAGCTGAACCTGCGCATCTTGGCACAGAACTCGAAAAAATCCGACCCGATGGGTGAGGATTTCAACTATGCCGAGGCGTTCAACGCCATCGACTACGACAATCTGAAAAAGGACCTGACCGCGCTGATGACCGACAGCCAGGACTGGTGGCCTGCCGACTATGGTCACTATGGTGGGCTGTTCGTCCGCATGACCTGGCATGCGGCAGGCACCTACCGTACCGCCGATGGTCGCGGCGGCGGCGGCACCGGGCAGCAGCGTTTTGCGCCGCTGAACTCCTGGCCGGACAATGGCAACCTCGACAAGGCGCGCCGCCTTCTGTGGCCGATCAAGCAGAAATACGGCAACGCGATTTCATGGGCCGACCTGTTGATCCTGGCGGGCAACGTGGCGATGGAATCCATGGGCTTCAAGTGCTTCGGCTTTGCCGGTGGCCGCGCCGATGTGTGGGAGCCCGAGGAAGATGTCTATTGGGGGTCCGAAACCGAATGGCTTGCCCCGGATGATAACCCCAACAGCCGCTATTCCGGCGACCGCGAGCTGGAACAGCCTCTTGGGGCCGTTCATATGGGCCTGATCTATGTGAACCCGCAAGGGCCGGACGGCGATCCCGACATCCTGGGCTCTGGACGCGATGTGCGCGAGACATTCGCCCGCATGGCCATGAATGACGAGGAAACCGTGGCCCTGGTCGCGGGGGGGCACACCTTCGGCAAGATGCACGGCAATGGCCCGGCCGATGCGGTCGGCCCCGAGCCCGAAGGCGCGCCGATCGAAGAAATGGGCCTTGGGTGGATCTCCTCGCACGGCTCGGGCCATTCGGGTGATGCGATCACTTCGGGGTTCGAAGGGGCCTGGAAGCCCAACCCGACAACCTGGGACATGGGCTATCTCAAGGTGTTGTTCAAATACGAATGGGAGAAGGTCACCACACCGGCAGGATCAATTGTCTGGCACGCCCAGAACGTCGAGCCCGAGGACATGGTCGAAGACGCCTTCGATGCGTCCAAGACCCACGTCCCGGCCATGACCACCGCCGACCTGTCGTTGCGCTATGATCCGATCTACGGCCCGATTGCACAGCGCTTCCACGATAACCCCGATGAGTTTGCCGATGCCTATGCCCGTGCGTGGTTCAAGCTGACCCACCGCGACATGGGTCCGAAGTCGCGCTATTGCGGCCCGGAAGTGCCGGAAGAGGAGCTGCTGTGGCAGGATCCGATCCCGGCCTCGACCACCGATGCGGGGCTGGATGTGGCAGCACTCAAGGCCGAGATCATGGCGTCCGGTCTGTCGGTCAGCGATCTGGTGAAAACCGCCTGGGCCTCAGCCTCGAGTTTTCGTGGCTCGGACATGCGCGGCGGGGCCAACGGCGCCCGCGTACGGCTGGAGCCGATGAAGGACTGGGACGCCAACGAACCGGCCGAGCTGGCCCGGGTTCTGGGTGTGCTGGAAGGCATCCAGTCAGGCAAATCGGTGTCGATGGCCGACCTGATCGTCATCGGTGGCGCCGCCGCGGTTGAAACCGCAGCCAAGGCCGCCGGTCACGATATCGAGGTAGCGGTGACCCTGGGCCGTGGTGACGCTACGCGAGAGCAGACCGACGTGGAAAGCATGGGCCATCTCGAGCCTGCTGCGGACGGCTTCCGCAACTGGCAGCGCGAGGATTTCACCATCTCGCCCGAGGAACTGCTGATTGACAAGGCGCAGCTTCTGACCCTGACCGCGCCGGAAATGACCGCGCTTGTGGGTGGTCTGCGGGTGTTGGGCGCCAACCATGGCAGATCGTCCAACGGGGTCTTCACCGACAATGTCGGCACGCTTTCCAACGACTTCTTTGTCAACGTGCTCGATATGGGCACCGAGTGGTCGGACAACGGTGACGGCAGTTATACCGGCAAGGATCGTGCCTCGGGCAAGGACAAGTACTCGGCCACCCGCGTCGACTTGGTCTTTGGCTCGAACTCTCAATTGCGGGCGATTTCCGAGGTCTATGCCCAGGCCGACAATGGCGGCAAGTTTGTCGGTGACTTCGTTGCTGCGTGGAACAAGGTGATGAACGCGGATCGGTTCGATCTGTGAATGTCATCACCCAGGATATGAGAAGGGCGGTCCGATTGGGCCGCCCTTTTTGGTTTCAGGTTTCGGATTGGCGTTGCCAATCCGACGGAGGTGGGGGGGGGGGGGGGGGGGGGGGGGGGGGGGGGGGGGGGGGGGGGGGGGGGGGGGGGGGGGGGGGGGGGGGGGGGGG
>NZ_JAWHTC010000004.1:0-494846 GCF_032586155.1 Aliisedimentitalea sp. MJ-SS2
CGACGACGGCGGCGTCGGGCGATCAGCCTGATCCTGGGACGACCGGGGATGATCTGAGCGAGAGCGTTGTTGTGAGCGCTGCGGCTGATCTTGTGACGGTGAAGACGCTTGCATCGGGGGATGCGACGCCTGCGGAGGGCGACACTGTGACGTATCTGATCACGGTGACGAACAACGGAGCGGCGCAGGCGACGAATGTGTCTCTGAGCGACAGCCTGCCATCTGGTCTGACGGCGACGGCGAATAACGGGACGACGTTGACGGGGACGTATACGGCGGGCACCGGTGTTTGGTCGATCGGGACGCTTGCGAACGGAGCGAGTGCGACGCTGACGCTTGAGGGGACGGTTGATGCCGGCCAGGGCGGTTCGACGATCACCAACACGACGACGGCGGCGTCGGGCGATCAGCCTGATCCTGGGACGACCGGGGATGATCTGAGCGAGAGCGTTGTTGTGAGCAACGATATCGACGCAATTGACGACACGCCCAGCCCGATAAACGGGGCAGCAGGTGGGTCGATCCCGAACGTTGTGGTAAATGATACGCTCAACGGGACTCTGGACCCCGTAATCGGGACCGACGTGACTGTGAACGAGGTCGGCCTGGCGCAGGATGGCGTGACGACGCTTGGTCTGGATGTAACACCGGCGGCGGGAAGTATAACGCTCGACTCGACGAGCGGCGTGCTGACGGTTGCGGTAGGAACAACGGCAGGCAGCTACATCTATACCTACGAGATCTGCGATGTTCTGAACCCGTCGAATTGCGATACGGCGGAGGTGACGATCGTGGTTGAGGCGGCACCCATCGTGGCGAATGACGATGACTTCAGTGGAGCGCCTGTCGACACCTTTACAGGGGGTGCTACGGAGTCGGTGTTGGTCAATGACACACTCGGTGGAGTGCTTGTCCCGGCCGACGGTTCGGCAACCACCGCCACCTTGGTAGATATCGGCGGTCTGACCGGGGTGACGATATCGGATGATGGCGTCATTTCGGTTCCGGTGGGCGCCACGCCAGGCACCTACGTGTTGACCTATCAGTTGTGTGATGAACTTAACCCATCCAACTGTGACGTTGCCACCGTGACCATCGTTGTTGATGAACCATCACTGCTGGATGCCATTGCGACGGATCTCGTGACGATCCTGACGGATGACCTGGTTACAACCATAACCGAGCAGGGCGACCAGATGGAGAGCTATGCCTCCAGTGCACTTGACCGCCTGCGTACCCGTACGGGCGAGTCCTGCCTGGTCGACGCCAACCGGGAAGCCAAGGATATCCTGTTCGACACCGACAAGGCGATCCTCAAACCGGAAAGTCACCGAATTCTGGACGCGATCGGACAAATCCTGGGCACCTGTCGGGGAACGCGCTTCGAAATCGCCGGCCACACGGATAGTGATGCTTCGGATGCGTATAACTACGATCTGAGCCAGCGCCGCGTCGATGCCGTGCTGAAGGGGCTGATTGCGCGCGGTGTCGATACCGAGGGCTTCATTGCGCGCGGATATGGCGAGAGCCGCCCGGTTGCCAGCAATGCGACGGCAGAAGGCAAGGCGATGAACCGGCGGGTCGAGTTCGTTCTTTTGAACGACTTCGAAGAATACGATGCGTGCTACGGCGGACGGGTTCTCAAGAGGAAAATCAATGCCAAAGCCAAGGACGGAACTGTTCAGGTCGATGGCAGGCTGTTCAGCGAAAACTACGATTGCATTCGGGATGAGTGGCACATAGTCGAAGGCAGTCTTCGCTATCTTGAAACAGACCGCGGCCAATCCCAAAGCCAGGTGAATCTATCCTACCGCCGTGAACGTTTCGTGGACGAGAACAGCATTCGTGGCTGGTTCATGGGTATTTATAACAGCCAGAACGACATCAGTTATCTCGCGGACGGTGAAATCAATGGCGTGGGTGTCAATGGCGGCATCTACGGTGCCGATCAAATGCGAAACGGCCTGTTTCTCGACTACTATCTCGGATTTGCCGCCGGTCGTCACCAGTTCGACCTTTCCTTCAGCCGCAACATTGGGACCATAGATGCCACTGGACATTATAGCTACTATGCAGGGTTCGCTGGGGCGGCCATCTCGGGAGATCTGAAGTTCGGCAAAGTGACGATGACGCCGCGGATCGGGTTTAACTATGCTTACGCGCCCGGTGCAGATGTCGATGTCATCACCGACCTGGGCGGGATAACCCAAATGGGTAATCTCGAGTTGGGCTCTGTGTCAGGTGGCCGGCTCTATGCAGAAATCCGTCACGAATGGAGCCTGGAAGGCGGGGCATCGAACATTGCCTTTACCCCGCGTCTGGCCTGTTACAAATCGCTCAGTGTCAGTGCCCTCGATGGCGAGTGCAGTTTTGGTGGATCTCTCGAACTTTTTAGTGCGGATGAGGATAGTGATTTCGTCTACCAACTTCGGGTCGATGCGGAACGCGGGCGGTCATTCACAAGTGGATCGCTCACGGCCAGTGCGGCGAAAAGGGTCCGGTATGGGATAGTTCGCGTTGATACGGCAGTAACCCGGAATGGAGCTCTGAGCTTTGGAAGTGCCGTGAAACTGAGTTTCTGACGGCATCGAAAGCGGCAGTTTCGGGATCGTTAGATCCTATGGTGATCGAGCATGTCTGTTACATGTCTCTGCTGCTGATCTTTCTTGTTGTGCCCGCGCATCCGATCCACTTCCTCTTCATCGGATATTCGTTGGCGCTTGCTTCCGCCACGTCGCATTCCGGATTTGAAAACCTGGTGCTTGGGGGCAAGGCCCACCTGAAGATCGGTTCATTCCACCACCAGTTCTCTGTGTTTAATCAGCCGTCGATTGAGGAAGTTGTCGAAGGCCGTGCAAATAGCGGCTATGCACAGGCAACCGACCTCAGCGACCAAGACATGAAAAGCTGGAAAGTCCGCATTCTGTGAATTTGGCCGCCGCCCGGTTTTGCAGACGCAGCGAATGGCAGATATGACGGGCCGCACCGCAGCGTTGGTGGGCGATGGCCAATGGCGGGAATGGGCCGTTTGTACGGGCGCATTAAACGCTTGTGACGCGAATTCTATTCGCAGACATTCTCTTTTATAAAGCAATTTGAGCCCAGGCACCCATCCCAGCCTTCAGCCTTGATGAATTGAGATTTTTCATCGAAGACACCCTCAATCACCTGAACTGACTTGATCTTATCAAATCTGAAAATTCGTTCGGCAGCAAAATCTCGCCCCTTGGTACAACCACGGGTCTGCCAGCCATGCATATACAGTTTGCCGTTGTTGCCAATCGCAACTTGGTGCACATCGACAAGACGCGGAAGACAACCTTTGCTGACGTCTTTGTCGTAGACGATCTCGACAACTTGGTTTGTTTTAGCCGCCTCGCAAAGGGTTGCTTCGTGGTCTGACTGTGCCTGAATTGGTGAGGAAAGGGCGGCAATGACAACCAAAGTGCTTCCAACAAGACGAATTTTCATAGCAATGCACCTTTGACCCCATCTGTATTTCCCAACCCTAGTCGCAACGAAGGTCCATCACAAACGACGTTCCTAGAACTAAAACACAGGGCTTATGACGAACGGCGGCTTCGCAGTGCTGCGCCACAGCATCTGGATACTAGGTTCAAGGGCTGCAATGGGCCGTCCTCGACGGCGGCTACTCAGATCAAGCCTGCTTGAATGCCGCAGCACCGCATGGCGGCTCTGAGCCCAAGACGGACTTTGGAAACAACCGCTACAACCGACCCCGAAAGTAACGAGCCGGCCCTCGCTGCCTGCGGCACCAACCCCAGCAATGCGAGCCGTATGACGATGTTCTTCGGCAACTGTGTTAAAATGCTACTAGAGTGGTAGTCCGCGGGGGTGTTCGATCAGCTATTCATTGCCACGGTTCGAGCGCAGAGCTTCAGCGATCTGCTTGAGCCCAGAATAGACAGCTCCGCCCACGATGCAGGCGGCGACGATGAGACCGACAAAATTGAAAATCCACTCTTGTTCCATGACTTCCATGACGTGTTCCATTTTTCTGACGCGAGGTTTTTCTGACGGTCGGCTGATGTTGGTTCGACCGGCCTGATGGTTTTAACGTAGTGGCGTCCTGGTACCACAACGGTCAGTACCCGAGAATCGATGTCGCACCGTAAGTTCGATCTGCCCCCCGCCAAGCAGTCGTCCACGCGTCGCGCAGATAAGTCCAATTCGAGCCCAAACTTGCTATGATCTCGGATAAGCACGCTTAAAACACTGCGGCGCTTTTTGACTACTAGCCAAGCAATGTGGCTTTCGGATACTCCCTAACTTCCGGCCGACGTTGACAGTGCGTTCAATACGACAACTCCGGTAAGGATCAGGCCAATCCCGAGATATGCAAAGCCGTCTAGCTTCTGGCCAAACGCCATTGTTCCTAACAAAGTGACGCCTGCAATACCGCCGCCAGCCCAGACCGAATACGCGACCCCAAGCGGCATAGTTCGAACAACGAGAGACATGACGTAAAACGCCGCCGCAAAGCAGATCAGAGTCAAGCCTGCAAAGCTAATTTTGGTGAACCCGTCTGATAGCTTAAGAGACGCGGTCGCTAGAATTTCAATTGCGATTCCAGCTGACAACAGAATCCAGTGCATGACTTTCCTCCTTAAAAACGCGCGGAACTGCGCCCTGAACTGGGATCACATAACCGCTCGCGCGTGTTTTCTTTGTCGGCTCCATGTGGCACCCAATGCTGCAGGCGCCGGCTCGTTTCTTTTTCAATGCAAGGTCAGGCCGACGCCAATCTGATAGCAGGTATGCGATGTGCCAGCGTTGAGTTGCATCAATAAACCAGCTGGGCTTTCGTCAGCGCAAGTCTGCCGGTCACGAGACACATCGTAAAACGCGCAAACCTATTGCCGGGCACCTTTACACAAGACGTGTTGCAGGTCACGGTTCTCAAGCTTCGTGTTAGCCAATTCAACGCGTCAAGAACGTCGATTTCTTGATCTCTCTCATGGCAGCACATCAGGCGATTGCTTATAACTTCGGCAAGTTTTTCGAAAAAGGAATAAGTCATGCAAACTAGCAACGCGTATGCGGCGGCCAAAAGGCGTGCCAAAGCCAAATACGGCTTTTTCGTTCATGTCGCCGTTTTCGTGGTGGTCATGGTTCTATTGATCGCCATCAACGTTCTTACATTGCCGGAAACCAACTGGACCATTTGGCCGTTGATGGGATGGGGATTGGCCGTGGTGCTCCACGGGCTGCGGGTCTTCGTATTCTCCGGCAGAAACGTAATTCTCGAAGCCATGACGGAACGTGAGTTGCGCGATCACAAACCGCACGGCGAGTAAGTTTCGAACCCGCTTCTACTCAACGGAATGGGCGGGTCCGCCATTTGATGCGGCCTCGTGATGGAACGCGCGAACAAGGATTGGAGGACAAAATGTCTGGAACCCCAAATGCCCTGAGTGAAATGAAGAGCTTTGATCACGTCGTTGTCACGAAAGAGGAGCGACCGAACCCTTCATTCAAGAAAAGCGCGCTGCCTGGCTTCAAGAAAACTGTACAGGGACGGCGGGCCATACGAATCTTTGACGGTGTCCCACTGCCCGAAGAGGTGATGCGCGATTGCCTGCGCGACGCAACTCTGGCGCCCAGTTCTTCGAACCTTCAATGCTACGAGCTCTATTGGGTTCGCGACGACGAGAAGAAAAAGCAGATGGTGGCGCTTTGCCTTGGCCAACCGGCTGCTGAGACCGCAGGTGATATCGTGGTTGTTGTTTCTCGCGTTGACGATTGGGAATCGCACCATGCGAAACTGACCAAAATCATGACCGACGACGGCAAAAAACCGTTGAAGGGACCGGTTTTGGATTACTACGAAAACGTGGTGCCGATGTTGATGAAAACGGATCGTTGGGGCCTCAACAACCTGAAACGCCGGTTGATGTTCTGGTACAGAAGCAGAAGCCAGCCAACGCCAAATGGCCCAGTGCGGCGTGCAGACCACCGCGTCTATGGGAGCGTGCAAGCAAGCCTGGCGGCAGAAAACCTCATGCTTTCGATTGCTGCACACGGCTATGAATGCTGTCCGATGGGTGGGATCGACAAGCGTGGAATTGCCAAGCTGCTGAAGCTGCCTGACACGGCAGAAGTTGTCATGGTGATTGGCGTCGGCACCGGCAAACCCGAGGGCTTGTTCAGCGCCCGCGTCAGGCTGCCATTCCGCGATCTGGTCAAGGAAGTGTGACGCCCAATTTCAGCGGGGTCGGGTCGCAAGCATCTTGTGATCTGCCCCTTTGGACCAAGAGCGTCGTCCGGGGTGAAAACCCAACTTAGCAAACTCTGTTTCGCCGCCCTTTCAGGCGGCGAACACAAGTCAGGTGATTTGCGAAACAAGGGGACTGCGAAGTGCCACGAGTATTCTGGCTCATTTTTTCCGCGATGCTGGCATCCTGGTTGGCGATGAACCTTTGGACAGTGCCAAAGATCGAAGCACTGTCTGGCGGGCTGCGCTTGCTTGATATGCGCTTTGCCGGCTATTCATTCGCCCAGGCTCAAGACTTCCTTGCCGCGATCGGTGATCAGGGCGCGGCACTGTATCTTGGCGCGCAGTTTTGGCTCGACATGGTTTTCCCGCCGCTTCTGGGTGCGGTTCTATTTTTCACCTACCGATGGTTGTTCCCCGGATGGCCCGGACTGATTATCGGCGCGATATCGCTGTCTTATGTTGCGGTGGATTTGCTTGAGAACCTGGCAATCGCCGCGATGTTGCGCGTAGGCGCCGAAAACATAACGGTCGAGATGGCGGCGACCGCGAACCAATGGACCATCGCAAAGTGGTCTCTCGCTCTGGTGGGCCTTGTAACGCTGGTTGTTGGGCTTCTCCTGCTCGTGCTTCGGCGTAAGTCTGCGACTTGAATGGATTGTTGTGAAACGGAGTAGCCTCAGGAACGGTTTTGTCGAAACAACGGGCTTTTGGCCAGAAACTTTGAGGCGGAAGTTTTCTGCCTGATCGCAACGACAAATGAGAACCGCTCGATGTCGGCTTTGTCCCGCTGAACGAACCTTGTCGTCGAGCGCATCGAAGGTCCGAATCGAGCCCAGAGCGGCCATTGTCCTCAATTGTGACTATGGCGCCTCGAGGATTGATCACGAAGCATTCCGACACTGGACTGGCTGAGACCGCCACGTCATGGTTTGATCACCATTTTGCCTCTCACTTCGCCGAGGCCCGTTTGTTTTAGCGCGTCAGGCACGGAAGACAGGGGCAGGACCGCTTCCAGGTGCGGATGCATCATCTTCTCAACCACCATTTGCCCGACGCGTTCAGTTAGGTCACGACCACTCGGCACCAGCAGCATACCGATCGACTTTTTGTGACGGCGAAAGCGCAAGCCCCCCAACACGAGAGACATCAGCATGCGGTAGCTGCCCCCCAATGCTTCGTACCTGCCGCCCTCCGAGAGGCACCGAGCAATGTCCGCTGGACCTCTGGTCGCCACCATGTCCAGGATGCGGTCCCACTGCCGTCCCAATCCAGTGAAATCCTGAACCCGGTAGTCGATGACCTCATCGGCACCAAGTGAACTCAACCATTCGGTTTTTCCTGCATTATCGACGGCGGTGACGTGCACGCCCTTGGCCTTGGCCAGTTGAAGGGCCATCGTCCCGGAGCCACCGCCTGCACCATTGATTAGCAGTCTGTCACCTGCTCTCAGCCTTTCGGTGCCAGCAACGGCGATACCACCGGGCTGTGGAAGGCAGGCAGCAATTTCGTCGGAGATTGCGTCTGGAACGCAGGTCATTTCATCCGCACCAACACAAGCATACTCGGCAAAACCACCGCGATGCATGACGAGGTCGCCCAGGACCCTGTCACCAATCTCAAAACCGTTGACTCCCGTCCCCAACTTATCAACAACACCCACAATGTCAGACCCCAGCACCTCCTTCTTTGGCCGCCACAGACCGCCGACAAGTCGTGCGTAGAAGGGTGACCCGACTAGGAATTCCCAGTCCGACAGGTTCACAACGCAAGCCAGAACCTTGACCCTGATCTGGGATGCGCTCGGCTCTGGAACCGGGATGTCAGCGAGGCGAAGATGTTCGGGTTCGCCATACCTGTCCTGAACCACGGCTCTCATTGCTCAAGTCAAGTCCTTTGCCATCAGCACGGCTTGTGTCGGCTCTTGTCCAAATGCGGAAACATCGAATGGACGCCGTGCGCGCTCTGCGTACCCGGCGCGCTGATAGACTCGGATGGCGGCATCGTTCGAGGCGGCAACAATCAATGCAAGCCCGGGGCATGACATCGCCCGCGCTCGACCTTCCGCCTCGCTCAGCAACGCAGCGCCCGCACCTTGGCGTCGCCCTTCAGGAATGGTGGCCATAACATTGATGTACCAGTACCCCGGCACAAGTTGCGCAAGCTCTTCGACGCCGACAAAGACCTCAGGCGTGTCTGGCCCGGCCGGCTGTGGCTGCAATGGAAGTGCGTAGCCGATCATTCCGCCTAGCTCCGCGCCTCCGCTCTCGGCGACGAACCCGTTTCGATAGCTAAAGTCACCTTCTTCCGCGGTCACAAGCCCGAACCCCACAGCAGTTCCGTCCATGCCCGGAGGCGCCATCGTATTCCATAGCGATGGCACAACCCCTCCACTCGCCATGTCGATGACCTTTACAAGTAGACCAGCGTCGTCGCCTGTGGCCCTTCTGATGGTCACGGTCATGAAACACCTCGCACATTTGAGTCAGCCGCGCCGCTTAAGCAAAGTCTTCCAACCTGGTTCGCCACAGTGTGTCAAACTAAGGCGTTTTCAGACCGGGGCGTCGGTGCGGGCTGACGGAAGAAGTGTAGCCGTTCTTGGGCCAAAGCGCCAAGGGTACTGGGGGAGGTGCGTGCGCGGCACCAGTTCTAGGTCGTCAGCGTCGGTGCGCATCAGCTACCAAAACATTGCCCGAACTACGCGGAATGACCGCTTGGTCCGCGTTGCAGCCGTTCGCCCTGAGCAAATGCCGCGTCGTCCCACGAAGGTCTGGTTTGGGGAAGCTGCGCTGCAGCGACCACGGAGACCATCAAAGGCCGGTTTGGGCCGAAACCGGTTGTTGCTTGGACCGTCGCAAATGGCGGCTTCGTCCCGCACAGCCGACATTTGTGTTGAAATCCTGGAAAGTCCGCTTCGACTTTGAAGCTTTTCTCACTCTACCGCCACAAAGGTGCAAACCCAGCAAACAGCCCCTGCAGTTTTGATACCATCCGGTTCACCGCCCCGGGATGGGGAATATCCCCTTCGGCCAGCCGCGTCACGGCAATTTCGACCGGGCAGGGCAGGCCGGTTTTCGGATCGACATAGCGCGGGTAGTCGATCAGTGCCGCATGCACTAATCCCTCAAGAGTAACCTGCACCTTGCGCCGCGCAGGCACTTCGCCCAGGTCCCTGGTCAGGCCCCAGCCTGCATAGAAGGGCGCGCCGGTACAGGTTACTTTCACGCCCCGGAGCAGCGCTTCGAAGCCCAGAAGCGAGGTCATGGTCCAGACCTCGTCGACTTCCTCCAAAAGAGCCACCGGATCGGCCCGTTCCAGCACCACGTCCGCCAATCCGCCCGCCGCGACGGTGCCGTCCCGCAGCCCGCTTTCCACGTCCGGGTGCGGCTTGTAGAGGATCACCGCGTCGGGGTTGGCCGCGCGTGCCGCGTTCAGAAGCGCCATGTTGGTGTTGATCTTACCCGCGCCGCAGCGGATCGAGGCATCGTCCTCGACCTGTCCGGGCACCAGGATCCGCCGCCCGGCGGGCAATTCGGGCGCGTCGCCACCCAGGTTGTACTTGCTCACCCGTAGCGCGCGGATCTTGGCCGTTAGCCGCTCGGCCCGCCATCGCTGGTCCGTTCGTAGATCGGCCCGCTTGGCAATGAGCCGTTCCAACCGGCTCTCGCGGGACGGGTCGTAATATATCCCAAGATCGTCCGTGACCAGTGACACAGGCGGTACCAGATCGGCCCCAAGGCCCCTTGAGCGCAGGAACCCGTCTTCGATCCGCACAACGTCGCGCTCCGGATCGGCCTTGCCAGCCCAGACCATGCGGCGGCGCTCTCCGGCGTCGCGCGTTGTGCGACCGAACACCATCCGCTTGTGCCGGCCAAAGAACTTCTGGAACGGCGCGCGTTTCCAAAGCCGAATATCCTCGCCCATCCAGCCATGCCCGTCCTCGCGCCATTGCCGTGCCATGGCTTCGGCCGCGTCGATTGCCTCTTCCAACGTGCACAGGCGGTCGTCATAGGGCGACACCCATGTTGGGTGCAGGATCATCGCCGCGGCAAAAAGTTGCGCCCGGGTGAGGCGCCGCCCGCGCCGCGGCATGGGGTGCGGATTTCGATCCTCGCTCAACCCCCAACCGGCATAGAAGGGTTGGCCAAACACCACCGGCCTGTGCCCGGCCAATATCGCCTCGTATCCCAGTTGCGAGGACACGGTATAGACGGCAATCGCCCCCTCCAGCAGGTCCCATGTCGACACCGGAGCGTCAAAGAAGGAAACCCGCCCTTTGGCGTCGTCCTCTTCGAAATAGCCCTGCCGGAAGCCCTGCACGGTTTCGGGATGGGTCTTGATCAGGATGCGCTGGGCCGGGTGATCTTCCTGGGCATAATACAGCGCCTCAAGGAAGGAATTACGGTCGGCATTGCCATATTTCACCGAGGCATCACCCCGGGTCTGATCGATCACCAGGACATAGCCCGGCACGGGCACCTCGTGGCCCGGATCGGTGGCGAAATACTTGGTCAGATGCGCCTCTTTCAGCCGCTCGATGGCACCGCGCGCCCTGTTCAGAAGCGCCGTGTCGTCCAGCGGGTGATTGGCCAGCAGGTGCTCAAGGTCTGATGGCGCGGTGGCATCGAAATGTACGCCACGCGTGTCGATCTGCAGACCCAGCGGCAGCTCTCCGGCACGTCCGGGCAACAGTGAGCGCAGAAAAGCGTCTTCGACCCGGACGATCCCCGCGCCAGTCTTTTCGGCCACCGCCTCGCCGCGCGCGGCATAGGGCGAACGGCCCCAGACTGCGATCAGGTCCTCCGACCCGGGTTTGCCCAGGCTCAGATCATACCCCGCAAGTGACAAGATCCGACGCACTTGTCGCTGTTTCAAGAAGCCCGCGTTAAAATAATAAAGCCGCCGGGGATGGTCGCTCCCGGCGGCTTGATCGTTATGGTCGTTTTGCAAAGTCTCCGGCCTCAGCCGCCAAGCGCTTCGACGCCTGACGTTACCGTTCCGACTGACCCCAGCGTACCGGTGATGGCCGAAATCATCTTGTTCCATTGGGTGAACGGGGCCTCGGTGACGTAAAGCGTGTCACCGTCGCGGATCACGAAATCACGCGCCAGGAACATGCCGTTGGGCTGGGTCAGGTCCAGCACGTAGACCAGCCGCTGTGCGCCCTGCAAATCGTTGCGGCCCAGCACGTGGTTGGCAATCTCTGCCGGTTCGTTGCGGAAGACAAAGACGCCGGTCGGATCGGCACTGGCCGAGGCCAGACCGCCCACCTGGGCAATCGCTTCCACTGCACTCAGCGAATGGGTTTCGAACTGCACCTGGGTCTGGCCGCCGGTGGCGCCCAAAGCGGTAAAACGGCGGGTGTCCTCTTCGACCAGTATCCTGTCGCCACCGCGCAGGGCGATGTCCAGCTCAGGGTCCTGATAGAGGTCCTGCAACCACACTTTTGAGTGCTGGTTGCCCCGGATCACGGTGATCTGGGCAATTTCGGGCTCAATCGAGATACCGCCAGCGCGGGCCAGCATTGTGGTCAGTGTCCGTGTCGGGCGCTCGATCGCGTAGACCCCCTGGCCGCCCACGGCACCGACAAGGCTCACCGTGGCGCCGTCACCGGCCATGCGGCGCACCTCGACCTGCGGGTCCGGGGTCTGCTCTTCCAGCTTGCGGGTGATGATCCGGCGGATCGCCTCGGGGGTGTTACCCGCGGCGCGGATACGACCTGCATACGGGATGAAGATATGGCCCGAGCCATCTACCTGGATCTCGGCCAGCGTCGCCGCACCGCCACCGGTACCGGCTGCGCCGCCGGTGCCCAAAAGCGGGTCGTCGACGTTTTCCCAAACCGAGATACCAAGCGTGTCGCCGGGGCGGATCGTGTCTGATCCAAGGACGCCGGCGCGCTTGAATTCCTCGGAGAAGCCCAGGGCGGGCACCACCGCGGTGGCCCGGGTCACCCGATCATTGACGGCTACGATAAACGCATCGCCCTTGCGTTGGACCGAGCCTTCGTAAATTTCTCTCTTGGTCGGACCAACACGCGGCAGGCCACATGACGAAACAACCGCCAAAGCGGCTACAAGCGCGGCAATCCGCGCCCAACGGGTGTTCTCGGGTTTCACTGCTCGGTCTCCTCGACCTGTTCTTTTTCTGCCTCGGACTCAGCACTTTGCGCGCTGTAGTTGAGGTAAAGCTAGCCGATAAATGAGGAAAAATCCAGCGCTAGACCTTGTGTGGGTCAGTTCACCAACCGCAACTGTTGCCTCGGAGCCGCGGTGCCCTTGGCCAGCGCGTCATAGGGGTCTTCCGAATTCAGCATCAGATCGACCACCATCCGCATCAACTGTCGGCGGCCCTGCGCCGAATAGAACCCCCCCGCAACCTGGCTGGTCTCCAGCAGATACCTGCGATACTCCTGATAGGCGCGCCGGTCCGGACGGCTGGCGCATTGGAAAAACTCCGGTAACGGCTGGGTCGAGACGAACTCGGGCTTGTCATAGACCGCGCTGCCGAACACCTTGATCGGAATGCCGCGCCACAGCACCTGTTGCGCGGCGGTCGAGTTGACGGTCACAGCACTGCGCGCATCGTTGAGAAGCTGAGCCAGCTTGCCGCCCCGCACGTAATGCACGCGGTCTTCAACCCCATTTTCCCGCGCCAACTGTCGGATCACCTTGCGCTGTGGCACCCGGCCGTCCTCCAGCGGATGTGCTTTGAAAACAAGGTGGTGATGTCTCGGCGCGCCCTCGGCGAACC
The DNA here is from genome assembly GCF_032586155.1 of Aliisedimentitalea sp. MJ-SS2. Taxonomy (NCBI): domain Bacteria; kingdom Pseudomonadati; phylum Pseudomonadota; class Alphaproteobacteria; order Rhodobacterales; family Roseobacteraceae; genus Aliisedimentitalea; species Aliisedimentitalea sp. MJ-SS2. The sequence goes on from NZ_JAWHTC010000004.1 coordinate 12,989, forward strand.
CGCGCACCATAACCTCGAGGAAGTCGCGCATCGAGGCAAAGGGCGAATGCATCTGGAACGAGCTGTCATGCTCGAGCTGCAACAGCGCCAGGTGATAGGGAAACCCGCCCCAGCGGATGCGCAACGTCGCAAGCCGCCGTTCCATCGCTTGCAGCGGCATCAGCAGGAGGCGTTTGAGGTAAAGCTGAAATTCCTTAGTCACCGGCAGGTCGCGATGTGGCCTGAAATTGTGATAATCACCATTCCTAAACATCACGAACCAATGATAGAGCGCGCCATAAAACACATGCTGGCGCATGTCGCCCCACCGCGCCGGGGGTAGGGGGGCGTCCATGTCGGACTGCTCCAGTGCCTTGCGCATCTCGGCAACACTCATGTCCATCAATCGCGAATGCCCGTTTGAGCCCCCCCGTTCATAGGTCACCCAATAGGGACGCAGGTAGCCCTCTTCGAACACATGCACACTCAGACCCATCTCGTGGGCAATTTCCACCGCCTCGGCATGAATACGCCGCGTGTCGCCGTAAAGCACGATATCGGTGATACCCTTGTCGGCAACAATCCCGGCGAAGGTCTTGGCCCAGGCATCCTGGCCGCCGCGATAGGGAATATAGCTGTTGCGGTCGAACCAGAAGGCCCGGTCGCCCGCGTTGAACCCCACCCGCCAGATATCGGCGCCCGCCTGGCGCAGCATCTTGCCCAGGTGGTGAAAGAATGGCCCGTGCGGCCCCTGCAGGAACAGGAATGTTCGATTGTCGCCGGTGATCGTTACCATTTTTCTCACATACGCAGGAAAGGTTGATTTTCGTTTTTTCAGCGCGCTTCGGAAAAATATGGCCCCAATCGGGGCGGTGCGGCAAGGGCTTTCTTGCACGCGTCCCACGCCCGCGCTAGGGGTTTTGCTGAAACGGAGGGGTTCGAATGTTCACAGGCATCATCACCGATATTGGCAGTGTGAAAGAGCTGGAAAAACGCGGCGACCTGCGCGCCCGGATCGGCACCGGTTATGACACTTCCGGCATCGACATCGGCGCTTCGATTGCCTGCGATGGAGTCTGCCTGACGGTGATCGCTCTGGGGGACGACTGGTTCGACGTGGAAATCAGCGCCGAGACCGTTTCGAAAACCAACCTGGATACCTGGGAACACGGTCGGGCGTTGAACCTGGAGCGTGCTTTGAAGGTCGGCGACGAGCTCGGCGGTCATATCGTCTCCGGACATGTCGATGGTGTGGCGGAGATCATTAAGATGGTGGACGAAGGCGACAGCACCCGCTTCACCTTCCGCGCCCCCGAGGCCCTAGCTCGCTATATTGCACCGAAAGGTTCGGTGGCCCTCAATGGCACTTCGCTGACGGTGAACGAGGTCAAGGGATGTGATTTCGGCGTCAACATCATCCCCCACACTAAGGAGGCCACCACTTGGGGCCGCGCTGCCGTGGGCGACCGGGTGAACCTCGAGATCGACACCTTGGCCCGCTACGTGGCGCGGTTGCAGGAGTTTTCCTGATCCGGTGGAGCGCTGGCGCGCGCAGTTTGGTATGCGTTCAGGCCACGCAGGCCTTGGGGGCTCTGCCCCCAAACCCCTGAGACAATTCAGGTCAGGTGAAAAACATATTCATGAAACATGTTGCGTTCTCTGCAATGGTCCCGGCATAATACCTGCCAACCAGGGAGGACATCATGACACTCATTCGCCCCAGCCGCCGGGATATCCTGAAACTTGCCGCCATTGCGCCGGGCCTTGCGCTGCCCGCTGTGGCACGGGCTGGCCTGGGCGCAGGCGCCGCCGCCAACCCGGCACATTTCCGCTTCTCGATCGGCGAGGCGCAATGCACCGTGATCTCGGACGGGTTCTTTTCCCAGCCGGTCGGCGATCTTGGCGTCAACGCCGACCGCGCCGCGGTTGAGGCCGCAATGGCCGCGGCTTTCCACCCGGGCGAGGGCAATTATGCCCATACCAATCACCTGTTCGTCGAACTGGGCGAGGCCAAGGTTCTGGTCGATGTCGGCTCGGGCTCGCGCTTCTTTGATACGACGGGTCGGCTTGTGGCCAACATGGAAGCGGCAGGGATCGACCCCGCGTCGATCACCCATGTCTTTATCACCCATGCCCATCCCGACCATATCTGGGGCATCCGCGACGATTTCGACGAACCAATCTTCCCGGACGCCGAGTACATCATCGGCGAGGTCGAGCACGGTTACTGGATGCAGGACGGGCTGGTGAACAATGTCGCCCCCGAGGATCAGCAGTTCGTTGTCGGCGCGGTCAACTCGATCAATGCCGAGGGTGTGGAGTGGACCATGATCAAGGATGGCGGTGAGATCGCACCGGGCATTTCGGTGATGAACTCCTTTGGTCACACCGCTGGTCATATGAGCCTGCGGGTGGACAGCGGCGGCAAGCAGCTCATCGCGCTGGGCGACAGCTTTGCCCAGACCTGGATGAATTTCGCCCATCCCGACTGGTACAATGGCATCGACGCCGACCCGGCCCAGACCGTAGCGACCCGCAACGGTATCCTGGATATGGCGGCGAGCGACGAGATTGCCCTCATCGGCTATCACTTCCCGTTCCCCGGTGTCGGCCACGTGGTTCGTGACGCGGGCGCCTATCGCTTTGTTCCGGCGGTCTGGCAATTCCGCGGCTAGGGGAGAGGTGACGAAACGGCGCTCTGGTCAAGCCCTGTCGCCTGCGCTATGGCGCGTGGGAATATGAGGAAATGCCATGACCACAGCCTATGACACCCCCGGCGCCATCGAGGCGTCCCTGCGCGACGCAATCACGCCGATCGAGGATATCATCGCCGGTGCCGCCAAGGGCCAAATGTATATCCTTGTCGATCACGAGGATCGCGAGAACGAGGGCGACCTGATCGTTCCGGCGGAATTTGCCGATGCGGCGGCGGTGAACTTCATGGCGACTCATGGCCGGGGTTTGATTTGCCTGCCAATGACCAGCGACCGGATCGAGCATCTAGGCCTGCCGATGATGGCGGTGAACAACTCGTCCCGCATGGAAACCGCATTTACGGTCAGCATCGAAGCCCGCGAGGGTGTCACCACCGGCATCTCCGCCGGCGACCGGGCCTTGACCATTGCCACCGCGATCAATGAACAGAACACCATGGCCAGCCTGGCCACGCCAGGCCATGTCTTTCCGCTGCGCGCCCGCGCCGGCGGCGTACTTGTTCGCGCCGGCCATACCGAAGCGTCGGTCGATATCTCGCGCCTGGCCGGGTTGAACCCGTCCGCCGTGATCTGCGAGATCATGAACGAGGATGGCACCATGGCGACCCTGCCGGACCTGGTGGAGTTCGCCAAGCAACATGACCTCAAGATCGGCACGATCAGCGACCTGATCGCCTATCGTCACAAGCACGACAACCTTGTGCGTGAAGTCCGCAAGCAAACCGTCACCTCCGAGCATGGCGGCGATTGGGACATGCGCGTCTTTGCCGACCAGATCACTGGCACCGAACATGTCGCCCTGATCAAGGGCGATATTTCCACCTCTGACCCGGTCATGGTCCGCGCCCATGCGCTGAGCGAGGTCGAGGATGTTCTGGGCCTTGGCCCCAGCCCCTCGGACACGCTGCCGAAGGCGATGAACATTATTGCCGAAAAGGGCCGCGGTGTGGTGCTGTTGTTCCGTGAACCGCACCCACGGCTTGATTTCGGCGAAGAGGATGACGCGCCGAAGATCGTGAAACGCACCGGACTCGGCAGCCAGATGATGGCAACGCTTGGCCTCAGCGAGATGATTTTGCTCACCGACTCGCCCTCGACACGTTATCTTGGCATCGACGCTTACGGGCTGTCGATTGTCGGCACCCACCCGATCCATAACGGAGTCTGAGCCATGGCCACCACCGAATATACGATGCCGCGCGCCAAATTGGACAAGCCGGTGAAACTCTTGATCGTGGCCGCGCCGTTTTATCGCGAGATCGCCGACGACTTGATCAAGGGCGCCACTGCCGAGATCGAGGCCGTGGGCGGCACATACGAGGTTATCGAAGTTCCCGGTGCGCTGGAGATTCCCACAGCCATCGGCATTGCCGAGCGGATGTCGAATTTCGACGGCTATGTTGCGCTGGGCTGCGTGATCCGTGGTGAAACCACCCATTATGAAACGGTTTGCAACGACTCGTCGCGCGCCATCCAGATGCTGGGCCTTCAGGGTTTGTGCATCGGCAACGGCATTCTGACCGTGGAGAACGAGGCCCAGGCCGAGGCCCGTGCCAATCCCGAAAAAATGAACAAAGGCGCAGGCGCGGCCGCTGCGGCCTTGCATCTCATCTCGCTTGCCCATAAGTGGGGCGGCGCCCGCAAAGGGGTAGGTTTCCTGCCCGACGGTGAAGAATACCAGATCGCGGGCGAATTGAAGGACGACCCCACCGCATGACGCTCTCGGGCAACCAGAAACGCAAGATGAAAAGCGCCTCTCGGCTCTATGCCGTGCAGGCGCTTTATCAGATGGAACAATCCGGCCAGACGGTCGAACAGGTGATCGTCGAGTTCGAGGATTTCCGCTTTGGCGCTGAATATGACGAAGGCGAAATGGCCGAGGGCGATCCCGCACTGTTCCGCTCTCTGATGCAGGATGCCGTCAACTTCCAGGCGCCGATCGACCAGATGACCGACCGGGCGCTGGTGGCGAAATGGCCCATCGCCCGGATCGACCCGACCCTGCGCGCGCTGTTCCGTGCCGCCGGGGCCGAACTGACCCAGTCGAATACGCCGCCCAAGGTGGTGATCACCGAGTTCGTTGACGTCGCCCGCGCGTTCTTCCCCGAGGGCAAGGAGCCGCAATTCGTCAACGCCGTGCTCGATCACATGGCGCGCGAGGCAAAGCCCGAGGCGTTCTGAAAACAGGCCCTATTTCAAGACACCTGTGGTCACCCGTCCTTTTCGGGCGCCTGTCATGTGCGTCATGCGGACATTGTTGCCATCCATCTCGACTTTTAGGCAGGCCGTGCCGGTTTCCTTTTTGTTGATGATCAGGTTCCGGCAATACATGCGTTTGCTCCAGACCCAGCTGCCGTGGTAGCCGCCGCCGCTGTTCAACTTGCCGTCGGTCTTGCCATTGGCGCGCACGACACCATGGCCACCGTCGAAAACGATTTTCTTGCCGACAAAGATGTTTCGGAAGTCCGCTTCCTTCTTGATGCGTTTCCAGTTTTCCGCGCTGGCCGCGCCGGGCAACGCGATGGCAAGTCCAAGAATGAATGCACTCAATGCTTTGCTGCGCATGAATCCCTCCCAATATCAGTTGCTTCAATAGGTCCAGCCTAGCAGAGGGTGTGCCATCTGCCAAAGGCTTCGATCACCTGAAAAACCGGAGGCTGTGCTGGCCGTGGCTTGAGCAGGCTATTCCATCGTTGCCGAATAGGCACGCCCTTCGCCCTTGTCGCGAATGAGGCGCAGGTTATTGCCATCCACTTCAACCTGCATGCAGATCACGCCGGTCTCATCCCCGTCGATCACAAGGTTGCGGCAGTAAAACCCGTCTTCCCAGGTCCAGGTCCCCGTGTAATCCACCTCCTGCGGCTTTGTCAGGCTGCCCTCTGTGGTGCCATCGGCGTGGATCAACGTTGTGCCCACCGAAAAGGTAATCACCCGGCCCACCACCTGGTCGTTGAATTGCTCAGATGTCTCGATTCGCGTGAACTCGGCAAGTGCCGCCGTTGGGGTCGCCAGGGCGATGCTCAGAAGAAGGGCCTTGATCCGCATGTCACTCTCCTATGCAGCCGCAGGCGGCAACATGCCACCCAATCACGAAATCCGCGCCACCACGTAATCCGCAATGTCGCGCAGCATGTCGCGCACCTCATGTTTGGGCAACACCTCAAGCGCTGTTTTGGCCTTTTCGGCCCAGGCCAGCGCATCGTCGCGCGTCGCCGCCAACGTATCGTGTTTGTTCAACAGTCCAAGGGCGAACTCCAGATCGCCCTCGCCCTGCTTGCCCTTCTCGATGGTGCGCTGCCAGAAGGCGCGCTCCTCGGCATCGGCCTTGGCCACGGCCTTGATCACCGGCAGGGTCAGCTTGCGTTCGCGGAAATCGTCGCCCACGTTTTTGCCGGTTGCCGCCACGTCGCCGGAATAATCCAGCAGGTCATCGACGATTTGGAACGCAATCCCAAGCGCATCACCATAGTTGTAAAGCGCCTGCACCTGCTCTTCCGGCGCACCTGCAATCACGCCGCCCACCTCGGTGGCGGCTGAAAACAACGCAGCCGTCTTGCCCCGCACCACCTGCAGGTACACGCTTTCGTCGGTGCGCAGATCCTGCGCCGCTGTCAGCTGCAACACCTCACCTTCGGCGATCGTGGCCGAGGCATTGGCCAGAATGTCCAGCACGCGCAGCGATCCTGTTTCCACCATCAACTGAAAGGACCGCGAAAACAGGTAGTCGCCCACAAGAACGCTCGACTTGTTGTCCCAGAGCAGGTTCGCCGTCGGCCGTCCACGGCGCTGGCCGCTTTCATCGACCACGTCGTCATGCAACAGGGTCGCGGTGTGGATGAACTCGACCGTCGCCGCCAGATGCACGTCATAGGGTCCGTCATAGCCGCACAAATCCGCCGCCGCCAAGGTCAGCATCGGGCGCAAGCGTTTGCCCCCGGCTTCGACCAGATGTGCGGTCACTTCCGGGATGCGCGGCGCGTGTTCGCTCGCCATCCGCTCGCGGATCAGGACGTTGACCGCCGCCATCCCACCTTCGAGGTGCGCGGCAAGCCGTTCATGCGGTTTTACGGAAAGCTGGTCCAAGCTCTTCACACTCCCGTTGGCACGTCTCGACAAACCGATACCGATGCCCTTATCTCATCCCCATGAAACAGCTTCTCGCCACCTCCGACCCCACCGTGATCGCCTTTGCCAAGACACTGCTTCAGGGCGAGGGTATAACGGCCTTTGAAATGGACGTAAACATGAGCATTCTCGAAGGCTCCATTGGCATATTGCCGCGCCGTCTGATGGTGGCGGATGCCGAATTTGATGCCGCCGCCCGGGCGCTGCGTGACAACGATATAGAAGTCCATGACTGACCTGACGCGCGACCTGTTTCTGGGCGGGGCTTTGACGCTGCACCAGCCCAAAACGGGTTATCGCGCCGGGGTTGACCCTGTGTTGCTGGCGGCCGCGGTCAATGCCAGCGCCGGTCAGACCGTGCTGGACCTCGGCTGTGGGGCAGGGGCCGCCGCGCTTTGCCTTGGGCAGCGTATTCCCGGCCTCACCCTGACGGGGCTGGAACTGCAACCTGACTATGCCGCGCTGGCCCGTCGCAATGCCTCGGAAAACAATATCTTGCTCGAGGTACTCGAAGGCAACCTGACCCAGATGCCCGCCACTCTGAAGCAACGCCAGTTCAACCACGTCATCACCAATCCGCCGTACTTCGACCGCGCCCGTGGTAGCCGCGCCCCGGATACCCGCCGTGAGGTCGCGCTGGGGGGCGATACCGCGCTCGAGACCTGGATAGATCAGGCCGCCAAACGCCTTGCTCCAAGCGGTTATCTCCACATGATCCAGCGGGCAGAGCGCCTGCCCGAGGTTTTGACCCACGTGGCAAACCGTCTCGGTTCGATCCAGCTCCTGCCGCTGATCCCACGCCCCGGGCGGGACAGCCAGTTGGTGATCCTGCGGGCCCGCAAGGGCGGCCGGGCGGCCTTCCGCCTGCACGATGGTCTGCTGATGCACGACGGGGCCGAGCATCCCGGAGACCGGGAAAACTATTCTGAAACAATAGGCTCGGTCCTGCGCAACGGCGCGGGGCTGCCCTTCCCCGGCTGAAACGGCCTGCGAGCCGCTACCATTTCTTCATCTTTGCATGACGATCCTGCGTGACACTCGCCGGAATTTATGATGCACTTGTCGCACGGCTTTTACATTTCCAAAGGAGGACGCCCATGAGCTTGAGTTCGCATCTCGAGGAACTGAAGAAGAAACATCATGAGCTTTCGGAGCAGGTCGAGGAAGTTCAACGCACGCCCGGTTCATCCGATGCCGAGATCGCCGACCTGAAAAAACAGAAACTGCGTCTCAAGGAAGAAATCGCGCGGCTCGAAACCGCCGAATAATCAGGATCGCAATCTGGCGCGCGCGGCCAAAGCCGCGCCGCTGGCAATCAGTTCCACGTCCCGCGCGTGCACCCTGCACAAAACCGCAGTGTGTCATGGACTGTTGTCGGCAATGGAAATCTGTCCGGCGGGTATGATGTCCATCTGACCTGATACGTGGGCAAGCTTGTCTATCTCATCCAGTATCCAGGTTTTGAATGCCGCGATCTGCGGGCGTTTCTGCTCCCCTTCACGACACAGAAAGCGGAAATGGGCGTCAGTCCCCAACGCAAGCCGGTAAGGCGCAACCAACCGGCCCTCCGCAAGGTCTTTCACAACAAAACCCCGCCGGCCCATTACGACGCCGACTCCGGCCAGGGCTGCGTCGATGGCGTGGTCCGTCTGACTGAAGAAGGCCGTGTACTTGGGTTCGTGGGTGATACCAGCCGCCCGAAACCACGCGGGCCAGTCACACGGCGGGTCAAGAAAATCGACCGAGTGATCATAAATCAGTGGCGCCTGCTTCAAATCCTCGGGGGTCGGGTAAATGCGCGCCATGTCCGGTGTCATCACCGGGGTGACCCACTCCTTTGCAAGGGCAACGGAATGCAAGCCGGGATCGGGGCCATAACCAAAGCGAATGGCCACATCAATGTCATCCTGATCAAATGACACGATCCGCAACGAGGCCGAGAACCTGAGCTCAATTTCGGGATGTTGTCGCGCAAACTCGTATAGGCGCGGCGCCAGCCACTTGGATGTAAATCCGGGTCCGGCTGTAACGGTCAGGCTGTTGTCGTCCTGCAAGCGCCGCGTCGCCCGCCACGCCGCGCCCAGAGCCTCGAACCCGTCTCGCGCCCCCGGCGCCAGGGTGCGCCCGGCTTCGGTCAATTCCACCTTGCGGTTCAGCCGGTGAAACAGCAGCGTGCCCAGATGCTCCTCCAGCGACTTGATCTGGAATGACAGCGCCGCCGGGGTCACTCCCAACTCATCAGCGGCCAATGAAAACGACATGTGCCGGGCAGCAGCATCAAAGGCGCGCAACGCGGTCAATGGGGGAAGGCGGTCGGTCATAGTTAAGAAAATCTTAATTGAAGGCGCAGAAAGTCTCGTTTGCACCCAGCATACACGCAGATGTATCAAAGTCACATCGAAAATATTGAAGTAAAGAGGCCCCAGATGTTGGAAACCGCAACCACGACCCAGATGCAATCGCACTACCAATGCAGCCACGCTCTGCGCGCGCAGGCCTTTCGTTCGGTCTTCCGCTGGGTTGTGGGTCTGTTCAGATACGAAAAAGGGCCGCGCCGGATGGCGCGACCCCTTGATTGTGCGGCATGTGCCTGAGGCTTACACGAAGAATTGTGCGCCGTTGGCCGAGATGGTGCTGCCGTTGATAAAGCCGGCCTCGTCGCGTGCGAGGAAGGCCACGCAATCGGCGATTTCCGAAGGCTCGCCCAAGCGGCCTGCCGGGATACCAGCAATGATCGAATCACGCACTTTTTCCGGGATCGCCATGACCATTTCGGTGCCGATGTATCCGGGGCAGACGGCGTTGGCGGTGATGCCCGCGCGCGCGCCTTCTTGTGCCAGCGACTTGACGATCCCCAGATCGCCCGCCTTGGTGGCGGCATAGTTCACCTGCGCGAACTGGCCTTTCTGACCGTTGATCGACGAAATCACGATCACACGGCCGAACTTGCGCTCACGCATGCCGGGCCAGATCGGGTGCACGGTGTTGAACACGCCCGTGAGGTTGGTGTCGATCACCTGGTGCCACTGTTCGGGTGTCATCTTGTGGAACGGTGCGTCGCGGGTGATGCCGGCATTGGCGACAACCACTTCGATCGGGCCAAGATCGGCCTCGACCTGCTCGATGCCCGCCTTGGACGATTCGTAGTCGCCGACATTCCACTTGTAGGTCTTAATACCGGTTTCCTCGGTGAACTTGGCCGCGGCCTCGTCATTGCCGGCATAGGTGGCGGCAACTTCGTAGCCATCCGCTTTCAGCCGCTTCGAGATCGCCTCGCCAATACCGCGCGAGCCTCCGGTAACCAGTGCAACTCTTCCCATGGTGTCCTCCTGAATATCTGTATTGCGTTGGTAATGCTGTTACGCAGAATATCGGGAATACGCAACATTATTGCGCAAAGAAAATGCCGCAGCGCAGCTATTTTTTGCCGATTTTCCGCTGATTTCCCTTTCGAAACGAAAAAGGGCGCCGAATCGGCGCCCCTTTGGAATGTGTCACGCGACCATCAATCAGTCCCGCTCGAGGCACATGGCCACGCCCATGCCGCCACCGATGCACAGTGTGGCGAGACCCTTCTTGGCGTCGCGGCGCTGCATTTCGAACAGCAGGGTGTTAAGAACCCGTGCGCCCGAGGCGCCGATCGGGTGGCCGATGGCAATCGCGCCGCCGTTGACGTTCACAATCGCCGGATCCCAACCCATGTCCTTGTTCACGGCGCAGGCCTGTGCGGCGAAGGCTTCGTTGGCTTCGACCAGGTCAAGGTCCTCGGCCTTCCAACCGGCCTTTTCCAGCGCCTTGCGGCTGGCATAGATCGGGCCGACGCCCATGATCTTCGGGTCCAGCCCGGCGGTGGCGTAGGATGCGATCCGGGCCAGCGGCTGCAGGCCGCGTTTCTCGGCGTTGGCCGCGCTCATCAGCAGGGCACCGGCGGCGCCGTCATTGATTCCGCTCGCGTTGGCGGCGGTGACGCTGCCGTCCCTGGTGAAGGCCGGCCGCAGTTTCTGCATGGCCTCCATGGTGGCACCGTGACGGATGTATTCGTCCTTGTCGACAATGATGTCACCCTTGCGGGTCTTGACCGTGAAGGGGATCACCTCGTCGTCGAATTTCCCCGCTTTTTGAGCAGCTTCCGCCTTGTTTTGCGACGCAACGGCGAATTCGTCCTGCATCTCACGGCTGATCTGCCATTGCTCGGCCACGTTCTCGGCGGTCTGGCCCATGTGGTAACCGTTGAAGGCATCCCACAGACCGTCGCGGATCATCGAGTCGATGTATTTCACGTCACCCATCTTGGTGCCCGCGCGCAGGTGCGCCACGTGGGGGCTCAGTGACATGCTTTCCTGACCACCGGCGCATACGATGTCGGCATCGCCCAGCTGGATGTGTTGTGCGCCCAATGCCACCGCGCGCAGGCCCGAACCGCAAACCTGGTTGATGCCCCAGGCCGAGCTTTCGATCGGCAGGCCAGCGTTCACATGCGCTTGGCGCGCAGGGTTCTGGCCCTGGCCGCCGGTCAGCACTTGGCCCAGGATGGTCTCGCTCACCTCGCCCTTTTCAACGCCGGCACGCTCGACCAGTGCTTCCAGGACGGCCGAGCCCAGATCATGGGCGGGGGTGTTGGCAAACGAACCCGAAAACGAGCCGACGGCGGTACGTGCGGCGCTTGCGATTACAACATTGGTCATGCAGAATTCCTCTTCCCTGGTTGGGGCCGGGATGCTGGACTGCGCCGGACACTTGGACCGGGGCGCGACCCGCAACGGGGGCCCTGTTCCGGGCCTGAATAGCGGAAATTCTGCGTTGCGGCAACACACGGCATGCAATTGCATGCGCGACAGGGCGACACAGACGCGTACTTTGGCATGGCTTCGCCGGGGCAAAGGGGGTGTTCAGCCTGCCCGCGCGGTCGTCTCGACATGACGTTCCCAGATCGGATGCACCGTCGGCGCGCCATAGTAGTACCCTTGCAGGCAATCGACCCCGATGGCGGTCAGATAGGCCGCATTCTCGGCGCTTTCGACAAACTCGGCCACGGTGAACATGTCGAATTGCTGGGCGATGCTGACCAGCGCCCGGGTCAGAACCTGATTATCGGGATCGCAATGAATGCCGCGAATGAACTGCCCGTCGATCTTGAGAACGTCGAAGAAGAAATCCTTGAGATAGCGGAACGAGGTGAACCCGGCCCCGAAATCATCCAGCGCAAAGCTGATCCCCTTGCTTTGCAACGGCTCCATGAAATTCACCACCAGTTCCGGCGCGTTCATCGCCGAACTCTCGGTGATTTCAAGGATCAGCCGCTCGGCCGCTGTGGCGTCACGGTGCAATCCACGTTTCAGCGTTCGCATCCAGCGGTCATAACCGATCGAGCGGGCGGACATGTTGATCGAAAGCCGCAACCGGGGATGTTCGGCCAGAACTGCCAGCCCCTGTTCCAGCGCCAGGCAATCCATGATCCGCCCGGTCTCGGTGGTTTCAATCTGGTGAATGAACTCACCGGCAGGGATGATCCGCCCGGATTCGTCCCTGACCCGCAACAGTCCTTCGTAGAAGGCGGCGAATTCCGGGCGTTTGGCTTGAACCACGGGCTGAAATGCCAGCATCACCTGTTTATGGCGGACCGCGTCGTCAACTGTTTGTAGCACGGACTTATTACGTGACTGCACGGCATAACTGACCGGGTCCTCATGCCCGGTCGGAATATCGGCCCATTTTCCCTTGCGGTTGCGCCCCATCGTGCCCTCCGTTCCGAGGTGGCGTCGCACCACCACATAGAGGCAGTTTGCGATGCAAGTGTTGAACAGAGGGTTAATTTTCGGCCAATGGCTAAATTTCTTCAGGAAATCCTGAAACCAGGGTCTCAATCATCCGGTCGCGCCAGTGTAAAGGCCTCGGGCACCAGCGCATAATCGCGATATCCCAACCGCGCCAGTGGCACAAACGTCGTGATGTCGAACATGCCGTCCTTCAGGCAATCGTCGCGCAGATGTATCCCGGTCACGGTTCCAAAACAGACGTAATTCGCGTCACCATCCATCCGGATGATCTGGGTCATCCGGCATTCAAGCGTCGCGGGTGCACCCGACACCCGGGCGCAGTCGATGGTTTCACACGCGGCCCGTTCCACCCCGGCATGGTCGAACTCGGACTGCCCGGCGGGCAGGGTCTGCGAGCTTTTGTTCATCGCGTCTGTCGCCGCGTGTTCCACCATGTTGACGCAGAAGATGCCGGTTTCACGGATATTGGCCAGGCTGTCCTTGGTGCCGTCGCGGTCTGGCTTATCTCCCGTTGTGGAAAACATCACCTGCGGTGGCGTATAGGCCACCCCGTTGAAAAACGAATAGGGCGCAAGGTTGTCGACCCCGTCCTTGCCGCGGGTCGAGATCCAGCCGATGGGCCGTGGCACAATGAGTGCGTTGAACGGGTTATGTGGCAATCCGTGGCCGTCTTCGGGACGATAAAACATGGGTGCGTTTCCTATTCCGTTTGCCCCATGTGTACGTGCGTGCTAGGGGCGTTTCCAGCCTGAAACCATCACGTTACCAAGGAAAGCCCCGTGTTTACGCTGAGTTCTGAGAGCGCCGAGGACTGGTGGGAGGTCGAAGCCCTCTACGATCTCTGCTTTGCTCCGGGCCGCACCGCGCTGAGCTCGTACCGGCTGCGTGAAGGGGTGGAACCGGTGGCGGGCCTGTCGCTGGTGGCGCGCGAAGACGGAATCGTGGCGGGTGCCATCCGCTATTGGCCGGTGCTGGTTGGCGCGGCGCGGGTGCTGCTTCTGGGCCCGGTGGCGGTGCACCCCACCCACCAGGGTGAGGGGCTGGGCGGGCTGTTGATCCGCGAAAGCCTTGCGATCGGCCGTGAAACCGGCTGGGAACGGGTCATGTTGGTCGGTGATGAACCCTATTATGGCAAGTTTGGCTTCACCCGGCTTTCCGGCGTCACGATGCCACCGCCGACCAACCCCGACCGGGTTCTCGGCCTTGATCTGTCCCCCGATGCATGGGCTGGAATCACCGGCGCGGTTGTCCGCGACGCTTGAAATCTTGTGCTTCAGGGCCAATCTCTACGGCAGTGATCCTAACAGAGAGCACCCATGGAAATTCTGCCCGATACCCCCGCCGACCTGAATGTCGACGCCGAACTTGACGCCCTGGCCAAGCGCTATCGCGGCGCGTCCGGGGCCGGGATCCAGCTTCTGAACCTGATCGGCGGGCAGACCGAATCCCTTCTGGAGAAACTGCCCGACGGGGTGAGAAATGCCCTTTCCGGTCAGACCGAGGCGGCGCTGCGCGTGGCGCTCAAGGCGGCCCATGGCTCACGTAATGCCGTGCCGGACCAGCCGGGATGGCTCAACACCGCGCTTGCCACGGCGATGGGCGCCGCCGGTGGGGCAGGAGGGCTGCCCACCGCGCTGGCCGAATTGCCGGTCACCACGACCGTTTTGTTGCGCGCCATCCAGGGCATCGCTGCCGAACACGGGTTCGACCCGGAAGAGGAGGGTGTGCAGTTCGACTGTATCCAGGTGTTTTCCGCCGCCGGCCCGCTGGAACATGACGACGGTTCCGACCTTGCCTTCATCTCGACCCGTGTTCTGGTCACTGGCACCGCGCTGCAATCCCTGATCGCCCGTGTCGCTCCGCGCCTGGCGGTGGTTCTGGGTCAGAAACTCGCCGCCCAGACCGTGCCCATCCTCGGCGCCGTGGCAGGCGCGGCGACGAACTATGCCTATACAAGCTATTATCAGGACATGGCGCATGTGCATTTCGGCTTGCGCCGTCTGGCGATCACTGCCGACCGCGATCAGGACGAGCTGATTGCCGACCTGCGCGAGCGGGTGCGGATGCCGCCGGTCAAAAAGGCGGGGTAGGAGTACTGGAACGAAACTTGTCTAGCTCGGTCGAGAGTGTTTCAAATCGGTATCGTAAACACTTTCTTGTATCGAGGTTCCGCTTCTAGTTCGTTTATCAGTTCTGCGAACTCTCTCCGGCTTGCAAAACGCTGACCGGCCCTGTCAAATTCGATGCCTGTGAGATGAAAGTTTGAATAGGCGTTTAGGAAGCGACGATTTTCACTCGATACATGTTCCTCGCCTTTCAGAGCTTCTTTTGCATTTTCGTACCACGTCGCGGCATCGGACAAGTTCCCTGACTCTCTTAGAACATCGGCGAGCAACACTTTTAGCCCAACAGAACTCTGCTGAGATTTTGTAAGCTTGCTAGCCAATTGTTTTGCAGTGTCGAATTCGCCGCGCTGCACAAGGCGCTGAATTCGCATAACGTAAAGATTGGTTTTGAGCCTGCGAAACAAGTTTCTCGGTTTCCCTAGTCAATTAGCCGCGATTGTATGAAACTTGGCCAAAACTGAGTGCTTCAATTGTCTCGTATAGCCGACTAAAGCCGTTTTCCTCACGCTGGCATCGTCACGTTCTTCTCTTTGAGATAGTCCATCACCATCGGCCGCACTGACTGCACGCCGGTGTCGCGCGCCGCGTGGATCACGTCGCGCAGTTCGGACAAATTCAACTGCCGGATCATGCTTTTGACCGGACCAATCGAGGCAGGCCGCATCGACAGCGTATCCATTCCCAGCGCCGCAAAACACGCGGCTTCCACCGGGCGCCCGGCATCCTCGCCACAAAATGACAGCGGCGTTTCATGCTCGCGGCAACGCTCGACAATCCGCTCAATGAAGCTCAGGAAACTGACATTGAGCGTGTCATAGCGCCGCCGCACCCGCTCGTTTTCCCGGTCGGCGGCGAAGAAGAACTGTTTCAGGTCATTGCCGCCGATCGACAGGAACCCGACCTCCTCAAAGAACTTGTCTGGGGCAAAGGCGATCGAGGGCGTTTCCAGCATCGCTCCGACCTGCAAATCCAATGGCACGGGATGGCCCAACGCCCGTTCCCTTGCCAGCGCCTTGCCCAGCTGGCGCACGGCGGCCTTATATTCCTCGAACTGGGCGATGAATGGAAACATCACCACCAGGGGCCGCCCAGCAGCCGCCCTGAGCAGCGCCTGCAACTGCATCCTGAGCACACCGGGCTTGTCCAGTCCCACCCGGATCGCCCGCCAGCCCATTGCCGGGTTGGGTTCATCCTGCGCCGTCATGTAGGGCAGCACTTTGTCCGACCCAATGTCGAGCGTACGGAACACCACGCGTACACCGTGAGCGGCATCCATCACCTGCCCATAGAGCGCCGATAGCTCGCCCCGGCGCGGCATCTTGTTGCGGATCAGGAATTGCAGCTCGGTGCGGAACAGGCCCACGCCTTCGGCGCCTGAGCTGTCGAGCGACGGCAGATCGGCCATCAGCCCCGCGTTCATGTCGAGTTTCACCACATGCCCATCAAGGCTTTTCGCCGGCTTGTCGCGGATTGAGGCGTAGCGTTCCAGCGCCTCGGTGTGCATTGCCATCTTGTCGCGAAACGCGGCAACCACGCTTTCGTCGGGGCGCAGGTGCACCACGCCCTGATCGCCATCGACCATGATGTGATCGCCGTTCAACGCCTCGGTGGTGATCTTCTCGGCATGGATGACCAGTGGAATGGCCAACGCCCGCGCCACGATGGCCGCATGTGACCCGACCGACCCTTCTTCCAGGACGATCCCTTTCAGGCTGCGCCCATAATCCAGCAACTCTGCCGGGCCGATATTACGTGCGATCAGCACCGGGTTGGCCGGCATCTCGGCCCCGGTCTCGGCGCCCTGGCCGGTCAAAATGCGTAGCAGGCGGTTACTGAGGTCATCCAGATCATGCAACCGTTCGCGCAGATACTGGTCGGTGACCTGCTCCATACGCGCCCGTGCGGTGGATTGCTCCTTTTCCACCGCCGCCTCGGCGCTGAGGCCCCGGCCAATATCTTCTTCCATTCGCCGCATCCAGCCCTTGGAATTGGCAAACATGCGATAGGCTTCCAGCACCTGCATCTGCTCGGCATCGCCGCCCTTGGCGCCGTCGAGCATCTGGTCAACACTCACGCGAAGGGCCTCGACCGCTTCGTGCAACCGCTCCATCTCACGCTGCGGATCGTCGGCAATCGGGTTTGTGACCACGACGCGCGGCTCATGCAGCCATACATGGCCCTCTTCCGCGCCTTCCTGGCCCGAATGGCCGTGAAACAGCGCCGGTTGGGTATGGCGCGCCGACAGGGCCGCACCTTCGCCGACAAAGGCGCCCAATTCGGCCATCTCGGCCAGAACCATCGCGACCACTTCCATGGTCTCGACCTCTTCGTCAGCAAACTCGCGTGCCGTCTTTGACTGCACCACCAGCACGCCCAGATTCTCGCCCAGCCTCTGGATCGGCAGGCCCAGGAACGAGGAGAAAATCTCCTCGCCGGTCTCCGGCATGTAGCGGAACCCCTTTTCCGACGGCGCATCGGCGGTGTTGACCACCTTGCCATACTTGGCGACACGTCCGACCAGACCTTCTCCCAGCTTCATCCGCGTCTGGTGCACCGAATCCGGGTTCAACCCTTCGGTGGCGCAAAGCTCCAGCGTTTCCTCGTCGCGAAACAGATAGACCGAGCAGACTTCGCAATGGGTTTCCTCGGCGATCAGATGGGTGATCTGGTCGAGCCGCTCCTGGCCTTCCCCTTCCTCGGCCATGACAGACCGCAGCCGGCCCAGAAGCTGGCGGCTGTTGGTCTTGTGTGTCTCTTGACCGGTCATTCGCAATCTACCCTTTCTGGGTGCATTTTCTTCAATTCATACGAGCATTCCGGGAATCTCACCCGTCACATCGGCGATCTTTGTAACAAACATGCCGGGACATGTCGCCGCGATCCACAGAAAAGGGCGTCTTTTTCGAAATTTTAGGCCGCTTGTCCAAATCGCAGGCAATTCAGATTGGCTGCAATGCCCTTCGAAGGGCATTGGACACGCGATTTCGAAATCGCGTAAGAACCGGCTCCAAGCGCCTTCGAAGGCGCTTTTGCAAGGCCTTTCGAAAGGCCTTGGCCGCGTCCGTCCGGTGTTAGGCCGCTTTTTCCAACTCGAACGCATCGTGCAGCGCCTGCACGGCCAGCTCCATGTATTTGCGGTCGACCAGCACGGAAATCTTGATCTCGGATGTCGCGATCACCTTGATGTTGATGCCTTCGTCGCTGAGCGTCTTGAACATTTTCGCCGCCACGCCAGATTGCGAGCGCATGCCGATGCCCACGGCCGAAACCTTGGCCACATCGGTATCGGCGATCAGATCGTGGAAATTGATCTCGCCGGCTTCCTTGGCTCCGTTCAGCGCTTTTTCCGCCCGCTTCACCTGGTCGGTAGGGCAGGAGAAGGTCATGTCGGTGCGCCCCTCTTCCGAGATGTTCTGGATGATCATGTCCACATTCACCCCAGCTTCGCTCAGCGGGCCAAAAATCGCTGCAGCGATGCCGGGCCGGTCGGCCACGCTCACGAGCGTCATCTTGGCTTCATCACGGCTATAGGCGATGCCCGATACAGGACGGTTTTCCATGACTTCCTCCTCATCGCAGACGAGCGTTCCCGCTGTGTCGCTTTGTTCCTCGAAACTGCTCAGTACCCGCAGTTTCACATGATAGCGCATTGCCAGCTCGACCGAGCGGGTCTGCAGAACCTTGGCCCCGAGCGAGGCCAGTTCCAGCATTTCTTCGAATGAAATCTTGTCGAGCTTGCGCGCCTTGTCGGCAATCCGCGGGTCGGTGGTATAGACCCCGTCCACATCGGTGTAGATGTCGCAGCGTTCAGCCTCAAACGCTGCAGCAAAAGCCACGGCAGTTGTATCCGATCCGCCCCGGCCCAGCGTGGTGATCCGCCCATCCGGCCCGATTCCCTGGAAACCCGCAACCACGGCCACCCTCATGCCCTCGCCGAACTTGGCGTTGATATTGTCGGTGGGGATTTCCTCGATCCGCGCGGCGGCGTGGGCATCGGTCGTCTTGACCGGCACCTGCCAGCCTTGCCAGCTGCGCGCCGGCACATCCATTTCCTGCAGCGTCAACGCCATCAGCCCGGCTGTCACGTTCTCGCCCGAGCTGACAACCGCATCATATTCGCGCGCGTCGTAAAGGGGCGAGACCTCATCAACGTAACCCACCATCTTGTTGGTTTCACCCGACATGGCGCTGACGATGACGATCACGTCATAGCCCTTGGCTACCTCGACACCGATGCGCTTGGCCGCGCGGCGGATGCGGTCGATATTGGCGACCGAGGTGCCGCCGAATTTCATCACGAGAACAGGCATCTGATCTTTCCGGATTCCCTTGGTTGGGCGGGGTTTATTGCGGTTGGCGGCCAAGGGCAAGCCACGAACGGGCGCGAAAGGCGCACCGATATGGCACGGCCTGTTGCATCTCAGTTGGCCCGGCGCGGTGTGCGAGGTATGCCCGCCATTGTGTCTGGGTGGGCCGCGCTCACTCGGCCGCGGTTGCCAGCCCTTTGCCAGCCCTTCCACCGAAATAGGACCGCAGCAGCGGGAAATACTTGAACTGCTGCTCGATCTCTGCCGCGTCCAGCATGCGGTCGCCATGTCGCGCGCGCGAGTCGTTGTGGTCATGCACAGTGCGCAGGTAAAACGGCCTGTTGGCCCCGGCCAATCGCGAGCCGAACCGAATGCCGGCCTTCAAGTGACTGAGGTTGAACAGGTTTTTCTTATGTGCTGGCGGTTTTACGATGGTCAGCCCAAGGTTGGTCCAGGGCACGTAGCGTTGCGACAGCCACGGCTCTTCGTCGCCATCGCGCAGGCCAAGGGTAAAGCCGCGCGGGAAGCTGATGAACGAGATCGGATCGTTGGCATAGGGCGTACCCAGAACGGTTTCCGCCTCGAACCGGCAGGCTTCGACGAAATCAACCGACACTGCGTCGTCGTCGTCCAGAACGCTTTGCGCGATCCAATCCTGGTCGGCGTAGTTTTCGCGGGTGTAGTAATCGAGCACCTTTCCGACATACTTCTGAGGCCGAAAAATCACCCGCGCCTGTGTCGGCAGATAGTCGTTGCACATCTCGGTCAGCCGCGCCTGATATTGCTCGGGCATGAAGGTCGACGAGATCACCAGATGTTCGAAGTCGCCATGGGTCTGGTCGGCCAGGCTTTGCAACGTGATCTTCTCGAACATCTCGAATCGCGGGTCGAGCCGCTCCGGCGCGAACAGTTCGCCGGGATCTCTGCTTGCGGATGACTTCCAGCCGGATTTTCCGAAAAAGGAAAAACGCGTCACAAGAATGACTTTCATTGGATAACCTGCCGATTTTGTTTTGCCTGTTTTCTCCCTTTTTAATCAAAATTGCCGACCGGTCGCGTAAAATTCTCCCCGGCGCGGCAAAATCCGGGCAAGTGAATCCTGCAAGTCACAGAAAGGGCAGGGAGGTCAGGTTCAGAAGACGTGCGGACGCCCGTCCCAGTTCTCAAAGCTGCCCGTGCTGGCAAGCGACAGTGCGTCAAACCGCGCCATCAAACCGGCGGCGGATTCCTCGACGTTAATCGCCGCCGCATCGCCGCCCATGTCGGTCTTCACCCAGCCGGGGTGATAAATGCCCACGGCAATGCCCTCGGGCTTCAGGTCCACCGCCAGGTTGCGCCCCAGGTTCAGCGCCGCCGCCTTGGACGAGCGATAGATATAAGCCCCGCCCGGCGCGTTGGTGTCGCTGGCCATGGTGCTGGAAATAATCGCGATTTTTGCATCGCGCGCCGCCCGCAGGTTGGGCAGAAGTGCCTGGATCGACAGGAACACCCCGGTCACGTTGGCGGCAAAGGTCTCGGCCCACATCTGCGCCGGATAGCCCTCGATGCTTTCGCCCTTGTCGAGGTAAACTCCGGCGTTGCACAGAAGCAAATCCACCGGCTGCCTTTCCAGAGACTTGGCAAAGGCCACGACCGATTCCGGATTGGTCACGTCCAGGGTCGCCCCCGTCGCCCCATCCCGCGAAGTGCCTGTTACCTTCGCGCCCTGTGCCCTGTAGCGTCCGGCGATTTCCCTGCCGATGCCCCGATTGGCACCGGTGATCACGATATGGGGCTGGGTCATGTGCTTTCGTCCTACGTAGGGTGGGTGTTATCCCACCATTACCACGCAGCCTCCGAAACACCACAGGTCTCAGTTCGTCTTGCGCCCCGGACGGAACGGCAGCGGCGCAACCGGCACACCGTCCTCGATCAGCTTTTTGGCCTCGTCCGGCTTGGCCTCGCCATAGATCGCGCGTTCCGGGGTGTCGCCATCATGCATGGCGCGGGCCTCGCGGGCAAATTCCATGCCGACATATTCCGAATTGGCCTCGACATGTTCCTTCAGCTTGGCCAGCGCCTGTTCCTCGGGGCTGGCCGGTGCCGACAAAGGCCCCGGCGAGGGCTCAGCCGGGACCGCCGCCTTTGCCGCGCTGCGTGCCGGGCGCACCCGTGGTGCCATGATCGCTTTCTCGACATCCGTCGAGGCGCAGACCGCACAGCTCACCATGCCGGCCGCCTTGAGCTTGTCAAAGGCCTCGGCCGACTGGAACCAGCTGTCGAAACGGTGGTCCTTGTCGCATTTGAGGGTGAACTGGATCATTGAGCCCATCTGCATTGCGTCGTGAACATAGTAGTACATATAGTGCCCGCGCCAAGGCGCAAGTTGTCCCGCCCGTCACGGTGCTTCACAAATGCCGTGGGTCGAACGTCCGCAGAATATGCGCCAGCTCCCGCTCGCGTACCATCGCCGATGCCTTCTTGGGCGACACCCACTTGCGCTTGCGTTGTCCGGCCTCGGGAAAATCCTTGGCCAATTTCTTGACCTTGACCGGGAACACCATTGCCACGGTCGGTACGGATTTACGCTTGTCGATCTTCTTCATGTAGGAAAACAGCCCCAGGCTGCGATCAAAAGGCTTGCCTTTCACACCGGCCTCTTCCCAAGCCTCCTGCGCCGCGCCTTCGCTTGGCGTTATCCCGGACATCGGCCAACCTTTGGGAATGATCCAGTTTTTAGTACCCCGGGACGTGATCAGTAGGATCTGCGGTTTGCCGTTCTTCACCCGCCAGCACAGTGCGGCAAACTGGGTGCGCATGTCGGTCTTGCGCCCCTTCACCGAAATTGGAAGCTGCCTGGTCCCGTGCAGGGTCATTTTACGCCCCTTTTTGTTTTTTGCTCGTTTTCTTGTCACGCCGGTTCACAGCTCAAATAGCCCATTTCAGTGCTTTTTTCAACTTTTCTGGGGCTTAGGCAATGAAATTCGCACCATATCTAAGCTCTTGCGCTCAGTGTGCTACGAAATGTAGCTTCGCTGTTCGGGCAAGCGATGTATCGCAGAAATGCGTGACACTTTCATGAACCCTTGGTGATCTGCGCGCGCAGTGTCGTTGCCAGGCTCATCCACAAAAGGCTCGCCAACAGTCCCGCAGCCGTGCCCCAGCCGATGCCCAGCAAAGGGAAAGTGACCGAAACCGTCAGCGTATAGACGATCAGCGCTGTCAGTCCGAACGGATAGGCCTTGACCATGCCGATGACCGGCGCGTGGCCATGGCGCGCCTGGACCAACAACAGGACCGGAAATGTCACCACGGGAAACCCCGACAACAGCCCGGCCCAGACCGGCCCGATCACGCCCGCCAGAGCGGTGATGGTGATCACGATCCCGGCGGCCACCGCGGCGCGCAAGGCCAGCTCTGCCATCGTTGTGCGAGGTTTGGCAACATGCACATGTTCCTGCCAGTGCCGCATTCCGACCCACGCCGCGGTAATCGCCAGCCCGGTGATTACCGCGCCCCAACCTGCCCCCGGAGCCAAAAGCCGCAATAGTCCGGCCACGATCAGGAACACCGCAATCCCACCCGACGCTGCCATCATGGCCCCGCGCCACCCCTTGGTCTCTGGTGCCAGCAGCGCGATCCCCATTGCATGGGCCAGGTTCGCCGTCAGTCCCCCCACGGCCGCCACAGCCGCGGTCGCGGCAAACACCGCTCCATGTTCCAACCCTATGAAGTAAAGGACAATGGCAATGCCGTGGGGAAACCCGGCCAGGATTCCCGCCAGCCGCGCGCTTACATGTTCGGCAATCAAGGTCAGGCCGACCACGACGACCAGCGTTACCATCACCTTGACCAAGATCAGCGTGCTCAGCATGGGCCGGTCAAAGGGTCACGCCCGATGCGCGCCGTCCGCCAGCGTTTTGACGAAAGCCAATACGTCCTCGACGCTGTCGCCCCGGCCGATGCGGCTGACGATGGCGCTGCCGACGACCGCGCCATCGGCCACCGACGCAATGGTTTCGGCCTTTTCCGGCGTGTTGATGCCAAAGCCCACCACGACCGGCAGGTTGCCCGCCGCACGAATGCGGGCCACTTCCGGCGCCACGTCCACGGCTTCGGCCTCGGCCGCACCGGTGATGCCGGTGATCGAGACGTAATAAACAAAGCCACTGGTGTTCTGCATCACCTTGGGTAGGCGCTTGTCATCGGTGGTCGGTGTCGCCAGCCGGATGAAGTTCATTCCCGCGGCTTGGGCCGGAATGCACAGCTCTTCATCCTCTTCCGGGGGCAGGTCGACCACGATCATCCCGTCGATGCCCGCCGCCTTGGCATCTTCCAGGAACTTGTCGACACCGCGATTGTAGATCGGGTTGTAGTATCCCATCAGCACGATCGGTGTCTCGTCGTCGGTCTTGCGGAACTCGGCCGCCAGCGCCAGCGTCTTTTCCAGCGTCATCCCCGCTTCCAGCGCCCGTTGCCCGGCCAACTGAATGGTTGGCCCGTCGGCCATCGGATCGGTAAAGGGCAGACCGAGCTCGATCACGTCGACGCCGGCCCCGGGCAGGCCTTTGACGATGTCCAGCGACGTGTCGTAATCCGGATCACCCGCCATCACATATGCGACAAAGGCGGTTTTGCCCTCGGCCTTCAGTTGGGCGAATTTGCTGTCGATACGTGTCATGGGCTGATCTCCCGGAATGTCCCTGTCGGGGGTTTGCAGAAAATTGACGGGGAAATCAATTGCCGTTCTTTGACAATGCCGGCTGCAGGGCCACAGGTATGGAAAGTGAAGTGCGAATCTGAATGCGTAAATACTCGGCCCAACGCCCCCGGCGGCGCCGCGGTGCTACAAATCCGGGTGCACATGGCTGGCTCATGGCCCGTTTTATCCTATTTGGTTGAATTCCATTTTTTGCATATAAGACACTGATTAACCACGAAATTTGTTACGGCCCTGCCGCTTACCCCTTGTTTTCACGGTGTCAGAACGTCGCAGGATCAAACATTCTGTTATTGAGATACGTTGTTTCGTGCTATCAGAGTCCCATAACGCAAGACGACCGGAGCCACAAACCGGCTGTTCGATGAACGAGAACACAAGACTGAATATCTCTGCCCGAAGGACATGACATGAAACGCATTTTTTCCGCTCTCGCCGTTGCCGCCGCAGTTTTCGCCGGCACAACCGCCACCCACGCCGCCGAAGAGGCCGACACCGCCGCACCGCTCGAAGTTTACGGCGTGCGTATCGGCAACCCGCTTGACGCCTCGACCTGGTGGAGCGGCCACGAAAGCCCCCACGGCGGCATGGAGCAACTGGCCATCAATCCGATCGACCCGACCTTCTGGATCGCCTTCATCGACCCCAAGCGCCACGGCCAAGCCCACATGACCGTGATGAATCCCGCCAGCATGAAGCAGCTGATGGAAGTGGAAACCTACACGAACATGATGTCGATGGATGTCTGGGCCAAGTGGGTTGCGCTTGATACCTATGCCCCGCTGATTGACCTGCAGACCTATGCCTACTGGATGCAGCCCGGCGCCTATACGCACTTTCTCGACACCGCCCAGTTTGAGCCGATGCTCGATGTCAGCAACTACACCGTCGTCATGCACACCGCGATGGACACCGCAGGTCTGTCGGAATGGGTCCATGCCGGTGTCGAACTGGCCGGGTTCACTCCGCTGCACTAATTCGCACGACACCCTTGCCCTGCATCGCTCCCCCGCAGGGAAAGGCTTGGCCGCTCCACCCGTTCGTGGAGCGGCTTTTTCTTTGTCCTGCACGCGATGCGCGTGGCAGGGGGCTTGACCGCCGGGGCTTAGGTCACATAGATGCCCCGTCACCCAAGTTCGCAAAGGAGTTCGGCCATGGGGTTCAGAATGGGCATCGTCGGATTGCCGAATGTTGGCAAGTCCACGCTTTTCAACGCGCTCACGAAAACCGCCGCCGCACAGGCTGCGAACTTCCCATTCTGCACCATCGAACCCAATGTGGGCGAGGTCGGCGTTCCCGACGAGCGTCTTGAAAAACTTGCAGAAATCGCGAAATCGAAACAGATCATCCCGACCCGGATGACCTTTGTCGACATCGCCGGTCTGGTCAAGGGCGCGTCCAAGGGCGAGGGGCTGGGCAACCAGTTCCTGGCCAACATCCGCGAAGTTGACGCAATTGCCCATGTGCTGCGCTGTTTCGAAGATGGTGACGTGACCCATGTCGAGGGCCGGGTCGACCCTGTGGCCGACGCGGAAACCATCGAGACCGAGCTGATGCTGGCCGATATCGAGTCGATCGAGAAACGCCTTGTGAACATCGTCCGCAAGGTGCGCGGTGGCGACAAGGAAGCGGTCCAGCAGGAACGCCTCCTGAAGGCCGCGCAGGCCGTGCTTGAAGAGGGCAAACCTGCCCGTGTGGTCGAGGTTGACGACGAGGACGCCCGCGCCTGGAAAAACCTGCAACTGCTGACCACCAAACCGGTGCTCTATGTCTGCAACGTGGCCGAGGACGAAGCCGCGCACGGCAACGCCCATTCCACCGCTGTCGCCGAAATGGCCGCCGCCGAGGGCAATGCCCACGTGGTGATCTCGGCCCAGATCGAAGAGGAAATCAGCCAGCTCGAAGACGACGAAGCGGCGATGTTCCTTGAGGAAATGGGCCTGGAAGAAGCTGGCCTCGACCGCCTGATCCGCGCCGGTTACGAGTTGCTGCATCTGGAAACCTATTTCACCGTCGGCCCGAAAGAGGCCCGCGCCTGGACCATCAAGAAGGGTACGCTCGCGCCTCAGGCCGCCGGCGTCATCCACGGCGATTTCGAACGTGGCTTCATCCGCGCCGAGACCATCGCTTTTGACGACTACGTTGAACTTGGCGGTGAGCAACCCTGCAAGGAGGCCGGCAAGATGCGCGCCGAGGGCAAGGGGTATGAGGTCAAGGACGGCGACGTGCTGCACTTCCTGTTCAACGGCTGACACAGGTTTTCGAATTGGCTGTGCCAATCCGACCGGCTGGGGGGCGCTGCCCCCCAGACCCCCCGGGATATTTCTGGCAAAAGGAAGAGACTGGTCGGTCAATTCGCCGGCCCGACTGCACAGAACCTGCGCAAACGCTCCCACCAACCCTGCGCAACCCGCCCCCTAGACCACTGGTCATCATGAACCAGTAAAAAAGGGGCAGTATCATGCAACGATCACTTGGGGTCCGCTTCATCCTCATCGGGGCTCTCACCTTCCTGATGATGATCCCGACCTTCTTTGTCTCCGAAACCATCAACGAACGCGCCGATTACAACCGCCGTACTGGTGAAAGCGTTGGCCGCGAATGGGGTGGGCGGCAGCTTCTCTCCGGCCCGGTCCTGATCGTGCCCATCGAGGCCACGGTCACGCGCCGCGAACAACAGGCCATGACCGATCCTGACACCGGCGAGCAACTTCTTGATGGCAAGGGCAACCCGCGCTTCATCTATCGCGACATGGACCATATCGAACGCCGCGCGCCGGTTTACCTCTATCCCAGCCAATTCGACGTCAGCATCGACACGAAAACCGAGATTCGCCATCGCGGCATTTTCCGCGTGCCGGTCTACCGCTCGGATGTGGCGATGCAGTTCGACTTTCCTACTGATGCCATTGCTGAACACCTCGGTGAAGGCGAAGTCGCGCTGTTCAATCACGCCCGGATTCGGGTGCATGTGAACTCGAACCGGGCGTTGCGCGGGCAGGCGACACTGATGGCCGGGGACCAGCTTTTGCAACTGGAACCGCTCAATGCTGCGCAGGGGGCTTATCAGGGCGTCGAGGCTTTGACCGGCGATCCCCGCAAACATGATCGGTATGCCATCACTTTGGGCATGAACGGGGCCCATGCTTTGCAAATCACTCCCTCGGGCCGCACCAGCAATATCCACATGACAGCGGACTGGCCCCATCCCAGCTTCTTCGGTGCCTTCCTGCCCGATGAACAACAGGTGACCGAGGACGGCTTCACCGCCAAATGGGCCATCCCGCATCTCGCCCGCGCCATCGCGCAGGTGTCGCGCGAGGACCTCGAACCGCAGGCCCGTCAAAGCACCGGTTTTGGGGTGCGCCTCTATCAACCAAATGATTTCTATCAGAAATCCTATCGCGCGGCGCATTACGGCGTGCTGTTCATCGGCATCACCTTCCTGACCATCTTCCTGATCGAGGGCCAATCGGCGCGCCCGGCGCATGCGGTGCAATATATTCTGGTCGGCCTGTCCCAGTCGGTGTTCTTCGTGCTGCTTCTGGCGCTGTCAGAACAGTTCGGTTTTGCCACGGCCTATCTTGCCGCCGCAGGAGCCACCATTGCTCTGATCACGGCATTTGGTGCCATCGCCCTGCATCTGGGTCGCCGCACGTGGCTCCTGGGCCTGTTGCAGTTGATCCTCTATGGCGGCCTCTATCTGATCTTGCGCAGCGCCGATTACGCCCTGCTGGCAGGCTCGATCATCGCCTTCGCCGCCATTGCAGGCACGATGTTTGCCACCCGCAACGCCAACTGGCACGGCACCGCGCGCGAGCCGGGGCAGGGGTTGTTTGCCCGGATGCGCCGCACGGCCCCGGCGACCACCCAGATCAAGCCAGATCAAACCTGACGTATCGTCCGTCTGGACAGCGCCCCGTCCTCCCCCCTAGCGTGATCATGCGAGACTATGGGGCGGGAGGACGGATCATGACACATACAGACATCATCATTGTCGGCGGTGGGCTTGCGGGCCTTGCCGCCGCCCATGCAGCCACCAACCGCGGGCGCCACGTGCTGTTGATCGACCAGGAAGGCGAGCAATCTCTGGGAGGTCAGGCTTTCTGGTCTCTGGGCGGGTTGTTCATGATCGACACGCCGGAACAGCGCCGCATGGGCATCCGCGACAGTCTTGAGCTGGCCCGCACCGACTGGATGGGCAGCGCCCAGTTCGACCGCCCGGAAGATGAAAACCCCCGCAAGGTGGCCGAGGCTTATCTGGAATACGCCGCAGGCAAGATGCGCGAAGACCTTTCCACCCTTGGCATGCGCTGGTTCCCGGTGGTCGGCTGGGCCGAACGTGGCGGCGGCCATGCCCACGGCCATGGCAACACGGTGCCGCGCTTTCACATCACTTGGGGCGCAGGCGAAGGCATTGTTGCACCTTACGTCGAGCAGGCGCTCGCCGCCGAATCCGCCGGCACCCTGCGCTTTGCCTTTCGCCACCGTGTCACCGGGCTTGATGTTACCGATGGCCGTGTCACTGGCGTGCGCGGCGAAATGCTCGATCACGACCACGCAAGACGCGGCGCCTCGACCAATCGCGATGTGGTGGGCGAATTTGCTTACACTTCCGACAGCGTAATCCTCACCACCGGCGGCATTGGTGGTAACCATGACATGGTTCGAAAAGTCTGGCCGGTGGATCGGCTCGGAAAACCACCCAAGAAAATGGTGGCGGGCGTGCCCGACTATGTCGATGGCCAGATGACCGAGATCGCCAAAAAGGCCGGGGCCGGGGCGATCAACGAAGATCGCATGTGGCACTATACCGAAGGCCTGACCAACTGGGATC
This sequence comes from Aliisedimentitalea sp. MJ-SS2, assembly GCF_032586155.1. NCBI lineage: Bacteria > Pseudomonadati > Pseudomonadota > Alphaproteobacteria > Rhodobacterales > Roseobacteraceae > Aliisedimentitalea > Aliisedimentitalea sp. MJ-SS2. The sequence goes on from NZ_JAWHTC010000004.1 coordinate 41,553, forward strand.
CGATCTGGCCCAATCACGGCATCCGCGTCCTGCCCGGCCCGTCCGCGATGTGGTTCGATGCGCTGGGTGAGCGGATGGAGGCGCCTTGTCTGCCTGGCTTTGACACTCTGGCCACCCTGAAACGCATTCTGCAAACCGGCCATGAACACAGCTGGCTTATCCTCACGCAAAAGATCATCGAAAAGGAATTTGCGCTATCCGGCAGCGAACAGAACCCCGATTTTGTCTCGGGCAAGCTCTGGGAGGTGCTCAAGGAACGCACCTTCTCGAAAGGTGCCACCAAGGCGGTTGAGGCCTTCAAGGAACATGGTGAGGACTTCATAATTTCTGATGATTTGGATGACCTCATTAGCAAAATGAATGAACTTACTCCCTACGCCCCCCTCGATCCCGCACATATCCGCGCTCAGATCGAAGCCCGCGACGCCCAGATCACCAACAAGTTCTCAAAAGATGCCCAGATCACCGCCATTCATGGTGCGCGTGCCTATCGGGGCGACAAGCTGGTGCGGACGGCCAAACCCCACCGCCTCCTTGATCCGTCCAAGGGGCCGCTGATTGCCGTGCGCCTCAACATCCTGACCCGCAAGTCGCTGGGCGGGTTGCATACCGACCTGCAATCCCGCGTCCTGCGCCCCGATGGCACGCCTTTTGACGGGCTTTTCGCGGCTGGTGAGGTTTCGGGCTTCGGTGGTGGCGGATATCACGGTTACAACGCGCTCGAAGGCACTTTCCTTGGCGGCTGTATCTTCTCGGGCAAGGCGGCAGGTGACAATGCCTGACCAGACAGGAGGCCCCGTGCCCAAAATCGAATTCCTCTGCCCGCCCGAGCTGCACGGCCAGATCCCCGAGCCGCAACCCGCCGCGCGGTTCCTGCCCGACTGGTATCGCGACCTGCCGCGTGAAATGGGCATGCCTGACGCCCAGGGCCTGCCGGGCCTGACGGTGCGCGCCTGCCTGCCGGTCGCCGATGTCATGGCGTTAGGGTGGATCATCCCATTGCCCTACGACATCTGGACCGTCTATGACCCGGTTACCAACCGGATGGATTTCCGCTGGGACACGAATGCCCCGTTCAATCCGATTGAGCCGCACCATCCCGGCCAGATCGGCGCTGATCAACCCGGACCTTTCCAGGGGGCGCAACCGCTCAAGTTTCTCAACCCGTGGCGGATCAAGCTGCCGACCGGCTGGTCGGCCAGCTTCCTGCACCCGATCAACCATTTTGAACTGCCGTTCCATGCCTTTGCCGGGTCGGTGGATTGCGATGCCCTTGATGTGCCGGTGAACGTGCCCTTCCTGTGGACCGCGCCGCCGCGTGCCCTGCGGTTGCCCGCTGGCACCCCGATGGTACAGGTCATCCCGTTTGATCGCGCCGCACAGATGCGCAACGCCGAATGTCGTGCCGAATCGGGTGAAGAGTCTGCCGAGCGTCAAACCGCTTCGACCCGAAAATACACCGAGGAATCGGTCTATGCCCGGGAATGGCGCCGGCGTCATGAGCGCGAAGGCGGAGACAGTTAACCTGTCCCGGCCCGGTGCTTGACAAGCAACGCCCCGCGACCCTCAATCGCGTCATGACCCTGACCCAAGCTCTCGCCAACCATCCCCGTGCCGTCATCGGCCATCTGCCGACGCCGCTTGAACGCATGGGCAACCTCGGGCACGAGCTAGGCCTCGATCTTTGGGTCAAGCGTGACGACATGACCGGCATCGGCATGGGCGGCAACAAGGTTCGGCAATTGGAATACTACCTTGGTAAAGCCGTGGCGCAGGGCGCAACCCAGGTCCTGATCACCGGTGCCGTGCAATCCAATTTTGTGCGCACCTGCGCCGCCATGGCTGCGCGCCTGGGCATGGGGTGTCACATTCAACTGGAAGAGCGCGTTCCTGACCCATCCCCGCTCTACCGCGACAACGGCAATGTGCTGCTGGACCGCCTGCTTGGCGCTACCCTGTATTCCTACCCCGAGGGCGAAGACGAAGCCGGCGCCGACGCCAACCTGCGTGCCATTGCCGATGATCTGAAGAGGCGGGGCGAGGTTCCTTTCATTGTCCCATTGGCCGCCGATCAGCCACCCACTGGCGCGTTGGGTTACGCAAAGGCTGCGCAGGAACTGGTTGATCAGAAAGAGAAATTTGATATGATCTTTATCGCCTCCGGCTCGGCGCTGACCCATATTGGCCTGTTGTTCGGCCTGCGTGCGCTGGGCGATAAAACCCCAGTGCACGGCGTCTGCGTGCGTCGCGACGCACAGGCCCAGACCGCCCGTGTGGCGCAACGGCTTGACGATCTCGCGATCTTGCTGGACATGCCGAACCCGACCACGCCGGACGACATCCTGATCCACGACCGGGCGCTTGCCCCCGGCTATGGCAAACTCTCCGATCAGACCCGCACGGCCATCACAAGAACTGCGCGTGCAGAGGGGGTGTTCCTTGACCCGGTTTATACCGCCAAGGTCATGGCAGGCCTGATCTTACAGGCACCCGACCTGCAGGGTAAGCGCGTTCTCTTCTGGCATACCGGCGGCACGCCCGCTCTCTTCGCCTATGGCGACAAACTCGGGGTTTGACTTTCATGTTCTCCGCCCTTGCCGGTCTTGTCGTTTTGGCGGTCCTGTTGACCCTGTTCTCGAACCGTCCAGCACGAAACTGTCGATGGCGCGAGGACCGCAGCAGCGCGCGCGGCTCTGAGCGCAAATACGTCTGTGGCACCTGTGGCGCTCAGGCCTTTACAACCAACGGCAAACCACCTTTTGATTGCCGAAGCCCAGACCAAGGATAAAGCCATGACAGCCCCTCAGGACGCCGATCAGCGCCGTGCCATCGCCCCGGTTATCTGCTACCCGAATGATACGCTGCCCACGCCGGATCTCGCGCTTTACCAATCGGCCCGCGATACGGCTGAGAAAATCGGCGAAGTGATTGTCCCGGCCCGCGACGCCAAATGCTTTCATGTCCCCGCTGGTAGTTTCTTTCGCATCTCAAGCGTTGATGGCCCGCAAGTCGGCGACCTCAACCTGTGGAACGCCAATGACCTCAATGAACGATTTTACTCGGGCAAATCCCGCGCCCTGCACGGCACCCACCTGACCACGGGTGAGCGGATGTGGTCCTCGTTTCCCAGCCTGCGACCCATGGCAACGATCACGGCCGATACGCTCGGTTGGTACGGCATCGACCAATATGGTGGGTCGGTGCATGACGTGATTGGTACCCGTTGCGATCCCTACACCGGCAACCTGCTATCGGGTACGCAATACCACCATTGCTGTCATTCGAACCTGACCCGCGCTCTGGCCGAGGAAACCGGCCTGTCGCTGCGCGAGGCCGAACCCCATGTCCATGACGTGCTCAACGTCTTCATGTGTACCGGCTTCACCCGCGATACCGGGCAATACTTCATGAAGGCCAGTCCGGTGCGCCCCGGCGACTATCTCGAGTTTTTCGCCGAGATTGACCTTCTGGGCGCACTCTCGGCCTGTCCCGGCGGAGACTGCTCGTCCGAGCATTCCTCGGACAGTGCCGCTTGCCACCCTCTCCTGGTCGAGATCTTCACGCCGTCTCCAGAGGCGCTGGGCGACTGGACCTCTCCTCCGGTGAACGGCTACGATCGCTCTCATGGACTGTAGGGTGCGTGTTTGCACGCACCGTTCGTTTCGTTAACGCATTCTCTAACCAATCCCTGTGTCCCCGAACGCCCGACGGATACCCGACGGCTGCCAGACGGATTCCATACACCGGGGTTTTGCGTAGATTTGGCCGTTAAGCCCCGTGAACGTAGTGCAAGGAGTTGAACAACCCGCGATATCTTGCGGTGTCGGCCGCCATTTCCTCCGGAGCATTCGACCGCAACGCCGCCGCAATCCGCCGCCCCAGTTCCGGCATGTCGTCCACCGTCATACCCCACCGCACCAGTTCAGGCGTACCGATCCGCAAGCCGTTGAGATCATGCGTTAATTCCGCGATCGGCAGGCCGATACCGCAGGCAAGAAACCCGGCCTTGCGCAAGGTTTTTGAGGCCGCCTGACCGCCCCCAAAACCTTCTGCCAGCACCGCGAACTGGTGACTTTGGGTGGCCCCGTCGCGCCCTTTGAATACCGGAATCTCGTTGTTTTCCAACGCGTTGGCCAGCGCCTGCGCGGTCTCGATCATGGCTTTGCCATACCCCGCGCCATGGTCCTTCCAATCCAGCATCGACATCGCCAGCGCCGCCGATTTCGCCGCATCGAAATTCGCGGTCATTCCCGGAAAAGCAATGGAATCCAACCGCTTGGCAATCTCGCCCTCGTTGGTGGCGATCAACCCCGAGGGCGGCCCGCCGAGGCTCTTGTAAGTGCTCATCGTCATCAGATGCGCGCCTTCATCCAGCGGATTGGCCCAGGCCCGGCTGGCGATAATTCCACACTGATGCGCGGCGTCGAACAGTACATAAGCTCCTGTTTTGTCGGCAATTTCGCGGATTCCTCGCACTGGATGTGGAAACAGGTTCAGCGACCCGCCAATGGTGATGATCTTCGGTTTCACCTCGGCTGCCAGTATCGCCAACCCCTCAAGGTCCACCGAATAGCCATCCGCATCGACCGGCGCCTCGTGGCTGATCAGCCCGTAAAGCCCCGCGCACCCGGCCACGTGGTGGGTGACGTGACCGCCAATTTTTGCAGGCGGAACAATGATATGATCGCCCGGCTTGGCCAGCGCCATGAACCCATAGAGGTTGGCAATCGCGCCTGACGGCACCCGGGTTTCGGCGTACTTTGCGCCAAACACCTCGGCTGCCAGCTCGGCGGCGATAATCTCGATCTCTTCAATGGCTTCTAGGCCCATCTCATATTTGTCCCCGGGATAACCCAGCGACGGCCGTGTTCCGATGCCCGATGCCAACAACGCCTCAGCCCGCGGATTCATCGCGTTGGTCGCCGGGTTAAGATTGAAGCAATCTTTTTCATGGATGGTCTTGTTCTCGACGGCCAATGCCTCAATCCGTCTGGCAATATCGCCGCTGGCCTCACCCGACACACGGGTGGCAACGGTTTGAACGAGGGTTTCGCTGATCTCTGGTACCCAGTCGCGTTTGGCAAGTTGCGGCATTTTTGACGATCTCCGGTTGGTTCCGCGAAACAAAAGCTTGATTTGAAGAGAAGGGCAAACCAGTATTTCTAATAACTAGGGCTAGAAAAACTAGGTCTCATTATGCCAGTCAATCCACCACGCCCGCGCGGCCCCTCGCTGAATGCATTGCGCGCCTTTGAAGCCGCGGCGCGCCTGGGCGGGTTTTCCAAGGCAGCAGAGGAGCTTAGCGTTTCTCCGGGAGCCATCGCCCAGCATGTCAAAACACTCGAAGATTGGGCCGGTGCGCCGTTGTTTCAACGTCATGCTCAGGGGTTGAGCCTGACCTTTTTGGGCGCGGAAATCCTTGATCCCTTGACCGGTGCCTTCGACCGGATGGGCAAGGCGGTGCAATCGTTGCGGGCCAATGCCCGTCCAGCCGAGATACATATCGCTGCATTGCCCGCCATTGCGCAATTGTGGTTGTCCCCCCGCTTACCGGAGATTCGCGCGGCTTTGCCGGAGTTGAACCTGTCAATCACGGCGCTGGAGGTTCCCCCGAATTTGATTCGCGAGCCCTTCGACCTGTCGATCTTTATCGGTGAAAACGGCGGTGAAGCGATTAAACGGGACGAACTTTTTCCAGTTTGCGCGCCGCAAATGCTTGATTTTCTTCAATCTCCGCAAGATCTGCAAAGTCATCCCTGTCTCAGTGATGCGACGTGGAAGAACGATTGGCAGTACTGGCTGGAACACGCCGCACCCGGCGAGAAAATATCGCTCAATGGCCCGGCCTTTTCGCTCTACGCGCTGGCTTTGCAGGAGGCGGTCAATGGGGCAGGGGTGTTGATGGCGCACGGTCCCCTGGTGCGCACCCATCTCGATGCGGGCACCCTCGTCGCTCCGTTCGAGCACAAGGTCGAAACCGGACAGTCGATCACCCTGAAAACCCGCCCAGGCCCACGGTCCAAGGGTCTTAACCGGCTTATCCGTTTCCTGTCAGCCGAAGGCGGCCTCTAGTGCGATCTCGACCATCTCGCCAAAGCTGCGCTCGCGGTCCTCGCTGGGCAGGGCCTCGTGGGTCATGAGGTGATCCGACACGGTCAGGACCGCCAGCGCTCGCACCCCGAACCTTGCGGCCACGGTGTAAAGTTCGGCCGCTTCCATCTCGACCGCCAGGATGCCGTGGCGGGTCATTTGTTCATTCAAATCGGGACGTTCGTCATAGAACACATCGGCCGAATAGATCCCGCCGACATGGGTCGTCACCCCCTTGTCACGGGCCGCAGCCACGGCTTTTCCCAGTAGGCCATAATCAGCGCAGGGGGCGTAGTTCAGCTCTTTGAAAAAGCCCAGGGACGGCGTCGACAACGAACTGGATGTCATGGCGATAATCACGTCGCGAATACCCACGCTCTCCTGCATCGCCCCGCAAGATCCGATCCGGATCAGCGTCTTGGCGCCATAATCTCGGATCAATTCATTGGCATAGATGCTGAGGCTTGGCATCCCCATGCCCGAGCCCTGAATCGTCACTCGGTTGCCGTTCCACATCCCGGTGAAACCGAGCATCCCTCTGACCTCATTGACACATTTCACATCTGTCAAAAATGTCTCGGCCGCCCATTTGGCGCGCATCGGATCGCCCGGCATCAATACGGTTTCGGCGATCTCGCCTTCCTCGGCCCCGATATGAATGGTCATGATAAGCCTCCCTTAACGGCGATAAACTATGAACGGAGTAACATTGGCAATCCGGTCATAAAGCTGCCGTGCTGTGGTGTTAAAATCCTGTGTCAGCCAATAGACGCCAGGTTTTCCTGCCTGGTCTGCTTTGGCATAGACCGCCTCGATCAGCGCTCGGCCAATGCCGGTGCCACGAACGGTTGGATCGGCGTAGAGGTCTTGCAGGTAACAGACCTCCTCCACCTTCCAGTTATGCGGGTGAAAGATGTAGTGCACCAACCCAACAGGCACGCCATCGAGCAACGCCAACAGACCATTCTGATTGGTTATTTCCGAATCACACAGACGCTTGAACGTGACCTGATAAACTTCTTCCGACACAGTGGTTTCGTAAAAATCCAGATAGGATGTCCACAAGCTACGCCATGCATCATGGTCCGCAGATTCGATCGGTCGGATGGTCAGATCAGGCATAGTCCCTCGCAAAAGAAAAATGGCGCCAAGGCGGACCGTAGCGCCATTTCATCAGGGATGGAAAGCCCACTTATTCGGCGGCCTGCACCTTGGGATCGGCCAGAGCCACGATGTCCATCATGATCGTGTTAAGCTCGAAATCCTTGGGCGTGTAAACCTGTGCCACGCCCAGCTCGCGCAGGCGCGCGGCGTCTTCGTCGGGGATGATCCCGCCGACAATTACCGGCACATGGGTCAGGCCCTCGGTGCGCATCCGCTCCAGGGTTTCCTCGACCAGCGGCATGTGAGACCCCGACAGGATCGATAGACCCACCACATGGGCATTGCCGGATTTCGCAGCGTTTACAATCTCTTCCGGGGTCAGGCGGATGCCTTCGTATTCGATGTCCATGCCGCAGTCACGGGCGCGGAAGGCGATCTGCTCGGCGCCGTTTGAATGGCCATCGAGTCCCGGCTTGCCGATCACGAATTTCAAACGGCGGCCCAGATGATCGCTAACTGCATCCACGGCGTTGCGGATATCGTCGAGCCCTTCCGTCTTGTTCGACGGCGAGCCGCTGACACCGGTTGGCCCACGGTATTCGCCATAGATCGAGCGCATCTGCGCCGCCCATTCACCGGTTGTCGCCCCCGCTTTGGCCGCCGCAATCGACGGTGCCATGACATTGGTGCCGGATTTGGCGGCTTCGCTCAGGTCCGACAGGGCCTTTTGCACTGCGTCCTCGTCACGCTCAGTGCGCCAAGTGTTCAGCCGGTCGATCTGTTCCGCCTCGACTGCCGGATCAACGGTCATGATGCCACCATCGCCAGTCATAAGCGGGCTGTCTTCGCCTTCGGTCCACTTGTTAACGCCCACCACGGTGGTCTCCCCGGCCTCGATCTGGCCTAGCCGTTCGGCGTTGGAATCGACCAGCCGCGACTTCATGTATTCGATCGACGCCACCGCGCCGCCCATGGAATCGAGCGTCGCCAACTCGTGACGTGCACCTTCTTTCAGGGCTTCGACCTTGGCATCCACTGCCGGGTTGCCGTCGAAAAGGTCTTCGTATTCAAGCAGATCGGTCTCATAAGCCATGATCTGCTGCATCCGCATCGACCACTGCTGATCCCACGGACGGGGCAGGCCAAGCGCCTCGTTCCAGGCGGGCAATTGTACTGCGCGTGCCCGGGCTTTCTTGGAAAGCGTCACCGCCAGCATTTCAATGAGAATACGGTAGACGTTGTTCTCTGGCTGCTGCTCGGTCAGGCCAAGCGAGTTCACCTGAACCCCGTAGCGGAAGCGGCGGAACTTCGGATTCTCGACGCCGTAGCGGTCCTGCAGGATCTCGTCCCACAGATCGACAAAGGCACGCATTTTGCACATCTCGGTGACGAACCGGATGCCTGCATTGACGAAGAAGGAAATCCGCCCGCAAAGCGCCGGGAAATCCTCAGAAGGCACCTTGTCCTTCAATTCGTCCAACACGGCGGTGGCGGTGGCCAGCGCAAAGGCAAGTTCCTGTTCAGGTGTCGCACCGGCCTCTTGCAGATGGTAAGAACACACGTTCATCGGGTTCCATTTCGGCACGTTGTTATAGCAATACTCGGCCACATCCCCGATCATCTTAAGCGACGGTTTGGGCGGCAAAACATACGTACCGCGGCTTAGATATTCCTTAATGATATCGTTTTGTACTGTGCCCTGCAGTTTCGAGGTATCCGCGCCCTGTTCCTCGGCCACTGCGATGTAAAGCGCCAGAAGCCACGGCGCGGTCGCGTTGATCGTCATTGACGTGTTCATCTGTTCCAGCGGGATTTGGTCGAACAGGGTCCGCATGTCTCCCAGATGGCAGATTGGCACCCCGACCTTGCCGACTTCGCCGCGCGCCAGTACGTGGTCACTGTCATAGCCGGTCTGCGTGGGCAGATCGAAGGCCACCGAAAGACCGGTCTGACCCTTGGCCAGGTTGCCACGGTAAAGCGCATTCGAGGCCTTGGCGGTCGAGTGTCCCGAGTAGGTGCGGATAATCCAGGGACGGTCTTTCTGCGGTTGCGACATAAGCGGGCCTCGTGAATCGGTTTCGGCAATTTTGTTTCGTCCTGACGTAGATACTTGGAATTTTGTGGCGCTGTCAATTCGCTGCGTCGCGGCATGGGGTCATTTACCTACGCGGCTTTCCCTGTCACGGTGCGGCCATGTTTTCGCCGATCCAGATCCCTTTGTGGCTGTTCCTGGTCATCTCCCTCTTTGCGCTCGTCATGGCGCTGGAGAAGATCATGTTGCCCTCGGTGCGGTGGTTCTTTCGGCGGCGCATGGAAAAGGTCGTGGCGCGGCTGAACGAGCGCCTGGACCGTCCCATCCAGCCGTTCAAGCTGGCTCGTCGTCATGACATGATCCAACGTCTGATCTATGACCCCGAAGTCTCCAAGGCGATTGCCGAACATGCTGCCGAGGAAGCGATACCTGAAAACGTCGCCTTTGAAACGGCGCAGCGTTACGCTCGCGAGATTGTGCCCTCCTTTAGTGCCTCGCTCTATTTCGGATTGGCGATCTGGCTTGCGCGGTTGATCAGCACCTCGCTCTATCGCGTGCGCCTTGGACATTACGCTGAACAGAAGCTGGACGAGGTCGACCAGGAGGCGACCGTGGTGTTCGTCATGAACCACCGGTCAAACATGGACTACGTTCTGGTGACTTATCTTGCGGCTGAACGCAGCGCATTATCCTATGCCGTGGGCGAATGGGCGCGGGTTTGGCCGCTGTCACGGTTGATCAAGGCGATGGGCGCCTATTTCATCCGTCGCAAGTCACGCGGGGCGCTTTATCGCAAGGTTCTGGCGCGTTACGTGCGACTGGCTACCGACGGCGGGGTGATGCAGGCAGTATTCCCCGAAGGCGGCCTATCGCTTGATGGGGCGCTGGCCGAACCCAAGATGGGGATCCTGAAATATATTGTCGAGGGCCATGACGTGAGCGCGCGCGATGTAGTCTTCGTGCCGGTGGCGCTGAACTATGACCGGGTGTTCGAGGACCGTATCCTTGTGGCGGCGGGGCAGGCGGGCGAGCGGCGTTTCCGCGCCCGGATGTCTTTGATTGCGAAATTCCTGATCCATCAACTCTGGCTGCGTATCCGCGGCAAGTATCATCGCTTTGGCTATGCCGCTGTCAGCTTCGGTGCGCCGGTATCGTTGCACGAATTCATGGGACAGGCGGAAGGCGACGAGATCGTTCTACCGCTGGCGCAAGAGCTCATGCACCGCATAGGACAGGAGGTCCCCGTGCTTCCTGTTCCATTGGTAGCCACCGCACTTTTGCAGGCCGAGAAGCCGATGACCCGCGACGAGCTGGAAGATGCTGTAAGCGCATTGATGGCGGGATTGGAAAACGCTCATGTGCACATTCCTCGCGATGACCGCAGCTATGCGGTCGAAGTGGGTCTGCGCAATTTGCGCCGCCGTAAGACCGCTTTGGAGGAAAACGCCCACTTCGCCGTATCCGAAGCGGACCGCCCGCTGATGGCTTACTATGCCGCGTCAATCGCCCATCTTTTTCGCGCACGCGGCGAGGGTGGCTGATTTTTCTGCAATTGCACGGTTATAAAGTTTCAAATTTGTCCATCCGGGCATTGCATTGTTGCGTGGCCATGGATATTTCGGGTGGGAACATCGCGATTCTGCATCGCGGCAAAACGCACCTAGGGAGCATTCCATGGCACTGGATACCGAAAACGCCATCGCGGCATACGATGCGCCGAAAAAAGACCTTTATGAAATTGGCGAAATGCCGCCTTTGGGCCATGTGCCCAAACAGATGTACGCATGGGCGATCCGACGCGAGCGCCACGGCGACCCGGACACATCCTTTCAGCAGGAAGTGCTCGATACCTGGGAAATCGACAGCCACGAGGTGCTGGTTCTCGTGATGGCGGCTGGCGTCAACTATAATGGTGTCTGGGCTGGTAAAGGCGTTCCGATCTCGCCATTCGACGTGCATGGTCAGGAGTACCATATCGCCGGGTCCGATGCCTCGGGCATCGTCTGGGCCGTTGGGGACAAGGTCAAGAACTGGAAAGTGGGCGACGAGGTCGTGATCCACTGTAATCAGGACGACGGCGACGACGAAGAATGCAACGGAGGCGACCCAATGCTGTCGCCGACCCAGCGAATCTGGGGGTACGAGACCGGCGACGGTTCGTTTGCCCAGTTTGCCCGCGCGCAGGCGCAACAGCTGATGCACCGTCCCAAGCACCTGACCTGGGAAGAAGCTGCCTGCTATACTCTGACGCTGGCCACCGCCTACCGGATGCTGTTCGGTCACCACCCGCATGAACTCAAGCCCGGCCAGAACGTTTTGGTCTGGGGCGCATCGGGCGGCTTGGGCTCCTATGCAATCCAGTTGGCCAACACTGTTGGTGCCAACGCAATCGGCGTGATCTCGGACGAAAGCAAGCGTGACTTTGTAATGGCACAAGGTGCCAAGGGCGTGATCAACCGTAAGGACTTCAACTGTTGGGGCCAACTGCCCACGGTGAATAGTCCCGAATACAACGAGTGGCTGAAAGAGGCCCGCAAGTTCGGCAAGGCGATCTGGGAATACACCGGTAAAGGTAAAAATGTCGACATGGTGTTCGAACACCCCGGCGAAGCCACCTTCCCGGTGTCCTCCTTGATTTGCAAAAAGGGCGGCATGGTTGTGATCTGCGCCGGTACTTCGGGCTTCAACTGTACCTTTGACGTACGTTACGTCTGGATGCACCAGAAGCGTCTGCAGGGGTCGCACTTTGCCCACCTGAAACAAGCCGCTGCCGCCAACCAGCTGATGCTGGAGCGCCGCCTAGATCCGTGCATGTCGGAAGTGTTCCCGTGGGCTGAAATCCCCGCGGCGCACATGAAGATGCTGCGCAACGAACATAAACCGGGCAACATGTCCGTGCTTGTTCAGGCGCCGACCACCGGTCTGCGCACGGTTGAGGACGTTCTGGAAGCCGGTAAAAAATAACTGGGCACTAACCGTAAATTAACCGCGCTCGCGAATCATGAATTAAGATTCGCGGGTGCTTTTTGTTTTGCGGGGTGCAAATCTGGGTTTCAGAAGCTTGCGGTTTTGCCCCTCGCTATTTCTGGGGAGAAAATAACCGCGAATTTCACCAAATGTGGCGCTGTGCTAGACTGCTGTTAACCTTTCATTAACCCCTATTAAGCGAGACTCGACATGAAAAATGACTGGATACTTGATGTTCTCGCGGATCTGAAGGCTTTCGCAAAAGCCAATGGCCTGAAGGCCTTGGCCGAGCAGCTTGAGGACACGTCGCTTGTCGCGGCGGCCGAGATTGCATCCCTTGGGGAAGGGACAACAGGTGGTGCAAGGCCCGAGCAAGGCGAAATTGGAAAAAATCCTGGGGGAATTGGAACGCGCCTCTGAGTTTGATGGGCTTCAGGGTGTTTCCGAAAAGCTTCGGGATCATTTTCAAATTGATCATTTGGTCTATCACTGGGTCAGCAGTTCGGGTGAACAATATGGGTTTGGCACCTATTCCGTGGATTGGCAGCAACGCTATATCGAAAAAGATTACCTGCGCGTAGACCCGGTGATCCAGGGTTGTTTTCAGCGGTTCAACCCGGTGGACTGGAAACGGCTCGACTGGACTGGAAAAGCGGCACGCAGCTTTCAGGCTGAGGCGCTGGAATACGGGGTCGGCAACCAAGGGTATTCCGTACCGATCCGTGGGCCGAATGGGCAGTTCGCTCTGTTTACCGTGTCGCATCATTGCGATGATGAGACATGGGCGGCCTTCACCGAGAAAAACCGTCGCGATCTGATTTTGATTGCGCATTTTTTCAACCACGCGGCATTGCAATTGGAACCCGGGCGTGCGCCGGAACCCGCCCAGACGTTAAGCCCGCGCGAGGTCGACGCGATGACCTTCCTGGCCAAGGGTTATAGCAGGGCACAGGTAGCGGATACCCTGTCGATTTCCGAGCACACCTTACGTGTCTACATAGAATCCGCGCGGTTCAAATTGGGCGCGGTCAACACAACCCAAACTGTCGCGAGGGCCCTTTCGCGCGGATTAATCGTTGTCTGATGGTTAACGCTCCGTTCGTAACTTTCGGAACCTGACAACCGCACTCCCCTTAGTTTTCCTCAATCTGATGCGGAAAGGGGAAAGCGATGCTGCGGTTTATCTATGCAAATGATCTGGGAGTGTTCCCCAAACTGGCCGACACGATGTTTCGCGACCGCGCCGCGCAGTTTCGCGAGCGGTTGGGGTGGGATGTGACCGTAGATACGCAGGGGCACGAGCGGGACGAATATGACAACGAAAACCCGCTCTATGTGATCTGGCAGAACGCTGATGGCGGACATGGCGGCTCGTTCAGGCTGTTGCCAACGACTGGGCCGACCATGGTCAACGATCATTTCACCCATCTGATGAATGGGCGCAGGGTTGAAAGCCCGTTGATTTGGGAATGTACACGGTTCTGTCTGGAAAAAGGAAGCGGACCGCGTGTAGCGGCGGCGCTGATGCTAGGCGGAGGCGGGATCATGGAGCGGTTCGAGATCGAACACTTCATAGGTGTGTTTGATGCGCCGATGACGCGGATTTATTCCAGGATCGGTTCGGCACCAACGGTTTTGGGGGCCGTAGGGCAGGGCCGGGCCAAGACTTCCGTCGGGCTTTGGTCATTCAGCAATGACGCGCGCGCGCGGGTGGCGCGCAGTGCGGGGCTCAGCCCGGCCTTGATCCGGCTGTGGCTCGACCGTTGTTTCGGGCGTGAAATCCAGGCCCGCAAAAGCGCCTGACGATCGCGTTGTGATTGCCGGGGCGGGCCTATAGGGTCTGCCCATGAGCGCATCGGCCATAACCTTTTCCCACGATCAGGCAGAGGCCTTCGATCACATCAGCGAGGCGCTGCGCCCGCTGGGCGTGGACATATCAGATGCGCAGCTGTTGCCCCCCAAGGACGGAAAATCGCTGGTATTGGCAGTGATGGGTAAAGCCGGATCAGGCAAGACGCTTTTGCTGGGCGAATTGTTTAAGGCAATGGCTGAGTGCGGGGTCGAGGTGATCTCAGGCGACTATGAAAGCCGCCGCCGCAAGGAAAAGCGTTCCGTCGCCGTTCTGGCCCCCACCAACAAGGCGGCCAGCGTTTTGCGGATGCAGGGTGTGCCCGCAACAACCATTCACCGCATCATTTATTCGCCGGTTTACGACCCGGAATACGAACGCATCGCCGAATGGTTGGCCGGGGAAAGCGATGAGCGCCCCGAGATCGAAGGCTTGACCGATGTGGCGCTTGACAGGGCCGCGGCGTTCTACAAGATCAACCGCTCGATCCCCGGTGCTCTGGCCGCGGCGGGGTTGCGCGGGTCGGATTTCATAATCGGCTGGAAGCGCCGGGACGAGCCACTGGACATCGGCTTTGTCGATGAAAGCTCGATGCTAGATGACAAGCAATTCGATGACCTGAAAGAGATTTTCCCGATTCTGGTGTTGTTTGGCGATCCGGCACAGTTGGCCCCCGTCAACCAGTCTGGGACAATGGTTTTCGAAAAGCTACCCGAGACGGACAAGCTTGAGTTGCACCGCATCCACCGGCAAGAAGTGACTAACCCGATCCTCGATTTAGCCCACGCGTTGTCGGACCCTGAAGTCGAGTTCGAGGATTTCGAACGTCTGGTGGAAGAGACCGCGCGCAAGGATGATCGCGTGGTCTGGGGTCAGAGGGTCGAGGTTGACCTAATGGCGCGTAGCCCGGTTCTAGTCTGGCGTAATGCCACACGCATTCGGCTGATCAACGCGTTTCGCCATGTGCATGGTGCGCCCGAGGACGCACTTTTGCCGGGGGAACCGCTGATCTGTGATGGGATAGAATTGCCGCTCAAACATCGTAAACGGCGGCTGGACCTCGAAGCACGCGGGCTTATCAAGGGCGCGCAGGTGGTTTATCTTGGGCCAGGCCGCAAACAGGGCTTTTCCCGGTTGCACGTGATCGGGGCGCCCGATCCACGAGTGTCGGCGGCGTCGATTATTAAGATTGAGAAACCGGACGAAGAAGAACCCTTCATCCCCTATGCAGCGCGTATGGGCGCGGCGTTTTTGCATGGTGCGGCCGTGACCATCCATAAGGCGCAAGGCTCGCAATGGGAGAATGTGCAGGTGTTCGCGCCAGACCTCTACGCAGCGGCCCGTATGGGCAGGGTCGAGGCCGGGCAACCCCTGTGGAAGCGGCTGGCCTATGTGGCCATCACCAGGGCGCAAGAACGGCTTTACTGGGTTGTGCGCAACCGCTTGGCTAAGCCGACGCATGCGCTGGCCACAGATGATTTGCACGTGCCGGACGTGCCCTTCGCGCTCGAGATCGAGGACGAGTAGATCAGTTACGCTGGAAAACGCGGAAGAAGGCCGACGCGGCCCAACCAGCGGTAATGGCAATGACCAGCGACATCAATCCATAGATCAGGGGCCGCTCGCGCGACAAGTTGAATAGGAACCGCTCTAGCCCGACTTTCTGGACGTCGATCTTGCTTTCGTAATGCGAGATAACTTCTCCATGACGGGTCAGGAAGATGCGGGTTTTGTAGACCCCTTCGGTCAAGTTCGAAGGCAGTTCCACCGAGGTGCGGAACAGGGTTTGTTCGGCAATGTCGACGGCGCTTTCGTTGAATTGGTAGAGCCCGGATTTGCGCCGAATGCGGATCACCGCCTCGGTAAAGGCTTCGGGGTCTGAAACTTGTGCGCTGCCGCCAACGGATCGGATAGCCTGCGGCACTGAGACGTGATGGCGCAGGTCTTCGGTCTGGTTGAGAATCTCGTCAAACGGGGCCGAGGTGGCGACCGCATAGAAGGCCGGGGCCGAGCTGATTTCCAGCGCGTCGGTATTGATCCAAATGCCGTATTTTTTTTCCTTTCGGCGCACGGTCAGCGGCTCGGATGGGCCCTCGATGGCGACGACCACGCCGATCGGATCATCCACCGGAATTGGTGTGTCGCGCTTGACCGCGCCGAAAATGAGAATATCCGAGCCGTCGAAAGTTGCTGTGATGGCGACGCGGTTCTGGCTGAGGCCAAGGACCACCTGTTCATCGGCGCGGGAAGGAAGGGCGGCCAGAAGAGTCAACGCAAGGGTTAGAATCAACCGCATCTCAATGCCCTCCCGTCGCGCCAAGCGAATAGAGTTCGCCCGGTTGCAGTAGAAGGTCGAGTGCCAGTTTGCCGCAAACCAGGAGCACCATCATTGCCAAGAGGATCCGCAGCTGCTCAGCCTTAAGCTTAACCCCGATGCGGGTTCCGATCTGCGCTCCGATAACGCCGCCGACCAGCAACAGAACCGCCAGCGCCATATCAACGGTATAGTTGGTGGTGGCGTGCAGCAGTGTGGTGAATCCGGTGACGAAGATGATCTGAAACAGCGAGGTTCCGACCACGACTTTGGTTGGCATGCCAAGAAGGTAGATCATCGCTGGCACCATGATGAAGCCACCGCCCACACCCATGATCGCGGCAAGAACGCCCACGGCAACCCCGACGATCAGCGGTGGAATGACTGAGATATAGAGACCTGAAGTGCGGAACCGCATCTTAAACGGCATGGCGTGGACCCAGGTCCGCTGCCGACGTTTGGGCACCGAAAGGGCGCCGGGATTGCGGGCGCGGCGGATAGCGTTCAGGCTTTCGATGAACATCAGCCCGCCAATGATGCCGAGGAAGACGACGTAGCAAAGCTTCACCAGAAGATCGACCTGGCCCATGGATTTCAGGTAGTTGAACAGGACCACTCCAAACGCCGCCCCAACAAGGCCGCCGACAAGCAGTACCGTACCCATCTTGAGGTCTACGGTTTTACGCTTGAGATGCGCCAGAACGCCGGAAAAGGACGAGGCGACGATTTGGTTGGCCTCGGTTGCCACTGCGACAGCGGGGGGGATGCCGATGAAAAACAGAAGCGGCGTCATCAGGAAGCCGCCGCCGACGCCGAACATACCCGACAGAACGCCGACCATCCCGCCCAGACCAAGGAGCAGAAACGCGTTGACGGAAACTTCGGCGATAGGAAGGTAGATATGCATTGCGCTACCTAGCGCCGCTCTTCCTACCTGATCAATGGGGGCAGAGGGCCGATTTCCGGGGCATTTTGGCACAGGCGAGCAAAAACATTATTGAAACGGAATGTTTTCGCTCACAGGTTGGCGAGTTCAGGTCGAATTAGCGTTCCTTCACATAGGGTTCGCCACCGGCGCGCGGCGGGATTGCCTTACCGACGAACCCTGCGAGAATCACCACGGTCAGAATATAGGGCAGGGCCTCCATGAACTGCACCGGGATGACAAAACCGCCTAGGTCGATGTTCTGGAACCGCACCGCGATTGCCTGCAACAGACCAAAGAGCAGCGTTGCCGACAGGGCATACCAGGGCCGCCACTTGGCAAAGATCAAAGCCGCCAGTGCAATGAAACCACGGCCTGCCGTCATGTCCTTGACGAACCCGGCTTGCAGCGCGGTGCCGAGATAGGCGCCAGCGATGCCACACAAAATCCCTGCAATCGCCACGGCAGCAAATCGCAGCCCGATGACCGAAACGCCAGCGGTATCGACCGATTCCGGGTTTTCGCCTACAGCGCGCAGGCGCAGCCCGAAACGGGTGCGGAAAAGGAGCCACCAGGTGAAGGGCACGGCGGCGAATGCGATATAGACTAGCACTGTGTGGCCAGAGAGTAGCTCGTGATAGATCGGCCCGAGAAGAGGAATACCGCTAAGGGTCTCGGCAAGGGGCAGGTCAATGGGGTTGAACCGCGCGTCGCCCTGCAAAGACGGGGTACGACCACCCTGTTTGAACCAACTCTGCGCAACCACAACGGTCATACCCGCAGCCAGAAAGTTGATCGCCACGCCGGAAATCAGCTGGTTGCCCCGGAAGGTGATCGAGGCCAGCCCGTGGATTGCCGAAAGCACCATGGACGAGGCAATGCCAGCCAGCAGTCCCAGCCAGGCGCTGCCCGTCACGAATGCCACGGCAGCCGAGAAGAACGCCGCCATCAGCATCTTGCCTTCGAGTCCGATGTCGAAAATGCCCGCTCGTTCCGAATAAAGCCCGGCCAGGCAGGCCAGAAGCAGCGGCGTGGCTAGACGCACTGTGCTGTCGAGCACCAGAAGAAGGGTGTTGAGGTCCATCAGTTTGGCTCCTTCTTGTGCAACGCCAGGAAGAGCCGTTCAAGCGGCATCCGCACCATGTTGTCGAGCGCTCCGGTAAACAGGATCACCAGCGCCTGGATCACCACGATCAGTTCGCGCGGGATCGAGGTCCAGAAGGCGAGTTCCGCCCCGCCCTGGTAGAGGAAGCCAAAGAGAAGCGCCGCGATGAACACGCCCACCGGGTGGTTGCGCCCCATCAGCGCCACGGCAATGCCGATGAAGCCCGCGCCCTCGGTCGAGTTCAGCACCAGCCGTTCGGCCTCGCCCTGGGTGGTGTTCACGGCCATTAGCCCTGCCAATGCGCCCGAGATCAGCATGGCAATGATGGTGATCTTGACCCCCGAGATGCCGGCATAGTTTGCGGCGGTCTCTGAATGGCCGAAACTGCGGATTTCAAAGCCCAGCCGTGTGCGCCAGATCAGCAACCAGACGAAGATGCAGGCGAGGATGGCGAGGAAAAAGCTGACATTGGCAGGGGCGCTTTTGAACAGGGTGGTGGTCTCGGTCGAGAACATGTCCTGGAATGTTGGTAGATGGGTAGGTTCGGGGAACTTCGGCGTGGCCGGGTCCATTGAGCCCTTGGCAATCAGCACATTAACCAAAAGGTAGTTCAGCACCGAAAATGCGATGTAGTTGAACATGATCGTGGTGATCACGATATGGCTGCCGCGCTTGGCCTGCAGATAGGCCGGGATCAAGGCCCAGGCCGCACCGAACAGAGCCCCGCCCACCGTCGCGCCGATCAGCGCCAGCGTCCAGTGTGGCCACGGGATGTAAAGACAGACGAGCGCCACGCCCAAACCGCCCAGCATTGCCTGACCCTCGCCGCCAATGTTGAACATTCTCGCATGGAAGGCGACAGCGACAGCAAGGCCGGTGAACATGAAATTGGTTGCGTAATAAAGTGTATAGCCCCACCCGGCGCTGCGCATCAGCGCGCCATCAACCATCAGTTTGAAGGCCTTAACGGGGCTTTCGCCAATCGCCAGGATGACGACGGCCGACAGGATCGCGGCCAATACAAGGCTGAAAAGGGGGACAAGGACCGCGTCGGCCCATCTCGGCATCTTTTCCATCAGGCGGCCTCTCCGTTGATCCCGGCCATCAACAGGCCTAATTCCTTTTCGTCCGTCTCAGAGGGTAGGCGTTCGCCCATGATCAGGCCATCGAACATCACCGCGATGCGGTCGGACATCGACATGATTTCATCAAGCTCAACCGAAACCAGCAGGATCGCCTTGCCTGCATCGCGCAGGGCAATGATCTGTTGGTGAATAAACTCGATCGCGCCTATGTCGACGCCACGTGTCGGTTGCCCAACCAAAAGAAGGTCCGGGTTGCGTTCGATCTCGCGTGCCAGCACGATTTTTTGCTGGTTGCCGCCTGAGAAGCTCTTGGCGGTGAGGCGTGGATTGGGAGGGCGGACGTCGAAGCGTTCCATTTTCTCTTGGGCCAGCCGGGTGATGCCGGAATTGTCCATCAGGAAACGGTTCGATTGGTATTCGTCGTCATGGTGATAGCCAAAGATCATGTTCTCCCAGGCGTGGAAATCCATGATCAGCCCTTCGCGCTGGCGGTCCTCGGGAACATGGGCAATGCCTCGCGCCCGGCGCGATTGCCCATCGGAAAACTTTCCTGTCAGGTCAATCTCTTGGCCGTTGATCCTGATCGAACCAGTGCCAGAACACATGCCGCCCAGAACTTCCAGAAGTTCGGATTGACCATTTCCGGACACCCCCGCGATGCCAAGGATTTCCCCGGCGCGCACGTTGAGCGACACACCCTTGAGCCGTTCGACCCCGGCCTCGTCCGTGACCCGCAGGTTTTCAACCGACAGGACCTCGACACCAGGGTTTGCTGGGGCCTTGTCGACACGCAGAAGCACCTTGCGTCCGACCATCAGCTCGGCCAATTCCTCAGGGGAGGTATCAGAGGTCTTGACCGTCGCGGTCATCTCGCCCCGGCGCATCACGCTGACAGTGTCGGTGATATCCATGATCTCGCGCAGTTTATGGGTGATCAGGATGATGGTTTTACCCTCTTCCTTGAGCCGGGCAAGAATGCGGAACAATTGAGCGGCCTCGGCCGGGGTCAGAACGCCGGTGGGCTCGTCAAGGATCAGGATCTGGGCTTCGCGGTAGAGCGCCTTGAGGATCTCGACCCGCTGCTGCTGGCCGACACCGATTTCCTCGACCACGGCGTCAGGATCGACTTCCAGTCCGTATTCCTGTTCCAGCTCGATCAGCGTCTTGCGGGCCTTGGCCAGAGAGGGTTTTAAGAACTTGCCGTCCTCTGCGCCCAGAATGATGTTTTCCAGTACGGTGAAATTCTGCACCAGTTTGAAATGCTGGAACACCATGCCAATGCCGGCGGCAATCGCGGCCTGGCTGTCGGGGATAACCGTGTGGTTTCCGTTGATGAATATCTCACCCTTGTCGGCTTTGTAGAAGCCATAGAGTATTGACATCAAAGTGGATTTCCCAGCGCCGTTTTCGCCGATAATGCCGTGGATCGTGCCCGGCATTACTCGGATGGAAATGTCCTTGTTGGCTTGAACTGGACCGAAGGCCTTGGAGATGCCTTTCAGCTCAATCGCCGGTTCCGTCACTTGTGCTCTGCTCACGTTTGCCCCCGCCTCACGTGTTATGCAAAAGGCCGCACCAGATATCTGGCGCGGCCCCGTTGTTTATTAGGTCTTAGAAATCATGCGCCGGGCAACTGTCATTGGCGTAGTAGCTGACCACTTCCAGATCGCCCGAAATGATCTTGGCGCGGGCTTCTTCAACCGCCGCCGCCATCTCGTCGCTGACCAGCGGGGCGTTGTTTTCGTCCATGGCATATCCGACACCATCCTCCGCGAGGCCAAGGGTTTTCGAGCCCGTTTCAAGATCGGCCCCAGCCTTCATCGCCTCGTATACTGCCACGTCAACGCGCTTCAGCATTGAGGTCAGAACCTTGCCCGGGTGCAGGTGGTTCTGGTTACTGTCCACACCGATCGACAGGATGTTTTCATCCGCGGCTGTTTGTAGCACACCCACACCGGTGCCACCGGCGGCGGCATAAATCACGTCAGCGCCCTGACCGATCTGGGCCTTGGTCAATTCCGAACCCTTTACCGGGTCGTTCCAGGCGGCAGGGGTGGTGCCGGTCATGTTAGCGATGATGGCGATGTCGGGGTTTACCGCCTTGGCGCCCTGGGCGTAACCGCAGCCGAAATGACGGATCAGCGGAATGTCCATGCCGCCAATAAAGCCGATGGTGCCCGATTTCGACGCCATCGCCGCCATCATACCCACAAGGTAAGAGCCCTGATGTTCCTGGAAGCCGATCATCAACACGTTGTCGGGAATTTCGGGAATCCAGCCGTCGATATTGACGAATTTGGTGTCGGGATAGTCGCCCGCCACGGTTTCAACCGGGGTGGCAAAGGCAAAGCCGGTGGTAATCACTGGGTTGGCACCAGCTTCGGCGAAACGGCGCAGGGCCTGCTCGCGTTGGGCTTCGGACTGAAGCTCGATTTCAAAGAACTTGCCGCCGGTTTCATTGGCCCAGCGTTCGGCGCCGCGGAAGGCCGCCTCGTTGAAGGATTTGTCGAATTTGCCACCGAGATCGAAGATCAAGGCGGGGTCGGCCATTGCGGCACCGGCAGTTACGGCCAATGCGGTAGCCGTGCCCATGAGTTTTTTCATCAGGGTCATTGGTTTCTCCCTATTGGTTAAAGACGGGTGGCAGGCATAAGGCCCGGGTCACCCCACAAGCGAGCAGATCAGGTTTGATCACCTCCGATTTAGGACGGAGTCGCCATGCGGGGTCAACAGGAAACTGGGGTTAGGCCGGTAAGGGGCGTACCATGACAAGAGCATCGGCCCGGGTGCCGTCGCGTAAGGTGTAATAGGCTGGGCGGGTTGCGATAATGGTGAACCCGGCGTGTTTGTAGAGGGCGACCGCGGTATCATTACGCTGGTCAACCTCGAGAAAGGCTTCCGTCGCGCCCATGTGCGTGGCCTGGTTCAGGAAATCGGTCAGCCGCGCCCGACCAAGACCCTTGCGTTGGTGGGCGGGATCGGTGGCAAGCGTCAGAAGTTCGGCCTCACCGGCGACGGCGCGGCCAAGGGCAAAGCTGTGCGGGCCGATGCAGAGAAAGACATGCGGGCTGTCAAGAAGGCTGGTGAATTCCTCGGCCGTCCATGGGCGTTGGCGGGTGAAGGCCAGAGCGTGTAGGATGGCGAGGTCCTCAGGTGTCATCGGACAAGATGACCGGCGGAGGGGTTTTCGATGGTGCCGCGTCAGCGGGACGGACATAGAGGGGGGCAGGTGGCGTTTGTCCTTCGCCGCGGGCGGCAATACGGGCTATATTAGCGGCCAGTGTTGCGGCGGGTGGGGGTGTAAGGAGCGGAAGCCCGTGGTCCTGTGCCGTCTCGGCGGGGGCCAGAGTCGGTTCACTGCCAGGAAGACGCAAGTAAACCTGATTGCGCGGGGCGGGGACGATTGGCAGGCAGGCACCGTCATGGTTCAGCACAGTTGCATCGAAGGTGGTGATGCCTCGTGCCGGGATATCCAGGGCAAGCGCCAGGCCACGGGCGGCCGAGACTGAAATGCGGATACCCGTAAAATTGCCGGGGCCGATACCGACACTGATTGCGGTGAGATCACGCCAGTTTCTGCCATGTGCCGCGAGCAGGTCTTCGAGCATCGGCATTAGGTGTTCCGCCTGTCCTCGGCCCATCTCTTGCGCAGTCTGTCCAAGGATCGCGTCCCCGTCCAGCAACGCGGCAGCACAGTGGGCGCCAGAGGTATCAAAGCCCAGAACCAGTGTCATACCTGCCCCCGGCTCGCGGCATTGAGCGCATCTCGCCCCGTGGCATCGGCGCGGGGCAGGCCATCGTCGGTGTGCAGCCATGGCAGGGCGAAACCGGCGTGGCAATGCAGGGATGGCGGTAGGTCGGCTGCCTGATCCAGAATCCCGAGCGGCACAAATGTTTGCCCAGGCAGGTACTCGAAAGTGGCAGCAACGGGTGAGCCGCAGGCAGCGCAAAACCAGCGCATCACGCCGCGTGTATGGGAGACCGGCTGAGGTTCGGGCATGAGATCAAGGGTACCTGATGCAAAACCCGCGAAAGCAGGAGCCGGGGCACCGGTCCAACGTTTGCAATCCTTGCAATGGCAGTAAGTCACGATCTGGGGCGGGGTCGTCGCCGCGATGGACACGGACCCGCAATAGCACCGCCCCGTAACCGTGGCGTCAGACGGCAACCGGGCGGACCTCGGTCACTTCGGGGATATAGTGGCGCAGGAGGTTCTCGATGCCCATTTTTAGGGTCAGGGTCGAGGACGGGCAGCCTGCGCAGGCACCCTGCATGTGCAGATAGACAACCCCGGCATCAAAGCCGTGGAAGGTGATGTCGCCACCATCCTGCGCTACGGCTGGGCGCACACGGGTATCAAGCAACACTTTGATCTGGTTAATGATTGCGCTGTCTTCGCCGGTATCTTCGCTGTGGCCGCCTGCGGCCTCGGCTCCGGCAGTGATAACCGGAGCGCCTGATTGGAAATGCTCCATGATCGCGCCAAGGATGGCGGGTTTCGCGTGGTCCCAATCCATGTCGTCGGACTTGGTCACGGTGACGAAATCACCGCCAAGAAACACGCCGGTTACACCGGCCACGGCAAAGACGCGTGCCGCCAGCGGCGAGGTCTCTTCGCCCACGGCTTCGGGGAAATCGGCGGTGCCGGTTTCCATCACCCGCTGACCGGGCAGGAATTTCAGCGTTGCCGGGTTCGGCGTGGATTCGGTTTGGATGAACATGGCTGCATTTCCTTATCGCTTTGGTCAGATATGCAAATGCACATCGCAAATGTCAATATTCTTGGAACGATTCTAAACCGTCAAACCTGTTCGTGGGCCGGTTTGGTGATCGCTTCGAGACGCTCTTTCGACATGTCTTCGGGCACTACTGTGATTGGCACTGGCAGGGAACCAGCCTGCCGCATCAATGCAGTCAGGATCGGACCCGGGCCGCCCTTGTCGGCCGAAGCACCGAGAACCAGCAGGCCGATTTCACTACTTTCGCGGGTGCGTTTGAGAATTTCTTCGAGCATGTCGCCCTCGCGGATTACAAGCCGCGGATCGATGTCATGTTTCTCGCGCATCCATTTGGCAAAGACCTCGAAATGGGCGTGGATGCGTTCCTTGGCCTCTTCGCGCATCAACGTGCCAACGCCAAGCCAGTGGTTGAATTCCTCGGGCGGAATCACCCCGAGGATCTCCACGTCAGCGCCGGTGTGTTGCGCCCGCATGGCGGCAAACCGCATGGCGTTGAGGCATTCGCGGCTGTCATCCAGCACGACCATGAATTTGCGCATTTCCTACGGCTCCTTCGAGTTTCGCGCGATCATGACGCAGTGCGAAATGGCTTACAACGGGTCAGAAGCGCGCGGGCGCTCAGCCGTTCGATGCGGCCCAGTCCCAGTACATTTCGCGTACCCGGCGGGTGACCGGTCCGACTTGGTATTGGGTGTCGTCGAAGGCAGTCACCGGTGTGACCTTGGCCATGTTGCCGGACAGGAAAATCTCGTCCGCGGCGTGGAAATCCTCGAAGCTGAGCACAGTCTCGTGGACTTTGACTCCTTCGGAGGCGAAGTTCGAAATGTGGCGTGCGCGGGTGATGCCAGCCAGGAAGGTGCCATTGGCGATCGGGGTAAAGATCTCGCCATCCTTGACCATGAAGACATTGGCGGTGGCGGTTTCGGCCACGTTGCCGACGGCGTCGGCCACCAGCGCGTTGCCAAAACCCTTGGCACGGGCCTCTTTGATCATACGGGCATTGTTGGGATAGAGGCAGCCGGCTTTGGCGTTGACCACCGCATCTTCGAGTACCGGACGGCGGAACCGGGTTTGAGTGAGCGTGGTGGAGGCCGATGCATCAGCCATCGGCACGGCCTCGAGCGCGATAGCGAAACCGGTCTTGTCTGGGTCCGGGGCAATGGCGGACATCGACATGTCACCGTCAATCGCCCAATACATTGGGCGGATATAGACGGCTTGGGATTTATCAAACATCTCAAGGCCTTCGCGGATGATTTCGACCATCTTGTCAGTCGCGGTCGTCGGGGTCATCATCAGCGCCTCGGCCGAGCGGTTGACGCGGGCGCAATGGGCGTCGAGGTCCGGTGCCAGCCCGTCGAACCAGCGCGCGCCGTCAAACACCGTGGTGCCCAGCCAAGCGCCGTGATCGGCGGCGCGGATCACAACCGGGTTGCCGTCGTGCCAGGTGCCTTCGAAATAGGTTTTGATATTGCCGCTGATCGCCATGTGAATTCTCCCGTGCTCCGGGCGGGAGGTTAGGGGGCGTTTCGGCGGGGGTAAAGGGTAAGGTGCGTGAAATCACGCACCCTACGAGGTTAACAATTGGTTAACGCACCATCCCCACGATTTCGTAGGTCTGTTCCAGGATCGGCGCAGCAATGGCGCGGGCGCGTTCGGAACCGCGGTGCAGGATGGCGTCAATCTCGCTTGTGTCCTGCATCAGCCGGGCCATTTCGCCCGAGATCGGGGCGAGTTTTTCCACGGCGAGCTCCGAAAGCATCGGCTTGAACTCGGAAAACTGCTTGCCGCCAACGTCGCGCAGCACGTCATCAACGCTTGTTTCCGACAATGCGGCATAGATGTTAACAAGATTTCGAGCTTCAGGGCGCTCTTCCAAACCCTTGGCCTCGGACGGCAATGCTTCGGGGTCGGTCTTGGCTTTGCGGATCTTTTTGGCGATCGTGTCGGCATCGTCGGTCATGTTGATGCGACTGGCGGCCGAGGGATCGGATTTCGACATTTTCTTCGACCCGTCCCGCAGCGACATCACACGGGTGGCCGCGCCTTCGATCACCGGCTCGGTTACGGGGAAGAAATCAACCTTGTAGTCGTGGTTGAACTTCATCGCGATGTCGCGGGTCAGCTCAAGGTGTTGTTTCTGATCATCGCCGACCGGGACATGAGTGGCGTGATAGATCAGGATGTCAGCGGCCATCAGCGAGGGGTAGGCGAACAGGCCCAGCGAGGCGTTCTGCGCGTTCTTGCCCGCCTTGTCCTTCCATTGGGTCATGCGTTGCATCCAACCCATGCGGGCAACGCAATTGAAGATCCAGGCCAGTTGGGCATGTTCGGGTACCTGAGACTGATTGAAAAGAATGGATTTTTCGGGATCGAGACCGGCAGCGATGAAGCCCGCGGCAAGTTCGCGCGTGGCATTGCGCAGATCGGTCGGGTCCTGCCAGACGGTGATGGCGTGCAAATCAACCATGCAGTAGATGGTTTCGATGCCCTGATCCTGCATCGTCACAAAGCGTTTGAGTGCGCCAAGATAGTTGCCAAGATGCAGGTCGCCCGAGGGCTGGATTCCGGAAAAGACACGCGGTTGGAAGGCGGTCTCGGACATGGGATGTTCTCCGTCTGGATTTATGGGTGCGGCTGGCTTACCCATGGGGGCAAGCGCCGTCAAGCAAACGGGCAAGCAATGGGCGCAAGGAGACGAGTGATGAGCAGCGACCCCAATATCAGCCCGGTCAACCCGGTCAGTCCGCCGGTTGTGCTGTTCTTCCTGGTGATGCTGGGGATAGAGTTTGCCTTTACCCTTGGAAACCAGGGGCTTGTCGGCGGACCTGCGGCGGTGGGATGGCGCGCGGGTGCGGTGCAGGACTATGCGTTCAATGGCGCGGTGTTCGAGCTGATGTGGCAGCACGGGCGATGGCCTGCGGAGCATGTCATGCGGTTCGTGACCTACCTGTTTGTACATTGGTCGTTCATCCACATGATCGTGGCCGGCGTCATGCTTCTGGCGCTAGGCAAGTTCGTGGGCGAGGTGTTTGCCTGGTGGGCGGTAGCGATTGTATTTCTTGGGTCGGGCATTGGCGGGGCACTGGTCTGGGCGGTTTTTGCTAATGATCCCGGATACTTGGTTGGAGCGTTCCCGGGGGTTTACGGGCTGATTGGGGCGTTTTCCTACGTGCTGTGGCTGAAGCTGGGGGAAAAGGGAGCACCGCGCGCAAGAGCGTTCACGCTGATCGGCTTTTTGATGTTTATCCAGTTGGTTTTCGGGATTCTTTTCGGCGCCAGAACCAATTGGGTGGCGGATCTGTCCGGGTTTGGCTGGGGGTTTCTTCTGTCCTTCGTGGTCAGCCCCGGTGGCTGGTTTAGGCTGCGGGACAGGCTGCGGCAGCGATAAATCTGTACGGTGTTAACTTTTGAAATTAACCGAGAATTAAGGGGCTGGAATCCGTCTGGCACCTGTCGGGTATCCGTCGGGCGAATCCTGACGATTTTTCGAGACGGCCGTTCGTTACCCCACCGGGCGTTGCGTCGAAAATGACCGAAACCTTGCGTGACCGCGCGTTCAACCTCTGCGACGTAAGCTCTGGCGCAACTCGTACATGTTGAAGGCGCCGAGAAGGCGACCGATCAGGAAGTAGCTGACCATGCCCGAGCCGACGAGGATCAGGAGGGCGAGGTAGCGCCAGCCCGGTTCCATGATGATTGGCCCGAGAAGAAGGTTCACGCCGGCCAACACTGCGCCCATGACGATGGAGGCGGCGATGATGCGCCAGATGCGCTTGTGAAAGCGGGCGTCGAACCGGGCGACCTCGCCCATGGGGCGCGCACCGCGGGCCAGCATCCAGACCATGGCCCAGCCTGCGATCGTGGTGGCGATGGCTGGGGCGATCCAGCCAAGGCTGTCGAGCAGGATGTAGAGCCCGACGGCCAGCACCGCGTTGATCAGCATGGCCCAGAGCGCAAATCGGAACGGGGTGCGGGTATCCTCGCGGGCGAAGTAGAGTGGTTGCAGGACCTTCTGCATAACGAAGGCGGGCAGGCCAAAGCCGTAGATCGCGGTGGCGAGCGCGATGGCGGCGCTGTCATCGGCAGTTTGCTGACCGCGCTCGAACAGGACGCTGACCAGAGGCAGGGGGATGACCATAAGGGCGACGGCAGAAGGGATGGTGAGCGCCAGCGAGATTTCGGCGGCGCGCGAGAGGCCATGACGCGAGCCTTCGTGGTCGCCATCGCGCAGGCGGCGCGACAGGTCGGGCAGAAGAACGATGCCGACGGCGATGCCAACCACGCCAAGGGGCAGTTGGTACAGCCGGTCTGCGGCGAAGAGCCAGCTGACGGCGGATTCGGTGCGCGAGGCCACCTGTTGGCCGACAAGCAGGTTGATCTGCATGACGCCGGAGGACAGGGCTGCCGGAATCGCCACCACGACAAGGTGTTTCATTTCCGGCGACCAACGCGGGCGACCGGGGCGGATCGACACGCCGGCGCGCGACGCGGCCACCCAGACAAGGGTGAGCTGGGCGATCCCGGCTATCGGCACGGTCCAGACCAGCCAGGTGATGATGCTTTGATCCAGCAGGGCGGCGCTGGCCATGGCGATGATGACGAAAATATTCAGAAGCACTGGTGCTGCGGCGGCGGCGGCAAATCGGCCCGTGGCGTTCAGCACGCCGGAGAACAGCGCCGAGAGCGACATGAAGACGATGTAAGGAAAGACGATGCGGCCATAGCCGACGGTCAGGTCGAAGCGGCCATCGGCAGTATAGCCTTCGGCCGTGGCCCAGACGAAAGCGGGCATGAAAATCATCGCCAGCGCAGTGAGAGTGAGAACGATGAACGCCAACCCGTTGAACGCCTGGTTGGCAAAGCCCTGCGGATCCTCGCCCGCCTCGTAGCGTTTTGAAAACATCGGTACGAAGGCAGCGTTGAACGCGCCCTCGGCAAAGAAACGGCGGAACATGTTGGGCAGGCGGAAGGCGGCGACAAAGGCATCCATCACCGGCCCCGGACCGATGAAGGCGAGGATCATGATCTCGCGCACGAAGCCGAGGATGCGGCTGAGCAGGGTCCAGACGCCAACGGTCAGAAAGCCGGAGATGAGGCGGATGGGTTTCATGGCTGCTCATGCCTTTGGTGGGCCTGTCTTTGCACCCGTTATAGCCGGTTGCGCGGCGAGGGGGAATGGCGGGATTTCGGGTCGTGGAGCATCGGTCAGGGGTAAGGCGCGCGCGGCTTGAATACTGTGTCGAAATACCTCATTGGATATGCAGTGAATGCGGTGGCCAATGGGCGACGAATTGCACGCATTTGAATCAGAAAAACAAAGGACATGGACGTATGGCATCTTACTTGAAATCGACACCGAACGCGGACGGTTTTTTCGGCGACTATGGCGGGGCGATGCTGCCGCCGCCTTTGGAGCCGCATTTCAAGGAGATCCGCGAGGCCTATGACCGGATTTCGAAATCGGCCGAGTTCATTCGTGACCTGCGTTATATCCGCAAGCATTTTCAGGGCCGCCCGACGCCGATTTCCTATTTCAAGAACTTGTCGGACATGCTGGGCGGGGCGCAGATCTATGCCAAGCGTGAAGATCTGAACCACACCGGCGCGCACAAGCTGAACCACTGCATGGCCGAGGGGTTGCTGGCCAAGCATATGGGCAAGACCAAGCTGATGGCGGAAACCGGCGCTGGGCAGCACGGCGTGGCGCTCGCTACGGCGGCGGCCTATTTCGGCATGGAATGCGAAATTCACATGGGCGAGATCGACATCGAGAAAGAAGCGCCGAATGTCACGCGGATGAAGCTGCTTGGTGCGACGGTGGTGCCGGTGGGCTTTGGTGGGCGGTCGCTGAAAGAAGCGGTCGACAGCGCCTTCCAGGCGTACGTGCCACAGGCCGATACGGCCTTGTTTGCCATCGGCTCGGTTGTGGGGCCGCATCCGTTCCCGATGATGGTGCGTGACTTCCAGCATATCGTTGGCATCGAGGCGCGCGAGCAGTTCCTGGAGATGACCGGCGGTCTGCCAGACATGGTGGCGGCCTGTGTCGGTGGCGGGTCGAACGCGATGGGTCTGTTTTCGGGCTTTATCGACGATGAAGACGTGTCGCTGCACGGGGTCGAGCCGCTGGGCACCTCGTCCAAGCTGGGCGATCATGCGGCCACGATTACTTTCGGTGAAGATGGCGACATTCACGGCTTCCGCACCATGGTGTTGAAGGATGAGGCGGGCGAGCCGGCGCCGGTGCATACCGTAGCCTCGGGGCTGGATTACCCTGGTGTTGGCCCGGAACACGCGCATCTCTATCGCACCGGCAAGGCCAACTATTCCGCCGCCGATGACAAAGAGGCGCTGAAGGCGTTTTACGACCTGAGCCGCCATGAAGGGATCATTCCAGCGTTGGAAAGCGCCCACGCTTTGGCTTTTGCTATGCGTGAGGCACCCAAGAATCCGGGCAAATCGATCCTGATCAACCTGTCGGGCCGCGGTGACAAGGATATCGACTATGTCACCGAGACCTTCGGTTTTGGCGAAGACTGAACCTGTCATTTTTTGACACCGAAACGCCGTCCCGGGGTACGGGGCGGCGTTTTCCTTTGGCTGGCTGACGCGGCGGAACGGAGGAAATGGCTTGCCTGAGCAACTGGGTAACGGACAGGCTGGGGCAGGACATGGGAGGTGCCGCGATGTTGCAGGCTTTTCTGAAGTTGCTGGCCGTGAGCGTTGGCGTGGGACTCGCCTACATTCTGATCTGGCCGGTACCGATTGATCCGGTGGCCTGGGAGGCACCGGAGAACAAGGGGTATTCAGGAGATTTTTCCCCCAATGAGCGGTTGGCGGGGGTGAGGCGGATCGGGCTGGGGGCGCATGTGGGCCCCGAAGACATCACCTTTGGGCCCGAGGGGAGGCTTTACATCCCGACCCATGACGGCGCGATCCTGAGATATGATGCCGTCAGCGGCGCCGTGGAAGAGTTTGCCCATACTGGTGGGCGACCGCTGGGCGTGGAGTTTGATCGCGATGGTACGCTTTTCGTTGCCGACGCTTATCGCGGGCTGCTCAAGGTGGAACTGAGCGGTGAGGTCACTGTTCTGGCCGATACGACCGTGGACGGATCGTCGATCGACTATGCCGATGATGTGGATATCGGGGCGGATGGCATGGTTTATTTCTCGGATGCTTCGGTGAAATTCGGGGCCAAGGCCAATGGCGGCACCTTGCCCGCCTCGCTTCTGGACCTGATGGAGCATGGGCCGAACGGGCGGGTGTTGAAATATGACCCCGCCAGCGGCGAGACGAGCGTGCTTCTGGATGGATTGAGTTTTGCCAATGGGATCGCGCTTACGGCGGATGGCGCGCATCTTCTGGTGGTCGAGACCGGCACCTATTCGGTGCTGAAACTGCCGGTCGCTGGGGGGGAACCCACGCGGATCGTCGAGAACCTGCCGGGTTTCCCGGACAATATCAATCGCAACCCGGATGGAACGTTCTGGGTCGGTCTGGTCAGCCCGCGCTCGGAAGCGGCCGATGCGTTGTCGGGCAAACCGTTCCTGCGCAAGGTGGTGCAGCGGCTGCCCGCGTCGATCCGGCCCAAGCCGCAGCGCTATGGGTTTGTTTTGCGGATCGATGAGACGGGCAAGGTATTGGAGACGATGCAGGACCCGTCTGGCGATTATGCCCTGACCACGGGGATGATCGAGGCAGAGGACGGGAGGCGGTACGTATCCAGCCTGACCGAGCCGGATTTGGGGGTGTTGGCGGCGGACTAGCGGGAAATGCCAAACCGGACGTTCGACGCAGCCTGCAACGATGGCCGCAAAGCGGGACCAAGCAGACTTTGAGCGAACGGCAGACATTGGCACAAACGGTTAAAAAAACGAGGATCATAATACTGATTCACCGTCCAAGCGGCATACTACGGTCTTGCTCTTTCATATCGTGAATTTGCAAAAAAACGGGAACATCGGCGCCCTCAATCCCCCCAAGTGATTTTGCCGCTGCATATCGTCACGACCGCCCTAGCTTGATCCAAATCCTCGATTTCGGAAGTTTCAAGGTCGCGATCCATGACGACGATGTCCGCGAACAGCCCTGCCTTCAGGCATCCGAGGGTTTTCTCGCGATGCCCTGCATACGCCCCTCCGGCGGTGTAGCCGTGCAGGGCTTGCCTGAGTGTCGAAGCATGTGAAGGGTGGCCAGGATGCCAGGCCTTGCGCGTTACCGCAGCCTTGACCCCGCGCATGGGGTTTACGTCGGAGACTGGCCAGTCAGAGGCAAATGCAATGGGTACTCCCTCAGCTCGCAGATAGCTCACCGGAAAAGCCCAGGGCCAGCGCTCCTCGCCGACATGGCTGACCCAGGGTTCCAGCGGAAAATCCATCGCTCCGGGTGGGTGCGGAGGTTGCATAGACGCCACCACTCCCAGTTCCCTAAACCGGCGCAGATCATCCGGATGCAGCACCTCAATATGTTCGATTCGGTGCCGACTGTCTCGCTTGCCGTTGACCCGCGCGGCGGCCTCGTATCCATCCAGCACACGCCGAACCGCCCCGTCGCCAATCGCATGCACGGAAATCTGCAGACCCCGTCGATCGGCCTCGATACACGCGGCGTTGAACCGCTCTGCCGAATGCAGCGGGTCGCCGCGCCAGCCCGGAATGTCGGCGTAGTCCTCGACCATCACCGCCGTGGCACTGTCGATCACCCCGTCCATGAACATCTTGACCCGGTTGGCACTCAGCCGATCGGTGGCGAACTCTTTGGCCAGCACACTGGCCTCTTCCAAGCTTTCAATGGGTTTAGCCGGGGTCAAGTGAAACGGCACCTCGATCCGGCAGTCCAGATTGCCGCGCCCTTCGATCTCTTGCAGCAGGTCGAGCTGATAGCGGTTGCCATCCATATTGTGCAGGCTGGTGAACCCATACGAAGCACACAGCCGCAACCCTTCCTCCAGCACTGCGATGTCATCGGCCCGCTCCGCGGCGGTTGGCGGCGTTTCAGGTTCCTCCCCATGCAGCCCCAGATTTTCGCGCCCGCCGGACGAGCGCAGTGCCATCACCGGCGCCTGTGCCTCACCTTCGCGCAACTCCCCTGCGGCGAACCCGTTATCGTCCATGACGATTTCATTGCCGGGCGGCAGATCACGCCCCTGCAATATCCCGGCTTTGCGCAGTGCTATCGTGTTGGCCCAGGCCGTATGGTGGTCCCCAGCGACCAGAAGCAACGGACGTTCCTCCAACACCTCGTCCAACATTTGCCGCGTCGTCATCACCCCCTCGCCAAACAGGTTGTAATCCGCTGCCTTGCAAATCAGCAGCGCCTCGTTGGGGTTCTCTTTGGCATAGGCCTGCACTTTGTCGCGCAATGCAGGCAGACCCTGCACACCATCAAGCTGCAAAAGTCTTAGACCGAATGCTCCGGCAAACAGATGCAAATGTGCCTCAACCATGCCCGGCATCACCGTCGCGCCCTGGGCATCAACCCGTCGTGCCGTTGGGCTGGCCAGCCCGATTATGTCGTTATTTGATCCGACTGCCACGATCCGGTTGCCTGAGACCGCCACCGCCTCGGCTCGGGGCATGCCCGCATCCATGGTCAGAACCCGACCGTTCAAAATCACCAGTTCAGCCCCACTCATTGCGACTCCTCCGTATTTGCCAGCGGTGAATGAGCCGCGAATCCCGGGTCAAAGAACAACGCCACCATAGTGTCGACATCCTGACGCAAGGCGCCGAAATGCGTCTGCAGCGTCATCGAGTCATCCTTGATGAATTCGAAATATCGCACCGTCCAGCGGTCGAAAAACAACTGCGCCACGAGGCCCAGATCGCTGATGTCGCCGCGGCTGAGCACGACGTCGTAGTCGCTCATGAAGCTGTTAACCAGTTTCATGAGCTCATTGTCGGAAACCGCGAATTGTCTTCCAAAGTCCGAATCCGGCCGCCGGATGTTGGTCGCCTCGGCATAACGCCACACCCGCTTGCCCGCGATCTGAAGGGTATTCTCGGTAAACTCGCACAGGAACTCGCCCAACGCCTGAGCAAAGGGAATCCCGGTTTTTCTGGGCAGGCTCATATGATCCCTGCGTTTCTGTCTTGTGCCCTCAAAGATCAAGGAATGCAGGATATTTTCCTTTGACCCGAAATAGTTGAACACCGTTGGCGGCGACACGCCAGCCCTCTCGGCAATCGCGGCCATAGTTGCGGCCTCGACCCCGTCGCGGGCAAAAAGATGCTCGGCGCTGCGCAGTATTTCCTGTCGCCGTCGCGCCTTTTTGCGCCCACGCAAACCGGTGGCGTTTGCCTGCGTTGCGGATGCCGGGGTATCGGGCAATGCCTGAACCTTTCCTGAAAAAACCTTTAGTCCTCTAAAATTTTTTATTGACGGAAGACTTTTTGTCAATGTCTTATTGACCCAATCGAGCCGCGTGGACTGGATTCGGGGGAAGCTAAGGTTGCTTGAAAAATGATCGAGATCGGGAACACGACAAAAGTTTTCGGCAGCGGAGAGACTGCGTTCACCGCCCTGCGCGATGTCAACGCCACAATTCAGGGCAATGAGTTCTTCACACTTCTGGGCCCATCGGGCTGTGGCAAGACCACCCTTTTACGTCTGATTGCCGGGTTCGAGCCCCCCACCATGGGATCAATCAAGCTTGGTGGCCGCGATATCTCGCGGCTTCCACCGAACCAACGCCCGGTCAACACCGTGTTTCAGAACTACGCTTTGTTCCCGCACATGAGCGTGGCCCAGAACATCGCCTTCGGACTTGAGATGCTGGGCAAACCCAAATCCGAAATCCAAAGCACCACCGACGAGATGCTGCGCCTCGTGCAGATGGAAGAGCTGAAGGACCGCCGCACCAGCGAGATCTCGGGTGGTCAGCAACAGCGGGTGGCATTGGCCCGCGCTCTTGCCCCTCATCCCGAAGTTCTCTTGCTCGATGAACCGCTCAGCGCGCTTGATCTGAAACTGCGCAAGGAAATGCAGATCGAACTCAAACGCCTGCAGAACGAAACCGGCATCACCTTCGTGTTCGTCACCCACGATCAGGAAGAGGCGCTGACCATGTCCGACCGCATTGCGGTGATGAATGCAGGTGAAATCCTGCAAGTCGGCAGCCCGCGCGAAATCTACGAGCGCCCCTCGCAACGTTTCGTTGCTAATTTTATCGGTGAATCGAATTTCCTCGATGCCGACCTCAAGGGCGGCACTGTTACCCTCGCGGATGGCAGCACGTTCTCTGTCGATGTGCCCGAAGGCGTCGCTGATGGCCATGTCAATGTGCTGGTCCGCCCCGAGCATACCTCGGCGCGAGCCGGAGAACCGGGTGAGGGCGAGATTGCAGCCACCATCGACACGATCGTTTACTCCGGCGAGGCCACAACCGTGCACCTGCGCCTTGCCAGTGGCGAACCTCTGAAGTCACGCATGGGCAACACCCCGCAAGGCAGCACCGATCTGCCCGGCGAAGGCGGTAACGTCGCCGTCACCATCGCGCCCGGCGCAATCACGGTTCTGAGGGACTGAGAATGTCGGACGCCACCTATAAACCCGGCGAATTAGAGGCCGAAGCCCGCGCAGCCGATAATCGCCATCGCTGGTTGTTGTCGCTGCCGGCGATGTTGCTGATCATTTTTGCCGCCGCCGGGCCATTGCTGGTGATGGTGGTCTATTCCTTCCTCGCCCCGGGCGATTACGGCAACGTCAAATGGGAGTTCTCGCTCGAAGGCTGGATGAACACCGTCATCCAGCGCGACATCTTTGATGACACGCTGATCTGGGCCGATGCGCATCTGTCAATTTTCTGGCGTTCATTGTCCTTGTCGCTGATCACCACGGTTCTGACCCTGCTGTTCGGCTTGCCCACCGCGTGGTTTATCGCCACCCAGCCGTCGGGCAAGCGCGAATTCTGGCTCTATCTGATCACCGTGCCGTTCTGGGCCAATCTTCTGGTGCGCACAATCGCCATTCAAGAGTTGATCCGGTCGGAAGGGGTGATCAACCTGGTTCTTTTGAAACTCGGCCTCATCGACGCCCCAATCCAGATGATGTTCACCAATTTTGCCATTGGATTCGGCATGACCTATGTCTACCTGCCGCTGATGGTGCTGCCGATCTATGCCTCGGTCGACAAGCTTGATTTCCGGCTGGTCGAGGCCGCGCATGACCTTTACGCCAGCCGCTGGACTGCGTTCCGTCGGGTGATCCTGCCGCTAATCAAACCGGGTATCATTGCCGGGTCGATCCTCGTCTTCATCCCCTCGCTTGGCGCCTATGTCACCCCGCGTGTGTTGGGCGGCGGCAAGAACCTGATGTTTGGCAACCTGATCGAGCTGCAATTCGGACAAGGCCGCAATTGGCCGCTGGGTGCAGCGCTGTCACTGATGCTGATGGCCGCCGTAATGGTCGCGCTGATCTGGTATGTCCGCGTCACCAGCCGGGAGCAGGCCGATGGCTGATTTTCCAAAACCCCGCAAAGGATATTCGGTCCGCACCCTTCCCGGTTTCGCCGTGGTTGCGATTTTCACCCTGTTCGTGCTTTACGCCCCGATCATGATCTTGGTGGTGTATTCGTTCAACGACGGATCGTCGCTGGCGATCTGGGAAGGGTTCAGCCTGCGCTGGTATCAGCAGGCCGCCGCCAACGAGGCGGTGCAGGATGCCGCCGTCCGCTCGCTTTTCCTTGCCATCTCGGCAGCTTCCGTTGCCACCGTCGCCGCCACCATGGCCGCGCTGGCCACCACGCGCACCCGGCACTTCCCAGGCCGAACAATGATCTATGCGCTGATCAACCAACCGCTGATGGTGCCCGAAATCGTCACCGCCGTGGCGCTTCTGATCGTGTTTGCCGCCGTCAAGGTTTGGACCGGGCATACATCGATGATCTACCTGATCGTTGCCCACACCGCGTTTTGCGTGCCTTTTGCGTATCTTCCCATACGGGCCCGTCTGGAAACCATGGACACATCGCTGGAAACGGCGGCGCAGGATCTTTATGCCTCGCGCTGGCTGACCTTCCGTCGTGTCACTTTGCCGTTGATGTGGCCCGGCATCGTCGCTGGTCTGATGCTGGCATTCGTGATCTCGCTCGATGATGTGGTGATCACCGAGTTCGTCAAATCCGCCGGACAGGACACCCTGCCGACCTACATGCTGGGCCAGTTGCGTCGCGTCGTGACCCCTGAGGTCAACGCTATTTCCACCGTCATTCTGTTCGCCGGGGCGATCCTGGTGGCACTGTTTTTCCGCCTGACCAACCGACGAGGGTGATCAGGCATCCCAAGGCCAACCCGGCCGTCAGAGCCGGGCAAGACAAACGAAACCAACAAGGAGATGTAAACATGAAATACACAATTGCAGCCGCAACCGCGCTGGCACTGTCCGCCGCCGGGGCCATGGCAAAGGAACTGAATATCTATAACTGGGGCAACTATACCAACCCCAAGCTGATCGAGAAGTTCGAGGCCGAAACCGGCATCAAGGTCACGATCACCGATTATGACAGCAACGATACCGCGCTGGCCAAGGTCAAGGCCGGCGGCCATGGCTTTGACGTCGTGGTGCCCTCGAATTCGTATATCCCGATCTGGGTTGGTGAAGGTCTGCTCATGGAAAGCCGCCCCGACCAGATGGAGAATTTCAAGAATGTCGATCCGGTCTGGGTCGATGTCGATTGGGATCCGGGCCGTCACTACACCGTGCCGTGGCAATGGGGTTCAGTTGGCGTGGTGGTCAACACCAAATACTACGATGGCGATATCGACACCTCGTCGATTTTCCTTGATCCGCCGGAATCCCTGCGTGGCAAGATCAACGTCGTGCCTGAAATGGGCGACGTGATGAGCCTCGCCATTCTCTATCATGGCGGCGAGCTTTGCACCGGCGACAAGGAAATCCTGAAAAAGGTCCGTGACACGCTGGTCGATGCCAAACAGCATTGGTTGGGCATGGACTACGGCAACCTTGAAAAATTCGCCAAGGAAGACCTCTGGGCGGGCGTCAACTGGAATGGCTCGACCTTCCGTATGCGCCTGCAAAACGACGCTATCCGCTATGGTTATCCGAAAGAGGGCTATACCCTGTGGATGGACTCGGTCGCGGTGTTGAAAGATGCCAAAAACGTCGACGAGGCCAAGGCGTTCCAGAACTTCATCATGGACCCGGAAAACGCCGCCCTGATCTCGGAGTTTGCCCGCTATGCCAATGGTATCAAGGGCTCGGACGCCTTCATGCCCGAGGACATGAAAACCGCGCGCGAGATCATCATCCCGGCCGAGCTGGTGGACAAAGGCCATTTCACCAAGCCCTGCGATCCTGAGGTGCAGAAAATCTACACCCGGATC
Organism: Aliisedimentitalea sp. MJ-SS2; assembly: GCF_032586155.1. NCBI lineage: Bacteria > Pseudomonadati > Pseudomonadota > Alphaproteobacteria > Rhodobacterales > Roseobacteraceae > Aliisedimentitalea > Aliisedimentitalea sp. MJ-SS2. Next base: position 80,108 of record NZ_JAWHTC010000004.1, read on the forward strand.
TGGACCGACCTTCAAAAGTAATCGCGATCTGAACCACGGGGCGGCCTTACGGGGCCGCCCCCTTTTGTTCCCCGGGGATGACTTATGACACGCAGCTACCGCAACTCCGACCCCGCTCTGCCCATTATGCAGGGAGCACCGCCGCCATCCGAGTGGCAATTACCACCGCGTGACTGGGACCGCGCCCCTTGGAACCGCTGGAGTTTTCAGAACATTCGCGCCTGCGTGCCCACCGAAAACATCGCCGCCGGTGAAACCGCGCTGCCTTGGGAAAGCGCACCGCAGGATCTAACCGGCACCGGCTTCACCGCCTTTGACGGCAGTGACATGACACTTTCGGACCTGCTGGATGCCTATACTGATGGCTTTCTGGTCGCCCACAAGGGTCGCATTATCCATGAAAGCTATCACAACGGCATGACTCGCCAGACCCCGCACCTGGCCATGTCGGTGTCAAAATCTATTACCTCGACCACCGCCGGCGTCCTGATCGATCAGGGGTTGATCGATCCCTCCGCACCGGTCACCACCTACCTGCCCGAACTGGCCTCGACCGCTTGGAAAGGGGCCACCGTTCAGCATGTTCTCGACATGACCACCGGCGTGAAATTCGTCGAGGATTACGACGAACCCGATTGCGACATTGCGCGGCTCGAAGTTGCCTCGAACTGGAAACCGATGCCCGAGGGCGCCAATCCGGCCGACTGGCCCGCCACCACGTGGGCCCAGATCATGTCGCTGACCGAATGCGACGCCGACCACGGTGCGCGTTTTAAATACCGTTCGATCGAAACCGATCTTCTGGGTGTGCTCATTGCCCGGGTTACCGGCGGGACGCTGGCTCAGGCCATTTCCAGGCATCTCTGGGCACCGATGGGCGCCGAACACCCGGCGAATGTCACCGTCGATCGCGAAGGCACTGCTCTTGCCGACGGCGGGATTAGCGCAACGCTGCGCGATTTCGCCCGTTTCGGCCAGACCATGCTGGACAATGGCCGTGCCGGCAAAACGCAGGCCGTGCCGATGTCCTGGATTGCGGACGTGCGCAGTGGCGACCATGGCCGGTTTGATGACGAAAGCCGCGAGTTCATGCCCAAAGGCCGCTATCGCAACATGTTCTGGATCCGTGATGAGACCCAACCGATCCACTTCTCGCTCGGGATCTATGGCCAGTTCATCTATGTCTCACCCAACGACGACCTGGTGATTGTCTGCCTCTCCACCTGGCCAGATGCGCTGAACGATGAACAGCATTCCAACGTGGTGCGCGCCATTGATGCGATCACCGCCGCACTTGTCTGAAAGGGGCTGCCAATGTCCGACCTGCTCTATCTCACCGCTACCGATGCCCTTGCGCGTTTCGCCGACAAAACCCTGTCTCCGGTCGAACTGCTCTCGGCCCAGATCACCCAGGCCGAAGCCACCAGGGAAACGGTCAACGCCTTCACCTACACCCATTTCGACGAGGCAATGGACGCCGCCCGCGCCTCGGAATCCCGCTGGGCCAAGGGGGAGCCTCTGGGATCTCTTGACGGGCTGCCCGTCGCGATCAAGGATGAAAGCCATATCGCGGGCAAACCCACTTCCTATGGCTCGCTGATCGCCAAGGATTACGTCCCAGACACTACCTCACCGATGAACCAGCCCATTCTGGCCGCGGGGGCCATTGTGCATGCCCGCACCGCCACGCCGGAATACTCCTGTGCGGGTTTCACCTGGTCGCGTCTTTGGGGTGTCACCCGCAACCCGTGGAACCCCGAATTCACGCCCGGTGGATCATCCGGCGGCTCTGCGGCCTCGCTTGCCGCGGGCACTTCGTCGCTCGCCACCGGTTCGGATATTGGTGGCTCGATCCGCATCCCTTCGTCGTGTTGTGGCCTTGTCGGCTATAAGCCGCCCTATGGTCGCAACCCCGACGACATCCCCTTCAACCTCGATTTCTACTGCCATACCGGGCCTCTGGCCCGTTCGGTTGGTGATGCCATCCTGCTTCAGAACACCATGTCCGGTCAGCACCCATGGGACATTGCCTCACTGCCCAAGATCACCTTGCCCACCCAATACCCAGATATCAAAGGCTGGAAAATTGCCCTGTCGATGGACCTTGGCAGCTTTCAGGTATCGGATGATGTCCGCCGCAACACCCTGGCTGCCGCCGACACCTTTCGCGCCCTCGGCGCCACGGTCGAAGAGGTCGATATCGGCTGGGGTCCGGAAGTGCCCAAGGCCTGTCTTGCCTATCTCACGCATCTCTTCGGCGGCGCGCTGTCGATGGAACTGGAAGAGCACGGCGACAAGATGACCACCTATTGCCGGGCACTTGCTGAAAAATCGCTCGACTCAACGGCCCAGGACTTCGTCGCCTCCCTACAAACTGCAGGTGAGGCCTACATGAAGCTTGGCCCACTGCTTCAAGACTACGATTGCCTGATCTGCCCCACCAACGCGCTTCCAGCGGTGCGCGCTGATTTCGATCAATCGGTCGAGACGATCGAGATAAACGGGGTCGAGGTCGATCCCTCACTCGGCTGGGTCATGACCACCCCTTTTAACATGATGAGCCGCTGCCCGGTGATTTCGGTGCCTTCCGGTTTCGCGGCCAACGGTGTGCCGACAGGTCTTCAGATTGTGGGGCCAGCTTACAGAGACGAAATCGTCTTCCAGGCCGCGCTTTCCTTCGAAGCTGCGCAGGGGGGCTGGTTCAATGAATCCGGTACGCGACCACGGTTTGGTGGCTAGGGTCGGCATCACGGTGTTGTTGTAGCTGGCGTATACTGTTCAATTCGCTTTCTAGCCAGTTTTTCGGTTGAAATTCGCTCTCGAGATGCCGACTCCAAACGTGTCACTGGCCTTCGGAAACGACAGAACGTTGGTTGAAGAGGGCTCTAGGCGGCCATTCGCTGCGATCGCTAAGAAATTACAGCAACGCGAAGCAGACCAGAAATCCACTTGCTGGACACGAACGAGCGACAACGTTGTACAGCGCGTGCCAAAGATTAGATTTGCCTAGAACCGGTTTCCCAAGTGGTCGGATGCAGATCTTTCCTTACACGTACCGCACGCTGGCGCGCGTCAGGTCTTGTCACCCAACAGTGACAGAATTTCGAGGTACTGTCGGTCTTGCGCGTGCTGGTGCGGTGTCACGCCGTCACGGTCGCCGATGGTTTGATCCGCGCCTGCGGCGACGAGGAGTTTGACCACCGCCTGGTGGTCGCGGCCGCCATCGCCCAGGACTACCGCCTCGATCAGGGCGGTCCAGCCAAGGTTGTTGACATGATCGAGCGGCGCGCCAGCGTCGATCAGGCGGCGCACCACCTCGACATGGCCCAGATGCGCGGCAGCGATCAAGGCGGTGCCGTCATAGGGGCTTGTGATCAGGCCGGGATCGTTGCCCAGTTCGATGGCCAACGACATCAAGTCGGGGTCGTCGGCCACGGCGGCGATGGTCACCACATCATAGGCCTGTCCCTCTAGCGCATTGAGATCGGCACCGGCATTGGCCAGGGCGCGCAGGGCGGCGTCTTGTGAGGCGAAGGCGGCGACGTGAGCGGCGGTACGGCCACGTCGGTCGCGCGCGTTCAAATCGGCACCCGCGCCAGCAAGGCGATTTAAATCGGCGACGTTACCGGTCTGCGCCGCCCGGTGTAGCCCGTCATAGGCGGCGATCTCCGCGGCCGAGGGTGCGGTCTGGGCCAAAACCGGCGCAGCCAGAGTCAGGAAGGTGGGGATCAAGAGGCATTTGAACATGTCATATCTCCAATTTGGTTGGGCAGCCTGCCGTGATGACGGGCTGCCCGCGGGGATTACTCAGCGCCGATGGCATCAAGCCCGGCGCGGGCGCAGGCCTCGTCGAGGTGGCCGCCGGGGGCACCGCCAACGCCGATGCCGCCGACCAGCGCGCCACTGATCTTGATCGGCAGCCCGCCGCCCTGGATCACCATGCGGTTGTCCATGTAGCGCAACCCGTCATGTTGCGGGTTTTCTCCGATGAAATTGGCCAGGCCAGCAGTGTCGCGGCCCATCGAGGCGGAGGTAAAGGCCTTTCCCTGGGCGCTGCCGACTGTGTGCGGCCCGGAATTGTCGGCCTTCAAATGCACCTTGGTGGCGCCGTCACGTGCGACGATGGCAACGCTGACATTGTAGCCGTCGGCGGCACAGGCCCCAAGTGCGACCTGAGCGGCCTTGGTGGCCATGTCGAGCGGCAGGTATGCGGCAGTGGGCAGGTCCTGCGCGGCCAGGGTGGTGGGAGCCAAGACGGTGGCGAGGGTCAGTTTGCGGATCATGGTGTGTCTCCTTTTCAAAAGTGATGAACAGAGACTAGGGCGGGGCGGCGTGGCGCGGTATTCGTAGGGTTTGCACGGGCCTCCGTAGTTCTACGGAGTGTCACGGCCTTCGAGCCAGATACGGGTCAATTCGGCCTGCGAAGTGGTGCCGAGCTTGGCCCCAATCGCGGCGCGGTGGCTTTCGACGGTGCGCGGCGACAGGCCCAGCCCCTCGGCGATCTGTTTCGACGTGAAGCCTTCGGCGATGCGGTCAAGCACCTGCGCCTCGCGCGGCGTGAGCGATTGCAGGAGGCCGCGCGCCTCGGCCTTTTCTGCCTCGGCCAGCAAGCTCCGTTCCAGGATTTCCGTGCCCTTCTGGATGGCGTCGATCAGGTCCTGCTCATCGATGGGTTTGGACAGGAAATCGACCGCGCCGTTGCGAAACGCCTGGCGGCAGGCCTCGATATCGCCATGACCCGAGATGACGACCGTGGGCCAGTCGACGTTCCGTTCGGCCAGCTTTTCCTGCAGTTTCAACCCCGAGATCAGTGGCATGCGGATATCAAGGACCAGGCAGCCTGGTTGAAGCTGGTCGAGGCGCGCCAGGAACGCCTGGGGATCGGCAAAGGGTGTCACGTCCACCCCGACGGTGGACAAGAGAAGCGTGAGCGCGTCGCGCACCGCCTTGTCATCATCCACGAGATAGACAGGGTGGGTCATTGCGCTGCCTTCGCCACAGGGGTCGACAGTGGCAGGTCGATCCGAAAGATCGCACCGGGATCGCCCGGAGCATAGGAAATTGTGCCGCCCGCGCGTTCAATCAGACGCTGGCTGAGCGCGAGGCCAAGCCCGGTGCCGTCTTCGCGGGTGGTCATGAAAGGCATGAAGAGTTTCGGCACCATGTCGGCAGTGACGCCGGGGCCGTTGTCGGAAATCTCGAGCGTGGCCATGTCGCCAGCTCTGTTCAGCGCGACCCTGACGCGGGCGTCAGGCGAGCCATCAAGTGCCTCGAGCGCGTTGCGTAGGACGTTGTGGATCACCTGTTCGATTTCGACCTGATCGGCGGTGACGTTGATCGGATGGCTTGTTGGAGCGACCTCAAGCGCGACATTCCGGCGACGGGCTTCGGCCAAAAGAAGGGCGCGAACATTGGCGATGGCATCACGCAGGTCGATCGGTGCGGCCTCGGCCCGTTGCGGCCGGGACCAGTTGCGCAGCCTATCAAGAATGGTTGAAGCGCGGCGGGCCTGGGTGACGGTGTCCTCTAGTGCCGAGGCCACCGCATTGCCGTCGCCGCGCGCCAACAGACGTTTGCCGGCCTGGGCCTGGGCCAAGATCGCGGTCAGGGGTTGGGTCAGTTCATGCGCCATGCCGCTGGCCATTTCGCCCATGGCGTTGACCCGCGCGGCATGGCTGAGCTGGGCCTCCATCCGACTGAGGCTGGCTTGTTGTTCAGCCTCGCGCACCCGGCTGCGTTGCCGCGACGACGCGGTGATCACGGCATAGATCAGCCCGGTAAGAAGCAACACAAGCGCAACCTGCGCTGGTGGAAGGAGATCAACGAGGCGCATCCGCAGGGTGGTTTCCAGCAGTAGCGGTTGCGATCCGCTTTCAAGCGCTTTTGAAAACCGCGCCTCGGCCATGGCCAGGGATTGGACCAGCACCGTGCCATCCGGCAGAGAGACGCGGTAGCCGGCCTTGTCCTGGGTCCAGAAGGCAGCGCTGCTGTCGATCAACCGGGCGGCGTCGACGCTGAGCGCGAGGGCATAGAGCGCCTGATCCGAGTTCGGGCTGCGCTTGACCATCAGGTAATGCTCTGGCCGTGCCGGGTGGGGCAGCATCACCGGCACCCCGGTAGAGCCTACCGCGGCGGTGCGGATTTGCTCGGCTGTGTCGGCGGACAGGGCTATCGCGCCGGTAACGGGTTGCGCCGTGTCGAGCGGCACAAGCTGCACGTCGTCGATGCGCGGATAGAAGCGCGAAATTGTGGCGGCGACCTCAAGGAAGAGATCGTTGCGCTGACCCGCACCCGCCACAGCAATTGCCGAGAGGGCTGTCAGGTGGGCGTCATGCTGACCCGCTCGTTGCGAGGCCAACCGTTGCAGTGCGGCGCTTTCGCTGTCGAGCCGGGCCGTGTGCAGCCAGAACTGCACTGCCGCCAGGCCCGCCAAGCCCAGCAGCCCCACCGTGAACGTGGAGAACGCCCGCTTCATTGCCCTGCTGCCGAAGAGAGTTATCGTGCGCGTGATGTTCATGGTGCAAGGCTAACATGGAGTGCTCCAACTCCAATGCTAAAAGCTCCTGCGAGTCAGCCGTAGGCCCTGAGCGCCTTTGACCGTGATGTTGGTAAGTCGGACAAGTCAATTTGGTTTGTCTACGGCGACCATGAACGGATTATTGGGCAACCCCATTGCAACGCTCGACCAGAGCAATTGATAACTCCAAGACTTGGCGACTTTTTCTAGGCCAGCAGCGTCAGTGCAACATACTCGCGATCAATGGCTGCAAAGCGCAATGGGCATCCGTTCATGCTTGGTGCCACATTTGGTAGTTTGGGCTCAAACCTGCCCTTCTGTGCACAACAGGCCTAGGTTCTCTCCCAGCCATTTGCGGCAAAGCGGTCCCTACGGTGATCTTTGTGGCCTCAAGCGTTGGCCCGTTCCACCCCTTGAGTGATCGCTTCGCGCAGTTTCCTCTCGATGGTCTTCTGCTTGCTTCCAGCGTGGAATTTCAGACCGAACATGTCCTTGACGTAAAAGGCATCGACCACCTGTTCGCCGTAGGTCGCGATCACGGCCGAGGCGATGTAGATGTTCATGTTGGCCATGGTGCGGGTTAGGTCAAAGAGCAGCCCGGGGCGGTCGCGGGTGTCGACCTCGATAATGGTGTAGATCTCGGACCCTTCATTGTCGAAACTGATCGTTGTGGGAACCCGGAAGGCCTTTTCGCGCTTCTTGAACTTGTCTCGGGTCTGGATCGCGTCGCGGGTGATGACCTCGCCCTTGAGGATTTTCTGGATCATCTGTTCCAGCCGTTTCAACTTGCCTGCCTCGTAAGGTTTGCCCTCACTGTCCTGGATCCAGAAGGCGGCGGTGGCAAAACCGTCTTTCGAGGTGAAGGTGCGGGCATCGACGATATTGGCCCCCACCAGAGCCAGCGCGCCGCAGACGCGGGAGAAGATGCCAGGGTGGTCGGACATGGCGAAACAGGCGCGTGTGGCGTCACGGTCGTCATCGGGGTGCAGGTCGATACGGACCTCGTCCTCGCCGATTTCGCGCAGCAAATTGGCAAAGACCACATGCGCCGTGACGTGCAGCCCCTGCCAGTAGGGATCGTAATGGCGCGTCGTCTCGCGCTTGAGATCGCCGTTGGTCCAGTCGGGCAGGGCGGCGCGCAGGTTCTTTTTGGCCTCGGTGCCACGGACCTCGCGCGAAAGTGCTTCGAGGCCTTCTTCCAGCGCCACGCGGGTTTGCCGGTAGAGCGAGCGCAGGAGTACCGCTTTCCAGTTGTTCCAGGTGTCGGGGCCGACGCCGCGGATGTCACAGACCGTAAGCAGCAAGAGTAGGTCGAGCCGTTTGACCGAACCTACGGCCTTGGCAAAATCGCGGATGGTGCGCGGGTCGGCGATGTCGCGTTTCTGCGCCATGTCCGACATCAGCAAGTGATAACGCACCAGCCATTCGACGGTGTCGCATTCGGACTTGGTCAGGCCCAGTCGCGGGGCCACGGTGCGGGAGATTTGCGCCCCCAGCACCGAATGGTCGATATCGCGGCCCTTGCCGATGTCGTGACACAGCATCGCCACCATCAGCACCTTGCGATTGAGGCCGGAACGTAGAACTTCGGAACTGACCGGCAATTCCTCTTCCAACTCACCTCGTTCGATCTGGTTGAAGTTCGAGATCACCTGGATGGTGTGTTCGTCCACGGTATAGGCGTGGTACATGTTGAACTGCATCATCGCCACGATGGGCTCGAACTCGGGAATAAAAGCCGAGAGCACACCGAGTTCGTTCATCCGACGCAGGGCGCGTTCGGGGTTGCCGTGTTTCAGGAGCAGGCCTAGGAATATGCTGGCCGCTTCCTTGTCGGCGCGGATATCATCGTCGATCAGGCGCAGGTTGGCGGTGACAAGGCGCATGGCATCGGGGTGGATCAGCATGCCGGTACGCAGGCCCTCCTCGAACAGCCGCAGGATGTTGACCGGGTCCTTGAGAAAGCTCCGATCGTCGCGGATGGCGAGGCGGTTGTTCACCACCTTGTAACCTTCCTTGACCCGGGGGCGGCGTTTGAAGATCCGCTCGAGCAGCGGCTCGGCCTTGGTGTGGTCGGCCTCGAGCTTGGTCAGGAAGATCCGGGTCAGGTCGCCGACGCGGGTGGCCTGACGGAAGTAGTCCTGCATGAAATGTTCAACAGCGCGGCGGCCTTCGCGGTCTGAATAACCCATGCGCTCGGCCACCTGGACCTGCATGTCGAAGCTGAGCTGTTCGTTGGCGCGGCGCGAAGCGAGGTGCAAGTGGCAGCGCACCGCCCAGAGGAAGTTCTCGGCCTTTTGGAAGGTGGCGAACTCGTCCTCGGTGAACACACCGAGTTTGACGAGATCGGCACTGTCGCTGACGTCGTGGACATATTTTGCGATCCAGAACAGCGATTGCAGGTCGCGCAACCCGCCCTTGCCCTCTTTCACGTTGGGTTCCACCACATAGCGTTCGCCTTGCTTGAGGTGACGCTGTTCGCGTTCGTGCAGTTTGGCCTCGATGAAGTCGCGTTCCGAGCCTTTGAAGAGGTCAGCGCGGAGCGTGCCTTGCAATTCTTCGGCCAGCGGCGCGTCACCCACTAGAAAGCGATGTTCCAGAAGGGCTGTGCGGATGGTGTAATCCTCGGCCCCTAGGCGCAGGCAGTCTTTTACCGTGCGGCTGGCATGGCCGACCTTGAGCCGCAGGTCCCACAGGATGTAGAGCATCGATTCGATCACGCTCTCGGCCCAGGCGGTGATTTTGTAGGGGGTCAGGAACAGCAGGTCGACATCCGAAAACGGCGCCATTTCGCCCCGGCCATAGCCGCCCACCGCCAGCAGCGACAGGCGTTCGCCCTGGGTCGGGTTTGACAGCGGATGCAGATGGGTGGTGGCCAGGGTGAAGGTGCAGCCGATCAAGCAGTCGGTCAGCCAGGTATAGGCGCGGGTGGCGCCGCGGGCGTCGAACGGGTGTTGTTCAAACCCCTCGGCAATAGCGGCCATGCCGTCCTTGCGGGCCTGGGACAAGATTTTAACGACGGCGCGGCGCAGCTCGGTCTCAGCGCCCGCCCCGGCGTCCTTGCAGGCCTGGGCCAGCGCGGAGCGAACCCGCGCCCGGTCAAAAATCCTGTCAGCCGGGCAGATCAGCCCGTTGGGCGGCGGGATCAGGCCCGGAATGGTTTCGCCAGCGTGTGTCTGGTCCGCGCCGGTCGCGGCGATTGGGTCAGAATCCGGCACCACCAAATCCCTGCGGTGCGGGGTCGATGACAACAACCTGCTGGTCACGGATCTGGGCCACAGCAAGACCGCGTTGGTTGGTCCCGTCGGGCCGCAGGCGGAAGATGCCGGTCGCGCCCTGGAAGCCGGCACCCTGGGTCAAAGCCGCGCCGGTCAGCGCGTCAGACTTGCCTGCCTTGACCAGGGCGCCAATGGCGGCAATGCCGTCATAACCAAGGCTCGCAATCGGGTGTGGAACCTCGCCATAGGCGGCCTTGTAGCGGTTCGAGAACGCCTGGGTTTTACCCGGATCGGGCATGGCGAACCAGCCGCCCTGAACCCCGGGCAGTTGCAGCGTCTGAGGCGGAATGTCCCAGCGCGAAAGGCCAATGAACTGAGTGGTGGTGGGGTTGATGCCAGCCTCCGGCAGCATCTGGGCAAACAGCGGAAGCGCCCCGGCGGTATTGGCGGTCAGGAACACCGCGTTGGCCTGACCGGCTGCTGCGGTGGCCTTGATCCTAGGGATGGCCGATACGACGCCTTGCTGGCTGAACTGATAGCCGACCGAACCGGCGAGCGTTGCGCCCTGGCGCGCAATCGCCTGTTCGATGGCGACTTTGCCAAGCTGTCCGGCAACGTTTTCCGAATACACCACCAACACGCGGCCTTTGCCTTGCCGCTTGGCATAGGATGCGAGCCGCCCGGCAGTGTTGTCGAAGGTCGGGCCCAACACAAAGACGTTGCCCCCGGCGATGGTCGGGTTGTTGGAAAAGGCCAGAACGTTGACGCCCTTTCGCGCGACGGCCACGCCTGCTGCATTTGCGGCCTCGCCAAAGACAGGACCCAGGATGACCTTGGCACCATCGTTCACTGCCTGCAGCGCGGCGGACTGGGCCTGGGCCGCTGTGCCGGCGGTGGAGTAGACCCGCAGGTCGATCCTGACCCCGTTAAGGTCAGAGATTGCCATCCGGGCGGCGTTTTCGAGGGCCTTGGCCAGAAACTCGTCGCTGCCATTGCTGGAACCGCGCGGCACCAGAAGCGCGACCGGCACCGGCGCAGAGGGGTCGATCTTGGGGCCGCCGGATGTACCACCACCGCCAAGTGCGATCGGTTCACAGGCGGCAAGCCAAATCAGAGACAGCGCGGCGACAAGACGGGCAGCGCCCTTGCGGATCGGAGTCAAAACGGCAAACATGGATAACTTCTTGCTCCCTGGGTCATGGCCGGTCCGTCGCACAGTGCGGGACGGCTGTTTGGGGAGGATAATAATCGACCAGGTTGCGGGGTCCAGTGGTGAATCAGACGAGCGGCAATGAAGCGCGGGGAGATTTCCCCGGCTATTCCCCGGAACCGGGCAGGAAATTGCCGGCGGGCCTGCACCTTGTGGCAACCCCGATTGGCGCAGCGCGCGACATCACGCTGCGTGCGCTGGACATCCTGGCGTCTGCGGATGTTCTGGCCGCCGAAGACACACGGAGCCTGCGGCGCTTGATGGAGATTCACGGGGTGGCTCTGGCTGGGCGCCCACTGGTGGCCTATCACGATCATAGCGGGGAAAAGACCCGTGCGCGGCTGCTTGCGGCTATGGAAGAGGGCAAGTCGGTGGCCTATGCGCCCGAGGCGGGCACGGCCATGGTGTCGGATCCCGGTTTCGACCTTGCCCGGTCGGCGCAGGCAGCGGGGCATGCGGTCACATCCGCACCGGGGGCATCGGCAGCGATCACTGCCCTGACCCTGTCGGGGCTGCCCACCGATCGGTTCCTGTTTGCGGGGTTTCTACCGGCGACGGCGTCCAAGCGGAAAACCGCCCTTGCGGAGCTGTCTGAGGTGCCCGCGACGCTGGTTTTCTACGAATCACCCCATCGGATTGCCGCCGCATTGGGTGACGCGGCGGCGGTTCTGGGCGGGGATCGTCCGGCGGCGGTTTGTCGCGAATTGACCAAGAAGTTCCAGGAAGTCCTGACCGGCACCCTGTCCGAACTGGCCACCATCGCAGCAGAGCGGAAACTGAAGGGCGAGATCGTGTTCCTGGTGGGCAAAGGAAATTCGGAGAAAATTAACCAATCTGACACAGACTCTCTGTTGCAGGCGGCCTTGTCGGAGGGGCAGTCGGTTCGGGATACCGCCGATCAGGTCTCGGCGCAGACCGGGGTGAAACGCCGCGCGGTCTATCAACGCGCTCTGGAATTGGCGAAAGAGAGGGGCACTTGAATCCGAAATCTACAGCTGAACCTGCCCGCGCCTCAAAGCAGCGGCGTGGGAGACGCGCCTATCTTTCAGGGTTGGCTGCCGAAGACAGCGTAGCGCGCGATTACGCGCGGCGCGATATTACCGAAGAGCGGCGCCGGTATCGTGCGCGGCAGGGTGAGATCGACCTGGTGATGCGCGATGGCGCAACGCTTGTCTTTGTCGAGGTCAAGAAGGCGGCCAGTTTCGATCGCGCCGCCGAAAGCCTGTCGGAACAGCAGATCATGCGGATTTGCGGCGCGGCGCAGGAATATCTGGCCAATGCACCAGACGGGTTGATGACCGATATGCGGTTCGATGTGGCGCTGGTGGACGCTCAAGGTGCGGTGCGCATTCTGGAGAACGCTTTCGGGCAGTATTGAGGGCAATTGCCATCTGACGGATTGCGCATGCGGGCGGGCTGGGCCATGTAATGGGCAACCCGATGCAAGGAAACTGCCTCATGACTGCGCCCCAACCCAAGTTGAAGATTGCCATTCAGATGGACCCGATCGGCCCAATCGACATTGATGCCGACAGCACCTTCCGCATTGCCGAGGAGGCGCAGGCGCGCGGGCATTCGCTGTTTTATTACACGCCCGACCAGTTGGCCTATCGCGAGGGGCGCATCGTCGCGCGGGGCTGGCCATTGACGGTGCGGCGCGTCAAAGGCGACCATTTCGAGTTGGGCGCGGAGCAGGAGGTCGATTTGAGCGATTACGACGTGGTCTGGCTGCGTCAGGACCCGCCGTTCGACATGTTCTATATCACTACGACGCATCTGCTGGAGCGGATTCACCCGCAAACGCTGGTGGTGAATGATCCGTTCTGGGTGCGCAACTACCCCGAAAAGCTGTTGGTGCTGGATTTTCCGGACCTGACCCCGCCGACCACGATTGCCCGCGACCTGAACACGATCCGCGCCTTCAAGGACACACACGGCGACATCATCCTGAAACCGCTCTACGGCAATGGCGGGGCCGGGGTGTTCCGCCTGACCGAGAGCGACCGGAACCTGAGCTCGCTGCACGAGCTTTTCACCGGGTTTTCGCGCGAACCGCTGATCGCCCAGAAATTCCTGCCGGATGTCAGCAATGGCGACAAGCGGATCATCCTGGTCGATGGAGAGCCGGTTGGGGCGATCAACCGCGTGCCGGCCGAGGGCGAAACCCGGTCGAACATGCATGTGGGCGGACGGCCCGAGAAGATCGGGCTGACCGCGCGCGATCAGGAAATCTGTGCCGCGATCGGGCCGCTGCTGCGCGAAAAGGGCCAGGTGTTCGTCGGCATCGACGTCATCGGCGATTACCTGACCGAGATCAACGTGACTTCGCCCACCGGCATCCAGGAACTTGAGCGGTTCGACGGGGTCAACATCGCCGAGAAGATCTGGGAGGCGATCGAGGCGCGCCGGGCATGACCCGCCCGAACCGGCCCAGCCGTCGCGCCCGGGTTCTCAATGTGGCATTGCGGCTGTTCGAGAAGCGCCGCATCGCCCGCACCGAACATCCCGAAGAGCTTCGCCGTGGGTTCGAGCGTAGTGCTGCTCTGTTCTTTCATGGGCCGAGAAAGGTGCAATACGAGAGCGTGACGCTGGGCGATTTGACCTGCCTGAAGGTTATACCGCCACAGAGTGCTTCGATTCGGGTGATCCTGTATTTCCACGGTGGCGGTTATGTCATGGGCTCGCCTCGGACGCATCGGGCCATGGTGGCGCGGCTGTGCCAGCTTGTCGGTGCGCGGGCGATTCTGCCGGATTACCGCAAGGCGCCGGAGCACCCGTATCCAGCGGCGCCCGAGGACGCGTTGGAAGCCTACATGCTGCTGCTGGATCAGGGGGTGTCTCCTGGGCAGATCGTGCTGGGCGGCGACAGTGCCGGGGGCGGGCTGGCGCTTGGCCTCTTGGGGCAGATTTGTCACCGGGGCCTGCCGCAGCCTGCGGGGTGTTTTGCCTTTTCGCCGCTGACGGACATGAGTTTTTCAGGAGACTCCTTCCGCGAAAATGCTGAAGCCGACGTGATGCTGCCAGCGCACCAGGCCAAGCTGATGGAAGAGATGTACCTGGTGGATCATGACCCGCGTGATCCGCGGGCTTCGCCGCTTTATGGAAACTTTACAGGGGCTTGCCCCGTGTGGCTATGCGTGGGAACCACGGAAATTCTGCTTGATGACACGCGCCGGATGGCTGTGCATCTGCGGGCGCAGGGGGTGGAGGTGACGGAAGTGGTCGCGCATGACCTGCCACATGTCTGGCCGATTTTTCAACGGTTGATGCCCGAGGCAAATGCGACGCTGAAACAAGTCGGGTGCTGGATCAGCTCTCGGTTTTCATCATCAGGCGGAAACTGACCGCCTCGGCCACATGGGGGTGGCGAACATCGGGTGAGCCATCAAGATCGGCGATGGTGCGGGCAACGCGCAACACCCGGTGATAACCGCGTGCGGACAGGCCCATACGTTCGGCAACCTTGATCAGCAACTCGCGGCCTTGTTCGTCAGGGGTGGCGATCTCTCCCAGCAGGGCCCCTTCGGCGTCGGCGTTGAGCCGGGCCTCGGGGGCATTTTCGAACCGGTCCGCCTGAAGCTCGCGGGCGGTGGTGACACGGGCGGCGACCTCGGCGGAACTGTCGCCCGAACTGGGCAGGTCGAGGTCGGAATAGGCCACCGGCGGTACTTCGATGCGCAGGTCGAACCGGTCCATCAGCGGACCGGAGATGCGGCCCAGGTAATCCTCACCACAGATCGGCGCGCGGGAACAGGCGCGGTTCGGGTCGGCAAGGTAGCCGCATTTGCAGGGGTTGGCGGCGGCCAACAACATGAAACGGCAAGGGTATTTCACGTGGGCATTGGCGCGGCTGACGATGACCTGGCCGGTCTCGATCGGTTGGCGCAGGGTTTCCAGGACCTGGCGGGGAAACTCGGGAAACTCGTCCATGAACAGCACCCCGTTATGGGCGAGGCTGATCTCGCCGGGTTTGGCACCGCGCCCGCCGCCGACAATGGCCGCCATCGAGGCGGTGTGATGCGGCTCGCGAAAGGGGTGGATGCGGGAAATGCCGCCTTCTTCGAGAAGGCCTGACAGGGAATGTATCATCGAGGTTTCCAGCGCTTCAACCGGAGTGAGCGGTGGCAGGATTCCGGGTAGGCGCGCCGCGAGCATGGATTTACCCGACCCGGGGGAGCCGACCATGATCATGTGATGCCGTCCGGCGGCGGCGATTTCGAGGGCGCGTTTGGCACGTTCCTGGCCCTTGACGTCCAAGAGGTCGCGGGATTGGCTGGCATCGCTGAGCTCGCCGGGTTCGGCCGGGGGCAATGGGGATTGGCCGGTGAAGTGGCGGACGGCATCGGCCAGAGATTTGGGGGCGAGGACCTGCGCCGCACCGACCCAGGCGGCCTCGGGGCCCGATGCGTTGGGGCAAACCAGGGTGCGGCTTTCTTCTGCGGCGCTCATCGCCGCCGGAAGCGCGCCGGTGACGGGCACGAGCGAACCGTCGAGACTGAGTTCACCAAGCGCGGTGGTACCTTCGGTTGCGTCCGAAGGGATGATTTCCAGCGCGGCCAGCAGGGCCAGGGCGATGGGCAGGTCATAATGGCTGCCCTCTTTCGGCATGTCGGCAGGCGAGAGGTTGATGGTGATGCGTTTCGACGGCAGCGCAATGGAAAGCGACGAAAGCGCGGTGCGGACCCGGTCGCGGGCCTCGGAGACGGATTTGTCGGGCAAGCCGACAATTGAAAACCCGGGCAAGCCGGGGGTGACGGCGCATTGCACCTCGACCTGCTTGGCCTCGACTCCTTCGAAGGCGACCGTGTAGGCGCGCGCGACCATGTTCCACTCCGGTTCCGTTTAATCTTGGTTAATCGGTAGCCCGGAGAGGGTTTAGGAATGGTTAATTCGCGTGATTATTGTGTCGGGCCGGGCCAGGGGCGGGTTGGCAGGTCCATGGCATAAGGCACGGGATCGTAACTTTTCTTCAACCCTTCGGCGCGCCATTCACGGAAAGCCGGGTCGGTAAGGGTCGTGGTGATATAGGCTTGGGCCAATTCGCTGATGGGCAGGTCATAGCCTGCGATCCGCGCCGCGACCGGGGCATAGAAGACATCGGCGAGGCTGTATGCGCCAAAGAGCCAGGGGCCGTTTGCACCGTGTCGAGTGCGGGCAAGGCTCCAGAGTTCCTCGAGCCGGGCGAGGTCGGATTTGACCGCGTCCGAGACGGTAAAGCCATGATATTGATGCAGAAGCTGCATTGGGCACTCATTGCGCAGCGCCGTGAAGCCGGAGTGCATTTCCGCCACCATCCAGCGGGCCAGAGCGCGGGCGGCAGGGTCGGACGGCCAGAGACCGGCCTCTGGGTGACGCTCGGCCAGAGTTTCGGCCATGGCGAGGCTGTCGCCAACGACAATCCCGTCAGCGTCACGCATCACCGGGACCAGCTGGGCCGGGGCGAGTTCGGACAGGTCCTGGGCCATGGTGCCGTCGTACAGGCCAACCATATGGGCCTGATAGGAAAGCGAAAATTTCTCGAGCATGAGCCAGCCCCGCAAGGACCAGCTGGAGAAGGTTTGATCGGCGATAAAGAGGTCATAAGTCATTTGCGCAAGGTAGCCGGGCGTTCGGTGTCGCTCAAAATGACAATTTGAGAGGAAGGCATCACGGATGGTGATTGAAGTGCTCGGCGTGCCAACTGTCGCCCGCACGGTGCAGTTCGGTGACCGAAAGATTGTCGATCTTGTGGGCGAAGGCCTGATAGGCATCTAGCTGCAGGGCCTGTTGCAGCTGGGTCAGGATCACGCCGAAATGGGCCACGGCAATGATGTCGGCACCGGGGTGGTCAGTTAGGACACGCGAGATGGCCGTATCGACGCGGGCGGTGACCTCGTTCCAGGATTCCCCGCCGGGGGGGCGGATGTCGCCAGGGTTTTCCCAGAAGCGGCGGGCGTGGTCCTGATCTTCGATCTCGCTGTGGTGTTTCAGCTCCCAGTCGCCGAAATGCATTTCGCGCAAGTTTCGGTCATGGGGCAGTCGGTGGCGGTCCCCGGCGATGGCATCGGCGGTGGTGACGGCGCGGGAAAGGTCCGAGGAGATGACCAGCGCCTTGGATGGCAGGTGGCGTTCGATCCGGGCCAGCTGAGCAGTGTCGGATAGGTCGGCGGGCAGGTCGGACCAGCCGACCATAGTCTTGGCGTGGGTCGGGCCATGGCGAATCCAGAAGATGCGGCTCATGGCGCGTCTTTCAGGGTCTGGGCAAGGCCGGCAGTGACGACGATCACGCAGGCCGCCTGCTCCGCCAGCGCCTGGTTGAGGTGGCCCTGTTCATTGGCAAAGCGGCGTGCGAGGGCGTTGTCGGGGACGCCTGAGAGGCCGACCTCGTTCGACACCACCACAACCTGCGACGGGCAGGCGGCGAGGGCCGAGAGCAGCCCTTCGCGTTCAGCGGCAAGATCGTGATCGGCCAGAAGGTGGTTTGTCAGCCACATTGTGGCGCAATCGAAGAGGATTGCGTGATCAGCGGGCGCGTTGCGCAAGGCATCGGCGATGTTCAGCGGTTCCTCGATTGTTTTCCAACCGGGGCCGCGGGTGGTCTGGTGGCGCTCGATCTTGGCCTTCATCTCGGCATCGCGGGCCTGGGCCGTGGCGAGGTAGATCATCGGCAGATTTGCGGCGCGCACCAGCGCCTCGGCCTGCGCCGATTTGCCAGAGGCGATCCCGCCGAGAACGAGGGTAAGTTGCATGTGTCTGGACCGGTCCTTATGTCAGGCAAAGGCGTAGCAGAGCATGTGCAGGGAGAAAAGCATGAGGCGAGTACTGGCCGTGATTTGTGCCGTCTGGGCCGGGATGGGGCAGGCGGTGGAAGTTCCCGAAGGCATGGGCGGGGCGAATGTGATCTTCCTGGGCGAGGTGCATGACAACCCGAATGTGCATAAACGCCAGAGTGAGCTGGTGGCGGCGCTGAAGCCCAAGGCGCTGGTGTTCGAGATGTTGACGCCAAAGTTGGCCGAGAAGGCCACACCGGAGATGCGGGGCGATGCGGACACGTTGGCGACGGCGTTGCATTGGGAACATCTGGGGTGGCCGGATTTCAACATGTACTACCCGATTTTTGCGGCCGCTCCGCAGGCGGCAATCTATGGGGCGGCGGTGCCACGGGAAGAGGCACGGGCGGCGATGAAGGGTGGTGTGTCCGAGAGTTTTGGCACGGACGCCGAGGCCTTTGGCTTGACCGTGCCCTTGTCTGAGGACGAGCAGGCGGCCCGCGAGGCGTTCCAGCACGAAGCCCATTGCGACGCTTTGCCCGGGGAGATGCTGCCGATGATGGTGGAGCTGCAGCGATTGCGGGATGCGGTTTTGGCGCGTGCCGCGGTGCAGGCTTTGGATGAGGTTGGCGGGCCGGTGGTGGTCATCACCGGCAACGGCCACGCACGCAAGGACTGGGGCGCGCCGGTCTACCTGCAACGGGTAAGCGGGGCGGTGATGTTCTCGCTGGCGATTGCCGAGCACGAGGAAGAGGGTGGGCCGTTTGACGCGGTCGAGATCGTGCCCGAGGCCGAGCGGGAAGACCCATGTGCGGTGTTCAACAAGGAATGAGGGGGTGGCGGGGTGAACTCCGCCCTACCATTGTCTTTAGGCCCGCGTCGCCGTAACACTTGGGGGCACATCAAGCGGGAGGCGTAAATGCTGGCCGGGAAACGGGTTCTTCTGATCATCGGGGGCGGGATTGCTGCCTATAAATGCCTGGACCTGATCCGGCGTCTGCGCGAGCGCGGCGCAGCGGTGACGCCGGTGCTGACCCGTGCGGCGCAGGAATTTGTCACACCCTTGAGCGTGGCGGCACTGGCGGGTGAGAAGGCCTTTACCGATCTGTTCGACCTGACCGACGAGGCGGAGATGGGGCATATTCAATTGTCCCGGGTGGCCGATCTGGTTGTGGTGGCGCCGGCGACGGCGGACTTGCTGGCGAAAATGGCGGGCGGGCATGCCAATGACCTGGCGACGACGCTGTTGATGGCGACGGATACGCCGGTTCTTTGCGTGCCGGCGATGAATGTGCGGATGTATGAGCATGCCGCGACCGGACGCAATATCGCGCAGCTGACGGCGGACGGGGTGCGCTTTGTCGGCCCCAACGCGGGTGACATGGCCTGTGGCGAGTTCGGACCTGGCCGGATGAGCGAGCCGATGGAGATTGTCGAGGCGGTTCAGGGACTTCTTGCAGACGGCCCATTGAAAGGTAAGCGGGTGCTGGTGACCAGCGGGCCAACTCATGAGCCGATCGACCCGGTGCGTTATATCGCCAACCGGTCCTCGGGCGCGCAGGGCACGGCGATTGCCGAAGCGTTGGCGGCGATGGGGGCGGAAGTGGTGTTTGTCACCGGGCCGGCGGATGCTGTGCGTCCGCAAGGGGTTGCGGTGGTGGAGGTCGAAACGGCGGCCGAGATGCTGTCGGCGGTCGAGGCGGGTTTGCCGGCGGATGCCGCGGTGTTCGCGGCGGCCGTGGCCGATTGGCGGGTCAAGGGCGCGGGGGCTTCGAAAATCAAGAAGGTGAAGGGCAAGTTGCCGAGCCTGGAGTTCGTCGAGAACCCGGACATTCTTAAGACCGTGAGCCAGATGAAGAAGGGGCGGCCCGGGCTGGTGGTGGGTTTTGCCGCCGAGACCGATGACGTGATCGCCAATGCCGTGGCCAAGCGCAAGCGCAAGGGGTGTGACTGGATCGTGGCCAATGATGTTTCACCCGAGACGGGGATCATGGGCGGCAGCGAGAACGCGGTGCATCTGATTTCCGAGGAAGGGGTCGAGGATTGGCCGCGAATGGGGAAAGGCGAGGTTGCCCGCCAGTTGGCGCAGCGGATCGCGAAGGCTCTGGATTGAATATTTTCGCCAAGAAAGAGGGACGGGCGTGGTCGCGATAAAGCTGAGTTGGGTCGAGGGCGCCGATACGGCGATCGCGCTGCCGTCTTACGAGAGCGAGGGCGCGGCCGGGGCGGATGTGCGGGCGAATTTCGTTGACTGCCAAGGAATTACGCTTGAACCTGGCGCACGGGCGCTGATCCCGACCGGGTTGAGGATGGAGATCCCGCAAGGCTTCGAGGTGCAGGTGCGACCGCGCTCGGGCTTGGCGTTGAAGTATGGAATCACGCTGGTCAACAGCCCCGGCACGATTGACAGTGACTATCGCGGCGAACTGGGCGTGATCGTTATGAATGCGGGCGATGCGCCGTTTGTTGTCGAACACGGTGCGCGGATTGCGCAGCTGGTGGTGGCACCGGTAGTGCAAGCGGATTTTTTCCAATCTGACGGGTTGAGCGAGACGGCACGCGGTTCGAGCGGATTCGGCTCGACCGGGGTCGGTTGACGCCATGCTGCTGGTTTTCGGGATTGCCGCGATGATCTGGGGGCTGGGGCGGTTGATGCGTTGGCCAGGGCAGATGGTGTGGGTGCTGATCGTGCTTCTGTGGCTGGCGGTCATGTTGATTCAGCTGACCTTGCCCGAGGGGCATGAGTTGCGGGTGGCGACCGGAGAAAGCCCGGTTCTTTGGGGGTTGATCGGTGGTTTCGCCGTGGCGGTGGCGCTATATGCAAAGGGTCTGGCCTGGCTGCGGGCGCGGGCGGTTGTGCAAGAGGAGGTCCCGGTGTCAGAAGGTATGTATTCCGAGGTCGAGCTGGGGCGCTATGCCCGCCATATCGTGCTGCGCGAGCTGGGTGGACCGGGACAGAAGAAGCTGAAGGCGGCGAAGGTACTGGTGGTGGGCGCCGGGGGGCTGGGTTCGCCGGTGCTGCTCTATCTGGCGGCGGCAGGGGTCGGCACCATCGGCGTGGTGGATGATGACGAGGTGGACGGGTCGAACCTGCAGCGGCAGGTGATTCATTCGGATGACCGGATCGGCATGCCCAAAGTGCATTCAGCGGCGGGTCAGATGCGGGCTTTGAACCCGTTTGTCGAGGTCAAGCCGTATCACCGGCGGTTGGAGGAAGCGACAGCACGGGAGTTGTTTGCCGAGTATGACGTGGTGATCGACGGGACCGACAATTTCGACACACGTTATATGGTTAATCGGACCTGTGTTGCGACGGGCAAGCCCTTGATCTCAGGCGCTATTACCCAGTGGGAAGGGCAACTGTCGGTGTTCGAGCCGGGGGCTGGCGCCCCCTGCTATCAATGCGTGTTTCCCGAGGCTCCGGCGGCGGATCTGGCACCGAGTTGTGCGCAGGCGGGGGTGGTCGGACCGCTGCCCGGGGTGATCGGTACGATGATGGCATTGGAGGCGGTGAAGCTGATCGCAGACGCGGGGCATGTTCTGCGCGGTGAGCTGTTGATCTATGATGGGCTTTGGGGCGAAAGCCGCAAGATCGCGGTGAAACGGCGCGACGATTGCCCGGTTTGTGGCGAAGGTGGCACCGTGTAAGCTGGCCCTATGGCCGATACGCAGACTGACATGAAAGCGGTGATATGCACGCGCTATGGCGGGCCGGATGTTCTGGCGCTGGGTCATGTGCGACGCATTGCGCCGGGACCGGGCCAGATCGAGATTGCGGTGCAGAATGCAACCGTGAACCGCACCGATACGGCGACATTGCGGGCGCATCCGTTTTTTGCCCGGGGCATGACGGGATGGTTGCGGCCACGCCACAAGGTGCCGGGGATGGATTTTGCCGGGGTGGTGGCGCGTGTCGGGGATGGGGTGGAACGGTTTGCCGTGGGGGACCGGGTATTTGGCATGTCACCCGAGCGGTTCGGGACCTATGCCGAGTTTCTGGTGATTGAGGCCGAAGGGCCGGTGGCAACCCTTCCCGATGGCGTGGCGTTGGACGAGGCAGTGATCTGTGAAGGGGCCTGGTATGCCAGTGCGACGGTCAACCAGCTTAAATCGGGACAGAGCCTGCTGATTTATGGGGCATCCGGGGCGATTGGCACGGCGGCGTTGCAGCTGGCCAAGGCGCGGTGTGGAGGTTACGGCCGTTGTGGGCACGCGGCATCTGAACCTTGTGCAGGAGTTGGGAGCGGATCGGGTGATCAACTATCTGGCCGAGGATTTTACCGCTCTGGGGCCGCATTTCGACATGGTGTTCGATGCGGTCGGGCAAACGTCATGGTTTGACTGCCGCAAGTTGTTGCGCCCGGGTGGGGTGTTCCGGGCGACAGACCTGGGGCCCTGGTGGTCGAATATCTGGCTGGGGCTTTGGTCTGCTTTGAGCGGCAGCCGCCGGGTGAGCGTGCCCTTTCCAGGGGATGCGACGGGATTCGTGCGTGAGCTCGCCGAGTTGATGCGGGACGGGGCCATTCGCGGGGTGTTCGATCGGCGGTATCGGTTGGAGGAGGTGCGCGAGGCGTTTCACTATGTCGAGGCCGGCAAGAAGACCGGGATCGTGCAGTTGGATATCAGAGGCGAAGAGGTGGTTCAGCGCCCGCCCAAAGGAGCAGTGGAGTGTTCTTTGTGAAAAATGACGAACTGGTCATCGAGTTCGTGTCGCTGTGCCTAGCGCTGGATCGCGCGGAAATCAAAGCATGGGAGAATGCGACCCGCTTCGAAGATGGCAAGATTGTAGGCAGAATATCAAAAGCTTACGGTGAGATTTGTGAGAACCGCGACGACAGGGTCGATGAACTGCTTAGTCATCAAGACGAAGTGGTTAGATATTGGGCTGCCGCGTGCAATTTGCAGGCGCAGGTCAGGGTACAACCTTCTATACGCGTGATGACGGAAATCAGCGAGAAGTCGGAGCATCCAACACGGGCGGCGAGCGCGCAAGTGGCTTTGTTGTACTTCTCCCGGCTGCAATGATTCGATTGGTGAATTCAGTTGGTGTTGTCCGAACTCGGATCAAGCGCTGGGGCTTGGATTGAGGTAAAGTGCGTGTGCTTCGAGAGCCACCAATCAGATCACAGCACCTGACCAAGGTCGGCGATCAGGTCGTCCGCGTCTTCGAGCCCGACGGACAGGCGGAAGATGCCGTCTCCGGCGAAAGCGCGATAACTGTCGAGCTGCGCGCTGGTGAGTTTGAAAGAGCTGTCCATCAGACCGGCGGTTTCCATCCAGAAGATCAGGCTGCGGTGATGGCCGAGCGAGACGGCGTAGTGGATCACCTTGAGCTTGTCGATCATGGCCTGGGCGGTGGCTTCGCCTTGTGATGCGTTGCCGACCTGGAAGGCGATCATGCCCGAGGTGTTTGTCATCTGGCGTTGGGCAAGCTGGTATTGCGGGTGGCTGGGCAAGCCGGGATAGATCACGCGGGTGACGGAAGACCGGGTTTCCAGCCATTCGGCGACGGCCTGGGCACCGGATTGGTGAGCCTTCATCCGCAGGGGCAAGGTGGCGGCGCCGCGGGCGATGAGCCAAGCGTTGAAAGGTGACAGGATACCGCCGTGATGGATCGAGGCCTCTAACCGCATCTGTTTGATCAACTCGGCAGAACCGGCCACCGCGCCGCCCACCGCGTCACCATGGCCGCCGATATACTTGGTCACTGAATGCATGATCAGGTCGACGCCCAGTTCGGCGGCGTTCTGACCCAGGGGCGATGCGAAGGTGGCATCGCAACTGAGAAGCGCGCCGGCGCCATGAGCCAGTCTCGCCACCGCGGCGAGGTCGGTCAGGCGGCCGATCGGGTTCACCGGGGTTTCGGTGTGGATCAGCTTGGTGTTGGGGCGCAGGGCATTGGCCAGCGCGACAAGGTCGGACAAGTCGACCATCGAGACCTCGATCCCAAGGCGCGGCAGGGTCTCGCGAGCGAGTTCCGTAACACCTGCATAGGAGACGTCCGAAACGATAACGTGGTCGCCCGCGCTGAGAAAGGTGAAGAAGATGGCCGAGGCGGCGGCCATGCCCGAGGCGGTGCAAAGGCAGGCCTCGACCCCTTCCATCGCGGCGATCTTGCGTTCCAGCATGTCAACGGACGGGTTGGACCAGCGGGCATAGAGGTAGGGGCTGTCAGGACCGAGATCATGGGCTGAGAAACCTGCCGGCGCATCGCTGATGAAGGTCGAAGACATGTGGATCGCCGGAGCCGAGGCACCTGTCGTGGGGTCGGGGGCTTCACCCGCGTGAATGGCGGTGGTTTGCGGGCCGCTTTGGGTGTTGCGTTTGGCCATGGCTGTTCCCCTTTCGTTGTGGGGGCAGGTTGTCGCGGGTGTTTTGGAAATGCAATGCAACGTTGGCGTCGGTCAACCGGTCAGGAGCGGGGGCCAGCCCCCGCACCCCCGGGATATTTCTGGCAAAAGGAAGAGGCGGGGTGGATTGTGCCTTGGTTGGCAGGCGCTTATGTCTTGGGGCAATGGTTTTTTGGAGACGCACAGATGACGAACCCGCTTTTGGCAGATTGGGATACGCCGTTCGAAATTGCCCCGTTCGATGCGATTTCGGATGAGGATTTCGCTCCTGCGTTGGAACAGGCGCTGGCGGCGCATGAGGCAGAGATTGCTGCGATCGCAGGGGATGAGGTAGAGGCGGATTTCGACAACGTCATCGGGGCGTTGGAGGCGGCGGGCGGGGCGCTGGACAAGGTGTTGTCGGTGTTCTTTTCGGTTGCGGGGGCGGACAGCAACCCGAAGCGCGAGGAATTGCAGCGCGCATTTTCGCCAAAGCTGGCACGGCATTTTGCGGCGATCAGTGCGAACAAGGCACTGTTTCAGCGGATCGAGGCGGTGTGGGCCAAGCGCGAAAGCCTTGGCCTGAGCGATGAGCAGGCGCGGGTGTTGATGTTGACCCGGCGGGGCTTCCTGCGCTCCGGCGCGGCGCTGGAGGGTGCGGCGGATGCGCGGATGAAGGAGATCAAGGCGCGGCTGGCCGAGCTGGGTACGGCGTTTACCCAGAACCTGCTGGCCGATGAGCGCGAATGGTTCATGGAACTTTCGGAGGACGATCTGGAAGGGTTGCCCGGTTTCGTGGTCGATGCGGCGCGGGCCGCGGGCGAGGAAAAGGGCGCAGGCGGGCCGGTGGTGACCCTGTCACGGTCATTGATCGTGCCGTTCTTGCAGTTTTCGCCGCGCCGTGACCTGCGGCAGAAGGCGTTTGAGGCCTGGGGCGCACGCGGGGCAAATGGCGGTGAGACCGACAACCGTGCGATTGCGCAGGAGACACTGGAGTTGCGCGAAGAGCGGGCGCGGCTTTTGGGCTATGACAATTTCGCCGAGTTCAAGCTTGAGACCGAGATGGCAGGGGCGCCGGACGCGGTGCGCGAGTTGCTGATGGCAGTTTGGCAGCCGGCCAAGGCACGGGCCGAGGCGGACGCGGCCGTGCTTGAAGAGATGATGCATGGCGATGGCGTCAACGCGCAGCTTGAGCCGTGGGATTGGCGTTACTATGCGGAAAAGCGACGCAAGGAAGATCATGATCTGGATGAGGCGGCGTTGAAGCCGTACCTGTCGCTGGAAGCAATGATCGCGGCATCATTTGCCTGTGCCAATCGGCTTTTCGGGTTGGAGTTCAAGCCGCTTGATGTGGCGCTTTATCACGAGGACTGCCGGGCCTGGGAGGTGACGCGGGACGGCAAGCATGTGGCGGTTTTCATTGGCGATTACTTTGCCCGTGGGTCCAAGCGTTCGGGCGCGTGGTGTTCGGCCATGCGGGCGCAGGCGAAGTTTCCCAAGGAACAGGCACCGGTGGTGATCAACGTGTGCAATTTCGCCAAGGGCGATCCGTGCCTTTTGTCCTATGACGACGCGCGGACGTTGTTTCACGAGTTCGGTCACGCGCTGCACCAGATGCTGTCCAATGTGACCTATGAGAGTGTGTCGGGGACGTCCGTTGCGCGGGATTTTGTTGAACTGCCGAGCCAGCTCTATGAACACTGGTTGGAGGTGCCCGACGTGCTGCGCGAGTTCGCGGTGCATGTCGACACAGGCGAGGCGATGCCGGATGACATGCTGGAAAAAGCGTTGGGTGCGGCCAATTTCGATCAGGGTTTCCAGACCGTGGAATTTGTCGCCTCGGCTGTGGTGGATCTCGAGTTTCATGATGGGACGGCACCGGGCGACGTAATGGCAAAACAGGCCGAGGTGCTGGAAGAGATGGGATTGCCGCACGCGATTACCATGCGTCATGCGACCCCACATTTTGCCCATGTCTTTGCCGGGGACGGATACTCGAGCGGGTATTATTCCTACATGTGGTCCGAGGTGATGGATGCCGATGCCTTTGCTGCCTTTGAAGAGGCGGGCGGGGCGTTTGATGAAGCCACCGCGCGGGCGCTGGAAGAAAACATCTTGTCGACTGGCGGGTCGGTGGATGCGGCCGAGCTTTACAAGCGGTTTCGCGGGCGGCTGCCGGGGATTGAGGCGCTGCTCAAGGGGCGGGGATTGGTTGAGGTGTGAGGTATGGTTCGCAGTGAGTGTGCATGCTACCTGCGCGGGGCCAAGCGATGCAGTTTGAGCGCGCCTTTCTCGTATCGACCCCGGATCAGCTGGCCGGGTTTCGACACTTCGGGGAAATCGTCGACACAGTCGCGGTATCGGTCATTTGTGGCAACGCGCGCGCCCTGATCGCGGGCCGCGCGCAGAATGTATTCATCGGCGACCGTCCCTTTGGGCACAACGAAACAATGGGTTTCGGGCAGGTTCAGAAGATCTGCGAAATGCCTGTCATCGAGATATCGGCCAAAGAGGACATGACCGGCAGAGGCATCGAAGATGATGCCAGTGTGGTAGCCACTGGCATGCAATAGATCGAGAAGCTCGGTCACGGTGTCGAGCTTTGGATGGTTGCCGCGCCAGAACATGACGTTCGAGCCGTCGATCACCAGCGTTTTCTCTGTTGGCACGGTGCGCGAAGGTGCGATAGCACGGGGGCGCCGAAGCCAGAGGATGGCAGCGGCGAGTGCCATTGGTCCTGCGATCAGCAACAGGTCGGACAAGCCGGGGATGGCGAAAGCCAGAATAGCACCTGCCACTGATAGCGCGAAGGTAAGAGGCATGAACCACATGGCTCAGATCGTTTGGTCGTAGTCACCCACGCCCGGTTCGGTGCGGATGACCGCGTCGACGTCAGTAATAATCTCTTCACTCTGGTCATTGACCACGCCGCGGCGGTCGCCGTCGCCATCGAACCCAAGGGCGAAGTCTGCGCATAAGCGTTTCACGCTGTCCGACCTGTCGTGCTGCATTTCCATGGCTTCCGGGTTGGGATTTTCGTTGGGGGCGGAGCTTGCACGCCCCCCCGCAATCAAGAAACGGGGAGCCGCACTCTGGGGGAAAAGTTCTCACGTGTGTGGCGAATGAGGCGGCAGGGCCCGGGTTATGACGAAACCTGTTCGCGCAGGATCGACGCGGTCAGTGAGATCATCAGGTAGACGCCGGCAAAGATCAGGAAGGCCAGGATCGTGTTCTCGAAAGCGCGCGGATAGGATGGGGATTCCGCTTGGATCGGCTTGACCGGAACGGTGAGGTAACGGACCTGCTTGCTGGCCTCGGTTTCAGCGGACTTGGCGCTTTCCAGTGCCGATTGCAGGAACATGTCCGCCGATTGCAGGTCGGCCTGCGCCATCTGGATCTTGGCGGCACGGGCGGCCAGGCTGTCCTGGCCATTGGTTTCGGCCGTCATCCGTGCGTTCAGCGTTTCCAGAAGCGCGGCGAGGCGGCGCACGTCGCCGCGCGCGCCGTCGACCTTGGCCCGGTTGGGCCGCGGGTTGTCGAGAAGCGCCGCCAGCTGAAGCTCTTTCTCCAGCAACTCGGCCTCGTAGTTGGCGATCTGCTGGCGCAGCACGCCGAGCTGTTCGGCGGGGTCGACGCCTTGGGTTTCCTGAAGCCGGATCAGGGCTTCCTGCTTGGCGCGGCGGTCGACTTTGGCCTCTTCCAGTTTGCGGTTGGCTAGGCGCATGGAATCGTCGCGTTTCTGTCGCGAAAGGTCATCGACCCGCTCTTCGGCGAAACGGACAAGTAATTCGGAGAATTGGAACGAGGTCTGCGGATTGGCGGCGATCACCTCCATCCGGACCACGCCTTCGGTTGGATCATAGCCGATCTTGACGCTTTTCTTGTACAGCTTGTGCGCGGATTCGTTTGAGGCGTCTGCTGCCAGCCGCTGGATAGGATCGATCCCGGGATCGGCAAAATGCGCCTTGAAACCGTATTCGGCATCCAGCCGGAGCATCGCGTCCTTGGACAGAAGATAGGATTGCACCGCGATACTGTCCTGGCTGTTGTACATCGCCGAGGGCAGCAACCCGCGGCCACCGGTTGCGGCGCCATCGGCCGTCAGGATCATGAACTCGGTCTTGGTGGCGTACATCGGCGTTGCCATGACGAAATAGTACCAGCCGGCCAGGATGGTCGGGATAAAGACGAAGGCCGAAAGCCGGGTGAAGAGCAGCGCCAGCTTGCGCCGGCGGCGTTTGGCGATGTCCTTCTGGATCGCGCCGATTTCGATGGCACGACGGTCGGCAGGGGACATGGTGTCGGTCGAGGGAACGCCGACCTTGCCCAGCTGCACCGTCTGCGGCAATTGCACCTTGCCGCCGCCCATGTCCGGCGGGTTACCACCATTGTCGACCGGCATGGCGGGTGGCTCCTTGCCACCGGCGCCGCCGCCCGCGCCGTCGGCCGGCACGACAAGTTCGAGCATGTTGGAGCGCTGGAACGGGTCGATGCCGCGGACGCGCAATTGGCGAACAGCGTCGAAATCCGAGATCGGGGCGAGCCCATGTTTCTGTGCGACGCGGCGGGCCATGCGCAATTGCCGGCCGGTCAACCCCTCTCTTCGGATCGCGTCGATATCGGTTTCGGCACGGGTCTCGCGGGGTGAGGCGATTTCGGCGGGGGCGGCGTGCGTTTGTGCAGCGGCCTCTGTCGCCTGGGCTTGCGCTTGCGCGGCCTGAGCAGCTTGCGCAGCAGCAGCGGCGGCCTGGGCCTGGGCTGCCTGCATTTGCGCCGCGCGGGCCTGAACGGCCTGGGCTTGCGACGGTTGCGCCTGTTTTGGTGCATCAACCGGGCGGGTCAGGGTGGCCGCCGAAACTGGCCTGTCTGACTTGCGCGGTTGGGGCGCCTCGTCTGTCGTGGGTGCCGCCGAGGGCGGCGGCGTGCCTGCGCCCATGGCCGGCGTGCGGCGGATGCGGAACTTCTTAGCCTTGGGTTTCGTAGTCATAGAGCTGTTTCGCTTCTTCCAAGCTGTCGAACATATGAAGCTTGCCGTTGACGAGAACGGCAGCAGTACTGGCAAACTGTTCCAGGACCTGCGCGCTGTGAGAGACAATCACCACCGTGGTGGTGCGCAGACGTTCGCGCAGGATGTCACCTGCCTTGCGGTTGAACTCGACATCGGTCGAACTGGGCATGCCTTCGTCGATGAGATACATATCGAAATCAAGGGCGAGCATCAGCGCAAAGGAAAACCGCGCCCGCATCCCGGATGAATAAGTGCCGAGCGGCTGTTCGAAATACTCGCCCAAGCCGCAGAGCCAGCGGCAATAGGCCTCGACGTAGTCAGGGTCGAGCCCATAAAGCCGGGCGATGAAGCGCGAGTTTTCGACGGCACTGTGCTTGCTGACCACCCCGCCCATGAACCCCAGCGGGAACGAGATGCGGCAGGCGCGGCGGATTTCACCCTCGTCGGGTTTTTCAAGACCGGCCATCATGTTGATCAAAGTTGTCTTGCCGGTGCCGTTTGGGGCAAGGACGCCCATTGAGCGGCCAAGTTCGACACGGAAGGACACACGGTCAAGGATGACCTTGCGCTGGGTTCCGGTCCAGAAGGACTTGCTCACATTTTCAAACTCGAGCATTTCTAGCTCCGACGCTGCTCTCATCACCCTCTTTAACGGGGTTTTGTTAAGGCTTTCTTTGCCATAACGAGGACTATTATGTCCGATTAACCCCTCTTATTACAACGTCATGCGGCAAAAATATGTCTCGGCGTGGGATAAATCCTTCGCACCGGGCAGATTTGCAGGAAATTGAATGTGTTGGAAACTGTGCGTCAGGGCGGAAAACCGGTCCGGGAGATGTTGAATTTCCATGGACCACGGTATACCTAGGGCCGCAACAAGCGGACGGGGTGAATGTGCCCTGCGAAACTAGGCGAACAGGGGGCTGGCCAGTGCTTCGGATCATCGGTGCGTTTGTTGTGCTCTTGGCGCTGTGGCTGCTGCTGTCGGGCATCTACAAGCCCATGATCATCGGATTCGGCGT
This sequence comes from Aliisedimentitalea sp. MJ-SS2, assembly GCF_032586155.1. Lineage (NCBI taxonomy): Bacteria > Pseudomonadati > Pseudomonadota > Alphaproteobacteria > Rhodobacterales > Roseobacteraceae > Aliisedimentitalea > Aliisedimentitalea sp. MJ-SS2. Next base: position 110,161 of record NZ_JAWHTC010000004.1, read on the forward strand.
GGTGTCGGCCCTGATTGCCGTCTGGGTGGTGGCACGGATGGACGCACAGGATGGCGACGCGGTGACGGTGCCGCTGAAACCCGTTGCCTTCGTTGGATACCTGTTGTGGCTTATGGTCGAGATTGCCAAGGCAAACTGGGCGGTGACCAAGATCGTGATGGCGCCGGTTATGCCGGTGCGTCAGCACCTGTTTGGCGTTCGATATACCCAGAAAACCGACCTCGCCCAAGTGATTTTCGCCAATTCCATCACCCTGACCCCGGGAACGATCACGGTCGAGACCGAACCGGACCGGTTCTTGGTGCATGCGCTTGCCTATACCCATACCACCATCGGTGAGTTGGGCGACATGGACGCGCGCGTCTCGACTGCAGAAGGGGATGTGTGATGTTCATTGCCGCCGCTATCGCGGTCATCATCGGTATGGTTCTGGTGCTGATCCGGCTTTATGACGGGCCGACACTCTATGACCGGGTGCTGGCGGTGAACCTGTTTGGCACTCACACCGTGTTGCTGATCGCGGTGGTCGGGTTCTTGACCGGGCGGCCGGATTTCCTTGATATTGCACTGCTTTATGCGTTGATCAACTTTGTCGGCACCATCGCGGTTCTGAAGTTTTTCCGCTATCGTGCTATTGGCGACATTTCGCAGATACCGGCCGACTCCGACGCATCGCAGGAGGGGATGGAATGAGCACGCTTGAGACCATTCAGGTGGTGCTGAGCTGGGTCCTGATCCTGTCGGGATCGTTCTTTGTTGTCGTTGGCGCCTTTGGTACCTGGCGCTTGCCGGACTTCTGGTCGCGATTGCATGCGGCCTCGGTCACCGACAGCGCCGGGATGATCCTTCTGGTGGCTGGCATGTGCTTGCATTCGGGCCTGACGCTGGTGACCGTGAAGCTGATCGCCATCGGGGTGTTCCTGTTCATCACCGGCCCGACCGCCACCCATGCGGTGGCCAATGCGGCGCTGGTGTCTGGGCTGCGACCACAAGAGGCCGAAGGGCTGATCGGGGCCGAGCCCGCGCCGCTTGAGCCGTCCGTGGACGAGACAGAAAAGGTGGGTAAGTCATAGAAACCTTTATCAATATCGCGCTTTTCACCATGTTGGTGGTGACTGCTTTCGCCATCGTGCGGATGCGGCGGTTGTTTGCCACGGTGATGCTGGCCGGAGTGTTCAGTCTGCTGTCGGCGCTGCTCTTTGTGGTGATGGATGCGGTTGATGTGGCCTTTACCGAAGCTGCCGTGGGCGCGGGGATTTCCACCGTTCTGATGCTGGGGACGCTGGCCCTGACCAGTCGGGTGGAAAAACGCCCGACCCATTCGCATTTTCTGCCGCTTCTGGTGGTGGCAATGACCGGAGCAGTTTTGATCTATGGCACGATGGATATGCCCAATTTCGGCTCGCCGGATGCGCCACCGCAGGTCCATGTCGCGCCGGAATACCTGGAACAGAGCCCGCATGAGATCGGAGTGCCCAACGTGGTGACAGCGATTTTGGCAAGCTATCGCGGCTTTGACACGCTGGGGGAAACCGCGGTGGTTTTTGCTGCCGGGATCGGTGTTCTGTTTCTGATCAGCGGGCTGCGGACACGGCGCGAAGACGATGCAGCGGACGACAACGAGAATGGTCGGGAAGGAGGTGAGGCATGATGCGCCACCACTTGATCCTGCGTGTCGTGACCAAGCTTTTGGTTGGAACAATGATCCTGTTTGCCTTCTACGTGCAGTTTCACGGCGATTACTCCCCTGGCGGAGGCTTCCAGGCCGGCGTGATCATGGCCGTGGCCTTCATCATTTACGGCGTCGTGTTTTCGCTACGCGACGCCCAGGCTGTGTTCCCGCCCTGGCTGGTGCATAAATTGGTGGCGCTGGGGGTGATCATCTATGCCGGAACCGGCGTGGTTTCGATGCTGCTGGGATATGAATACCTGCACTACGGTGCCTTTACTCCGCACCACATGGAACATGGTCAGCACTATGGCATCCTGATTGTCGAGCTGGGCGTGGGTGTCACCGTCACCGGCGTGATGGTGGCGGTCTACTATGCCTTTGCCGGCCGCCCGCCGCGCATCAGCGATGAGGAGTGGTGAGCATGGGCGAGTTCACATGGAATTTCATCGTTGGCCACGTGAATTACTGGCTGGTGATCGTGTTGATGATGACCGGGCTTTATATCGTTGTGGACAAAGGGAATTTCGTCAAGAAGATCGTCGGGCTGAACATTTTCCAGACCAGCGTATTCATGCTCTATATCTCGATCGGCAAGGTCTCGGGCGGCACCGCGCCGATTTTTCCCACCGACATGAAGATTGACCCGGATGTGGTCTATTCCAACCCGCTGCCGCATGTTCTGATCCTGACCGCGATTGTGGTCGGCATTGCCACGACCTCGCTTGGGCTGGCGCTGATCGTGCGCATCCGCGAAGAGTTCGGCACCATCGAAGAAGACGAAATCCTCAAGATCGAGCGCGAGATGGCGTTTGAGGAAACCCGCCTGCATGGCGAAACCATGGGCGGGCGGGCGTAATGGCGACAAACACCGCTGATCAGGCGCAACACGGAACCGAACAGGCCGCTCATGTGGCGCTAACCCTGATGGATCAACTGCCGATCCTGCTAATCCTGGTGCCCTTCATGGCGGCGCCGTTAGTGGTGTTGCTGGGGTCGCGCAAGCTGGCCTGGCCGATTGCCTATGGCGCCGCAACGGCAAGTTTTGTGATGTCGGTCTTCCTGCTGATGCGGGTCATCGGGGGCGAGGTGATCTCTTATCACATCGGGGGCTGGGTACCGCCGCTCGGGATCGAGTACCGGGTGGACGCGGCCAATGCCTTTGTCCTGTTTCTGATCACCGGGATTGCCACGGTGGTTCTGCCCTATGCCAGGGTCAGCATCCTGGCCGAGGTGGGCAGGCAGCAATTGACCCTTTTCTATTCCTGTTTCCTGTTGGCTTTCACAGGTTTGCTGGGCGTTGTTATCACCGGGGATGCGTTCAACGTCTTTGTTTTCCTCGAGATTTCGTCGCTGTCGACCTACGTGTTGATCGCCGCCGGGGCCAAGCGGGACAAACGGGCGCTGACCGCCGCTTATGATTACCTGATCATGGGCACGATTGGTGCCACCTTCTTCGTTATCGGTCTGGGCCTGCTCTACATGGCGACCGGCACGCTGAACATGGCCGATATTGCCGACCGGATTGCCGATCAGAGCGGCAATCGCACGGTGCGCGCCGCGTTCGCCTTTATCCTTGTGGGGATGGGGCTGAAGGCCGCTGTCTATCCGCTGCACCTGTGGCTGCCCAATGCCTATACCTATGCGCCATCTGCCGTGACCGCGTTTCTGGCGGCGACAGCGACCAAGGTGGCGATCTATGTGCTGATGCGGTTCATGTTCTCGGTGTTCCAGCCGGACTATCTGTTCGCGGTGCACACGCTTGAGGTGGTTCTGCTGCCACTTGCCGTGCTGGCGATGTTTGCCGCCAGTATCATTGCGATTTTTCAGACCGACCTGAAACGGCTGCTGGCCTATTCGTCGCTGGCCCAGATCGGCTACATGCTGCTCGGCATTGGCCTGTTGACCGAGACCGGGCTGACCGCCGCCATCGCGCATCTGTTCAACCACGGGATTACCAAGGCGGCATTGTTCATGGGGCTGGGCGCGATTGTCCTGCGCCATGGCAATTCCTTCTGTGACCGGATTACCGGGGCGGGCAAAACGATGCCTTGGACAAGCGCCGCGATGGTGATCGGCGGGCTGTCCCTGATCGGGGTGCCGGGAACGGCAGGTTTCGTGAGCAAATGGGTGCTGGTACAGGGAACGCTTGAGGCCGGATGGTGGCCGCTGGCGATCCTGATCGTGCTGAGCTCGCTTCTGGCGGTGATCTATGTCTGGAAGATGGTCGAGGCACTGTACCTGGCCGAACCGCCGTCGGATGTGGTTGCCAAGGAAGCACCGCTTAGCATGCTGGTGCCGATCTGGATCATGGCGATTGCCTGCATCTGGTTCGGTCTTAACACCGACGTGACGCTGGGCGCGTCGATCAGCGCGGCGCAGGGCTTCATGAACGGGTCCGCAGGGATGATGGTGCATTGATGGAAACCTGGCTCGCCATAACGCTTTCGATGGCTATCCCGACGCTGGCGATGGTCGGCAATATCGTGCTGCGCAACCGAGCCGATCTGCGTGATGGCATGACGCTGCTGGCAGCGGTGCTGACCTTTGCCTGCGTGCTGGTCGTGCTGGGCAACGAGGGCAGCGGCACCACCGAGAAAATGGTGGTCGGGCAGGTCATGCCGGGGATCGAGCTGGCCTTCCACGTGGAACCTCTGGGGTTGATGTTCGCCTTGATTGCCAGTGGGTTGTGGATCCTGACCCACCTTTATGGCATCGGCTACATGCGCGGAAATAACGAGAGCCACCATGCCCGGTTCTTTGCCGCGTTCAGCCTTGCGATTGCCGCGACCATGGGGCTGGCGTTTTCCGCCAACATGTTCACGCTGTTTTTGTTCTACGAGTTGCTGACGATCAGCACCTATCCGCTGGTTGCACATAAAGGCACGCCCGAGGCCATGCGCGGCGCCCGCACCTATCTGGGCATCCTGATGGGCACGTCGATTGCGCTGTTGTTGGTGGCGGTGATCTGGACCTGGGCGGTGACAGGCACGTTGGATTTCCAGTTGGGCGGTATCCTTGAGGGCAGCGTCAACGGGTTGATGGTGCCGATCCTGCTGGGGCTTTACGCCTTCGGCATTGGCAAGGCAGCGTTGATGCCGTTCCACCGCTGGCTGCCTGCCGCGATGGTTGCCCCGACGCCGGTTTCGGCACTGCTGCACGCGGTGGCGGTGGTGAAGGCCGGTGTTTTCACCATGTTGAAGGTCGGGGTCTACATCTTCGGCATTGATTTTCTTGCCGAGACGGGGGCGAGCGAATGGCTGATGTGGCTGGCGGCGTTTTCGATTGTCGCGGCGTCGGTCGTGGCGCTGACCAAGGACAACCTCAAGGCGCGGCTGGCCTATTCGACCGTTAGCCAGCTGAGCTACATCACACTTGGTATGGCGCTGGCCACCTCGATGGGGGTGATCGGCGGCGGCATGCATATCGCGATGCACGCGATGGGCAAGATCACTTTGTTCATGTGCGCCGGTTCGATTTATGTCGCCACGCACAAGACCAATATCAGCCAGATGAGCGGGCTGGGCCGGGCGATGCCGGTGACCTTCATTGCCTTCTTCGTCGGGGCGTTGAGCATCATCGGTCTGCCGCCGCTGGGTGGATCTTGGAGCAAATGGCTGTTGATCATGGGCGCGGCGTCGGTGGAGCAATGGGTGATGATTGGCGTGCTGATGGCCAGTTCGCTTCTGAACGTGGCCTACCTGTTGCCGCTGGTGGGCAAGGGGTTCTTCCTGAAAGGCGACGAAGCCCATGACGAATGGGCCGAGGCCGGGGTTCTGGTCTGGTTGCCACCGGCGATCACTGCGTTCGGCTGTTTGGTATTGTTCTTCTATGCAGGCAGCATTCGGGACTTCCTGATGCCGTTGGTCGGAGGCGCGCCATGATCTATGCGATTGCGATCCTGTCGGCGTTTTTCCTGTTCGCGGCTTTCCTGAAGATTACCGGAAAACCCGAAAAGGTTTTCGAGATACAGATGGAGATGATCGAGAGCTATGGGGTGAGCCGCGGGCAATTCCGCCTGATCGGTATCGTGGAAGGCATTGGCGCTGTGTTGGTGTGGTTCACCGGGTCCGTGCTCGGTCCAATCGGCGCTGGCATGCTGAGCGCGACGTCGTTGGGGGCGATCTTTTTCCATTTGAAATTCGATACCTGGAAACAAGGTGTTCCAGCGATGATCACGTTTGTGCTGTCGACATTCGTCTGGGTGTCACAAGGTGACAAGCTTTTGGCCTTTTTGGGCGCAGGATAGGGGAGTTGGCATGAGCGGGCATCGTGACGAAGATACCAGCAAGTTTCCCCTCCTGGGGCGCCTGTTCCTGTGGGCGGACAACCCGAAATCGGTGAACAAGATGGTTTACGGGCTGTATACGCTCTGTGCGGCGCTTTTCGCGGCCGATTTCCTCTATCACAAGCACGTCTACCTGGCGGTCGAGGAATTCCCCGGGTTCTATGCGCTCTATGGCTTCTTCATGTGCGCCCTGCTGGTGATTTGTGCCAAGGGGATGCGGGTGTTCCTGAAACGGGACGAGGATTACTACACACCTTACGACGTGGAGAGCGAAGAGTACCCCGAGGACCAGTTGGAAAAGGTGGATCACGATGGTTGAGATGATCCCCCCCGCCTTCCTGTTCTTTGCCGCTGCGGTGATCGTGCCGTTCCTGCCGATGATGCTGCGGCCGTTCTTGCTGATCGCGGTGCCGATCCTGTCCGGGCTGATCGTCTGGTCGCTGCCCGAAGGGATGCTGTGGCAGGTCGGTTTCTTTGGTTTCGAACTGGAGCTGATGCGGGTCGATGCGCTGAGCCGTATCTTTGCTCTGATCTTCTCGCTCGCGGCGTTTCTGGGCAATCTCTACGCGTGGCATGTGCGCGATACGGTGCAGCAGGTGGCGGCATTGCTCTATGCGGGCGCAGCTATAGGGGCGGTGTTTGCCGGGGACCTGATCACGCTCTTCTTCTACTGGGAAGGCACGGCGATTGCGTCCGTCTTCCTGATCTGGGCGCGGCGCACAGAAGGGGCCTATCACACCGGCCTGCGGTATCTGATCATCCAGATTGCCAGCGGTGTGATCCTGTTGGCCGGTGCGGTGCTGTGGCATGCAGAAACCGGCTCGATCACGTTTGAGCGGATGACATTGGGATCGCCCGCCACCTACCTGATTTTCTTCAGCTTTGGCATGAAATGTGCCTTCCCGCTGCTCCATAACTGGCTGCAGGATGCCTATCCGGCGGCGACGGTGACGGGCACGGTGATCCTGTCGGCCTTTACCACGAAATTGGCGGTCTATGCGCTGGCGCGCGGCTTTGCCGGGACCGAGGTGCTGATCTATATCGGCGCGCTGATGACGCTCTTTCCGATCTTTTATGCGGTGATCGAGAACGACCTGCGCCGGGTGCTGGCCTATAGCCTCAACAACCAGTTGGGCTTCATGGTTGTGGGGATCGGCATCGGAACCGAGCTGGCGCTGAATGGCACGGCGGCGCATGCGTTTGCCCATATTCTTTACAAGGCTTTGCTGTTCATGTCGGTTGGTGCGGTGCTGTTCAGGACCGGCACGGCCAAGGGCTCGGAACTTGGCGGGCTTTACAAGACCATGCCGCTTACGATGATCTTCTGCGTCGTTGGCGCGGCGTCGATCTCGGCCTTCCCGCTGTTTTCCGGGTTCGTGACCAAGTCACTAATCCTGTCAGCCTCGGCCAAGGAACACTACAATTACATCTGGGCGATCCTGCTCTTTGCCAGCGCCGGGGTGTTCCACCATTCGGGCATCAAGATCCCCTATTTCGCCTTCTTCGCCCATGACAGCGGGAAGCGGCCGAAAGAGGCACCAGTACACATGCTGTTGGCCATGGGGATCACTGCGTTCCTCTGCGTGGCAATTGGTGTTTATCCCGAGCCGCTCTATGCGTTGCTGCCTTACGAGGTGAAATACGAGAGCTACACCACGACCCACGTGATCACCCAACTGCAGCTGCTGTTCTTCTCTGCGCTGGCGTTTACCGTGTTGATGCGAACCGGGATCTACCCGCCCGAGCTTAAATCGGTGAACCTGGATTTCGATTGGAGCTACCGGCGGGCCGGGCGCGCGGTGCTGGGCTATTTCCATGCGGTGGCCGGGCTGAGCGGGGCCTATTTTACCGCGTTGGTCGGAGGCTGGATCGGCCGGGTCTATGACCGATTCCACCACTCGACCGGGCCTGAAGGCAGGCTGGCACAAAGCTGGCCGACAGGCGCGATGGTGCTGTGGATTGCAATCCTGCTGGGTGTGACAATGGCGGTAAATTTCCTCAATTGAAGCTGGATGCGGCGAAGGTGTCGTGTGCCGCCGTTCTATACGCGTGCGCTGGAATTTCCATTCTCAGACCCAGGCGGCCCAGGCAAAGCCGGCGATCACTGCGCCAATCACGGCGTAGCCGATATAGGCAAAAAATACCCGAGGCTTGACCAGCGCCCAGACCGCGATGGCGGCGGGGATACAGCTGACGCCACCGGCAATGACGAAAGACATTGCCGCGCCGGGGGCCATACCCTGGGCCAACAGCGCGTCAACCAGCGGCACGGCGGCATAGCCGTTGAGATAAGCGGGCGCGCCTACGATCGCGCCGAGAAGGATGGGTTTGAGCCCTTCTCCGCCCAGCACGCCGGCGATCCAGTCGGCCGGGACATAGTGCAGCATCAGCGCTTCGAGCACATAGGCCAGCGCCAGCCATTTGAGCAGGAACACCGCGTTTTCCAGCCCCGTGTCCCGGAACATGATCCGGCGATCCTCGTGCGGCCAGAATTTCCAAACAGGCTGACCCGAGAAGGGTTTCTTAACCCCACAGCAGCCGCCCACTGCTGGCTTTTCGCGCAGGGGATCGGTAAAGACCGGCGAGTATTTCAAGACCATGGTTCCGAAGCCTCCCATGGCGCCGATGATGATGGCGGCAAAGGTTTTGGCCATGGCGAACTCAAAGCCCAGCGTGCCTGAGGTGATGGCAAACATCGCCGGGTCCATCAGCGGCGAGGCCAGCCAGAAGGCCATGACCGCGCTGAGCGGTGCCCCTACGGCCAACAGGGCGGCGATGAACGGGATCACTTCACAGGAGCAGAAAGGCGACAACCCACCCAGGAGGGCGGCCATCACGATCATTCGCATCTCGCGCCCCTCGAACGCCTTGGCCAGCAGGGATTCGGCACCGGTGGCCTTGAGATAGGCGACCGCGAGGACGGCGAAGGCGATGAAGGGGGCGGTGTGTGTCAGCGCGCCTAGGCCAAAGCGGATTGTCGGTAGTAGCTGTGGCGGGTCTAGGACGGCCAGGGTCAATAGGATCAACCCGAGTGCTACCCAAGCCTTGTCGAGATTGCGCAGGCTGAAACGCCGGGGGGATTGGGAGATATCAGTCATCGGCGTGGCCTTCATGGGAGCTTTTGGCGGGGCTGTCGGCACAGCATTCGCGCAGCAGGAATTGTGACAGGCCGTGCAGTTCCTCATAGGCGACGGCGGCGCAGATGATCTGCCGCCCCTTGCGGGCTTGAGTCACCAGACCGGCCTGGGCAAGGATCTTCATATGATGGGTCAGAGTCGAGCCGGTTACGCCGCTGCGCTGACCCAATGCACCAATGGTCAGCCCGTCCGGCCCGGCCCGCACCAGGCTGCGCAGCACGCCGAGGCGTTGTTCGGAGCCAAGCGCGGCAAAGGTCGAGGCGGCGCGAGTCAGATCAAGGTCGGTCGGGTCAGAATGTTTCATGATTCTCGAAATATCGAAATGAGCCGACGGTGTCGAGAGTTATTTCGATAATTCTCGAAGTGTTGGGTTCCCGCAGTGGCTGCGCTAGGGTCGCGCCATGCAGGATCTGGCCAAAAAAATCACCGCTTGCCGTCTCTGTGCGGAGCAGTTTGCCGCGACCCATACGGCCCATAACCCGCGCCCGGTGGCCTGGTTCAAACCCGAGGCGCGCATCCTGGTGGCGGGGCAGGCGCCGGGGATGCGGGTGTACGAGACGGGCCTGCCATTCAATGATCCCTCGGGCGACAGGCTGCGGGAATGGATGGGCATCGAGCGTGACACATTCTATGACCGAAATCGTTTAGCAATTGTTCCGATGGCGTTCTGTTTCCCTGGCTATGACGCCAAGGGCAGCGATCTGCCACCGCCGAAGATCTGCGCCGCGACCTGGCATGATCAGGTGATGGAGGCCTTGGGCGAAGTGCGGTTGACCCTGCTGGTGGGCGGATATGCGCATCGCTGGCACCTGGGAGTCAAAACCGGCGTGACCGAGACCGTGCGGGCGTGGCGCAATCATGGCAGCGGCGTTTTCCCCTTGCCGCACCCGTCCTGGCGCAATACCGCATGGCTGAAGAAAAACCTGTGGTTCGGGGACGAGGTTCTGCCCGCTCTGCGCCACGCAGTGAAAGAGGCCCTGACATCATGAGTGAGACCGCGCTGGATATCGCCCACCGGGAGATGGAGACAAGCGACACCGCGCGTCTGCGGTTCTACGAGGTGTTTGCCGACAGCGAGTTGTTTCTGCTGCTGGCGGGTGAGGCCGTGGGCGATCAAGTGGAGCCGGAGGCGATTGAAGTGGAAGGCCGGCCCTATGTTCTGGCCTTTGACAGCGAAGAGCGCTTGGCGAGCTTTGCCGGGCAAGTGTCGGATTTCGCGATGGTTTCCGGGCGCGGCTTGGTCGAGATGCTGGGCGGGCAGGAGGTTGGCATAGGGCTGAACCTCGAGGCGCCGTCAGCCGTGTTGCTGCCGCCCGAGGCGCTGAGCTGGTTGGCGTCGACCTTGGCCGAAACGCCGGAAGAGGCGCAGGAGGACATCGAGGAAATAATGGTGCCGTCGCTTGCGGAAGACGGGCTTGCGGCGTTGGATGCGAAATTGGCCCGTGCGGGCGGATTGGCGCAGGCCGCTTGGCTGGTCGGCGCACGGTTCAAAGGCGGGCGGCGCGGTCATGTGCTGGCCATTGCCGGGGCGGTGGCGGGAGCAGAGATGGCCCTGGCCAAGTCCATTGGCGAGGCACTGGTGTTTTCCGGCCTCGACGAGGCCGCTGTCGATGTGACGTTCCTGCCCGAGGACAGCGCATCGATCGGGCGGTTTGCGCTGGTAGGGCGGCGTTTTGACCTGCCGGTGCCGGAGCCGGTCGAAGAGGTTCAGGTGCCCGGTCGTGCGCCGGGCATGGATCCCAGCAAACCACCAAAGCTTAAATGACCGGTTAACCGGGCGGTTCAGTAGCCTTGCGTGCGGTCCACAAGATACAGGAACGGTTCGCCAGCCTCACCGCGCCGGACGTTTTCGGCAATCACTTCCGCAGCTGGGCCGGGCCGGGTTTCCGAAGCGATATGGGGGGTTACGGTCACCTTCTCATGTGCCCAATATGGGTGGTCACTAGGCAAAGGTTCGACCCGGAACACATCCAGCGTGGCGTGGGCGATTTGACCACTGTCGAGCGCGGCCAGCAGCGCGTCGTCGTCGATTAGCGTGCCGCGTCCGGGGTTGATGACAAAGGCGCCAGGGGCGGTCAGGCCCAAGGTCTCTGCATTGAGCGTGTTCTCGGTTGCGGGGGTGTTAGGCAGCAGAAGAATAATGATTTCAGCGCCTTTCAGGGCGTCCTTCAAACCATCGGTGCCATGGCAGGTGGTGATCCCGTCAACAGACTTGGGACTGCGTGACCAGCCGGTGACAGGAAATCCAAGCGCCGCCAGCGCGCGGCCGCAGGCCAGCCCCAGTTCTCCAAGCCCAAGGATGGTCACCGGGCGTTCGTTTGCCATCGGAGGAATCCGAACTTGCCATTGATTTGAAGGGTTTACGATATGCGCATCCATGCCGAGATGATGGCGCAGGGTATGGCCGGTAACCCACTCGACCATGCCTTCCGTGAGGCCGCCGCCGACCATGCGGGCAAGCGGAAGTTTGAGCGTTGGATTGGGGGCAACGCTTTCCACACCCGCCCAAAGGTTGAGCACAGCCTTGGCGCGGGTGTAAGGCGTGAAGTCCTGCACATCCGAGTTGGGAGCGTAGACAATGTAGTCTACCTCTTCTGGCGGAAATTCCGTTTTCAGGGAATAGGTTATGCCGGTTTTCTCAAGTGCCTTATGCAGCGGGTTTTCGTATTCGGCCCAGCGTTTGGGATGGGCTGCGAAGAGGATGTTGACGGTCATTGGCGGGTCTTTCTCGGCTGCTGCTTGCACTGTAGCGTCGCCTTTTGCGGCGCAGGTTTCAAGCACCGTACTGCATGGTTAACGGCAAGGATTTTTTGAAAATTAACGGGCTGGAATCCGTCTGGTTCCTGTCGGGTATCTGTCTGGCGTTCGGTGGAACAGGGGTTTGTTCATGAATGTCTTACCTCTGCGCACGGTCAGAAGTCGGTCAGCAATCGCGTGGTTTCAGGGTCGAGAAATCCCGCCACGGTGGCATCGGTTTCCAGCTGCAAGGCGCGGTGGATGTCGGGAATGGCGGCGTGGTTGAGCACGCGTTTCATCGCCCGCACGGAAAGTGTCGGCAAGGCGGCGAGGCGCTCGGCGACCTTGGTGGCTTCGGCCAAGAGCTGATCGTCGGGCGCGACCCGCCAGGCGACGCCGAGATCGCGCAGCTCGGCGGCTGAATAGCGATCGCCCAGCATCATCATCTCGCGCGCCATGTTGAGGCCGACGAGGTTGGGCAGGAGCGTGGTGACAGCCCCGGTGACGAAGAGGTTGAGCGACACCTCGGGGAAAAAGGCGCGGGCGCATTCAGCCCAGATCGGGAAATCACAGTTGATGGCCCATTCGAAACCGCCGCCCACGGCCCAGCCATTGATCGCGCCAACCACCGGCTTGGGGCCGAGCATGATGGCATGGGTGGCGCGTTGGATGGCAGCCACGGCATCGCGGGCCTGGGCCTCGGTCTCGGGGTGGGTGTGTTCACGGCGGTCATCGCCAGCGCAGAATGCCTTGCCCGCGCCGGTAAAAATGATGGCGTTCGTGTCGGGACAGGCATTGGCGTCATCAAAGGCGATGGCGACCTCGTCGATCAGGCGGCGGTTCATCGCGTTCAGGCTGTCGGGACGGTTCAGCGTGATGGTGCGCACCGCGTTGCGCCCGAGGGTTGAAAGGATGGTGTCATAGGTGAAATCGTTCATGTTCGAACCTCAGTAATCGCGGAGGACGCGTTTGGTTTTACCCGCGGTGCGCGGCAAGGTGCCGTGTACGATCAGAGTGACTTGGGCGGTGGCGCCGAGACGGGTCTTGATGGTGGCTGCGACACGGGACGCAAGGTCCGGGGAGCTGTCCACGCCCGGGGCAAGTTCGGCGGTGACGGGCAGGTGATCGTGCGGCGGAGGTGTGGAAAGATGGATACGGTAGTCGCCTGACAGCTCGGGGATCTCGTTCAGAACGGCGGCGACCATGGTCGGGAACATGTTCAGGCCGCGGACGACAACCATGTCATCCGAGCGGCCCACCACGCGAAAACGGAAACCGGTGCAGCCGCATTGGCAGGGGTCGGTGGCGGTTAGGCGGATGATGTCGCCGGTGCGGAAGCGCACCAGCGGCTGGCAGTCGCGGATCAGGTGGGTGAGGACCAGCTCGCCCGATTGACCCTGTTCCAGGGGGATCACGTCACCGGTATCGGGGTTGATCAGCTCGGGCCAGAGGGCGTCGGATGCCATGAAATGCAGCGCGGTGTCGTGCGGGCATTCGGCGGCGAAGTTCGAAAACACGTCCGAGACGCCATAATTGGCGTTGCGTGGCTGCATGCCCCAGGTTTCGCTCAGGCGGGCGCGGAAGGCGGGATCGTCGAGACCGGGTTCACCGCCGAAGAGGCCGAGCCGCAGGCCAAGGTCGCGGGGCGAGAGACCGGGAAAGTCGGCTGCAATGTGCTGCTCCAGCACCGCTGGATATGACGGCGTGCAGGAGATGGCGGTGATGCCGACCTCCTTGATGGTGCGGATCAGCAGGTCGGTGGATCCCACGCCAAAGGGGACGACCAATGCGCCGGTCGCTTCGAGCGTCATGTGATCTGTCAGCCCGCCCATCCACATCTGGTAGTTCAGGCAATGGACCACGGTGTGATCGGGCGTGAGGCCGGCTGAGGCATGACAGCGGCCGCCGACGGTTTCGGTGATCTGGGTGTCGCGGGGCGAGAGGGCGAGGTTCATCGCCTGGCCGGTGGTGCCCGAGGTGCGGTGCAGCCGGTTGACGGTGGCGCGGGGCGTGGCGAGGTAGTCGCCAAAGGGAGGATGGGCGGCTTGGGAAAGGCGGAGCTGGGATTTGTCCGAGAGCGGCAGGGTCGGGAGGTCTTCGAGGCGTTCGGGTGGCGTTTGATCGTCCCAGAGGGTGCGGTAGAAGGGAGAGTTTGCGACGACGTGCTGGCGTTGGGCCTGCCATGCGGATTGGGCGTGGGTTTTGATTGCGCCAAGCGGGGCCTTGTCGCCGTCGGGCAGGAGTTGCATGTCGGTGTTCCCCTCGGGTTCCTTTGGGGCGGAGCGTGGCGGGGATTTTGGCGGGGAGCAAGGGGGAATGGCGAAAGTCTTGTTCTGGCCAAAAGCAGACTTTCGAATTGCATGCGCAATCCGACCGGCCGGGGGGCGCTGCCCCCCGGACCCCCCGGGATATTTCTGGCAAGAGGAAGGGCCGCGGGATTTGGCGAATGGCTGGTTCAGGCCAACCTTTACCGCGGCTTATGCACATGCGCCGATTGCACGAGGCCGAAGGCAGCCATCAGCACCAGCATCGCCGAGCCGCCATAGCTGACCAGCGGCAGCGGGACACCGACGACAGGGATGAGGCCCATGACCATCGACATGTTGACGGCGAAGAACAGGAAAAAGGTGGTGGCGACACCCAGTGTCAAAAGGGCGGCGAAACGGTTGGAGTTACTGAGCGCGGTGATGATGCAGAAGAAAATGATCAGCGCGTAGAGTCCCAAAAGCGAAATGGCACCGAGGAAGCCGAATTCCTCAGCCAGGGTGGTGAAGATGAAGTCGGTATGTTTCTCGGGCAGGAAGTTCAGCCGCGACTGGGTGCCCTGCATGTAGCCCCGCCCGGTCCAGCCACCAGAGCCGAGGGCGATTTTCGACTGGGTGATGTGATAGCCCGCATTGAGCGGATCGGCGGCGGGGTCAAGGAAAGTGTCGATACGGCGGTACTGGTAGTCATTGAGCAACTGCCAGTCGGTTCCGCGGGATTGGAACACCGCCACGACAAGGCCGACACCGGCGGCGATGACGGCGGCAAAATAGGCCCAGTGGACACCGGCGATATACATCACTGTACCGCCGCCCAAGAGCAGCAGGATCGAGGTGCCAAGGTCGGGTTGTTGCAGCACCATGGCGGTAGGGATCAGGATCATCAGCACCGGCAGGCCGACCCAGAGGGGATGCGAGATCTTGGCCATGGGCAACCAGTCGTAATAGGCCGCAAGGAACATAACCAGGGTGATTTTCATCAACTCGGAAGGTTGCAGGCGCATGAATCCGAGATCGATCCAGCGTTGCGCGCCCATGCCGACATCGCCGATGATCGGCACCAGCACCAGCAAAACCAGTGTACCGAGATACGCCACCAGCGCGACGTTGCGCCAGAAATAGATCGGCACCATGGCAACAAAGACCATGAGAAACAGGCCAAGGCCAAATCTTTTCATCTGTGGCTCGGCCCAGGGGCTGTAGGAACCGCCGGCCACCGAATAGAGCATCAGGAAGCCGAGACAGGCCACGGCGATCAACAAAAGTGTGATCGGCCAGTTCAGATAGAACAGCTTGCGCGGGCCCGTGGGCACATATTTGACGGTATGCTCGAGATAGCTCATGCGCGGGTCGGCCTGTCTTTGGGCGGCGGCGGGCGCAACTCGCGCAGGCGTTTCTGCTGGGCGCGGATGCGGCCGTGATCCTTGGCCGGGTAGGCCGAGAGCGGCGGGTCCTCGCCATAGAGCGCCTGAAGCGTGATGTCGCGTGCGATCGGCGCGGCTGCTTTCGACCCTCCGCCACCATGTTCCACCACCACCGCGACGGCGTATTTGGGATTGTCGAAGGGGGCGAAGTCGACATAGAGCGCGTGGTCGCGGCGCTCCCACGGCAGGTCCTCGTTGCGGGTGACGCCGGCGCGACGCTCGGCCTCGGTGATGCGGCGGACCTGCGAGGTACCGGTCTTGCCGGCCATGCGCATTTCGGGCGCGACGATGCGCGAGCCATAGCCGGTGCCGCGCGTGTGGTTGGAGACGTCGAACATCGCCTTGCGCACGACGCGCAGGTGGTTTTCGTTGATCCCGAGCGACGCACCGTGCCCGGTGGGCTGTTCGACCCCGTCGATGGATTTCACCAGCCGCGGCGTGACCGAGCGCCCGGTGGCAATCCGCGCCGACATCACCGCCAGTTCGAGCGGCGAGGCCAGCACGAAGCCCTGGCCGATCGCGGCGTTGACGCTATCGCCGACCACCCATTCCTTGCCCTTGGTCCTGAGCTTCCAGGCCTTGGTCGGGGCGACCCCGGCCTTGACCCCGGACATCGGGATATCAAAGCCAAGGCCAACACCAAGTTTGCGGGCCATGGCCGAGATGTTTTCAATGCCGGTCTTCAAAGCGAGCTCGTAGTAATAGACGTCACAGCTTTCGCGCAGGCTGCGGTTTAGATCGACATTGCCGTGGCCGGCGCGTTTCCAGCAGTGGAATTTCGAGGAATGAACCTCGAGCACCCCTTTGCAGCGGAACGTATCCTCGGTGGTGATGATGTCGTTTTCCAGCGCCGCCAGCGCGGAGACCATCTTGAAGGTCGAGCCGGGCGGGTAGAGGCCCTGAACCGACTTGGCCACCAGCGGACGGTGATCGTTTTCCAGAAGCGCGTTGTAATCGGTGGTTGAGATGCCGTTGACAAACAGGTTCGGGTCAAAGGCGGGGGCCGAGGCCACGGCAAGCAGATCGCCGCTGTCACAGTCGATCACTACGGCGGCGGCGCTTTCCTCTCCCAACCGGGCCTGAACGTAGTTCTGCAGCATGTGATCGAGCGTCAGCTGGATGTCGACGCCGGCATGGCCTTCGCGGCGGTCGAGCTCGCGCATCTCGCGGCCTGCTGCGTTGACCTCGACCCGTTTGACGCCGGCCTTGCCACGCAATGATTCCTCCGCCCGGGCCTCGATACCGACCTTGCCGATCTGGAACCGGGGCAGGCGCAACAGCGGATCGGGGTCTTCGATCTTGGACAGGTCATAGTCCGAGACCGGGCCGACATAGCCCACCACATGGGTGAAGTCGTCGGCCAGCGGATAGATCCGGGACAGGCCGACCTCTGGCGTGACGCCGGGCAGGGCGGGGGCGTTGACGGCGACGCGGGAAAGGTCCTCCCAGGTGATCCTGTCGGCAACCGTCACGGGAATGTCCCCGCGGCGTTTGCGCATTTCTTCCAGCGCGGTTTCGATGGCGTCGGGGTCCATCTCGATGATCTGGGAAAGCCGCGCGATCACCGCCTCGGGGTCGCCGGCATCCTCGCGGGTCATGGTGACGCGGTAGGAGGGCACATTGCGGGCGATAACCCGGCCGGTGCGGTCGAAAATCTCGCCACGGGCCGGGGCGATCAGGCGGATGTTGATACGGTTTTCTTCGGCCAGGAAGCGGAACTGATCCGCCTCGGTCACCTGCAGGAAGTGCATGCGGGTGGCCAGCCCGCCCAGAACGGCGACCTGTACGCCACCGGTGATCAGACCGCGGCGGGTGATGCGGCGTTGCGAGAGGGCGTTATCACGTTCCGATCGGCGCATCTCTCCCTCCTATTGCCGTTGGCCAAGCGCGTTGACCTCGCCCAGACCGGGCGCGCGCAGACCAAAGACGAAGCGGGTGACCAGCACGACCAGCGGATAGCAAAGCACGGTCATCAGCAGTTGCATCAGTTGCAGGCCAAGGGCCGGAAGCGGCACCAGAAGCATCGCCAGGATCAACCGGTAGACCAGGATCACGCCGGTGATGGCCGCAGCCACGGTCAGCCATTCGACCGTGAAGGGCATGGCCCGCAGCCCGGTGGTGCGGGTGCGCAGGTTGTCGAAGGCCAGAAGCGTCAGCGCGGCATAGAGCCCGGGCGGGCGACCGAGGAACAGGTCGGCAATCAGCAACAGCCCGGCGGTCAGCACCAGCGGCGTGTATTCCGGGCGGCGCAGCACCCAGGCGAAGGCGAATCCCATCACCAGATCGGGCCCGGCGAACCTGCGCGGTGTGGTTTCGAGCGGCAGCAATTGATAGAATATCAGGCCGAGGATCAGTGCGGCAAAGCCCGCCCGCATCAGCCAGAGCCGGGTGAGGGTGATGTCATCCATCGGCGCCTCCGGCCTCGGTTTCGGTTGTTTCTGCGGTGGCGCTGTCGGGCGGGGTTTCCGGCAGGATCAGCTTGCCGGGATCAAGAATGCGTTCGGCGCCGTGGTGTCGCAGCACGCGCAGAAATTCGAGCCGTTCGTAATCGGCGGCGAGGCGCACACGCATCCGGCCGCCGGGGTCGGTGGCGACCTCGCCCACCAGCAGGCCCGCCGGGAACACGCCGCCGTCGCCCGAGCTGACCACGCGGTCGCCGGGGCGCACGGCATCGGCATTTTCGAGAAATTCCAACGCCGGGGCCAGGGTGTTGTCGCCCACCAGGAGGCCCTGCTGGCCCGAGGGCTGTACCGTGACCGGTGTGCGCGAGGTGGCATCGGTCAGCAGAAGCACCCGCGAGGTGTTGTTGCCGACCCCGGAAATCCGGCCCACCAGCCCGATCCCGTCCATTGCGGCCCAGCCGTCGAGAATGCCATCGTGCGATCCGATGTTAATCACCACGGATTGGCGGAACGGTGAGCCTGAATCGGCCATGACCACGCCGGTGATAAAGGTCAGGCGCGGGTCAAGCCGGACCTGGTTGAGATCCAAGAGCCGGGCGTTTTCCTGGCCCAGCTGCACCGCGGCCTCTTTCCACTTGCGCATCTTCTGAAGCTCGCGTTTGAGCTCCTGGTTCTGCTCGTGAAGGCTTTGATAGCTTTGGAAATCGCGGATCAGCGTGATGGTTGCCGTGACCGGCGCCATGGCCCATTCGAAATTCGGCAGCACCTTGTCTGTGACCTGCGCGCGGAAGCGTTCGACGCGGGGACTGTCGATGCGCCAAACCAGGAAGATACCCGTCAGGATGAGCACGAGCAGGATCGCCAGCAACCGCTTGAGCGGGCCGGTATAGTCGTCGGAATTTGCGCGGTCACGTGCCATGGGCGGGGGTATAGCATGGGTGATGAGCGGGGTTGAGGGGGAAAACGGTCACGTGTTGGTGGGCGAACGGGTATTCGCGTCGAGCGGCGCGTATTCGCCGAGCTAGCTATCGCTGTGACTTGCGCGGGCCAGGAAAATTGTCATAGGTGGCGTGTGATCCGGAAGGAATGGTGGCATAAAGCGTCACCCAGTGGAACGAGCAAGGCAGGGCAGATGGGCAAGACTCTGATCGACGCGATCACCGGCAGGGGAAAGCAGATGCTTTTTTCGCTCGCCTGTGTCGCGCTTGTCGTCTGGACTGTGGCCCCGTCCTCTTCCCATGTGCCGAGTGTTATCGAGACCTTGCAGGAGCACGCCGAAATGATCGCCTCTCATGGTCATTCGCACGGGCTCGAAGAGGATTTGATCTGGGCAATACACGGTCATAGCCACGACGTTGCAGACCATGATCACACGCAGGCCATATTCATCCAGACCCGAACAGCGCAGATGTTTGTTGCGAGACGGGCCGCGTGGCGTGGTCTCTCTCACGCGCATTGGTCGCCGCCGCTTTACCGCTTGGAACGTCCACCGCGAGCGTGATGACCGGCCCTAACGGGCAGTCACCAACGTAATCACGGACATTCCAAGGAGAAACACATGCAATCCGCCATCGCGGATGGTCCAAACCGGCGCATCTTTCGCGCCGCCACCATCCTACCAATCTTTGCGGCCCTGATGCTCTGGGCATCGACCGCCGCTGCCCATAACGTCACCGAAGGTGACGCGGGTTATATTCAGGAAATCTGGGGGGTGAACCTCATTCCCTTCACCTATCTGGGTGCCAAGCACATGATCACGGGATACGATCATATCCTGTTCCTGCTCGGCGTTGTCTTCTTCCTCTACAAGATGAAGGATGTTGGCATCTATGTCAGCATCTTCGCTCTGGGTCATTCGACGACGATGCTCGCCGGTGTCTGGTTCGGCTGGGGGGTGAACGCCTATATCGTCGACGCCATCATCGGCCTGTCGGTGGTTTACAAGGCGCTCGACAACCTCGGTGCCTATCAACGCTGGTTCGGGTTCCAACCCAATACCAAGGCCGCGACACTGATATTCGGCCTGTTCCACGGAACCGGGCTTGCCACCAAAATCCTCGACTACGACATCGCTTCGGAAGGGCTGTTGCCCAATCTGCTGGCGTTCAATGTCGGTGTCGAGATCGGTCAGATACTGGCGCTCGCCGTGATCCTGATCGTCATGGGACACTGGCGCAGATCGCCTGCGTTCCTACGGCAAGCCTATACCGCGAATGTCGTGATGATGACCCTCGGGTTCATCCTCATGGGCTATCAAATCACCGGATTTTTCGTCGCCTGAGATGCGACAAGGAGACAAGACAATGTTCAATTCCAAAAAACCTTCGCTTGAGGAACTGCCCACATCGGCGCAGCTTCTGAAATCCACAATCATTGCGGCCGTGTCGGCGGTGGTGATCCTCGTGACCGTTGTTCTGCCAGCGGAATACGGGATCGACGCCACGGGCATCGGTCGCGCGCTGGGCCTTGCCGAGATGGGGGAAATCAAGTCTGAACTGGCCGCCGAGGCCGAGGCGGACCGACAGATGGAAACCGCCGATGACAAGCAATCCAGCTTGCTGGGCGACATTCTGGGCGTGTTCGTCGGGTCGGCGCATGCGCAGGAGGCTGAAGCCTGGCGTGATGAAGTCACTTTTACCCTTGAGCCGGGGGCATCCGCCGAATGGAAGCTGGTGATGACCGAGGGGCGGGTCGCCCAATACCGCATGATCGTTGACGGCGGGCGGGTGAATTTCGACCTGCACGGACATGGCTCGGGGCAGTCGGTGACCTATGAAAAAGGGCGCGGGTCCACCGGGTCGGAGGGCGAAATCCTTGCCGGGTTCGACGGTGAACATGGGTGGTTCTGGCGCAACCGTGACAAGGTGAACGTGACCGTGACGGTTCAGGTGCGCGGTGAATACGCGGAGTTCAAGGACGCGAGCTAAAAAGAAGACAGCCATTCGCGGCATCGTCGCGAATGGCTGTCGTTGTCATGTTGTTGGAATAGGATCGCGCTTAGATCTCAACTCTCGTAATCGATCGCGTGCTTGAGCTGTTTCTCGAATTCGAGCGCCTTGCCGGTGCCGAGCGCCACACAGTTGAGGGATTCATCGGCGATGGAGACGGCCAGTCCGGTGCTTTCGCGCAGCGCCAGATCGAGGTCACCCAAGAGCGCGCCGCCACCGGTGAGCATGACGCCACGGTCGACAATGTCGGCGGCGAGGTCGGGCGGGGTGGTTTCGAGCGCGGTCATCACCGCTTCGCAGATCTGCTGCACCGGTTCGGAGAGGGCCTCGGCCACCTGCGCCTGGGAAACCTCGGTTTCCTTGGGCACGCCGGTCAGAAGGTCACGGCCGCGGATCTGCATCGACTGGCCACGGCCATCGTCGGGCATGCGGGCGGTGCCGATCGAAGTCTTGATCCGTTCGGCGGTGCTTTCGCCGACCAGAAGGTTCTGTTGGCGGCGCAGGTAGGAGATGATGGCTTCGTCCATCCGGTCGCCCCCGACCCGGACCGAGCGGGCATAGACGATATCGCCCAGCGACAGGACGGCCACCTCGGTGGTGCCGCCGCCGATGTCGACAACCATGTTGCCGGTGGGATCGGTGATGGGCATGCCGGCGCCGATGGCGGCGGCGATGGGTTCTGCAATCAGGCCGGCGCGGCGGGCACCGGCGGCCAGGACCGAGCTGCGAATGGCGCGTTTTTCGACCGGTGTTGCGCCATGGGGCACACAGACGATGACCTTTGGCTTATAGAAGGTCGAGCGTTTGTGGACCTTGCGGATGAAGTGCTTGATCATCTCTTCGGCGGTGTCGAAGTCGGCGATCACGCCTTCGCGCATCGGGCGGATGGCCTCGATACTGCCCGGGGTCCGGCCCAGCATCAGCTTGGCGTCCTCACCCACGGCCAGCACTTTTTTCACACCGTCCTTGACGTGATAGGCGACCACCGAAGGTTCGCTGAGGATGACGCCCTTGCCCTTGACATAGACCAGCGTGTTGGCCGTGCCGAGGTCGATTGCCATGTCGGCCGAAAACAATCCGGGAAGTTTATCGAAAATCGACATGTATTCGGAATCCCCATGGCCGAGCGTGAATTGGGCGACTCGGGGTGTGCCCGGTCAGCGGCCTCTATATAGGCAGGTGGGCGGCATAGCGAAAGGGGGCAAAAGCGGGCGGGTCGGCGTGAAACTGCCGCAGTTTCTGCCAATTGAGGGTGTGCGGCAACCGACATCCGGGCGTGGTGCGCCGGGCCGTTCCCCCGGATGCTAGCGCAATCTTAGGGCGCGGGCGCGGGTTTGACGGGGTTCTATCGTCAGGCGGGCGGCGAAGTGTGGTGCGGTAGGTGACGTACCGTATTGGTAGAATTTTGAAAAATAAGGGAAAAATGCTATGGTTGGCTGGATTTTCCGGAGTTCAATTCGATTTGCCGTGCACACACATCCATGGAGACAAGGGGGGATGCCTATGGGGGGTTATGTTGCTCGTTTTCAGAAATTCTGGGATCGCAAGTTCGGGAGATGTGCGAAATGCATGCGGTTGGCGTTTCTTTCGGCTGTGTCGGGTTGGGGCGCATTGGGGCTGGCGATGGCGTTGGGGCTGGGTTCGGTCGTTCACGCGGGTTTGCTGGTTCTGAGCCTTGGGCTGACGGTTCTGGTGGTCGCGCATGTTGCTACATTTGCGGCGCGTCAGACCCGGCAGGTGATCCGGACATCAAGAGGCGAGACGGTCAGGATCGGCGCGCATGCCGCGCTGCCCGTGGCCGAAACGGTCGTGAAGACAATGTCGCGGCGGCAGATCATCGGGCTGGCGTTGAGATATGCGGCGGTGGCCGGGGGGGCGACGCTGGGCCTGACACAAAGGGCACAGGCCGCCTGTGGCGATTGCGCCGCCACGTTCGGCGCCGGGTATTACGATTGCATCACGCATTTCTGCAATAATGTCGGCCAGACGTGCTGCCCGCCGGGTTACCCGTATCTGAACCACTGTGACTGTATCTGCTACGACGGCACGGGGTTTGACTGTAACAGCTATTCGAACTGCAACTATTGCGGTTGAGCCCGCGCCGAATTGATCTGGCGGGTGGCGAGGTGTTCGGTGGGGGCCAGCCCCCACACCCCCGGGATATTTCTGGCAAAAGGAAGGGGTGGGTTGGGCTCAGAGCTGGCGTAAAAAGTTCGCACACATGGCCGGTGTGGCACGCAGGCCTTCGAAGAAATCTTCCGGTTTGGCCATGGCATGGGCCTTGTCGGTCATGGCAATGCAGGTGGTGATATCATCGAAAGACCAGTAGATCAGCACGCCGGGATCAGGGGCGTGGAGGGCGCCTATCCAGCCTTTCCATTCGGGGTTTTGTAGCCGGTTGAAGGGGCGATCCTTTGCGAGCGCCCGGACGGCGAGCGGGGCTTTGTCCCAGCGGAACTCGTTATAGGCGGTGACCTGGTCCAGACCGAGCGCCGAGAGAAACGCGCCGATCGCGGATTCCATCACCATGGGCATCTGGTTTTCGTCAGGCAGGAACCAGGCGTTGCGTTCGGTATAATCCAAGATGCGCTGTTGCAGGGTGCGGTATGCGTCCTGAAAACCAAGGACGGAGATCAGCCAAAGGGCGATGGCGAAGTCCTTGAATGGCGCGTCGGGGGCGACGTGGCTGTGAAGATCGGACCAGCGCAGGGTTTCAGATTGTTGCTTTTCCCAGGTGAAGAAGTCGAACGCGTCATAGGCGTTTGCCTCATGGTCTGTCGAGACCCAGAGGGTGCCGTCGTCGTCACTGGTTGTTTTGAGCGATTGACCGGGGGGAACCGGGACACGAAACAGCGGGTTGAAGGCAAAGAAAACGTGGTCAAAGACGCCGCGCCAGTGGTCGAGCAGCGGGGTGTCAAACGGCGCTTCGGCGATCTCTATCGGGGGAGGAGCGGCTTTTCGCATGCTAAGGGAGCCGGCGGGGTTTTGAACCCCGCCGGGGCACTATCAGGTCATGTCGCGGTAACTGATCTCTTTCTCGTCCTGTCCGAGCTTGTCACGGCGCACCAGCAGGCGGTTGAGCGCATGGATATAGGCCTTGGCCGAGGCCACGACCGTATCGGTATCAGCAGATTGGCCGGTGGCGATGTTGCCGCCTTCCTCGAGCCGGACGGACACGGTGGCCTGGGCGTCGGTGCCCTCGGTCACGGCGTGGACCTGGTAAAGTTCCAGATGTGCCGTGTTGGGATGTAATTTGCGGATCGCGCGGAAGGCCGCATCGACCGGGCCGTCGCCCTTTTCGATGGCGGTTTTCTCGTCCCCGTTGATCGACATGACAAGGGTCGCATCCGCAGGGCCGCCGGTGCCGCAGACGACGCGCAGCGTCACCAGCTTGAGCGCATCGTTCTCTTCGCTTTCACCCACCCGCATCAGCGCGACGATATCGTCGTCGAACACCTCTTTCTTGCGATCGGCCAGATCCTTGAACCGGACGAACAGGTCCTTCAACTGGTTGTCGCCGATATCGAATCCCAGATGCTCCAGCTTGTCACGCAGCGCGGCGCGGCCCGAGTGTTTGCCCAGCGGCAGCGAGGTGCCGGAGAGGCCGATATCCTCGGGGCGCATGATCTCGAAGTTCTCGGGGTTCTTCAGCATGCCGTCCTGGTGAATACCGCTTTCGTGGGCAAAGGCGTTCTTGCCAACGATGGCCTTGTTGAACTGCACAGCAAAGCCCGAGACCGTGGCGACACGGCGTGAGATTGCCATGATCTTGGTGGTGTCGATGCCGGTATGCCATGGCATGATGTCATGGCGGGTCTTCATCGCCATGACCACCTCTTCCAGGGCGGTGTTGCCGGCGCGTTCACCCAGCCCGTTGATGGTGCATTCGATCTGACGTGCGCCGCCGGCCACAGCGGCCAGTGAATTGGCCGTGGCCATGCCCAGATCATTGTGACAGTGGGTGGCGAAAATCACCTCGTCCGCGCCGGGCACGGTGTCGATCAGGCGTTTGATCAAGTCGGCAGATTCCACCGGCGCGGTATATCCCACGGTGTCGGGGATGTTGATTGTGCTGGCGCCGGCCTTGATCGCGATCTCGATCACCCGGCAGAGGTAGTCCCATTCAGTACGGGTGGCATCCATCGGCGACCATTGCACATTTTCACAGAGGTTGCGCGCGTGGGTCACGGTTTCATCGATCAGGTCGGCCATCTCATCCATCGTCAGGTTGGGGATCTGACGGTGCAGCGGTGAGGTGCCGATGAAGGTGTGAATGCGCGGGCGCTCGGCATTGCGCACGGCCTCGAAGCAGCGGTCGATATCCTTGGCATTGGCGCGGGCCAGGCCACAGATCACCGAATTCTTCGAGCGTTGGGCAATCTCGCTGACGGCGCGGAAATCGCCCTCAGACGCGATGGGAAAGCCCGCCTCGATGATGTCGACGCCCATGTCGTCGAGCATCTCGGCGATTTCCAGCTTTTCCTCGTGGGTCATGGTGGCGCCGGGGGATTGTTCGCCGTCGCGCAGGGTCGTGTCGAAAATCAAGACGCGGTCTTGGGAAATCTTGTCAGTCATTTTGGGTCTCTTTTCTCTTATCCTTAAGCCTTTGGCGCAAAAGCTATGCATCCTCTGAGCGCCCGCGCCGAAAGAGGCACGCTCAGAGGCGGCTAAGGATTAGAAGCAGCGACGGGCCAGCGGCACGCGGGGTGCGCGGTGTGGCGAAAGGGATATGTCGCTGGGTCATCATGGCAGCAGGTTATAGGCGATGGGCCGGGAAGATAAAGGAAAAAATATGCGGGATGCGGCGGGTCAGCCGGCGCTGCGCCCTTTTGGGCCGCTATAGGCCCGCTCGATCCGGGCGACGCGCAGTTCGTAATGCGCGTACCAGCGTTCGATCCCCATCGCCTGGGCGGCGAGATGTTTGGCGTTAGCCTTCCAGTCGGCAATGCTGGCCTCATCGTCCCAGTAAGACACGGTGATGCCGAACCCCGATTTGTCGCGGGTGGTCTCGGCGCCCAGGCAGCCGGGATGCTCCATCGCAAGCTCGAACATCCGCGCGCCCATCTCGGCATAGCCGGTGTCATCGTCGCTGAGCTGGTTGGAGAAGATCACTGCATAGTAATGCGGTGACGGGGTTTTGGCGAAGCGGTCGTTCATTGTGGTTTCCCGGTGGGTTGCAGTTGGCGTGATGATGCACGCAGGCGCGAAACAGGCAATGGCCGGGCGAATATATTCACAGATAGCAATATGTCGCATACCATTGTGTGCAATTGGGGCGTATCCTTGGCGCAAGCGCCGCGCATGTAGGGCAAGGCTTTGTTTTTGTATAGGGCAAGGCTTTGTTTTTATATCAATTTGCACTTGCAGCGGGCAACCGCTGCATGAAGGAGGATTCCATGGCACATATCGTTGTTCTTGGCGGGGGGCTTGGAGGTACTATCCAAGCTTATGAGCTAAAGGAATCGCTGTCGAAAAACGACACGGTCACGCTGATTTCGAACAAGCCCTATTTCCAGTTCACCCCGTCGAACCCCTGGGCTGGCGTGGGCTGGCGCAAGAAAGACGATATCATCGTTGACCTGGACCCGGTGATGAAGCGCCGCGGCATCGGCTTTATCTGCGATGGCTGTGTCGGGTTGGACCCAGAGGCCAACCAACTGACGCTGGAGAGCGGGCGCACGGTCGACTATGATTATCTGGTGATTGCGACCGGGCCTGACCTCGCCTTTGACGAGATCGAAGGGTTTGGACCCGATGCCCATACCTCGTCGGTGTGCCATGTCGAGCACGCGGAAATCTCGGGCGACAACTGGGAGGATTTCTGCGCCGATCCCGGCCCGATCGTGATTGGCGCGGTGCAGGGGGCGAGCTGCTTTGGTCCGGCCTACGAATACCTGATGACGATCGAGACCGATCTGCGTCGTCGCAAGATCCGCCACAAGGTGCCGATGACCTTTGTCTCATCAGAGCCTTATGTCGGCCACCTGGGCCTGGGCGGCGTGGGCGATACCAAGGGAATGCTGGAATCGATCCTGCGGGACCGCGACATCAACTGGGTGATCAACGCCAAGACCGACAAGTTCACCGAGGACGCGGTGCATATCACCGAGTTCACCGAGGATGGCGAAGAGAAGGCCAAGCACGAGATACCGGCGAAATACAAGATGTTCCTGCCGGCGTTCCGCGGTATTCCCGCGCTGATGGGGATCGAGGGCCTGGTCAATCCGCGCGGCTTTGTCATCACCGACGAATATCAGCGCAACCCGAAATACCCCAATATTTTTGGCATCGGCGTCTGTATCGCTATTGCCCCGCCGGTGGCGACTCCGGTGCCGACGGGCGTGCCGAAGACCGGGTTCATGATTGAATCGATGGTCACCGCGACGGCGCATAACATCCCGCGTATCCTTGCCGGGGGAGAGCCGAACGAGAAACCAACCTGGAACGCGCTGTGCCTGGCCGATTTCGGCGACCGTGGGGCGGCGTTTTTAGCGATGCCGCAGATCCCGCCGCGCAACGTCAACTGGTCCGGTCAGGGCAAGTGGGTGCACTGGGCCAAACTGGCGTTTGAGTGGTATTTCATCCGCAAGGTGAAGAAGGGCGTTTCCGAGCCGTGGTATGAAAAGACCATCATGAAGATGATGAAGGTCAACAAGCTGGAAGGCTGAGTTTGGGTTTGTGCGTGGTGGGCAGATTGCCCACCCAACGAGATGGGCTTCCCGAGTGGGGCGTCCGTTTTGCTGTGTCCCTGCTGATTGGGCGAAAAATGCCCAAGCCCTGAAAAAATCCGGCCACATTTTGGCCCGGTTTTTCGAACAGAGTGTTTCCGAAAAGGCAGCAATTGCGCGCGGGGCAACGCATGAACAGCGAGTTGAGAGACCGTTTGACCTTGTGGGTCGGGATCGCCATGGCGGCGGTTGCCGGTTTGACGCTGTTTTCCTGGGTTGCGCTATCGGCGCTGGTAGAACCCGGAGCCTTTGGTGCATCCGGGCGGCTGGCGTTGAACATGGCGTTCCTGCCGAGCCGGGTGCAGAAGGCCTGGGAAGAGGCGCTCGACAATATCACGGGGGAAGAGGCGATCCGGCATCTGGCGGTGCCGCGCCCCGAGATGGACATGACCGGATTTCGCCCGGTGACCATGGTGGATGGTTCGCAGCTGTCCGGGCTTATGGTGCGCGGCGACCTGGCCCGCGCCGACCGCGGTTGGCGGTTGCTGGGCGGTGCGATGCAGATCGAGGGCCGGGCCGAGAGTGCGGTGGCGCTCCTTGATCCCAACCTGACGGTGCAGCGGCTGTGGGTTCTGGACGAAGACGATGTGCAGGCGCAGGACAAGTCGCTGGCGTCGCGGCGGGTGCTGCACGGTCTGACCATGGAGCCGGAGAGCGGCGCGATCGTGTTCAACCTGGATTTCGGCTCCGCCGTGCAGAAACGCGATATGTGCAATCGCCCGATCTGGATTGCCGAAGGCAAGTACCATCATTCGGTGATGCCGGTGGATGGCGGTATGGCTTATTGGACATTGCGCGACGACGGCTTTGCTACGCAGCACTTGTCCGGAGATCCGGCAACGCCGCACAACACCGGTTTCGTAAAACTGGATGCGGCCACCGGCGAGGTATTGCAGGAGTTCGGGCTGGAAGAGCTGATAGCGGCCAATCCCGGGCTGGGCGTGTTCGAGTTGGGCCGGGTCGACGAAGAAGAGGCACAAAGCAATGCTGCGGGCGTTGTTGGACGTTGGCGGCCGGATCCGATGCACTTCAACGATGCCGATCCGCTGCCGCCGCATCTGGCCGGGGCATTTCCGCAGTTCGAGGTTGGCGATCTTCTGGTGTCGGCCCGTAACATCAACACCGTTTTGGTCATCGACCCTGACACCCTGAAGGTCAAATGGCATCAGACCGGAGGTTTCCTGCGGCAGCACGATCCGGATTGGCAGCCGGACGGCAGCATTTCGGTGTTCGATAATGGCATGGGCGCGGGGCAGAGTCGCATCCTGAAGATCGATGTGAGTTCCCATGGCATTAGCACTACTTATGATGACGGCGATTTTTATACCCGCGTGCGCGGCAAGCACATGCGGACCGGGCGTGGCGACCTTGCCGTTGTCAGCCCGCAGCAGGGCCGGGCGTTCGAGATGGGCACCGGCGGCGCGCCGGTGCTGGAGTTTGTCAACCTGATGCCGGGTTCGGACGACCGGAGTTTCGGCCTGAACGAGTACCAATGGCTGCCCGAGGGCGCCGTGAAAGCAGGAGATACAACATGCACAGGCAGCTAATTCCCGTAACCGCGATATTTGCACTGATCCCGGCGATGGCGCAGGCCTATATCGGGCCAGGCATGGGGCTGGGCGCGGTGGCGTCGCTTCTTGGACTGGTCGCCGTGTTCTTCATGGTGATGGTGGCCTTCATCTGGTTCCCGATCAAGCGACGGATCGCGCAGCGCCGCAAAGCGGCGGACGCAGAGGCGCAATGAGTTTCGATATTGCCTCGGCGGCGGCGCTGACGGCGCTGACGCTTGTGCTGGTGCAGGTGGCCTTGCGGCTGCCGCTGGCGCGGGCGGCGGGGGCAATCGCGGGCCCGAGCCTGCGTTCGGTCGCGGTGATGCGAGCCCGCGGTATATCGGACCATTGGAAAGAGCGCGCCATGAAGCTCTATGCGTGGCGCACCTTGAAGGGCGTGGCGGGGTTTACCGCGCTGCTGGCCCTTTTGGCTTTTTTGGCCGTTGGAGCCGGGTTGCTTATTGCCAGCGCCGTACCAGGATTCGTCGCGTTTTCCCTT
This sequence comes from Aliisedimentitalea sp. MJ-SS2, assembly GCF_032586155.1. Taxonomy (NCBI): domain Bacteria; kingdom Pseudomonadati; phylum Pseudomonadota; class Alphaproteobacteria; order Rhodobacterales; family Roseobacteraceae; genus Aliisedimentitalea; species Aliisedimentitalea sp. MJ-SS2. Next base: position 139,806 of record NZ_JAWHTC010000004.1, read on the forward strand.
GGGTGGCAGGGGCTTGCGGTCACATTGGTGGCTGCGACGCTGTGGCTTTGGGTGAACGGGATGTTGGCTGACGCACGTCCCGAACCGGTGTCGGTCTATTCTCCGGCCGAGCAGATGATGCACCGGTTGGCGCTGGGCAACGGCGCCGTGGCCGAAATGGGGTTTGCGCTGGACCAGGTGATCACACGCCCGAAGGCGGTGGATGCGCGCGACGGCGAACACGTGTTTGTCGCCGGGCTGGCGCGGGCGGGGACCACCGTTCTGACCCGGGCGCTGCATGACGGTGGCACCTTTGGGTCGCTGACCTATCGGGACATGCCGTTTGTCCTTGCGCCGGGCCTGTGGAGCAAGATCAACCGCAAAAGCGGTGTCGAGACCGGGGAACGGGCGCACGGTGACGGGGTTATGGTTGACCTGGACAGTGTCGAGAGCCTGGAAGAACCGTTCTGGCGCGTGTTCGATGGCGAAAGCTATATCAAGGCGGACCGTTTGCTGCCGCATGCGCCGGGTGAAAGGCTGTTGGAAAAGTACCGTCGCTATGTTGCGGCGATCCTGAAGTCGCGCAAAGCAAGCCGCTATCTGGCGAAAAACAACAACAATATCCTGCGGTTGGGCGCGCTGGCCGAGGCGTTTCCCAAGGCGCACCTGCTGGTGCCGTTCCGCGATCCACTGGCACAGGCGCAATCGCTTATGGCACAGCATGACAGGTTTACGGCGGTGCACGCCGAGGATCCTTTCGCGCGCGACTACATGGGCTGGCTGGCGCATCACGAGTTCGGCTCGGACCACCGGTGGTTTGCAGTGGGGGACAGGCCAGCCGGGGATCCCGCGGCGCGGGATTATTGGCTGGACGAATGGTGTGCGGTTTACGATTGGCTGTTGGAGACGGCACCAGAACGGGTGCAGTTCGTATGCTATGAGGACCTGTGCAACGATGCCGATACGTGGCCGCGCCTGGCGGTGCGGTTGGGCCTGCAGGTGGGCGACGTGCCGTTCCGGGCAACGCCGATTGCGGCGCGCGACGGTTTGACCGCGCGCGAGACACGTGCCTATTCGATTTATGATCGATTGCGGATGCGTGGTTAACTTTTTTGCGTCATGGATTGATGCATTAGTATTTCTTCACATCCAGGAAACTGGGGTAGCCCCCAATTCTCTGCGGACGTTGCACAAGTGGAAGCAACGGGTCAATCGCGTGGTTTGTTGCCGCTGCGCAGGGGGACACCAAATTCTGCGTGGCAGATATCGGCCAGTTTTGCGACGCCTTCACGGATGGTCTCAACCGATGGGTGGCCGAAGCAAAGCCGCATGCGGCGGGTATTGGCAGGGCCGTCAATGGTCCATTCGGAGCCGGGATTGATCTCGACCCCCTGGGCCAGGGCGGGGGTAAACAGGCGGTCGGTGTTGACCTCTTCCGGTAATGTGACCCAGAGGTAGATACCGCCAAGCGGCCTCTCGTATTCGGCGGCGGCGCCGAAATGTTCGTCCAGCGCAGCGCAGAGCGTGCCGGCCTTTTCCTTGAGCATTGGAAGCAGACTGTCGACATGTTGGTCGAAATGGTCGGGCAGGTAGTTGGCCAGCACCATCTGTTCCAGAGCGCCGCTGCCCGCGTCGGTTTTCAGGGGCAGGATATGGCCCATCAGCGGCCATGGCGCGATCAGATAGCCGACGCGCAGGGCGGGGGCGATGGTTTTCGAGAAGGTCGCGCAGTAGATCACGCGGTTTTCGGTATCGAGCGCGTGGATGGCGGGGGGGCGTTCTCCCGAGAAGACGAGGTCGGCGTAACAATCATCTTCGAAAATCGGCACGTCATACTTGGCCGACAGGGCCAACATTTCAAGGCGGCGTTCGGTGGGCATGATGCTGCCGGTGGGGTTCTGGACCGTCGGGATCGTGTAGATGAACTTGGGTCGGATTCCATGGGCTGCGTAATGGGCGAGTGCCTGCTCCAGCGCGTCCATCCGCATGCCGCTTTCATCAAGTGCAATGGCGTGGGGGGTGACATCCATGGTGCGCAGCTTGCCGATGGCGCCGGCATAGTTGCCCTCTTCCAGAAGCACGACGTCGCCGGGGTTGCAGAGCGCCCAGTTCACGAGGTCCATGGCCTGAAGCGAGCCGGAGGTGACCAGCACCTCGTCCGGGGTAACGGACATCTCGCAGCGGCGTTTGACGATGTTGCAGATTTCCTCGCGCAGGGGGAGATAGCCCTGCGGGCCCGAGTCCATGCCGTACTTGCCCATAGCGTGGCCCTCTTCTCGCAGCACTTTTGCCATGGCATCGGCGAGAGCTTCGGCAGGGACGGTGGGTTCGTCGATGTTGCCGCCGACGAAGTGGTAGGGTGGCAAGCCTTTGAACGGAGCGGCGTGTTTGGCGGCGGCCTTGTCGGAGAGCAGGTTGTCGTAGGTAAAGGGCATGGGTTTGGTCCGGTTGTGGTTTGCAGCCACGATACAAGGTGGGGGCCGGGGCGCAATTGAAAGTCTGGGGTGCGGAAATCCTTACCACGCGGAACGTTGGTTCGGATGCCGGGCGATCCTACGTTGGTAGAGGCGGGTGGGGCCTGACGATCTGCTGTGGAGCGCGTGATGCTGTTGACAACCAGTTTTGTGGTCCTGTCGATGGCGAGCGCCGGGGCTGCGGCCTGGGACGTTTATGACAGGCCGCGCAGACCAGACGGATTCGAGGTGTCCGTTCACATTTTGGACAAGAACCCCGGCGTTGCATATTACCGTGGGCTGCCGTTGACTGCCGATCATCCCAGCATGAAATACCGGGACGGACCCTTGATGGAGGACCTGACCGAGCGCTTTCCCAATGCGCTGAGTTGCCTGTCGCGCGATGAGGGGGATAAAACTGTCTCGTTGGCGCGACTGGATACGCGGAAATTTGACACCCCCAGAGAATTGGAAACCTGCCTTCAGAGGGTGGGGAACGAATTGGGCGACCTGTCGCGAGTGGTGCCTTGGTTGAGGGCCGTCGGGTTCGCAGGGGTCAGTGAGCGGTCGGCCCGGAACTGGCTGGGATTCAACAGTTCGGGAATGGAGGCCGACGAGGTGGCCGTGTATCGCGGCAGTTGGCGAGGTCGGGATTCGATAATCGGGCGGCGATACCCGGTCAACCGACGAGCCGCTTGGACCGTTGATTACGGCATGTGGATCCCGGCCAAAAGTATGGATTTGACGATTGTTTTTCGGCGCACGGATATGCGCGTGATCAGTATCCACGTCGGTATGATATTTCTTTGAGGGCGTTAACCCATCGTTGCGGGCAACGAAAGAAAAAGGGCGCCCGGGAGGGGGCGCCCAAGGTGGGTTTGCTCCGTGAGAGTGGTTTTTGTTGTTGTTATTACGCGGTTCAGGGTTTGATGTAGGTGTAGCCCTGCTGTTGAAGGTGGCTCAGTTCGGCCACGCCCGAGGGCACGATGTCTTCTTCGAACACGTCGAAAAGGTCGTTGTCATAGTCGATCTTGCGTCCAACAAGCGTGTTGTTGCACACGTGGACGCTGACATTCTGGCCCTTGAGTTCGACGATGCGGGTTTGCAGCGGTTTGTTGGCCATCGCACTTTTGAGGATGCCAACACCATTGCCGTGCAGCACGACCTTGATGTCCATGTTGTCGGCACCCACCGCGTTGATGTGGTTCTGGATGTTGCGCATCGCGCCGATGTATTTCTTGTCATCGGGGCCGCCGGGGTAGTTGATATGATAGACCACCTTCTGCTTGCCATAGCGTTCAGCGTCGGCCTGGCCGGCGACGAGGGTCAGCGACAGCGCTAGGGTGAGCGCGGCAAAGGCGGTAGCCAGTTTGCGGATGAGTTTCATTTGGACCTCCCAGTTTTTCGTGGCCTGTCATTGGTGCAGGCAAGGGAAGTCTGGCATGGCGGGCGGCGCACACATAACTGGCGACATTCCCGGAAAAACCGGCAAAATCCCCTAGGGGATACCCTAGGTTTGCGGATTTTCGGGTAAATTGGCGGTCATGCGGACCAAGTCGACCACTGATTTCGCCTCGTACTTTTTCAACAGGTTGGAGCGGTGAAATTCGACGGTTTTTGGACTAATGCCCAGCTGGCGGGCGATTTCCTTGGAAGACATGCCATCGGTGACCAATGTGAGGATCTCGCTTTCGCGCTGGGTGAGTTGCACCGGGGGCTGCGTGGGCATTGGGTCGTCCGATACCACAAGGTCGGGTGCCGGTTTGCGCCCGCGACGGATTTGCAGCCAGACCAGGAAAGCGGTGAGCAGGGCTGTAGCCGGGATCAGCAGGAACCATGTTGGGTCGATGGTGGTGCTCCCCGTGGTTGGATCGGTGCTGGCGATATAGGCGGCATCAAGTGAACGCGCCGAATGGTAGCTGAGCGGCGCACCCCAACCGTCGCGTAGAGCGTGGGTGGCACGTATTCTGGGCAGCTGGGTTTGCAGGAGGGCAAGGGCGGTGCGGTCGCGCAGCTCGGCCTGGGTGCCCGCCAGAGCCAGGAAGGGCCATTCCGGGTAGAGCCGGGTCGAGACCGCATCGGGGAAGGTGAAATTGGCGTTGGCGTTGAGCACCCGCAGCCTGGCGGGATCAAGACGGCCCTCGGCGGCCATGGTCTCGATCAGGCCCGAGCGGATGATGCCGATGTCGGTCTTGCCCGCCAGCACGTCATCAATGATGCGGTCCTGCGGGAAGCCGACAAAGGCGAGTTCCGCAAAATCGGAGAAAGGATCGACATCCTGGGCGGTGAATTCGCGCCAGGCGACTTGAAACCCGCCAAAGGCGCGGGGATCAACGGCGGTGACATGGCGGCCTGCGCTGTCCTTGAGGGTGGAGATGTCCGAACTGGTGGCGGTGATGATGGTGCTGCCGAACTCGGAGCGTTGCGAGCCATCCGAGAGGCGGCGGTGCAGGGTTGCGATCACGCTCATCGGGAATTGCCGTTCAAGGGCGACGTAATGGCCGGGATTGGTGATCAGGAAGTGCAGCGCGCCGGTCTCGATCAGAGGCCCGGCCGAAGCAAGGGTGACGGGGACGAATTCCACCGGCTGGTCGAGCGTCGCTGAAAGGTAAGTCTGAAGCGGGGTCCAGTAGCGGGCGACACCCGGTGAGCCGCGATGCGCCAGGATGCCGACACGGATGCCGCCGTCGGGTTCGTTATTCTGAGCGTTGGAGTTTAGAGCAGGCAGCACAATGGTGGCGAGCGCCAGCCCGCAAGCCACGATCCATCGCCATGCGAAGCGCATGTGCTGCGTGTCCTCCCTTTGGTCGCGGTGTGGGGTGGCTTGTTAGTCGCTTTGCAGCGCGCCGTTTTCCCATCTGCCGCTGTCTTCCTGGCCATCGGCATAGACCATTTTGCCCGCGCCCTGGCGTTTGCCCTTGAGGAAGGTGCCCTCATAGACGTCGCCATTGGCATAGGTGGCGATACCCCGGCCCGAGATTTCGCCATCCTGCCAGGCACCGGTATAGCGGAAGCCATCGGGCATGGCGATTTCGCCCTGACCGTGGCGCTGCCCGTCGGCAAAACCGCCCTTGTAGACGGTGCCATCAGGGTAGGTGGCTACCCCTTGCCCGTGGCGCTGGCCGTTTGCCCAGTCGCCCTCGTAACGGTAGCCATCGGCATAGGTCATTACACCCTGGCCGTGGTTCCTGGCGTTGAGGAACCCACCCTCGTAGGTGAGGCCGTTGGTATAGGTGGCCTTGCCATTGCCTTCGATCACGCCGGCCTTCCACTGGCCTTCATAGGTCGAGCCGTCGGGATAGGTAATCTTGCCCTCGCCATCGGCCAGGTCGGCGCGGAACTGGCCGACATAGATCGAGCCGTCGGGATAAGTCACCTCGCCAGTACCCTCGATCCGGCCGGCCACCCAGGTGCCGATATAGCGGTAGCCGTCGGCGCCGGTAAAGTTGCCCTGGCCCTCGCGTTTGTCATCTTTGAAGTCGCCCTCGTAGACATCGCCATTGGCATAGGTCACCTTGCCTTCGCCTTCGCGCCGTCCTGCCACCAGCGCACCGGTATAGACGTCGCCATTGGGCTGGGTCAGGGTGCCGGTGCCGTTGATCTGGCCATCCTTCCACAGCCCCTTGTAGATCAGCCCGTCGGGCATGGTGAGCGTGCCTTCGCCCTCGCGCGCGCCCTTGACGATCTGGCCGTCATAGATCGCGCCGTCGGGGTAGGTGATCTTGCCCATGCCGTCCTTGACGCCGTTCACCCAGCTGCCTTCGTAGACATAGCCGTTGGGCGAGCGCATGGTGCCGTGGCCGTGATGCATGGCGTTGCGGAAGCCGCCATCATAGCTGACCCCGTTGGCATAGGCCGCAATGCCTTCGCCCATGATCTTGCCGTCTTCCCACGATCCCTCGTAGGTGCCGCCATCGGAAAACACGATCTTGCCCAACCCGTTGGGCTTGCCCTTGGCAAAGTCGCCCTCGTAGACCGACCCGTTGGGGAAGCGGGCCACGCCCTTGCCCTTGATCTCGCCTTCGACCCATTCGCCGGAATACTCATAGCCATTGGGCAGCCGATAGGTGCCCTGGCCATGCTGCAGCCCATCCTGGAAGGTGCCTTCATAGACGCCGCCATCGTCATATTGCTTGGTCTGGACCTCACCCTGTTGGGCCATTGCGGGCAGGGCAAGCACGACGATCATGGCGGTGCTGGCCAGAAGAGATGTGAGCGGTCTTGGCATTTTTTGGTTCGGCCCCCTGATTGACCCGCGCCGCGTTGTTTTCGATTGGGCACGGGTGCGGGAAATCTAGGGCAGCGGCGGCGGGCAGGCAACGTGTTTTCCCCAAAGCGTTCCCCGGTTTCGTTAAATCAGCGGTTTTTGGCGAGGCAAGCGCAATGCAGACATGTTGCGCGGCGGCCCACCTTTTACCTGCCGGGGACAAGGCGGGAGACTGTGATTCAGCTTTCCCTTGCCGGGTGTTCTGATAAATCTTGGCGCGACAGACGCGTGAACAGGCAAAAGGTGCGGGCGAATGGGTGACAGGTTTCGACTGACTTTGGCTCAGCTCAACCCGACGGTGGGTGATCTGGAGGGCAATGCCGCCAAAGCGCGCAAGGCCTGGGACAAGGCACGCGAGGCGGAAGCCGACATGGTGGCCTTTCCCGAGATGTTCATCACTGGCTACAACACCCAGGACCTGATCATGAAGCCGGTGTTTCACCAGGCGGCGATTGCCACGATCGAGGCATTGGCGGCGGATTGCGCCGATGGGCCGGCGATTGCCATCGGCGGTCCGGCGCTGGAGGGGGCGTCGCTTTACAACGGTTATTACATCTGCCGGGGTGGCAAGATCGTGACCAAAGTGCTGAAACACCACCTGCCCAATGAGACCGTGTTCGACGAGGTCCGCATTTACGACAACGGCCCGATGGGTGGGCCTTACGCGATCGGCAATGTGCGCATCGGTTCGCCGATCTGCGAGGATGCCTGGCACGAAGACGTGGCCGAGACCCTGGCCGAAACCGGGGCCGAGTTCCTGTTGGTCCCGAACGGCTCGCCCTATTACCGCAACAAATTCGACGTGCGCGCCAACATGATGGTGGCGCGGGTGGTCGAGACCGGTTTGCCGCTGGTCTATCTCAACATGGTCGGCGGGCAGGATGACCAGGTGTTTGATGGTGGTACCTTCGTGCTGAACCCGCATGGCGAGTTGGCGGTGCAGATGCCGGTGTTTGATGAATGCGTGTCCCATGTGGATTTCATCCGAGGCGACGAAGGCTGGAAGGCCGTGCCCGGCGACAAGGCGCATCTGCCGGATGAATGGGAGCAGGATTACCGCTGCATGGTCGAGAGCTTGCGCGATTACATGGGCAAGACCGGGTTCAAGAAGGTTCTGCTGGGCCTGTCGGGCGGGATCGATTCGGCCATCGTCGCGACGATTGCCGCCGATGCGCTGGGTCCCGAAAATGTGCGCTGCGTCATGCTGCCGTCGGAATATACCTCCGAGCATTCACTGGAAGACGCCAGGGCGGTGGCCGAGGCGCTGGGCTGTGCCTATGATTTCGTGCCGATTTCGGCCTCGCGCGCGGCGGTGACGGAAACGCTCTCCCCGCTTTTTGCGGGTCTCGCGGCAGATGTGACCGAAGAGAACATTCAGTCGCGCCTGCGGGGGCTTTTGTTGATGGCGATGAGCAACAAGTTCGGAGAAATGCTGCTGACCACCGGCAACAAGTCCGAGGTCGCGGTCGGCTATGCCACGATCTATGGCGACATGGCGGGCGGCTATAACCCGATCAAGGATCTCTACAAAACGCGGGTGTTCGAGACCTGTCGCTGGCGCAATGCCAACCACCGCCCCGAGTGGATGATGGGACCGGCGGGTGAGGTGATCCCGCCGCGGGTGATCGACAAGCCCCCCACGGCCGAACTGCGCGAGGACCAGAAGGACGAGGATTCGCTGCCGCCTTACGAGGTGCTGGATGGTATCCTGACCATGCTGGTGGATGGCGAGGCCAGCGTCAGCGATTGCGTGGCCGCCGGCTATGAGCGCGACGTGGTCAAACGGGTCGAACACCTGATTTACATCAGTGAATACAAGCGCTTCCAATCGGCACCGGGGGCACGTCTGACGCCGCGTGCCTTCTGGTTGGACCGGCGCTATCCGATCGTCAATCGCTGGCGCGACCCAGGGTGACGGGTACTTGACCCTCGGCGTTGCGGCTGCGGTGAGCATCTGGAACGAGTATTTGAGCAAAGAAAGAGATACGGGTTCTTTCTTTGTGAAAATACTCACATCCAACATTTGCTACATGCGCCGCAGTTGCAGGTTTTCCCCAACACGTGCACCGCGCCCAGCCGAACGTGAGCTCGGCGCCCGCCGCGATGGCGTCAGCCAGCGCAAAACCTCCTAGGTGGCGCCATTCTTCAGCAAAAGCCGCGCACCGGGGCCGGAGGCCGCCACTGCATCATCGGGATTGTAGAGGCGACACCTGTCCAGGCTCAAACAGCCGCAGCCGATACAGCCGTCAAGATCGTCTCGCAGGCGTTCGAGTGTCGCGATCCGATCATCCAGCGCCGCGCGGAAACGGCGCGATATCCGCGCCCAGTCGCGAGCGGTGGGGGTGCGGGCGTCGGGCAGGGAGGCGAGGGTGTCGCGGATCTGCGGCAGAGTGAACCCCAGCCCCTGGGCGATCTTGATAAAGCTAAGGCGGCGGATGTCGGCGCGGGCAAACCGTCGCTGACCCGAAGCTGCTCGGACAGAGCGGATGAGGCCCTTGTCCTCGTAAAATCGGATTGCCGAGACGGCGAGGCCGGTGCGCTTCGCAATGAACCCGATGGGTAGCATATCCTCAGGAGACGGGGGCAGGCGGGCGGATTTTCGAGTCATGAAAAAACCTCTTGACCTCAAGTTAGGTTGAGAAATTAGCGTGGCCGCGAACAACATGCAAAGGAGACGTGAAATGGCAACGATATTGGAACATGTGAACGTGACGGTCAGCGATCTGAACCGCTCGGTGGCGCTGGTCGAGGACTTGTTTGGCTGGCGCGTCCGCTGGCGTGGCGGGGCAATCCATGGCGGCGAAAGCGCCCATGTCGGTGATGATGGCACCTATGTGGCGCTCTATCAGCATGCCAACCAGGTCGGGGAGAAGGTGGATACCTATCGCACCACGGGTGGGCTGAACCATATCGGCGTGGTGGTTGAGGACCTGGATGCTGTCGAGGCCAAGGTGAAGGCAGCGGGGCTGGAGACCCACAGCCATGCGGATTACGAACCGGGACGGCGGTTCTATTTCAACGATCATGATGGCACCGAGTGGGAGGTGGTCAGCTATGGGTAACATGGCTTGCGAAACGTCGGCCCGGCCGGGAGTGGTTTCCGGCCTGCTGGCCCGCCTTCACCAACACGACATGCGGGTGCGCCGCCTGTTGGGCATTCGAGGCCGGTCTCGCAACGTGATTGCGTCGAGCAACATCGGAAATGGTGTTTCCGGTGACGATCCGCCGGGTTCGTTTGCTGAAAGAAAGCGGCCGGATGCGCGGGCCACGCTCCGTTTCGCGCCGCCCCCCTTTGGCGCTATGTGATATTTCGGAAAAGGGATAGGCTGCCCCAATGTCTGAGAACAAGACCGAGCCCACGGATGCGGATGTGGCCGCGTACCTGGCGCAAGTGGAGCCCCAGCGGCGCCGCGAGGATGCGGAGCAGCTGGACGAGGTTTTCCGCCGTGTTACCGGGTTCCTACCGCGGTTGTGGGGGCCGTCGATCATTGGCTATGGGCGCTATCACTACCGCTATGATAGCGGGCGCGAGGGCGATTTCCTGGCCACGGGATTTGCGCCGAGAAAGGCCAGCCTGGTGATCTATATCATGCCGGGATACGCGGATTTCAGCGAAATCCTGGGCCGGTTGGGCAAGCACCGGCTGGGAAAATCCTGCCTTTATATCAACAAGATGTCAGATATTAATAAAGCGATACTGGAAGAGTTGATCCGGGCCGGGTTGGAGGATCTGGGGCGGCGTTGGGATGTCTTGCCGGAATAGATGCGTAGCGACAGGTGCGCAAGAGGCGCACTCTACTTCCACCATTCGTCGATGCTGGCGATGTCATCGTCGGACCAGCCGAAATGGTGGGCAAACTCGTGCACGGTGACATGGGCGACAAGCTCGGCCAGGGTGATGTTGCCCCGCGCCCGCCATTCATCGAGGACCGGTTCGCGGAACAGCCACACTGTGTCCGGGCCGATCGGTTGGTGGAACACAGATTTCTCGGTCAGCGGGATGCCGGAATACAGCCCGGTCAACTCGTAAGGGTCGGTGATGTCGAGATCGCGCAGGATGTCCGCGGGTGGCCAGTCGACGACGCAGATCGCCACCTCGCGGGCAAGATCACCGAAAGGCGCGGGGAAGCGGGCAACGGTGTCGCGGGCGATCTGCTCGAATTCGGCCAAGCTGGGTGTTTGTGTGGTCATGTGTCCAGATATGGGCCGGGGCGGCGGGAAAGAAAAGCTGCTGAAACCTTGCACGCTTCGGCCCGTTGCGCTTCGATGGCGTGATGTTGGGAGGAATCGAGATGTTTTTAAGACAGGCAATGATTGGTTTTGGTGTTTTTGCGGTCATGTCCGGGGCGGCCTGGGCAGGTGAATTGGCGCCGCGCTATTCGCAGATGGGGCAGATGCAGGTCGAAATGGGCGATGAGGTTCTGGACCTAGTGATTGCCTATGACAAGGAAAAGCAGCGCGGTTATGCCACGCAGAAGATGATCATGGGATCGCATCTGACCATTAACTCCGCGGCGAGAGCGGTAGATGACAGCGGTCAGTTCATATCGCCCATGGTGCAGGTGACGCTGCAGCAGCAGAGTGGCAAGTTCAAGATGCTGTCGGCGGAGCTGTACGACGAGCAGGGCTATGACGCACCGATGGCGATGGGAGCTGATGGCGGGAAGGGTGCGGTGACCGAGCTCACCTTTGAAAATAACCGGCTGGACGCGGTGGTTGAGGGCGAGTTTATACGGCTGGTTGGTTACATGAAGGGGGACGCCAAGCCTGCAGACGGGGTTGCGCCGGTGCCGGTTACGATCCGGTGGAGTGTGGAGCTTGCACCGCTGAAGTGAGCGGCGAGGGGTAAGCCGGGCTGAAGCCCGGCCTACGATTGTTTTAGCCGTCCATCATCATTTGGTAGCTGGCGGCCACATAGTGGAACCCGTCGCCGCGAGTTTCGACATAGCCCATGGCGGGCCAGGGCATGTGGTAGCCGATGAAGGGGATATTGTCGGCGGCGAGCATGCCGAGAACCTTGCGCCGTGTCTGGGCAGCCATTGCCTTGTCACGGTCGAACTTGACCTCCCAATCGGGATAAGCGAGCGACCAGACATAGTGGTTGGCGAAATCGGCGGCGATCAGCAGTTGCTGACCTTCGCTTTCCAGCATGTAGGTCATGTGGCCCGGCGTGTGGCCGAAGGCGGCCATGGCGGTTATGCCCGAGGTGACCGAGCCCCCATCATCAAGCATGGCCATGTTGTCGGCGACGGGGCGGACATTTGCCTCGAACTTCTCGTTACCGGCCATATCCCAGGCATCGAACTCGGCTGCGCCGGTGACGTAGGCGGCATTGTTAAAGGTCGGGGAGCCTTGGTTCATCATGCCACCGATATGGTCGCCATGCATGTGGGTGAGCACCACCTTGTCGATCTGGTCTGGCATGTAGCCAGCGGCCTTGAGCGCGCCCGAGATGCCGCCGGCGTTGAGTCCTGTATCGAACAGGATCAGTTCGGACCCGGTATTGACCACGGTGGGGGTGAAGAAGAACTGTGCCTTGTTGGTGGGAATGTTGGCGGCGGCCGAGGCGGCGGCAAAGTCTTCGGCCGAGACATTCATGCCGAAAATGTTCTGCGGGCCGGGTACGGTTCGGGTACCAGCCAGAAGCGCGGTGACCTCGAAGCTGCCCAGTTTGAAGCGATTGAACCGGGTGGTGGCAATGCCAAGCATCTCGGCGGCAGCGAAGGCGGGGGACGCCGCGACCGTTGCGAGCGGCAGGGCGGCGGCACCCATCAGGGTGGCACGGCGGGTGATGGAAAAGGCAGGGTTTTCTTTGGTCATGGCGGCCTCGTGTTCAATGTCTTCGCAGGAATTGTTTGCAAGCTTAGCGCGAAATGCTGCAACCGAGGGATCACGACAGCGTGACCTCCCGTGTCACTGCGCAGGCCGATCTGTGCAGGAATGCGCAGTTGGCGAGAGCGCCTAGGGCAGGAAGAAGGTGGCTGTGGCGGTTGCGACCGGTTTGTCCGACGGTTCGGCGACCATTGTGGCACGGGCAAACATCAGGGCCTTGCCGGCGCGGACGATCTCGGCCTCGCAGCGCACGCTGTCACCGGTGCCAGGGCGCAGGAAGACGGTGTCGAGATTGGTGGTGGCGACGGGTCGAAACTCGCCCATGTGTCCGGCGCAGGCAAAGACCATCGAAGTATCTGCCATGGCCGCCAGCGCTTGGCCGGAGAGAATGCCGCCGACACGCGCCAGCGCTGGGGTGATCGGCATCCGCAGGGTGGCCCCGGAGGGTCCGATTTCGGCGATGGTCAGGTCGAGCGCCTGGACCCAGTCGGCGAAGTTGTCGGCAAGAAATTGCTGGGCTGTGTCGGTGGTCAAACTCATGGGTGTCCTTTCGGCCTGTTCGTCGTGATGCGTCGCGCGAGTGTGGCATGATGGGCGTGATGGTTCCAGCGCCGCGACGGGTTGCGCCTCACCGGGACGTGAGGGCTGGCGGCGATCCAGGTCATTGATTTTCCATGCCAAAGGGGCCATGATTCCCGAAAAGCGCAGGCATAAGAAAGGCGCGGTGGAGATGAGCAGGACATTTTTTTCGCTTGCAGGAGCGATGATGACCGTGGGCCTGATCGGGGCCTGTACCGATATGGCGCCCAGCCCGGGGCGCGAAACCTACACGCATTATTGTGCCAGTTGTCATGGCAACAGCGCCGTGGGCGACGGGCCGATCGCCGACAGTCTGCCGGTGCCGCCAGCGGATCTGACGGTGCTGAGGCTTGCCAATGACGGGGCATTTCCGACCGAACACGTGATGGCGACCGTTTATGGTTATCCTGGCAAACATGCGTTTTCGGCCATGCCCGAATTCGGCCCGCTCCTGGAAGGACCCAAGCAGATCTGGGTCTCGCCCAAGGGCGAGGAGATCATGACGCCAGTGGCGCTGCTGGAACTGGTCAGTTACCTGGGAACTTTGCAGCGCTAGGAGTTGCGGTGGGCCGCGTGATGCGGATCATGGGGTGCAACGCGGGAATCGGTTATACTTGAGCGCGAGGGGCTCAGGGTGCGAAAGGATGAGGTTATGAAGATATTCAGCTATGTTCTGGGGGCAATTGTGCTGATCTCTGCCTCCGGAGCTGCGTCGGCGCAGGACGCGATGGAAGGAGCGGTGCTTTATGAGCGCCACTGTGCGACGTGCCATGGGCTTGATGCCAAGGGGGGTGGCCCAATGGCCGGGGTGCTGCTTGTACCGCCGGCGGACCTGACGCGATTGGCAGCCAGTGAAGAAGGGGGCAACTTCCCTCTGCTCCGGGTGGTGCGACGGATTGACGGGCGCGACCCGCTGGTGGCGCATGGCTCGCCCATGCCGGTCTATGGCGATTTCTTCGAAGGCGATGACACGGCAATGAAAACCGCTAGTGGACAGCCGTTGTTGACCAGCAGGCCGGTGGCCGATCTGGTGACCTATCTGAAGGAGATACAGCAATGAGACGCCTGGCGGTTGCGGGTCTGTTCGGGGTGGGGGTTGCTGCGGCCTGTGCCCTGGCGGAAATGCCCGGACCGGACGAGGGGGCGGCTCTGTTTGCCGAGAATTGCGCCATGTGCCACGGCCCCGATGCGCGCGGAACCGGCGAGCTGGCTGAGGAAATTCGCGTCGAGCTGGGCCGCAAGCCCGCCGATCTGACCCGGCTGGCACAGGCCAACAAGGGGGTGTTCCCGCGGGCCGAGGTTCTGTCCTATATCGATGGCTATACACGAGGCCGGTTGCCGGATCAGAATATGCCGGAATTCGGCCTTCTGCTGGAAGGGCCGAGTGTGCCGGTGGACAGCGGCGACGGGGTGATGAGCCCGGCGCCAAGACCCCTGGTGGCCTTGATGGTTTATCTTGAAAGCATCCAGCGCTGATCCAAATGCGCGCCTGACGGCGCAAGATTTTCCTCGACCCCTCCTCCTGACCTCCTCCCTTGTGGGAGGAGGAACATGGGCGTGCGCGGCCCCTTGGCTTGCAGGGATTTGGGCCTGTTGAGGGGGAGGATTTGAGTATTTGGACAAAGCAAGAGACTAGGCGGTTTGGCGCGTGATGTCACGGGCGGCGGCCATGGCCGAGGACCAGGCCCATTGGAAATTGTAGCCGCCGAGCCATCCCGTGACATCAAGGCATTCGCCGATGAAATAGAGCCCGGGCCGGGCGGCGGCCATCATGGTTTTCGAGCTGATCTGGTCGGTGGCGATGCCACCGGCGGTGACCTCGGCGGTGCGGTAGCCTTCGGTGCCCGACGGGGTGAGCTGCCAGTTGTGCAGACTGTCGGCAAGCGCGCGCAGCGCAGCGTCAGATTGATCCGCCAGGTTGCCAGAGAGATCTAGGGTCTCGGCAAGGTATTGAGCAAGCCGCGCGGGCAGGTGGGCGGAGAGCGCGGTTCCCATCTGTCTGCGCCCCTCATACTGGCGTTGCGATTTCAAGGCGTCGAACAGCGGCGCCGCGGGGGAGAGGTCGAGCGAGATCGGTGTGCCGGGTTGCCAGAAGGACGAAATTTGCAGGATTGCAGGGCCGGAGAGACCGCGATGGGTGAAAAGCAGGGCTTCGTCGAAGGAGACGTCACTGGTCGAAGCGCGGACGGGCAGCGCCGTGCCGGATAACGAGACAAAGCGGCCGTCGGGAAAAGTGAACGGCACCAGCGCCGGGCGGGTCTGGGTCAGTGAAAGGCCGAACTGCCTGGCGATGTCATAGGCCAGCCCAGTGGCGCCCATCTTGGGGATCGATTTGCCCCCTGTGGCGATGACAAGGTTGCGGGCTTTGACGGTTCGTCGGGTGTTGCCACGCGCCAGAGTGGCGGTGAAATGGCTGCCATCATGGCCGAGTTCGGTGAGTGAGGTTTCCAGTTGTAGCGTTGCCCCGGCCCGGGCAACAAGACCGGTCAGCATGTCGACAATTTGTGTGGCCTTGTCGTCGCAGAAGAGCTGTCCAAGGGTTTTTTCGTGCCATGTGATGCCATGGTCCGAGATCAAAGAGATGAAATCCCACTGGCTATAGCGTGCCAGGGCGGATTTGCAGAAATGCGGGTTCGATCCGTGAAAATTGGCTGCCGTGACATCGAGATTCGTGAAATTGCAGCGCCCGCCACCGGAGATCCGGATCTTCTCGCCCGGGCGTTTGGCGTGATCGATGATCAACGTTGACGGCCCTGCATGGGCCGCGCACATCAGGCCGGCCGCACCCGCGCCGAGGATGAGGGTTTCGATCTCCATGTCCCCGGTTGGCAAAGCGCAGCGGGCGGGTCAAGGGGCATTGGGCCCGGTCAGGGACAATGGACCCGTTTATGGGCCCGCAGAGCGGCGCGCAGGGCATCGGCGCGTGCAAGCGCGACTGGCAGAACGTGCAGTTTGGGAGCGGAGACGGACAAGGTGGTAAACGCGTCCCGGGTTGGATCGCGCCGTGTCATGAAGAGGGTGAAGTTGCGGCTGGCGAATGGGCCATGGGTGCCGGACATCATGCCGGCATGGAGCCGGGTGAGCGCGACGGCGCTTTCGGCGATCCGGTTTTGCGAATAGGCACCTTGGCGGAGTTTGAGAGGTGACAGGCGAGCGGCCTGATTTCGGTTGCGGATTGCCTTTTGCTGCGCTTGTGACGGGGCCGCGTCAGACAGCACCCGAAGCGTCAGCCCGTTGCGCGAGCTGAATTTCGGACGGGCTGCGAGGGGCAGGGCCCGCGGCCCCACGTCATAGTCGGCAAGGTTCAGGCGGATGAGCCAATGGTTACGGATCTGACGCTTGGTGGAATGGTGTTTGAAGGCCAGATCACAGCCGTTGATGGCGACAAGCTCGGTGATATCGGTGTTCTGGTCGTCCTCGTGGATCGGGATCGAGGGGAAGAAGGCCGAGAGTGCCTCTTGCGCCGCAAGGGGGGTGGGCAGGAGCAGTGCGGCGAGGAGTAAGGGGCGCAGGAACATGGAGTTGAAAAAACGCATGGGCTGAATGTAGGAGGCACGCCCCGGATTTGAAAGAGTCGGGGCTGTGCCGACCCGTCATCTGGTCGGAAACAGGGGTGATGCGGTGAATTGGGGCCAACCAAGGAAAGGACCGCGAGATGAGGCTGCCGCGTTTTGGGGATCGGGACGGGCAAAGTTGCCGTGCTATCCGGATGGGGAAGGGCGCGCGCGATGTCTCGGGCCCTTTGCGGATTCCGGGCCGGAGACGCTGTCGCCCGATCTGTTGGCGCGTCTGGGCGTCGTGGTGGCCGAGGACCTGCCGCTGGCGGATGTGGCGGCCAAAACGCCCGACGGCTGTGTGTCACTATCAGAGTGGGTGTGACGCCCGGCAAGTCATGTGTTCCATGCCGGATGGATGCGGGGGTGGGCAGAGAGGAGTGAAACGAATCACGTCCTTCCCTAAAACGAATCACCGTGCTAGACTGCGCCAAACGACCCCGAGAACGGGGCTTTTGAGGCAGATTTGTTGGCGGTGTTCCCATGACGGAAATGGTCTATGGCGCGGTGCCGGTGCGCGAGGGCGAACCGGTTTTGCCGAAATGGTGGCGGACGTTGGACAAGTGGACCTTGTCCTGCATCATGATCCTTTTTGGGGTTGGGCTGTTGTTGGGGCTGGCGGCGAGCGTGCCGCTGGCAGAGAAGAACGATTTTGGCGCCTTCCACTACGTGGCGCGCCAGGCAGTCTTTGGCGGCGCGGCGCTGGTGGCGATGCTGATCACCTCGATGATGAGCCCAAACCTGGTACGCCGCCTGGCGGTGATCGGGTTCGTGGTGGCGTTTGTCGCGCTGGCGGGGTTGCCGTTTTTCGGGACCGATTTTGGCAAGGGGGCAACCCGTTGGTATTCCTTGGGTTTTGCCTCGTTGCAACCAAGTGAATTCCTCAAACCCGGGTTCATCGTGGTGGCGGCGTGGATGATGGCGGCCAGCCAGGAAATCAATGGTCCGCCAGGCAAGATGCTGTCGCTGATGCTGGCGGTGGTGATCGTGATCATGCTGGCACTGCAGCCCGATTTCGGCCAGGCCAGCCTGATCCTGTTTGGCTGGGGCGTGATGTATTTCGTCGCCGGGGCACCGATGCTGGTGCTGGTCGGGTTGGCCGGGATCGTGGTGCTGGCCGGGTCGTTTGCCTATGGCGCCTCCGAGCACTTTGCCCGCCGCATTGACGGCTTCCTCAACCCCGAGGTCGATCCGCGCACCCAGCTGGGATATGCCGAAAACGCGATCCGCGAAGGCGGATTTTTCGGCGTCGGCGTGGGTGAGGGGCAGGTCAAATGGAGCCTGCCGGATGCACATACCGATTTCATCATTGCCGTGGCGGCCGAGGAATACGGACTGGTGCTTGTGCTCTTCATCATCGCGCTTTATGCGAGCGTCGTGGTACGCTCGCTCTTGCGGCTTATTCGCGAACGCGATCCGTTCATTCGCCTGGCCGGTGCCGGTCTTGCGGCAATGTTCGGGGTGCAGGCGATGATCAACATGGGCGTTGCCGTGCGGCTGTTGCCGGCCAAGGGGATGACTCTTCCGTTCGTCAGCTATGGCGGATCGTCGCTGATTGCCGGGGGGATCGCCGTGGGCATGCTTTTGGCCTTTACGCGGACGCGGCCGCAGGGTGGTATTGACGAGATTTTCCGCGGACGCGGGCGGTAAACGGATGGTGGGATGAAATCCCACCCTACGGGGGACAGGGATGGCAGAGCGGCAGAGGCTTCTGGTAATCGCGGCGGGGGGCACCGGCGGGCACATGTTCCCGGCCCAGGCCCTGGCCGAGGTGATGCTGCGCAAGGGCTGGCGGGTGAAGCTCAGCACAGATGCGCGCGGCGCGCGCTATACCGGCGGGTTCCCGCATTCCGTTGAAATCGAGCAAGTGAGCAGCGCCACCACAGCGCGCGGCGGCATCGTTGGTAAGCTGGCGGCGCCGTTGCGGATTCTGGGCGGGGTGCTGTCGGCGACATGGCGGACGAAGCGGGACCGGCCCGACGTGGTGGTGGGCTTTGGCGGTTATCCGGCGATCCCGGCCATGGGGGCTGCGTGGCTCTTGAAGCTGCCGCGCATGTTGCATGAGCAGAACGGAGTGCTGGGCCGGGTCAACCAGATCTTTTCGAAGCGGGTCGACGTGGTGGCCTGCGGCACCTGGCCGACCGAGCTGCCCGAAGGAGTGGAAGGCGTGCATACCGGCAACCCGGTACGTGGCGCCGTGTTGGAGCGCGCCGGGTCAGGCTATATCGCGCCGGGGGAGTATCCGATGTCGGTTCTGGTCATCGGCGGCAGCCAGGGCGCGCGGGTCCTGAGCGACGTGGTCCCGGCGGCGATCGCCGAATTGCCGGTCGACATGCTGCAATATGTCCGGGTCAGCCACCAGGCACGGGACGAGGATGGCGAGCGGGTCGCAAAGTTCTATGCCGAGCATGGCATCGCGGCCGATGTGCAGCCGTTCTTTCACGATGTGCCGCGCCGGATGAGCGAGGCGCAGCTGGTTATCAGTCGTTCAGGTGCCTCGAGCGTGGCCGATATCAGCGTGATTGGCCGGCCGGCGATCTTGATTCCATATCCGCATGCCGCAGGCGATCATCAAAGTGCCAATGCGCGTGGACTGGCCGAGGCGGGGGGCGCGATCGTGATTCCCGAAAGCCAGTTGTCTGTCGAGGTCATGGTCGAGCAGATCGTCAGCGTATTGGGCAACCCGCAAGGCGCGAATCTGATGGCGCAGGCGGCGTTGTCGGTAGGTAAACCCGAGGCGACGGAAGAATTGGTGACACTGGTCGAGCAATTGGCCGGTGTAGAACAACAAGAGCCGGGCTGACCCCCGGACTACGCAGATTTCGATGAGGCGGAACAGGCAATGAATGCAGCAGCAACCAAACTCCCCGGGGACGTGGGACCGATCCATTTTGTCGGCATAGGCGGGATCGGCATGTCGGGAATTGCCGAGGTCCTGCTCAACCATGGCTACGTGGTGCAAGGGTCCGACCTGAAACGCTCGAAAATCACGGCGCGGCTGGAAGACAACGGCGCAACGGTTTTCGAAGGCCAGCGGGCGGAGAACCTGGAAGGGGCCGAGGTCGTGGTGATTTCCTCGGCGATCAAGCCAGGCAATCCGGAACTGGACGAAGCGCGCGCCAAGGGGCTGCCGGTGGTGCGCCGGGCCGAGATGCTGGCCGAGCTGATGCGGTTGAAATCGAACATCGCGGTGGGCGGGACCCATGGCAAGACAACCACCACGACGATGGTGGCGGCGTTGCTGGATCACGGGCATTTCGACCCGACGGTGATCAATGGCGGCATCATCCACGCGTATGGCTCGAACGCGCGTGTGGGCGGCGGCGAATGGATGGTGGTCGAGGCCGATGAGAGCGATGGCACTTTTAACCGGCTGCCCGCGACCATTGCCATCGTCACCAATATCGACCCCGAGCATATGGAGCACTGGGGCACCGAGGAGAACCTGCACCGCGGGTTCGAGGAGTTTGTCAGCAACATCCCGTTCTATGGGCTGGCGGTGTGCTGCACCGACGATCCGGACGTGCAGACCTTGGTGGGCAAGATCACCGACCGGCGGGTGGTGACATTCGGCTTTAACACGCAGGCCGATGTGCGGGCGGTGAACCTGACCTATGCCAAGGGCGTGGCGCATTTCGATATCGCGTTGCAGAACGAGGATATGGTGATCGAGGGCTGCACCTTGCCGATGCCGGGGGATCATAACGTCTCGAACGCATTGTCGGCGGTTGCCGTGGCGCGGCATCTGGGCATGAAGGGCGACGAAATCCGCGAGGCGCTGGCCGGGTTTGGCGGCGTGAACCGGCGCTTTACCCGGGTGGGTGAGGTGAACGGGGTTACAATCATCGACGATTACGGCCATCACCCGACCGAGATTGCCGCCGTGCTGAAAGCTGCACGTCAGGCGACCGAAGGGCGGATCGTGGCGGTGCACCAGCCACACAGATACACCCGCCTGCATCACCATTTCGAGGAGTTCTGCTCCTGCTTCAACGAGGCCGACGTGGTGGCGATTGCCGAGGTTTATGCTGCCGGGGAGGAGCCGATCGAGGGGGCGGATCGGGACAGCCTGGTGTCCGGTTTGATTGCCCATGGCCACCGGCATGCGCAGGGGATCGACGATCTGGACGACCTGGTGAGTCTGGTCAAGGAACAGTCACGGCCCGGCGACATGGTTGTGTGCCTTGGGGCCGGGACGATCTCGACCTGGGCGCATGCCTTGCCGGGGCAGTTGGAAGGGTAGATCGTGGAAGCGGCTGGGTTACTTGTCGTCCTGGTCTGGGGCTTCTGTTTCCTGCTTGGTTTGGGATTGGTTTTGCGACCCCACGTTATTATTGGATCGATTGTGTTCAAACCGACCTTTCTGGCGCTGTTCATGTTTCTTGTCGTGACGGTCATGGCAATGATGCGCGATTTGACGTCTCAAAACATGTTGGCCATTGCGGTGGGTCTTGGGGCTGCGGTTCTGGGCGGTGCCTTGGGCAGCGTTCTGCGCCGTTGGGAGAAAGCCGACGGGAAATGAGCGGTTCTGTCGCGCGGAAAGTACCGAATTTGATCTAGACCTTGGTCATGAGCCCTAGACTTGGTTAAGCTTTCTCCGAAGCGCGAATGCTATTCGAGGGGTGTTGTGGCGTGACCGAACATCTGAAGCGCAGGATCGGGTTAGGGCTTTTGACCGCCTATGGCGTGGGCGTCATGGTTGGGGCCGGGATATACGTGCTGGTTGGCGCAGTGGCGGGCGCTTCGGGCCTGTGGGCGCCGCTGGCGTTTATGTGCGCCGGAGTCATCGCGGCGCCGACGGCTTTGTCATACGCCGAGTTTTCCACCCGCATTCCCGAGGCAGCCGGTGAGGCGGCCTATGTCGGCAAGGGGCTGAACAGCCAAGCTTTGGCCGTGTTGGTGGGGTTGGCGATCGTGACCGCCGGGACAGTTTCCGCCGGTGCGGTGCTGCGCGGCGGGGTGGGATACCTGACCGCGATTGTCGATATGCCCGCCGAGTGGGCAATGGTGGGTGTGGGACTGGCATTGGTGACGGTGGCGGTGATCGGGGTGCTGGAGAGCCTCTGGCTGGCCGCCATCTTTACCGTGATCGAGATTGTCGGCCTGGCTCTGGTGATCTGGGCCGGGATGGGGGCGGAACCTGTGGCCGAGTTTGCCGCACTCGACTGGTTCGAGCCGCCCAGCGACCTGGCGCTGGCCGGGATCGGAGCGGGCGCGGTGCTGGCCTTTTTTGCCTTTATCGGCTTCGAGGACATCGTCAACATGGCCGAAGAGGTCAAACGCCCCGAGCGTAACATGCCGCTGGCGATCCTGCTGGCGCTGGGCATCACCACGGTCATCTACGGGCTGGTGAGTTATGCCGCCGTGCGGGCGGTGGGGATCGACGCGTTGAGTGGCAGTGAAAAGCCGCTGGCGCTGGTCTGGCAGGCCGGGCGCGGGGGCGAGGCCGAGTTCATGTCGGCGATTGCGGTGTTTGCGGCCCTCAATGGCGTGCTGGCACAGATCGTCATGGCGAGCCGGGTTCTCTATGGGTTGGGGCGGCGCACGGCGGTGCTTGGCGTGTTCACCCATGCCCATGCGCGGTTCGGCACGCCGGTTCTGGCAACGGTGCTGATCGGTGCGGTGGTGATCAGCGCAGCGCTGGCGCTGCCGGTGGCGGTGCTGGCCGAGGTGACCAGTTCGATCTTGCTGGGCGTTTTCGTCTTGGTCAATCTGGCGTTGATCGTTATGAAACGACGGGAGCCGGAGGCGCCGTTCCGGGTGTGGATGGTGGTGCCGGTTGTTGGTCTTGTGCTGGCGGCAGGGGCGCTGGCGGTGAATTTGGGAGTTGGTATATGAGCGCATCGCTGCTCTTGGGATGTTTCTGGGTGCTGGCGGCCACCGGGGTGGCGATGCTGCCGATGCGGCGGCAGTATGTACCGGGCGTGTTGCTCTTGTTGAGCGCGCCGGTGCTGATCGGGTTTGTCGGCTATCAGCATGGCTGGATCTGGGCGCTGCCCTGTGTGCTGGCGTTCCTGTCGATGATGCGCAACCCGCTGCGGTATCTGCTCAAGCGCGCGACGGGGCAGCCGGTGGAGCTGCCGAAAGAGTTCCGCATATGAACGGGTCGCTGATTGCGCTCTTTGTCTGGCTGGTGGCGGCGAATGTGCTGGCGATGATCCCGTCGAAGGACAATCACTGGCGTCGGGCGTATTTCCTGATGGGTTGTGCCGTGCCGCTGGTGGTGTGGCTCTTTGTGCAGAACCCGTGGTGGGTTGGGGTGCTGGCGATCTTTGCCGGGATGAGCGTTTTGCGCTGGCCGGTGATTTACCTGGGGCGGTGGCTGCGGCGGAAGGTGGGTGGTGCGTGAAATCACGCGCTCTACGGGAGTGACGCCCGCGGAAATTCCCCCTTGTGGTGTGGGCATTGTCCGACACGGCGGGCGATATTGTCGATTTCGATGACAGCGTGGCCGAGGCGCACGCCAAGCGCAGACAGGGTGCGATTTCCGAGGGTGCGCGGGCCGAGGTAGCGAAGTTTGCCGAGGCGGTGGCAGAGCATGCAGAGGGCGAACTGGCCGAGGAGTTGCGCGAGGATGCCGCGGAGTTGCGCGAGGTACGCGAGGGCGAGGAGGCCGGGCGCTATCGGCTCGGAAGCCGGTTGGTGAAGGTTGTGGCGCTGGGCGGGGTTGGTTTGCCCACGGTGCTGGAGACGTTGGGCTATGCCGAGCAGGGTTGGGGATACGTGGTCTATGTCTGGCAGATCATCAAGGCGTTGATCGGGGTTTGAAGAAACCGGATGAGATTTTGATCGCGGTAACATAAAACGCACCCCGGCGCGTATGCGCTAAGTCCGACCTCCCCCACGGGAGGGCTTTCTTCCAATATCTTTCGCTCTTGATGTCGCTGGCAATTCTTCGTTGCCGTTGCTGCATCCGGTTTCGAGGCCCTCCCGAGGCCGGGTTTGGCGCATACGCGCCTAAATGCCGTGTTGTGGCCGTTGGCAGCGGATACCGGTTTCGCCAGTGGTCGCCGTGGTGTATGACGCCGAAAACCAACAAACGAGCGGTGCGTGATGACCAATTTGCCGGAGGTGCGGGGCAAGCTGATCCCGGGGAAAGTACTGAGCGAACTGACGTGGCTGCGTGTAGGCGGGCCGGCGGATGTGCTGTTCATGCCCGAAGATGTCGACGATCTGGCAAGCTTTCTGGCGGCGCTTGATCCAGGTGTTGAGGTGTTCCCGATGGGGGTGGGCAGCAACCTGATCGTGCGGGACGGAGGGCTGAGGGCCGTGGTGATCCGCATGGGACGCGGGTTCAACGGGATCGAGATCGAGGGCAACCGGGTGATCGCCGGGGCGGCAGCGCTGGATGCGCATGTGGCCCGGAAGGCGGCCGAGGCGGGGTTGGACCTGACATTTCTCAGGACCATTCCGGGCAGCATCGGTGGAGCGGTGCGGATGAATGCGGGCTGTTACGGCTCTTACACCAAGGATGTGTTTGTCGAGGCCAAGGCGGTGACGCGGCAGGGCGAGATCGTGCGGATTACCGCCGATGATCTGCGGTTCCAGTACCGCCAGACGGAATTGCCCGAGGGCTGGGTAATTGTCGAGGCGACTTTTGAAGCGCCGGAGGGCGATCCCGATGAACTGAAAGTGCGGATGGAGGCGCAGCTGGCCAAGCGTGACGCGACCCAGCCGACCAAGGAACGCAGCGCAGGCAGCACGTTTCGCAACCCTGCAGGCTTTTCCAGCACCGGGCGCGACGATGATACGCACGAGCTCAAAGCGTGGAAGGTGATTGATGACGCGGGCATGCGCGGGGCGCGTGTCGGTGGGGCGCAGATGAGCGAGAAACACTCGAATTTCATGATCAACGCCGGCGGAGCGACGGCCAGCGACCTTGAAGAACTGGGCGAAGAAGTGCGAAAAAAGGTTTACGATTCAAGCGGTATCACGCTAGAATGGGAAATCATGAGGGTCGGCGAACCGGCCCCTGAGTGACTACAGGCAAGACCAAGAACAATTGAAACGAAGGGCTGCAAGAACGGCCCGTGGATTCTGAGGCGGTGAAATTGGGTATGTCGGGCAGGACAAATCCCAAAGTGGCAATGATTCTGGGTGGCTTTTCGGCCGAGCGAGAGGTGTCTCTTGTGACCGGCGAAGAGTGCGCATCGGCGTTGCGCGGTGAGGGGTTTGAAGTCATTGAAATTGATCCGGGGCGTGATGACCTGGCAGCCAGGCTGCTGGAGGTGAAACCGGATGTTGTCTTCAACGGGCTGCATGGCCGTTGGGGCGAGGACGGCTGCATTCAGGGCGTTCTGGAGTGGATGGGCATCCCCTATACCCATTCCGGCGTCTATGCGAGCGCGCTGGCGATGGACAAGGAGCGGGCCAAGGCGGCCTACGTCGCGGCCGGGCTGCCGGTGGCGAACAGCATCCTGGCGCCCAAGGTCGAGGTCGAAGCCGGTCACGTGATGGCGCCGCCTTATGTCGTGAAGCCCTACAATGAGGGCTCGTCTGTCGGGATATACCTGGTTAACGAAGACGCAAATGGGCCACCGAAGCTGGCCAAAGGCACGCCGGATATCATGATGGTCGAAGAGTTCGTGCCAGGGCGCGAGCTGACCACAGGGGTGATGGGCGACCGGGCGCTGACCGTGACCGATATTCTGACTGATGGTTGGTATGACTACGACGCCAAATATGTCGAGGGCGGGTCGCGTCATGTCTGCCCCGCCGATCTGCCGCAAGAGATTTTTGATGCCTGCATGGATTATGCCTTGCGGGCGCATGAGGCGCTGGGCTGCAAAGGGGTGAGCCGAACAGATTTCCGCTGGGACGAGAGCCGCGGCGTTGACGGGCTGATCCTTTTGGAAACTAACACGCAACCAGGCATGACGCCCACGTCGTTGGTGCCGGAACAGGCCGAGGCCTGTGGCATGACGTTCGGCCAACTTTGCGCCTGGATGGTGGAGGATGCCTCATGCAATCGCTGAGCGCGCCGAAACGCAGCGTGGCCAAGGCTGACCCGGCGCCAAGCCGCTGGGCCTATCGCCTGCAGCGGTTGTGGCTGACGCCGGTGTTTCGCAAGCTGTTGCGCGTGGGTGTGCCGTTTACCGTGTCGCTGGCGGCGGGTATGGTCTATTTCGCAGATGAAGGTCGGCGCGACGGGGTGGTGCTGGCGATTGCCGACATGCGCGCGGAAATCTATTCGCGTCCTGAATTCATGGTGCAGCTGATGGCGGTGGATGGCGCCAGCGAGGGCACCAATGAAGATATTCGCGAGATCGTCCCCGTGGACTTCCCGATCTCGTCTTTCGATCTGGACCTTGAGCGCATCCGTCAGGACATTGCCGGGCTGGCCCCGGTCAAGGATGTCAACGTGCGCATCCGCAATGGCGGCGTGTTGCAGATCGACGTGAGTGAACGGGTGCCGGTGGCGCTGTGGCGCCATCACGAGGGGCTGGAGTTGATCGACAGCGAAGGTGTTCGACTGGGTCCGGTGGCCGGGGGGCGTGGCGAACATGGCGATTTGCCGCTGGTGGCCGGGAAGGGGGCCGAACAGGCCATTGACGAGGCACGCAGACTTTATGCGGCGGCGCGCCCGCTGAACGAGCGGATGCGCGGGTTGGTGCGCATGGGCGAGCGGCGCTGGGACGTGGTGCTGGACCGCGGTCAGCGGATCATGTTGCCCGAGAGTGACCCGGTGCAGGCACTGGAACGGGTGATCGTGCTGAGCGGCGCGCAGGACATGCTGGCCCGCGACCTGGTGGCGGTGGACATGCGGCTGGCGCAGCGACCGACCATTCGCATGAACAAGGGTGCAGTGGAAAATTGGTGGAAAATCCGCGAAATCGCGGTGGCGACGGAATAAGAAAAAAATGATCGAGCTATATGAATCACAGCGCGCAATGCGCAACCTTCGCAAGGCGGCAATGCAACGGGGCGTGGTGGCCATTCTGGACGTGGGATCGTCCAAGATCGCCTGCCTTGTCCTGCGGTTTGACGGGGCCGAGCCGGAAAACGGCGAGGTGGGATCGCTTGCGGGGCAGGCCGGGTTCCGGGTGATCGGTGCGGCGACGACGCGCTCGCGTGGGGTGAAATTCGGCGAGATCGACGCCATGGGCGAGACCGAACGCGCCATACGCACCGCCGTTCAGGCAGCCCAGAAAATGGCGCAGGTGCGGGTGGATCACGTGATCGCCTGTTTCTCGGGCGCCGAGCCGCGCAGCTACGGTTTGGCCGGCGAGGTCGAGTTGGACGGTCACGTGGTGACCGAGCAGGATGTTAGCCGGGTGCTGAGCGCCTGTGACGTGCCGGATTATGGGGCAGGGCGCGAGGTGATGCATGCCCAGCCGGTGAATTTCGCGCTGGACCACCGCTCCGGCCTGAGCGATCCGCGCGGCCAGATGGGCCAGCGGCTGGCGACCGATATGCATATGGTGACGGTGAATGCACATGCGATCCAGAACCTGGTGCACTGCGTGCGGCGTTGCGATCTGGAATTGGCCGGTGTTGCCAGCTCGTCCTATGTCAGCGGCGTGTCGTCGCTGGTCGAGGATGAACAGGAATTGGGCGCGGCCTGTATTGATCTGGGTGGCGGCTCGACCGGGATTTCGATCTTTATGAAGAAACACATGATCTATTCGGATGCGGTACGCATTGGCGGGGATCACGTGACCGGCGATATTTCGATGGGGCTGCAAGTGCCGCTGACCACCGCCGAGCGGATCAAGACCTTCTATGGCGGGGTTGTCGCCACTGGCATGGATGATCGCGAGATGATCGACCTTGCGGGTGACACGGGCGATTGGGAACATGACCGGCGCAGCGTCAGCCGGGCCGAGATCATCGGGATCATGCGGCCGCGGGTTGAAGAGATTTTGGAAGAGGTGCGGGTACGGCTGGATGCGGCCGGGTTCGAACATCTTCCCAGCCAGCAGATCGTCCTGACCGGGGGTGGCAGTCAGATCCCCGGGCTGGACGGGTTGGCGTCAAAAATTCTGGGCCAGCAGGTACGGCTGGGCCGTCCGATGCGGGTGCATGGGCTGCCGCAGGCGGCGACGGGGCCGGGCTTTGCCAGCGCCGTGGGCATGTGTCTGTTCGCCGCCCATCCGCAGGACGAATGGTGGGATTTCGAAATCCCGGTTGACCGCTATCCGGCGCGGTCGCTGAAGCGGGCGGTGAAGTGGTTCAAGGACAACTGGTAACTCCTGTAACTGGCATCACAGAAGCCATTCCACCGGGAGCAAGCCGATGATGGTCAACGCGATCTGCTGAGTCCAGCTTGCTCCGGGCTCTTGCTGATAGATATTGGGGTCCCCTTGGAGTAAGTCCTCGCGCCAGATCATTTTGGTTTCGGGCGTCAGGGCGGGGCGGTAGCTGACCGCCTTCAGTGGACCGTCAAAGGCGCCGCTGATCCGACTGGCGAGAGTGGGGCTGTCGATCAGGAACCCCATTTCGCAATTCAGCATGGCCGAGCGCGGATCGAAGTTGAACGAGCCGATGAAGATGCGTTTGCCATCCACCGCGAAGGTCTTGGCATGCAGGCTGGCGCCTGACAGGCCAAGGGGCAGGAGTTGCAGATCGGCCTCGGACTCGGCGCCGCCGCGGAGTTTCAGCTCGAACAGATTAACGCCGGCTTCAAGCAGTTCGCGGCGGTACTTGGTATAGCCGGAATGTACCATCAGCACGTCGGTGGTGTTGAGCGCGTTGGTCAGGATGTTGACGGTCTTGCCCGACCGGGCGAGATCGGAAAAGATCTGCGTGCCTGTGCTGCCGGGTACGAAGTAAGCCGAGATCAGGTCCAGACGGGTTTCGATAGCGCCAAGAAAGCCGCTAAGCCGGGTAATCATCAACTGGTCGCGCCGCGCCACGCCCTGACCCTTGATCGGATCATCGGCCACAAGCTGTACGCTGGTCCATTCCAATGCGCCGCTGAGTGGCATACGGGCAAGTATGGTTTCGGCCTCGGACAGGAAGGTCTTGGCGGCGCTGCTTTCGTGGACTTGAGCAATGCGTTTCCTGAGCGCGCCGAGGTCGCCTGTGCCGTCGATAATGGTTTCAGACGCGTGAACGGAAATGCTGTTCCAGTAGTCGTCGAACACGGTTGTGGTGTCCGCCACGATGGCGCCTGCCGCCAACACATCGAGGTCGACATAAAACTGATCTTCGCCGACCTGGAAGTACTCGTCTCCGATGTTGCGCCCGCCGATGATTGTCATCGCCCCGTCAACGATCAGCGACTTGTTGTGCATCCGGCGGTTCATGCGAAAGAAGTCGAAGGTGTAGCCCAGCAATTTCGGGCTGCGCACGGTCGAGGGATTGAACAGGCGAATTTCGAAATTCCGGTGGGTATTGAGGGCCGCGACAAAACTATCGAGGCCGGGAATGCCGTTGTCATCGAGAAGAAGCCGCACATGCACGCCGCGTTCGGCGGCATCAAGAAGGGCCTCGAACATTAGGACGCCCGAGGTGTCGTCGTGCCAGATATAATACTGGCTTTCGATGCTGTGCCGGGCGGCATTGATCATCGCGATGCGGGCCGCAAGGGCGGCCGTGCCATCAAAAAGGGGAACGACACCAGACTTGCCGGGGTTGGCGGCCATGTCCGTGCTGACCATTTGCGCGAGCGGGTTGTCGGGGTCAGGTGTTTGCGCGGCGCTGTGGGGGCGTTC
The DNA here is from genome assembly GCF_032586155.1 of Aliisedimentitalea sp. MJ-SS2. NCBI lineage: Bacteria > Pseudomonadati > Pseudomonadota > Alphaproteobacteria > Rhodobacterales > Roseobacteraceae > Aliisedimentitalea > Aliisedimentitalea sp. MJ-SS2. Next base: position 169,126 of record NZ_JAWHTC010000004.1, read on the forward strand.
AGAAATGTCGGGCAGCGGGAATGTGAGCCGCAGGAGGAAGACGGCGATCACCCCAACAAAGACGAAAAAGCCGAAGAATCGCAGAAACCGCATGATGGCTACTCCAGACCGACAAACAGGTATGGACGAGTTTTGGCGAGAGTTCGAAAGACTGCAATAGTGAACATTGCGACGGTTTTCCCTGCGAATACCCCGGCGTCAAAGCAGCCATTCCACGGGCAGCAACCCGATGAGAGTGAGCGCAACTTGTTGGCCGAGCGAAGCGCCGGGTTCTTCCTGGTAGATGCGGGTCGAGCCGTCTTCTCGCGCTTCGCTCCACACCATCCGCTTTTCCGGTGTCAGCTGCGGCTTGTAGCTGACGGCGTCGACCGGCCCGTCGAAATGAGACTGCATGCGCCCGGCCATTGTCGGGCTGTCGATAATCAGCCCCATTTCACAGTTCAGTATAGCCGAACGGGGATCGAGGTTGAGCGAGCCGATAAAAACCCGGCGACCATCCACGGCGAAGGTTTTGGCATGCAGGCTGGCACCGGCAAGGCCCAGCGGTTTGAGCTGTGCGTCAGGGCCGGTTGCCATCCCGGGGCGGGGTTTGAGCTCGAACAGCGAAACACCGGCCTTGAGCAGGCGACGCCGGTAGCGGGTATAGCCGGAATGCACCAAGAGCACGTCGGTGGTGACAAGCGCGTTGGTCAGGACGTTGACCTTGACCCCGCGCTTGGCGAGATCGGTGAAAAACCGCGCGCCCCGCACGCCGGGCACGAAATAGGCCGATATCACGTCCAGCCGGGTTGAAACACCACCCAGGATGTCGGCAAAGTGCGAGATCAGCAGCTTGTCGCGCGACACCTCGCCTTCGCCCTTGGCGGGATCGTCGGCCACAAGGGCGACATCGGTCCATTCCACCTGTTCTTTGTTGGCGATGTGCAGGTCTTCTGCGGTTGCCGCCTCGGTGAGGAAGGATTGGGCCTCGGGACTGTTTTTCACCCTGTCGGCGCGGGCCTGGAAAGCGGTAAGATCACCGCTGCCTGAGATGATGGTTTCGGCCTCGAAGGCGGAGGCGCAGTTCCAGTAGTCGTCGAAGACCCTGGTGGCCCGGGCGACGACCGGCCCCACGGCCAGCACGTCGAGATCGAGGAAGAACTGACCCTCACCAATGGCGAAGTATTCGTCGCCGATGTTCCGCCCACCGATGATCGCGGCGGTGCCGTCAACGATGAATGACTTGTTGTGCATTCGCCGGTTCATCCGCACGAAGGAAAAGGCGTAGCCCAGAGTTTTCGGGCGGCGCACGGTGGACGGGTTGAACAGGCGGATTTCGAAATTTGGCTGGGCGTTCAGCGTGGCGACGATGGGATCGAGCCCGGTAATGCCGTTGTCATCGAGAAGCAGCCGAACCTGCACGCCGCGACGAGCAGCAGCAAGCAGCGCGTCGAGAAGCAGGATGCCCGAAGTGTCGTCGTGCCAGATGTAATACTGTGCGTCGATGGCGCTTTGCGCGGCGTGAACCAGGGCCAGTCGCTGGGCCAGCGCGCTGGAGGCTTCGTTCAGAGTGACCACGCCGGTTTTGCCGGGATTGTTGTCTATCTCTTCGGTCAGGAAACAGCTCAGTGGGCCGGTCTTGTCCGCCGGCAGGGCATAACTGGGCGCGCGGCGGGAAATGCCGGGCAGGGGGAAGACCAGGCGCAGCAACGCGACCGCGGCAATGGCAGCCAGAACAATGAGGACGAGACTTCCCAGAAAGGTCATAGAGTTTGCCCGGTTAGACAGGCGCGGGGGCCTGGCAGTAATCTGGGCCATGCCCAGGCCGGATTCAATCGAACAGCGCGGATTTACATGCTGAGCGGGAAAAACCGGCTGGTCTTGTCGCGCGACACTGGCTAAGATGCGTGCAGCCTTCCATAAGAGAGGGCCGGAGGGTCGAGCAGGGACCCCGAAAACTTGGAACGGTGACTCGCGCGCGAAGCTTTCGCGATTACGCGACTAATCCCTTTTTGTGCTGGACATGCCGATTTCCGCAATATCTGGACAAATCGGCAAAATCCCGCGTGAATCCCCAATAAAACGCGCCACATTTTGTGTTGAAACTGTGTTTTTTGGGTGACGTTTGCGGCTGCAATGGTTAAGAATGGGACAGATAAGGCAGAAAAACCCGCGGAATGCGGGGCTCACGACATCAGGCGGACAGTATCCATGACATTGAACCTTACCATGCCCGGACATGAAGAGTTGAAACCCCGTATCACGGTATTTGGCGTTGGGGGCGCAGGCGGTAACGCGGTCAACAACATGATCGCCAAGGAACTGGATGGCGTGGATTTCGTGGTGGCCAACACCGACGCGCAGGCGCTGCAGCAGAGCAACGCGACAAGCCGCATCCAGATGGGCATCAAGGTTACCGAAGGTCTGGGCGCTGGCGCCAAGGCCACGATCGGCGCTGCCGCTGCCGAGGAAAGCATTGAGCAGATCGTCGATCACCTGGCTGGCGCGCACATGTGTTTCATCACCGCCGGGATGGGCGGCGGCACCGGCACCGGGGCCGCACCGATCATCGCGCAGGCCGCACGTGAACTGGGCGTTCTGACCGTGGGCGTTGTGACCAAGCCGTTCCAGTTCGAGGGCGGCAAACGGATGAAACAGGCGGAAGACGGTGTCGACAGCCTGCAGAAGGTCGTCGATACCCTGATCATCATTCCGAACCAGAACCTGTTCCGTCTGGCCAACGAGAAGACCACCTTTACCGAGGCGTTCTCGATGGCGGATGACGTTCTTTACCAAGGTGTGAAAGGTGTGACCGACCTGATGGTGCGCCCGGGTCTGATCAACCTCGACTTTGCCGATGTGCGTGCCGTTATGGACGAGATGGGCAAGGCAATGATGGGCACCGGCGAGTCCGCTGGCGAAGATCGCGCCACCCAGGCCGCCGAGAAGGCGATTGCCAACCCGCTGCTGGATGAGATCAGCCTGAAAGGCGCCAAGGGCGTGCTGATCAACATCACCGGTGGTCATGATCTGACCCTGTTCGAGTTGGACGAAGCCGCCAACCGCATTCGCGAAGAAGTCGACCAGGAAGCCAACATCATCGTCGGTTCGACGCTGGATACCGGTATGGAAGGCGAGATGCGCGTCAGCGTGGTTGCCACCGGCATCGATGCCAGCGAAGTGCATACCGACATTCCGGTCCCGCGCCGCAGCCTGGCCGAACCGCTGAAGCAGACCGTGTCGGTTGAGGACGAACATGAAGCCGAGGTCGCCGTTGCTGCGCCTGCCGCGTCGGAACCGAGCCTGTTTGAAGACCTGGACGCCCAGGCGGCTGCCGCCGAGGACCAGATGGAAGACATCTTCGAAGAACAGCCTGCCGCCGTAGCGCAAGAGATTGCAGACGATTTGCCGCCACCGGCCTATCAGCCGGAAGTGGCAGCGTTCCAGCCGCAGGCCGATGCGCTTGATGCGGATCCGGAAGAGTTCGTCGCGCCGCAAGCTCCGGCCCCCGGCACACCCAGCCCGGATGCCATGGCCCGACTGAAAGCCGCTGTGCAACGCGCGCCGGGCGCCGCCGCGCCGCAACAGCCCGAACAGGCTGCTTCGCAAGAGGCTGAGCCCGAGGTCGAGCGCCCGCGTTTCGGCATCAACTCGCTGATCAACCGGATGACTGGCCACGGTGCCGAGCCGCAGCAACAACAGCAGCCGCAGGCCCCGGCACCGCGCCCGGTGGCACAGCAGCAGGCCCAGCCCAGCGTTCAGGCGCCGAGCCCGGCAGAAGAGGCCGAGCAGGATCGAATCGAGATCCCGGCCTTCCTGCGGCGTCAGGCGAACTGATCGTTAACGGTCAATTGTGACAGTTATGAAACCCGCCCCGCGAGGGCGGGTTTTTCTTTGGTCACAAAGGGTTACGCTGCGTTGCGGCGACAAGTTGCCGATTGAGAGGGGTGACTGTTTCAACACCGTTGCAAAGCGTGAATTGAGGCGGACCCCGGCTTTGCTTAAATTCGCGCCAACAGCGGACCAGTGTGTCCGCCCAGACCTGGGGCCCTTCGTGCAGACGACCATCAAATCTCCAGCCGTTTTTCAAGGCGTCGGATTGCATTCGGGCAAGCGCACGCGGATGGTGATCCGTCCGGCCTCGGCCGAGCATGGCATCTGGTTCAAACGTAGCGATATCCGTCTTGGCGATGCATTGATCCCGGCCCGATGGGACGCGGTCGAGCAGACGCCGCTGTGCACGTTGCTTGTGAATGACCGGGGAGTAAGCGTCTCGACCGTCGAACATGTCATGGCGGCGCTCGCGGGTTGTGGGGTGCACAACGCACTGATCGAGATTGACGGGCCGGAAGTGCCGATCCTGGATGGCAGTGCTGCGGCTTTTGTCCGGGGCATTTTGGCACGGGGTGTGGCACGGTTGGATGCGCCTGTGCGCGCAATCGAAGTTCTCAAGCCGGTCGAAGTGCGCCGCGGAGAGGGCGCGAATGAAGCCTGGGCACGGCTGGAACCGGGCAAGAGCCTGACCATCGATTTTTCCATCGAGTTCGAGGATGCCGCGATTGGAGAGCAGCGCAAGGTGCTGAACATGGCCAACGGCTCCTTCGTGCGCGAGCTGTGCGACAGCCGTACCTTCTGCCGCCAGGCGGATGTGGACGCGATGCATGCGCAAGGTCTCGCCTTGGGCGGAACGTTGGAAAACGCCGTGGTGGTCGACGGTGAAAAGGTACTTTCGCCCGGCGGGCTGCGCCACGCTGACGAGGCTGTGCGCCACAAGATGCTGGATGCACTGGGTGATTTGGCGCTGGCGGGTGCTCCGATCATCGGTGGCTATTTCGGGCACCGTGCCGGTCATGCGCTGACCAACGAGCTGTTGCGTAAAATGTTTGCGACCCCGGGGGCGTTCCGGATGATCCGCTGTGATGCCGAGACGGCGGCGCGTTTGCCGGGAGCGGGGGTGCATGCCGGTGAGATTCCCACCATCGCCAAGGCCGTTGCCTAACCTCTCTCCATGCCCCTCGAGGACGGGTTCAAGCCGCAATCCGCGAGAAAATGCATGGGATTCCGCACAAGTAAATCAGGATTTTAGGGCTCAAATGCGAATTGACAGCCACGTTAGGTGTCAAAGGCGTTTTGCACCGGAATTTTCTGTGCTAGGAGAGGCATTAAGAAACGGGGCGCAGAGCCCATGAACTTGTTCGAGCAAAGGGTTTTTCGAGCATGACAGGCGGCGAGGGCAACAAATTCAGGGCCAAGATTCTGGCCATGGGCGTGGGCTTGGCAATGCTTGCGGGCTGTGCCGACAGCGTGGCGAATGCCGTGCGGCGCGGCGACGTGCCGATCGAGAACTACACTGCGCAACAGATTTACGAGCGGGCCGAGTTCGAGCTCAACCGGAAACAGGCCGGCGAGGCGGCGCATTTCTTTGGCGAGGTCGAGCGGCTTTATCCCTATTCTGACTGGGCCAAGCGTAGCCTGATCATGCAGGCCTATGCCTTCCATCAGGACAAGGATTACGAGAACAGCCGGTCAAGCGCCCAGCGGTTCATTGATTTCTACCCGACCGATGACGATGCCGCCTATGCGCAGTACCTGCTGGCGCTAAGTTATTATGACCAGATCGACGAGGTCGGTCGCGACCAGGGGCTGACCTTCCAGGCGCTGCAGGCGCTGCGTGCGGTGATCGAGCGTTATCCCGGAACGGAATATGCCCGCTCGTCGGTGCTGAAATTCGACTTGGCCTTCGACCACCTGGCGGCCAAGGAAATGGAGATCGGGCGCTATTACCTGCGTCACAAGCATTACACGGCCGCGATCAACCGATTCCGCGTTGTGGTCGAGGATTTCCAGACCACCTCGCACACCGCCGAGGCGCTGCACCGGCTGGTCGAATCCTACCTGTCGCTTGGTCTGACCAACGAAGCACAGACCGCAGGCGCCATCTTGGGCCACAACTTTGTCGGCACCGACTGGTACGAGGACAGCTACAAGCTGCTGACCGGGCGCGGGCTTGAGCTGAAGGCCTCGGGCGACAACTGGTTGCGCAAGATCTATCGTCAGATGGTCAAGGGGCGGTGGTTGTAAGCCATGGGCGAATGGTGCGTTGAAAACGCACCCAACGGGGCGGTCATCTGATGCTGCGCACGCTTGAAATCCGCGACATGTTGATCATTGACCGGCTGGACCTGGAATTCCGGCCGGGTCTCAACGTGCTGACCGGGGAAACCGGGGCGGGCAAATCTATCCTTCTGGACAGCCTGGGATTCGTGCTGGGCTGGCGCGGGCGGGCCGAGCTGGTGCGGGCCGGGGCCGAGCAGGGCGAGGTCACGGCGGAATTCGATCTACCCAACGGGCATGCGGTACACGCGGTTCTGGCGGAAGCGGGATTGCCGCAATGCGAGGACGGCACGCTCTTGTTGCGCCGGGTTAATGGGCGCGACGGGCGCAAGACGGCCTGGGTCAATGATCGGCGCTGTTCGGGCGAGGTGCTCAGGCAGTTGTCGGACGTGCTGGTTGAACTGCATGGGCAGCATGACGATCGAGGGCTGCTCAACCCGCGTGGGCATCGGGCGCTGCTTGACGAGTTTGCCGGCAACGCGGAGGCGATAGATCGCACCCGCAAGGCGTGGGCCGGTTGGCGCAGGGCGGAGAAGGAATTGGGTGTGGCACGGGCCGCGCTGGAGGCGGTGCGCGACGAGGAAGAATTCCTGCGCCACGCGGTGGGAGAGCTGGATGCGCTGGACCCACAGCCGGGCGAGGATGAAGTGCTGGACCGTGAACGCCGCCGGATGCAGGCGGCCGAACGGGTGCGCGAGGATATCGACAAGGCTCGCGGGGCTGTGTCCGGTGGCGACGGCGGCGCCGAAGGGGCTGCCGAGGATGCGCTGCGCTGGCTTGAGGCGGTGGCCGGTGATCTGGACGGGCTGCTGGATGAACCCGTCGAGGCTTTGGGTCGGGCCCTGAACGAGTTGGCCGAGGCCGGGGACGGGATCCGCCGCGCACTGGACGCGTTGGATTTCGAGCCCTTTGCATTGGAAGCCTGTGAAGAACGGCTGTTCGCGATCCGGGCACTGGCGCGCAAACATGACGTGTTGCCCGATGAGTTGGGCAGTTTTGCCATGGGACTGCGTGACCGGCTTGACGCGCTGGAACGCGGCGATGCGGATATTGCCGCACTGGAAGAGGCCGAACAGGCTGCGAAAGTGGGCTATGACAAGGCTGCGGCAGTGTTGAGCGGCAAGCGGGCGCGCGCGGCCAAGGCTCTGGACAAGGCGGTGATGGCGGAGTTGGCGCCGCTCAAGATGGAGCGGGCAGTGTTCGTCACCGAGATAGACCTCGCCGCGCCAGGGCCTGAGGGGATGGACGCAGTGAGTTTCACGGTGGCGACCAACCCGGGCGCGCCTTCCGGGCCGATTGCCAAGATTGCCTCGGGTGGGGAGTTGAGCCGGTTCCTGCTGGCGTTGAAGGTGAGTCTGGCGCAGAAGGCCAATCCGGGCGTGACGATGATTTTCGACGAGATCGACCGGGGTGTCGGCGGGGCGACTGCGGATGCGGTGGGCCGCAGGCTGGCGGCACTGGCCGAGGGAGCGCAGGTGTTGGTGGTGACCCATTCGCCCCAGGTGGCGGCGCAGGGCGGGTATCACTGGCGGGTCGAGAAACGGGTCGAGAAAGACATGACCCTGTCGACGGTGGTTCCACTGAATGGCGTTGAGCGGGTGGACGAGATTGCCCGGATGCTGTCTGGCGACGTGATAACCGATGAGGCCCGCGCTGCGGCGGAACGGCTGCTTGGTTAGGGCTGTGGGTGGCGGGTTTTGGTCTGAAGCGGACTTTCGAATTGCTTCGCAATCCGACCAGCTGGGGGGCGCTGCCCCCCAAGACCCCCCGGGATATTTCTGGCAAAAGGAAGAGGCGGCGCTGGTTGTTTGAAGGGCCGCTTCAGGCCATTTCAGACAGCTGTTAGATAAGGCAGATAGGTTGACCCTAGCAATATGGTAAAGCCAGCCGGGGATCGCCGGGTTCGGCCTGGCGCAAACGAAAAAGCCCCGCACCGGGTACCGCCAATACGTTGCGGCAGGGCCAGTGCGGGGCCATTTTTTTTGCGGGAGGCCCGCTTATGTCGCAGACCCGGTAAAGACGGGACATGCTCGTTAAGTAAAATTTCGTGCCCGGGGGCAGCTGAAAATTCGTTGTGGAATCACCATGCCAAAGCCTGGACGAATTGTCATACCCCAGATGGTGTAAGGCGTGTTTCGTCAGATATATTTTTCAACCAGATCAAGTACTTCGGGCCACTTTGCAAAGAAAACAAGTTGGCCTGAATCCTCGTAGTTTATGAAGTCGATCCAGGGGTATTCCCCCTTGAGTTCGGCGAGTGTCGCCGGTGGTGTTTGCGGATCTTGGCTGCCGTTGAGGAAGTGAACCGGGCATCGGTCCCGCGTGCGTCTGACCGGGCCGCTCCAATCGGTGGTTTCCTGCAAGGTCACTTCGGAGGCAAAAGCGGCATGGGCGGAATGATCATCCGACAAGCAGACTTCGGAGCCGACGACCATGGCCTCGAACACCTCAGGGTTTTCGAAAGTGGCGACGTCGGCGGGGCTGTCGCCATAGACCGCGTGAACAAATTTGCGCTTGCCCAGACGGCGGGCCAGCGCAAAGCCGGCCTTGACCATGAAGGGCAACAGGTGCGGGGTATAGCGCGCACCGGCCAGGATGAAACGGTGCCATTTGTGCATCCTTTGATATTGTTCGGCGCGGTTCAGCGGCAGGATCCCGGCACAGGCGATGAGAGCGCTGACCCGGTCGGGATAGGTATCGTGGAAATGCGCCGAGAAGAAGAAATCGCCACCCAGCGAGATGATCGGACAGCGGCTGACGCCGAGATGGTCGAGCAGGTGAGCATAATCCAAGATGATGCTGCGGGTCATGTCAGCGTCACGCGGCAAGGGGGTGGAATTGCCGTAACCCGCGCGGACTGGCACGATCACCTTGACGCCGCGCAGGGCGGCGTCGGCCTCGGCCGAGGCGGGCCAGCGGGTAAGGCCGTAATCCTGCGGGCCAAAGAGAACGGGCCGTCCGGCTGGATCGCCGAGTATAAGATAGTCGAAGCGCCGCCCGTCCGGCAGCATCAGCGTGTGATAGGGGCGTGGTCGCAGCGCGGCAAATCCGCTACTGTGATCGGTCTGGGGCCGTTGCGCCTGCGCGGCAGCGTCCTGGGTGTAGGTGGCGATGTCCATCGTTGACAGCGTCAGGCGGATCAGTTCGGCTTGGCTGTGGGTTTCGGTTTTGGCCAAAATCGACTTGATCTGGGTGCGCACGGTATCGAGCGAACGCCCGCGCTGGTCGGCGATGTCCTGCAACGAGTGGCATTCGGAGAGCGCGCGGAGCACCTGGGTCTCGGCCTCAGTGAGGGAAAAGACCGATTTCAGGAAGTCGTCGAACCTGTCGGGCCAGATCAGTTCCGAACTGACCGCAACGATGAAGGGTGGCGCGTCCTCAGGGCGCAGCACCCGCAGCTGGAACACGGCCAGCCGCGATGTCTCGCGCAGGCGGGCACGCAGCAGATGCGGGGTATCGACATTCGCGGTGAAGGCCCGGGTGACCTGTTCGATCAGCGCCGCAAGGTCATCGGGTTCCAGCGGCAGCGACGACAGCGGCGCCCCGGTAAAGAGGTTGAAGACCTGCATGGCGGGCGGGTTGATTTCACCCAGCGTGAGATCGCGGTTGATGGTGAAGGCCGCGGAAGTCTGGAACCGGGACAGGATGCCCGGGGTGGTGGTGTTTGGGTCGGCATTTGCAGTGAGACTGTCGAGAACCTGATCCGCCCGGCGGAAATGGCTTTCAAAGTCGATCGCGGTCAGGGCGATTGGAGTATCGAGGCCCAGGGTCCGGCGATACGGGCTGATCAGGGTTTCCCACTGATCCAGAAGCTCCTCGTAGCGTGCAGGATCGACCGCGACTTCGTAAAGCCGGTCGATCACGTCCTGGGCAAGCCGGCTGGGACTGCCGCTATCGGTTGAAATCCTGTGTGGTTTGGCATTCATACCCGCAGCCGTCCCGTTTCTCGTGTCGCAAATTTTACCCGTTGGTAAGATATCGCGCGGGGGCAAAGGGTCAAATACGATATTCTATACCTTTGCGCAGCAGAACGAGCGGCAAAAACTCCCTGTGGAGGATTAATTGGACGGCGGCACAAGCTTTCCGGGATTCATGATGTTGTCCGGGTCGAGCGCCCGTTTGACCGCCCCCATCACCGCCCAGCCCTGGCCATGTTCGGCCTGCATGTAATCGAGCTTGCCCAGGCCGATGCCATGTTCTCCGGTGGCCGTGCCGCCCATGGCCAGTGCCCGTTCGACCATTCGGTTTGAGGCGGCCTTGACCGATTTGAACTGGTCCGCGTCGGACGGATCGAACATGATCACCGAATGAAAATTGCCATCACCAACATGGCCCAGGATCGGGCCATAAAGCCCGGCCTCGGTCAGGTCGGTGGCGGTTTCGTTGATCGCATCGGCCAGGCGCGAGATCGGTACGCAGACATCGGTGACCAGCGATTTCCAACCGGGGCGCGCGGCATAGATCGCATAGGCGCCATTGTGACGCATGGTCCAGAGCGCAGTGCGGTCCTCGGGGCGGGTGGCCCAGTTGAAGCCGTGGCCGTCATGTTCGGCAATGACCTCGCCAAAGGTGGTGGCCATTTCCTCGACACCACTTTCCGATCCGTGAAATTCGACCATCAGATGTGGACATTCAGGCATGGTGGCGCCGGAATAGGCGTTGAAGGCCTTGACGGTTTCGGTATCGAGCAGTTCGATCCGTGCCATGGCAAGGCCGAGCTGGATCGTGTCGATGACCGCGCGCACGGCGTCGTCGACGTTGTCGAAGGCGCAGATCGCGGCGGTGATCGCCTCGGGCTGTCCATGCAGTTTCAGGGTCAGTTCGGTGATCAGGCCAAGGGTGCCTTCTGAGCCGACCATCAGGCCGGTCAGATCATAACCGGCAGAGGATTTGCGGGCGCGGCTGCCGGTGCGGATGATGCGGCCATCGGCCAGAACCACCTCAAGCCCCATCACATTTTCGCGCATGGTGCCATAACGTACGGCGGTGGTGCCAGAGGCCCGGGTCATCGCCATGCCACCCAACGACGCGTTTGCACCGGGATCAACTGGAAAAAAGAGCCCGGTGGCGCGTAACTCTTCGTTCAGCTCTTCACGGGTGAGGCCCGGTTGAATTGCCGCGTCCATGTCACCCTGACGGACCTCAAGCAATTTGTTCATGCGCGAGAAATCGACCACCACGCCACCGTGCACCGCCTGGGCCTGACCTTCGAGCGAGGTGCCGGTGCCCCATCCGACCACAGGCACGCGATGGGCGGCGCAGATCTTGACCAGTTCGGACACTTCAGCACTGGTTTCCGGATAGGCCACGGCATCCGGTGGTGTCAGCGGAAAATGGGTTTCAGACCGGCCATGCAGCTCGAGATCGGACTTGGAGCGCGTCAGCCGTTGGCCTAGTAATGTGGAAAGCGCATCGAGCGCATTCTGGATCGGCATCGTTCCCCCCGGTGAGATGCGGTTTCACGATCCTAGGACAAGCATGGGGCATGGGGAAGGGGAGGCGGTTCCGATTTGATTAAAATGCCGGATATTTGCCAGTCATGACCCCGGGGCCCCGATCATTCCTTGGGCAATACATGGCGTCGGCCTGGGCCGATCTGCGCCGTGCGATCGGTATCATGCGCAGCCATGGACCAAGCCAGGTTCAGTTTTGGTTTCTCGCGTTGCTGATCGGGATTGGCGCCGGGTTTGCAGCGCTGCTGTTTCGGCGCGGGATCGAAGGGCTGCAGGCTTGGGCCTATGGCACCGACGATACCGCACATATCCATTCCTTTGCCGCGACGCTGCCGTGGTACTGGCTTATCCTCATCCCGACCCTGGGCGGGTTGGCGGTAGGGCTGATCCTGCATTTTTTCACCGATGACGGACGGGTGCGGTCTGTGGCCGACGTGATCGAGGGGGCGGCAATGTACCAGGGCCGGGTCGAGGGCCGGGCCGGGCTGGCCAGTGCTCTGGCTTCGCTCATCACCCTGTCGACCGGTGGTTCGTCGGGGCGCGAGGGACCGGTGGTGCATATGGCCAGCGAGATTTCCAGCTGGATCAGCGAGCGAATCCATGCGAGCGGGATCACCGGGCGTGATTTGATGGGATGCGCCGTGGCGGCGGCGGTGTCGGCCTCGTTCAACGCGCCGATTGCTGGGGCATTGTTCGCCATGGAGGTTGTGCTGCGCCATTTCGCCGTGCACGCCTTTGCGCCGATCGTGATTGCATCCGTCGCGGGCACGGTGATCAATCGGCTGGCCTTTGGCGACGTGACCGAGTTCACCCTGCCCACAACCTCGGCCCTGGAGTTTTACGCGGAATTGCCGGCCTATCTTATTCTGGGCGTCGTCTGCGGGTTCGTTGCAGCAGCGTTGATGCGGTCGATCTTCTTTGCCGAAGATGTGGCGACCCATGTGCAGGGACGGATCGGCCTGCCCCGGTGGCTGCGTCCGGCGGTAACGGGCTTGATGTTGGGCGTGCTGGCGATCTGGTTCCCGCATGTGATTGGCGTGGGCTACGAAACCACCAGCGCAGCGCTGACCGGTAAGCTGATCCTGCATGAGGCGGTGATTTTCGCGGTGCTCAAAGTGGTCGCGGTGACGCTGACCATGGCCGGGCGCATGGGCGGCGGGGTGTTTTCACCCTCGCTCATGGTGGGCGCGCTGACCGGATTGGCGTTCGGGCTGATTGCTACCGCGATTTTTCCAGAGGTGTCGGGGTCACACACGTTATACGCTTTGGCGGGTATGGGGGCGGTGGCGGCCGCGGTGCTGGGCGCGCCGATTTCCACCACGCTGATCGTGTTCGAGATGACCGGCGACTGGCAGACCGGATTGGCGGTGATGGTGGCGGTGTCCATGTCGACGGCGATTGGCACACGGTTGGTGGACCGGTCGTTCTTCCTGACGCAGTTGGAGCGGCGCGGCGTGCATCTGGCGGCAGGGCCGCAGGCCTATTTGCTGGCGATGTTCCGGGTGGCGTCTTTGATGAAACCGTTGGGGGAGAAGGATTGCCCCAGCGAGGAAGAGCTGTGGGAGATGGTGCAGGACGGGCTTTATGTCGATGGCAACGCCACGCTGGAAAGCGCCATGCCAGTGTTCGAACGCTCGCAGGCGCTGCATCTGCCGGTGCTGAGCATCTCGGGCGAAGATGCCCCGCCGGAACTCTGGGGGGCGCTGTGCCACGTGGATGCGCTTGTCGCTTACAACAAGGCGCTGGCGGCGACGGCGGCGGAGGAGCACAGTTGAGGTAATGGTGGGTTAACACCCGCTCGACGGTGCCGGCTTAGTTAAAGGGCACATAAGTCCTGCGTTGTGCGCGTTTCGCGAGAACCAATAGGCCTGATGTTTCGCGAAACGCGTTGGATTACCTGTCTTTAGGTGTTGCGGGAACGTGCCCGAACGGGTTTAGAAACTCATCGACGCGTCAGCGGCCAAAACGGATGCAGCCATTTCGCCGGGTTTCGCCACGCCTATTCCGTCAAGCAGTACGTCTTTTTCGGCACCGGTTGCGGGCAGGTAGATCGCGCATACCTCGACCTTGGCATTGGGCATTCCGATGATCTTCTTCATCAGGCCTTGCGGGCTCATGCCTTTTGGCGGTTGTCCCTGGGTCGCGCTTTCGGGGGCGTCTTTCAACGCCAGGTCACCGGCGGAATCACACAACAGAACATGGGCCGCCGCACCTTGTTTTGCGGCTTGCATCGTCAGGACCATGGCCATGAGCTGGGTTTGCGGCTCGGCATCGGTCAGGATGGTAACCAGTTGTTTTTGTTCATCTGCCTGCACGGAAAAGGCGGCAAGCGAAATGGCCGCAGCTGTTAGTAGTTTTTTCATCAGTGATGCTCTTAGATATGAGATACTCTGCGAACGCGCGTTGGCAATTATTCCCGAGCAGGAATAAACCACATCGCGCCTATGAGTGTCATGATGCAGGTCAAGGTTTTTCAGTATCGCAAGTACAGTCCGCTAAACCCGCTCCACCGTCACCTCATCCCCGGTGTAGAACGCCAAGTGATCCTTGATCCGCGACACGCCGTCGTTGGGGGTCTCATATGACCACACCGCGTTTTCGATCGTTTTCGACTTGGTGATGATCGAAAAATACGAGGCATCCCCTTTCCACGGGCAATGGGTAGTGTGATCGCTGGTATCCAGAAGCGCCATGGCAATATCCGAGCGCGGGAAGTAGATCACTGCAGGATAGTCGCCCTCGACCAGTTCCAGCGCGTGTTTCGATTCACCCAGAACGGCACCGCCGGCGCGGACGGTCCAGGTGCCCGGTGCGGCGGCGACGGTGATTTTCGGTGCCATATGCGTATTCCCCCCGTTTGAGCGGCCAAGCCTAGCGATGAAGTGTTACGTCAACAAGTCAAAGCGGTTTTGTCGCTGCGTCCAACCATAGACGGGCGGCGTCGGAAACCCGAGGGCCGATTTTGTCGCGGCAGGTGATGTGGTAGCGGTTGAGCCAGTCGATCTCACCGGCGTCCATCATCGCAGGCAGGATCAGGCGGCGGTCGATGGGGACATAGGTCAGCGTCAGGAAATCATACATTTCGCGATCGTCAGCCCCGTCAAACAGTTCGGCCTCCTGCACCACGATCAGGTTTTCGATGCGGATGCCGAAGGCGCCTTCGCGGTAATAGCCCGGCTCGTTTGACAGGATCATGCCGGGTTTCAGCGGCACGTGAGAGACGCGGGATATCCGTTGCGGGCCTTCGTGAACGCAGAGATAGACGCCGACACCATGGCCGGTGCCGTGGTTGAAATCCTGCCCCGCCAACCACAGCGGATAGCGCGCCAGCGCATCGAGATCGCGGCCTGCCAACCCCTTGGGGAACCGTGCCCGCGAAATGGCAATCATGCCCTTGAGGACGCGGGTGAAGGCGCGGCGTTCCTCGTCGCCGGGCTGGCCGATGGGCAGGGTGCGGGTAATGTCGGTGGTGCCGTCGATATATTGGCCGCCGGAATCAACGACGATCAGCTGGCCGTCTTCGAGTGTCGAGTTGGAGGTTTCCGTCACCCGGTAATGCATCACCGCGCCATTGGCGCCGGTGCCGGCGATCGTATCAAATGAGATGTCCAAGAGCGCGTTGGTGTCGCGGCGGAAACTCTCCAACCGCTTGGCCATGTCGATCTCGGTCAGGCTGCCGGGGGGCTGGACATCGAACCAGGTCAGGAACTCGACCATGGCGGCACCGTCGCGCAGATGCGCCTCGGAGGTGGCGCTGATCTCGGCCCTTGTCTTGGTGGCCTTCGGGATCAGGCAAGGGTCTTCGCCGTGTTCAAACGCGATATTGGCCTCATCCAGTGCATGACGCACGGCCATGGGGGCCGTTTTCGGGTCAAGCCGGGCGATTCCGGTGATCGAGTGCAATGCGGGCAGGAAGGCCTGGGTTGGGCGCAGGTTGACTTCGGGGCCCAAGTGGGCGCGCAGGGCGTCGTCCACCTTTGCCGGGTCGACGAAAAGCGCCACATGGCCGTCATCACGCAGGATGGCAAAACAATGCGGCACGGGGTTACGCGGAATGTCAGAGCCGCGGATGTTCAACAGCCAGGCGATGGAATCGGGCAGGGTGATGATCGCCGCGCCGTGGCCTTCCTTTTTCAGGCCTTGCGCAAGGCGGGCGCGTTTCTGGCCATGCGGTTCCCCGGCAAGCTCGGTCGGATAGGGGGAGATGTGACCCTGCGGCGGGGCAGGTTGGTCGGGCCAGACGTGATCGATCAGGTTGTTCACAGCGGCAAAGCGGATGCCATTCGCAGAGCAGGTTTTTACCAGTTTCTCGATTTCTTCGGGCGTGTGCAGCCAGGCGTCATAGCCGACGGTGCCGCCGTCAGACAGCTGATCGTTCAGCCAGTCGCCCAACTGGACCTCGGGCCAGTTGACGGGCGTGAAATGTGCAAGATCAACCTGACGCTTGACCTGAGTGCGATAGCGGCCATCGACAAAGACCCCGGCAATGTTCGCGAGCGCAGCGCAGAACCCGGCCGAGCCGGTAAAGCCGGTGGCCCAGCTGAGGCGCTCGTCATGGGGAGCCACATATTCGCCCTGATGTGCGTCGGCGCGGGGGATCAGAAACCCGGCGAGGCCTTCGCGCACCATTTCGGTGCGCAGGGCAGCCAAGCGCGGCGGGCCCTGTTCCGGGCTGGCAGTGTCTTGGAAAGATTGGAACATGTTCGCTTCCCCTGTGGCTTGGCCCGTATTGAGCCGCGATTAGGGGCTGGGTGCAAGGGCGAATGCGGACTGTCAGGCCAGGCGCCGCCGTTTGCGGATGATCCGGATGGGCAGGTAGATCATCAGGGCCACCAGGCCGACGCCCAAGACCAGCAAACCGACGGCGGCCCATGTCAGGTAGTTTCCGCCGGAAACCAGCTTGATCGGGTTCAGGCTGTCTACGATCACCTGGCGGCCTTCGAGGGCGGCATAACGCTCGGGCATGTTGGGCAGGCCGTTGGCGTTGGTGTCAGGGAAAGTCTGGACATATTCGATCAGCGCGGCCCATTCCTTGACCTCTTGCAGACCGGCGGTGGTCGGGTCGGCGTCGATCAGGGCAGTGTCAAGATCGTCAATCGGTTGGTTGTTGGCATCCTTGGGCACGATCGTCAGGATTCCCTGGGTAAAGCTGCCGATCACCTTGAGGAAGGTGGCGTGGTAAAGGCTGGCCACGACTTTGTAAGTCTCTGTATTTGAGGGTGAATAGTCGAGCGGGACAAAGCGGCCCTCGCCGTCGTCAAGGGCGATTGCGGTGACCCGGTCGAACAGCATCCGGTTGGGGTTATAGGTAACCTTGGCACCCGAGGCGTGCAGGTAGTAATAATCGCCCTTGAGGTGGGGCAGGGTGGTGAGGACCTCGAACATCTTTTTGATCTCGGGGCCGGTCATGTAGACAGACACCAGCGGGTAGCCGATGGAGCCGTCCGAGCCGATACCAAGGGGCACGACGCGGAACAGGTCGGCCACGGTGATCTGGCCGGTTTTACCTGCGATGATGTGATCACGGATCCCGCCATTGGAATGCAGTGCCAGACGGACTCGGCTATGCGGGTCGGCGGGATCATGTTCGGCCCGGTCAGCGGCCCAGCGGGTGGCATCGGTGACCAGGTTGCCGAGGGCGGCTTCGTTTTCGTGGATCAGCAGGTCAAAGCCGGTTTCGACCACGGGTTGATCGAAACTCAGACCCAGCGGAGCGAGGGTTTGCGCGGTGACCATCTGCTTAGCGCCTTCCACCAGGGCGGTGATGTCGGGGTCGCCGGGAATGGCATCATCGACGGTGGTGTAGGTGTAACCTGCCAGCGCTATGCCTTTGTCAGTGATATCAAGGTCAAGCACACCAAGACGTTGGCCATAGATATAGGCGTGCACGATGATCGTGTTGTTTTCGACGATCGGCTCGGGCAGCACAGTGTCAGTATGGCCGCTGATAATGAGGTCGAGCCCGTCCACGGCCTGGGCGAGCAGAAGGTCCTCGGATTTCTTCGGGTTGTCATCAAGGCCGGAATGGCTGAGGCAAATGACGATATCGACGGCTTCATCGGTACGCAGTTTGGCGACCATGGCTTTTGCGGTTTCAATCGGATCGCCAAAACTGACCGGGCTGGCGAAGGGGGCGGCAAAATCGGCGTCCTTGCCCACCAAACCGAAAATCCCGACCCTGAGGCCATCTTTTTCAATCACGGTGTAGGGTTTGATCAGGCCGTTTGTGACATGGGCCTGCAGGCTGTCGTCACGCGGGTCGGCGGGATCGAAGATCAAATTGGAGGCAACGATTTCCGGCATGGCAGCCTTGCCGATTGCCACCCGGAGAATCCGGGCAAGCCCGTCAGGGGTCAGGTCAAACTCGTGATTGCCGAGGGTGGTGACTTCGACGCCCATTTCCTTGAGTAACACCAGTTCGCTGGCCTGTTGCCGGCTGATGGTGTGGAACAGCGAGCCCATGAGGAAATCCCCGGCATCAAGCACCAGGACCGGGTTGTCACGGCTCGCTTTGGCTGTCTTGATGATCGTTGCAATCCGGGCCCAGCCGCCAAGCGTGGCGTCATCGTTGACCGTGTTGGGGGTATAGTCGGAATTGGGCGAGAAGCCGAGGACATGCGAGTGCAGATCGTTGCTGTGAACGATAGTCAACTTTTGGGTTTCGGCTAATAGCGCGGGTGCGAAGCCAAACAGGATCGCGGTGAGCAGCAGCAGTGAACGTGTAAAACGGCGCATGAGCAAGGCCCCTTCCCATGGTGGCCGACCCCGATAAGGGCCGAGTCTCACCACGGGCAAGGATGCCACGTTTTACCGGTTTTCGGTATGATGTGCGTCAACGCCAAGGCCGGGGTCAGCCGGCCTTTTTGATCCCGAGGAAGCGGGCGCGGGCGCGCGGGTCGTTGTCGAACAGAGCTGCCAGTTGCTCGGTCATCGCCCCGGCCAATTGCTCGACGTCCGTGATAGTGACGGCGCGGTCATAATAGCGGGTCACGTCGTGTCCGATGCCGATGGCCAGAAGCTCGACCATGCGTTTCTTCTCGATCATGGCGATCACGTCGCGCAGGTGTTTTTCGAGATAGTTTGCGGGGTTGACCGACAAGGTTGAATCATCCACCGGGGCACCGTCGGAAATCACCATCAGGATCTTGCGGGCCTCTGGCCGCATACCCATGCGCCGATGCGCCCATTCCAGCGCCTCGCCGTCGATGTTTTCCTTCAGCAGCCCCTCTTTCATCATCAGTCCAAGATTGGGCCGGGTGCGCCGCCACGGGGCGTCGGCGCGTTTATAGACGATGTGGCGCAGGTCGTTCAGGCGCCCGGGTTGTTGCGGGCGACCGTTGCCCAGCCATTTCTCGCGGGACTGGCCGCCTTTCCAGGCACGGGTGGTGAAGCCGAGGATCTCGACCTTCACGTCACAGCGTTCCAACGTGCGGGCCAGAACATCGGCGCAGATCGCGGCGATCGAGATCGGGCGGCCGCGCATTGAGCCGGAATTGTCCAGAAGCAGCGTCACCACGGTGTCGCGGAATTCCATGTCCTTTTCGCGCTTGAAGGACAGCGGCGTCGTCGGGTTGGCCACCACCCGGGCCAGGCGCCCGGCATCAAGGATGCCTTCTTCGAGGTCGAATTCCCAAGAGCGGTTCTGCTGTGCCTGAAGCCGGCGTTGCAGCTTGTTGGCAAGACGGCTGACCGCGCCCTTTAGCGGTTCGAGCTGCTGATCGAGATAAGCCCGCAGCCGTTCCAGTTCGACCGGTTCGGCCAGGTCCTCGGCGGCGATTTCCTCGTCGAATTCGGTTTCGTAGGCTTTGTAATCCGGGTCGGCATCGGAAAGCGGCGCAGGGGGCGGGGGCTCCAAGGGGGCCTCGCCATCGGGCAGGTCGGCCTCGTCGCCCATGTCCTGATCGGCCATCTCGTCCATGCTGACTTGGGCCTCGGCTGCGTCCTGCTGGTCTTCCTGGGTCTGTTCGGGATCGGCCTCGCCAGATTGGTCCTGGCTTTGCTCGTCGCCGCTGTCGTCCTGTTGTTCCTCGTCTTCGGATTGTTCGTCCTGATCGTCCTGTTGGTCGTCGTCCATGTCCGGGTCATCGCCCAGCTGGTCACCATAGCCGAGATCGGTGATCACCTGGCGGGCAAAGCGGGCGAACTCGGCCTGATCCGATAGCGCCTCTTGCAGCCCGTCCAGCGTGCCACCGGCCTGTTCTTCGATGAAGCCCTGCCACAGTTCCATGACATTGCGCGCACCCGCAGGCAGGTCGCGCCCGGTGGCGAGGTGGCGGACAAGGTAACCGGCAGCATGGCCCAGCGGGGCTTCGGCCCTGTCAGAGATGCTGTCAAAGCCCGAGCGCGCCGCGTCATTGCCGATCTTGGCGTCGATATTGCCAGCGGTGCCGGGCATGTCGCGTGCGCCCATCGCCTCGCATCGGGCGGTTTCCATTGCCTCGTAGATGTCGCGGGCCATATCTCCGGGCGGCACGTAGCGGGCGTGGGTCTGGGCATCGTGATACTTGTGGCGCAGCGCCAGCGCGTCCGCCGTGCCGCGGGCCAGCAAGACCTCATCGCGCGACATCCGGCGCGAAACCTGAGGCAGGCGCATGGCGTCACCGGTCAGGCCCGACGGATCCACCGTGTAGGAAACCGACAGTTCGGGATCGTCGGCCATGACCTTGGTGGCCTCGGCCAATGCCTTCTTGAACGGATCGGCGGGGTTGTCGCTGGGCTTTTTCATTCAGGCATCCTCGGGCAGAGGCTCGTCGGCCCTTGCGGGCCACTTCGAGAGACCGGCGTGTAAGGGAGAGATGAGAGCGCCTTTCTCACCCCAAGCTCACGCTGGCCGCGCTTTCCGGCAGTTCCTCGTCAAAGCAGCGCTGGTAGAATTCGGCCACGGTCTGGCGTTCGAGTTCGTCGCATTTGTTCAAGAAGGTCACCCGGAAGGCATAACCGAGATCGCGGAAAATCTCGGCGTTCTGGGCCCAGTTGATCACCGTCCGCGGCGACATCACGGTCGACAGATCACCGTTCATGAAGGCGGTGCGGGTGAGGTCGGCCACGGTCACCATCTGAGCGATCTGCTGACGGCCACGCTCGGTGTTGAAATGCGGGTTCTTCGACAGGACGATCATGGTC
The DNA here is from genome assembly GCF_032586155.1 of Aliisedimentitalea sp. MJ-SS2. NCBI lineage: Bacteria > Pseudomonadati > Pseudomonadota > Alphaproteobacteria > Rhodobacterales > Roseobacteraceae > Aliisedimentitalea > Aliisedimentitalea sp. MJ-SS2. Next base: position 189,795 of record NZ_JAWHTC010000004.1, read on the forward strand.
TCGGCGTCGTGGCTGAGATAGTTCAGCGTCGCCACGAGGCTCCAACGGTCCATCTGCGCCTGGTTGATCTGTTGCACGCCGTGGTAAAGCCCGGTGGTGTCACCCAGGCCAACGGTGTTGGCGGTGGCAAACAGGCGGAAATACGGGTGCGGTGTGATCACCTCGTTCTGGTCCAGCAGCGTCAGTTTGCCGTCATGTTCCAGGATCCGCTGGATCACGAACATCACGTCGGCGCGGCCAGCATCGTATTCGTCGAACACGATCGCGGTGGGATGGCGCAGGGCCCAGGGCAGGATGCCTTCGTGAAATTCCGTGACCTGCTTGCCGTCTTTGAGCTTGATCGCGTCCTTGCCGATAAGGTCGATCCGGGAAATGTGGCTGTCGAGGTTGACCCGCACACAGGGCCAGTTCAGCCGCGCGGCGACCTGTTCGATGTGGGTCGATTTGCCGGTGCCGTGATAGCCCTGAATCATCACCCGGCGGTTATGTGAGAACCCGGCCAGGATGGCGAGCGTGGTGTCAGGGTCGAACTTGTAGGTGGTATCAAGGTCCGGCACGCGGTCGCCTTTTTCGGCGAAACCTTTGATTTTCATATCCGAATCGATGCCGAACACGTCACGGACCGAAATCTCGTCGGTGGGTTTCGCGTTGTTGTCCATCTGTCCGTCCGCCATGGTGTTCTTCCCTATCTTCCCGGCCCCTTGGCCGGTCGCGCAGCAATATCGCCCCGTGGTGCATGAAAACGCCCCCAAGCGCAAGAGGCCGGGTGGCGGAACGCGGGGTCGGAACGCCCGGCACGGGATCACGCGGAATTGTCCGGTTTGTGAAAGGGTGTTTGTTGCATGGGCTGACCGCGCTGCGCAGAAAGGGCGGCAAGGAGGAATTCGCCATGCAGAGACGCTTTCTTGTTGGAACCGCACTGGCCGGAACGGCACTGATGCTGGCGGGGATATCACCGCGCAGGGCGGCGGCCTTTGAGGTGACGCGCAGCGACGCGGAGTGGCGCGCCATGCTGACGCCCTTGCAGTACAAGGTGATGCGGCGCGAGGGGACGGAACGGGCTGGGTCGTCGCCCTTGGACAAGAATTACAAAAAGGGCAGGTATTTTTGCCGTGGCTGCGACCTGCCTCTTTATAGCTCGAAGCATAAATTCGACAGCGGAACCGGCTGGCCCAGCTTCTGGAAGGCGCTGCCGGGTGCAATCGGCACCAAGCCCGACCGGACCATCTGGGGCGTGCAGACCGAATGCCATTGCAAGCGTTGCGGTTCGCATCTGGGCCACATCTTTGACGACGGCCCGAAGCCGACCGGCAAGCGGCATTGCATCAACGGTGTGAGCCTGGTGTTCAAGCGGTGATGAGTGTTACCGCAATTCGTTAAGAAGTGTGAATATGGGCGTTCGGAGCCTTTGCGGCGGCCACAACCATGAGCTTATCCGCGCCTATACCTATCGTTTATGTTGCTGACCGCAAGTTTATGGCACCCGTTTTGCCGGTTGGGCAGGGTGGTGTCAGTCATTGTCCTTACCCAACGACATGACCTTGAGCGGCAGGGCACGGCGCCCCACCTTCAGTCGGGCTGTTCCCCAAGCAGCTTTGGATGCTGTGGCCTGCCGCTTATCCCAGATTGCAGAAAACCTGCGCAAAGCCGGTGGTTCACCTGCGCCTTGGCGCGGGTAGAGCGGATCTTGGACCGCGTTTGACAGGGGAAAGGAAGATGGATTGGTCCATAGGGGCGTTGCGCGAACCTGCTTGGGAGATCGCCGGGCAGATAGGGGCGATGTCGCCGATCATTCTGGTCTGGTTGGTCGTGATGGCGCTGATCCAGGCGCGGACCCTCACTTTGCGACAGTGCAGGGACGCGCGGATCCTGGCCGAAGGCTGGCGCGCGTAATTACTTGAAGTTCCGGCTTTCCTTGATCTGATCCCAGGCCCAGACAACCTCTTGCAGCTGCTCTTCCTGGCTGCGGTCGCCGCCGTTCATGTCAGGGTGAAGAACCTTGATCAACTTCTTGTAAGCCTTGCGGATTTCCACCTTGGTCATGGTGTCCTCAACCTCGAGGATTTCCACCGCGCGGCGTTCGGTGGGCGGCAGTCGACGGCCGCCACCGGGTTTGCCCTTGCCGGGGTTCTGGGTGGCGTTGCCGCCCAGCACCTGATGCGGATCTTCGATGCCCAGACGGGCCCAGGCGCGGGCCTCGGGGTCGCCCATCGGTTTGGTCTGACGTTCCCAGACTTTGTCCTTGGACATCTGGGCATTTAGCTCTGCCTCGGTGGTGCCGTCAAAGAAGTTCCACTTGAGGTTATACTCGCGGATGTGGTCCTTGCAGAACCAGTAGAAATCATCGAGCACATCGGGCGCCTTGGGCGCGCGATATTTACCTGCCTCTTCGCAGCCCTCCTTGTGGCAGACACGCTGCGAGGTTTCGGACGCGCCGGACATGCCACGGCGGCCGCGCGGGTTCTTCTTCTTGGCCGTCGAGACGGACATATCGAAACCGAAGGGATCGTTTTTTGCAGGCATGGGTCTTGGCACCTTTTCGACTCGGACGCAGGAGTTTACCCTAACCAGCGAAAACCGGAAGGGGTGAGGTGAGAAAAAATGAGCAGAGAGGCAGAAATCCGCAACGCACTGGAAACAGCGTTCGAGGTGCAAGAGCTTGAAATCATGAACGAATCTTCGCGTCACGCGGGGCATGGCGGGGATGACGGATCAGGTGAAAGTCATTTCGCCGTGAGGCTGCGGGCGCCGGAGCTGGGGCCATTGAGTCGCGTGGCACGGCATCGCGCGGTGCACAAGGCGCTGGGGGCGGAGCTGGTTGCGGCGATCCATGCCCTGGCGCTGGACCTCGGTTAGAGGTCAGTCGCGGCGGTAATCGTCCTCGGCCACGTGGTCTTCGGCGTGCTCTTGCCAGTGCTCGTCGGGGGTTTCGGCGGCGTAGGCCGCTTCGTCGTCGGGCATTTCAAGCTCGGCTTCGTCGTCTTCGGCGATGTCTTCAGAGACTACCGGTGCGGGGTTAACCGGCTCTTCTTCTTCCGCGCGGGCGCGGCGGAAGACCAGCAGATCGCGGTAGACGGTCTTGGAGGCTTTCAACCCGTGGCGTTCGTCACTGGGAAGGGTTTCGGCGCGCTGAAACTCCCATCCCTCGGCGGCCATTTCGTTCATAAGGGTTTGAATTGCATAGGCAAACCGTGCCTCTGCGCCCTTGATGCCCTTGCCCTTTTGGCCTTTGCGGGGGGCGGGAACGATCTTGTATTCGAAATGCGCCATTGATGGTGATCCTGAGTATTGACCGGCGCGTTGTAGCAGGGGTTTTGCACGGATTCCAGCGGTAGGATTCGGCGCGTTTTCGGGGACAAAGGTAAAGGCAGCGTCCGGGCGGGTTAACGAGCGGTGTTAACCGGATGGAAAGGGGCTGGAATCCGTCTGGTTTCCGTCGGGTATCTGTCTGGCGCGCGGTGGGGCAGGAATTTGTTAGGGAATGGGTTAACGCGGCGGGTGGTGGGTGTTGAAGGGTGTAAATTGAGGAGTTGCGGTGGATGAACCTTCACGTCGGCGAAGAACCACCCATCCTACGCCAACGCATCGAGCGCGGCTTGGATATTGCTGCGCAGTTGAGTGGCCGTTTCATAGCCGGTGTGTACCGGCTCATAGACGGTGAGTGCTTCCTGTACATGTGTAAGGGCGGTTTCGAGATGGGACCGAGGATCGGTGCAGGCGTCGTGTTCGGACCATTGGGTGTGGAGTCCGTGGATGTGTATGGGGCGTTTGTTCCCGGAAAGTCGGAACTGTACCTGGCAGCGGCGGGGTTATACGTGCTGTTGTGGGTGAGGGGGTGAGTTTCACCCGGCCTTTGGGCCGGGCAGCCCCCGACCGCCCCCATGGGCGGGGGCTTGGCCCCCACCCGCGGCCGGGGGCTGCCCTTGTATATTTGCCAAGTGGCTTAGCGGCGGATGGCGATGGCTTTGCCGGTGGTCTCGGGGCGGGGCATGGGGGCGTGGGCGGCCTTGAGGGCCTGGAAGCCCGAGAGGATCGCGGGCGGCATGGGAGCGACGCGGGGGTTGTCGCCCGATTGATCAACATGCAGACCGAGGCCTTCGCCACGGGCCGAGAGCCAGCCATCGATATGGCGCAGTTCCTGGTAGAAGTGGAAGCTTTTCTCGGTGTGGTCGATCAGTTGGAAGGAGACGCGGACCTGATCGCCGAGGTTCAGCTCGCGCATGTAGCGCATGTGATACTCGGCGGAGAAAGTGGTGCATCCCGTGCGGGTGCGATAGTCAATGCCGAAGCCGAGAAGGTCCCAGAGCTGATCGACGCCACGATCCATCAGCACGTTGTAATAGGCCATGTTGAGATGGTCGTTATAGTCGATCCATTGTGGTTCGACCGGCATCGGGTCGCTGATGAAGGGGGCGTCGAATTGCATCAGAAGGGTTTGACCACGACGGTCCAGAGGATGGCGATGGCGCCGATGACCGAGACCTCGTTGAAGATGCGCAGGAACAATTCGCTCTCGCGGAACTCGCCGCGTTTGCCGCGCACCACGAGGACGCCGGTCCAGATGTAATGCAGCGCCAGAAGCGCCACGAGGCCGAGTTTCAGGTGGGTCCATGCGGCGAAGTCCCAAAGGCTCCACGCCAGCCACAGGCCGGTGATCACGCCGATGATCGCAAGGCCCGCCGAGAAGCGGTAGAGCCGGATGGTGAGATCGCCAAGCGGGCCGAATTCGTGGATCCGGTCATATTCGCGTTTCCAGTAGATGATGGCGCGGGGCACGGCGAAGACCGAGGTCATCCAGCCCATGACAGCGAGGATATGTATGATTTTGAGCCAGTCCATGGGGCGATGAATGCCCGCATAGGCTGGTGAGTGCAAGGGGTATGGCAGCACAGGCTGTTAGACCGTGACCTCGCGGATCAGGGTGTCGAGATACGCGCGGGTTTCGTTGTCCCAATCGTCCGGGTTTTCGTCATGCGCGATGCGGGCGTGGTGGCCCATGAGTTGCCAGAGTTCGTCCTTGGTTTGAGCAGTGATGCTGGCCGGACAGGCCTCCATCCCCTCACAGTCACGGCAGGCATAGGAATAGGCTTTGGTCATGGCAGTCTCCTTTCAGGGAAAGCGCGGATAGTTGCGCGCGGTTTCGTCATAGGGCGCCCAGGGCTGGCGGTGATCGAGAAAGACGTTCGATTCCGGGGTGATTGCGCCGGGATCGTCCAAAGATGCAGCTGTGATACCTAGCTCGTCCCAGCCTTCGCCGCGGAAGGTGAGCGAGGTGCCGCAGCGGCCGCAAAACCCGCGCTGGATCCCGGGCGAGGTTTCGCAATGGGTGATGTTTCCCTTGGTGACCTTGAAATCCCCGGGCTTGGCGCCGATCCAGGTGACATAGGCCGCGCCGATCGCATGTTGACAATCGCGGCAGTGACAGTTGCCGGCATAGGTCAGTTCGCCGTTGATTTCATAGCGAACCGCGCCGCAGAAGCAGCCGCCCGAGTAGTACGTGTCGGTTCCAACCATTTTTTCCCTATCTGTTAGTTATTGCGCAGAGCACAGAGGTGTTTTCCAGTGGTTTCCTAAGGCAGTTTCGTTGGATTTTTGCGCATTTTGCGTTCATAAGCGATATATTAATTCTTCCTATCTGAAAGGAAATCTAACAGATGGACTGGAAGGTGTTGCCGTCACTGAACGCGTTGAGGGCCTTTGCGGCACTGGCCGATTGCGGGTCGTATTCCGAGGCAGGCCGGGCTCTGAACGTGACCCATGCGGCAGTCATGCAGCAGGTCAAGGCGTTGGAAAAACGGTTTGGTCTGGCGTTGGTTCTGCGATCGGGTCGCGGTATTGCGCTGACCCCTGACGGGGCGGCATTGGCCACTGCACTGGAAGCCGGGTTTGCGCGGATCGCGCGGGGCGTGCAGGCCGTCAAGGAGAGCGGCGAAAGCCAGCCGGTACAGGTCACGATGTCGCCGGTTTTTGCGGTGAAATGGCTGATGCCGCGGATCGCAGATTTTCAAAACCGGCACCCCGAGATCACGCTGATGTTAAATCCGACGGGGCGAATTGTGGACCTACGTCGGGGAGGTATGGATCTTGCCATCCGCTATGCGCCGGCGGGGCAGGAGCCGAGGGACGCAACTGTCCTGATCAAACTTGACCTCGGGATCATGGGGGTGCCGTCCCTTCTTGATCCGGCCAAGGTGAAACGGCCAGCAGACCTGCTCGGATTGCCGTGGCTACAGGAGCTTGGAACCAATGAAGTTGGAGAATGGTGTGCCCGGCGCGGGATGGATACGCGGCCTGCTCTGGTATCCCATATGCCGGGCAACCTGATCATGGAGGCGGTGACACGGGGCGACGGGATCACATTCACGGCGCGGCAATGGCTGGCGTCGGAGCTGCATGACGGAACATTGATCGAGGTGTTCCCGGAAGAGAAAAGCGGATTGTTTTACCTGCACACGCCGCCGGGCGAACCGCACCGGGGGGTGCGGACTTTCATGGCGTGGCTGAAGAAACAGGCCGCAGGGTAGGGCATCATGAGCCGAGTTTTGCTTGCACCAGTTGGTTTACCGCCTTGGGGTTGGCCTTACCGCCGGTGGCTTTCATCACCTGGCCGACGAACCAACCCGCCAGTTTCGGGTTCACCTTGGCCTTTTCGACCTGGGCGGGGTTGTCGGCGATGATCTGATCCAGGGCGGCCTCGATGGCACCGGTATCGGTGACCTGCTTCATGCCTTCGGTCTCGACAATTTCTTCGGGATCGCGGCCCGAGTCGTAGGCGATGCCAAAGACGTCCTTGGCGATCTTGCCCGAGATGGTGTCGGACTTGATCAGCTTGATGATCCCGCCCAGTTGGGCCGGGGTCAGGGGGCTGTCGCCGATGTCTTTTTCATCCGCCTTGAGACGGCCGAAAAGTTCATTGAGCACCCAGTTGGCGGCCATCTTGCCGTCGTCGCAGGCGGCGACAACGTCTTCGAAATATCCCGCGCTGGTGGTGTCGGCGGTGAGGACGCTGGCATCGTAATCGGTCAGGCCATAATCGCCGATGAAACGGGCCTTCTTGTCATCCGGCAGTTCGGGAAGCGAGGCGGCGATGTCGTCGACCCAGGCCTGTTCGATCTCCAAAGGCATTAGGTCGGGGCAGGGGAAGTAGCGGTAATCATGCGCTTCTTCCTTCGAGCGCATCGAGCGGGTTTCGTTCTTGTCCGGATCATAAAGCCGGGTTTCCTGATCGACGCTGCCGCCCTCTTCGACGATGCGGATCTGGCGGCGGGCCTCGACCTCGATCGCGGCCTGGATGAAGCGCATCGAGTTCATGTTCTTGATCTCGCAGCGGGTGCCGAGATGCGAGAAATCCTGGGTCTCCATGTATTTCTCGTACTGGCCGGGGCGGCAGATCGAGACGTTGACGTCGGCGCGCAGATTGCCGTTTTGCATGTTGCCATCGCAGGTGCCGAGGTAACGCAGGATCTGGCGCAGCTTGACGACGTAGGCGGCAGCCTCTTCCGGGCCACGGATGTCGGGGCGGGAGACGATCTCCATCAGGGCAACGCCGGTGCGGTTGAGGTCGACGAAAGACATGTTGGGGTCCATGTCGTGGATCGATTTGCCGGCGTCCTGTTCGAGGTGGATACGCTCGACCCGGACCAGCCTGGCGATGCCTTCGCCCATTTCGACAAGGATCTCGCCCTCGCCGACGATGGGTTCGTAAAGCTGGGAAATCTGGTAGCCCTGCGGCAGGTCGGGGTAGAAATAGTTCTTGCGGTCGAAGGCGGATTTCAGGTGGATTTCCGCCTTGAGGCCAAGACCGGTGCGCACGGCCTGTTCGACGCAGTATTCGTTGATCACCGGCAGCATGCCGGGCATGGCGGCGTCGACGAAGGCGACGTTCGAGTTCGGCTCGGCGCCGAATTTTGTCGAGGCGCCGGAGAAGAGCTTGGCGTTCGAGCTGACCTGGGCGTGGACCTCCATCCCGATGACGAGTTCCCAGTCGTGCTTGGCCCCCGAGATCACTTTCGGTTTCGGGGCTTCATAGGTGAGATCGAGCATGTGTCCAGCCTTACGTCAACGCAACGCTTGGCTTTTAGGACAGGGGCGAAAGAGGGGCAAGAGACAAGAACAGATCGCTTGCCCCCTGAGTCTTCGAATTCGTTTGGTTCAGGCGCGTTGCAAGCGGGCGTGGCACAGGGCGCGGGCGTCCGCTTCGGCCACCGCTCGGGCTGCTTTCGCCCGAATTCGCAGGTGGAGGTAGGGATTTCCGCACCCCGAATTGCGGCAAAGGGCGGGAATTCCGCACTGTCGGACAGCCCGGGTGCGTGGTGTGATCAGGTATATCTGGAGGGTATTGCCATGAAATTTCATCACAAGATCGTTTTGGCGGCATTGAGCTTTTCTGTTCTGGTCGCCGGGGCGCAGGCCCTGCCGGGCGCGGACGGGGCGCAGGACCTTGTCGATCCGGGTTACTGGGTGGCATTGGGCGAAAGCATGGTCGGCATGGGTGAAAACGGCTGGAGCAAAGGGTCCTGAGCCTGGCGGGAAAAGCCGCCCTCAGGCACGCTCCCATCCGAATTCACCGTCTGTGCGCTGGGCGAGGAAGCGCCTGCCCACCCCGGTGCCTTCGGGCGGCTTTGGGTGTCGGATTTGATGGCTTTAGCTTGCGTGGTGGCGTTGCCGATTGAGTATTTGAACCAGGAAGGAGATCCGTGTGCAACTCCGTCGTACCCTTTGTCTCTTTCTTTGCAAAAATACTCATTCAAACCTGTCCGCTTGGCGTTTCGCTTGAAACTGATGCACCGGAAAGCAGTCCGCCGCATTCCAGCGCGGCGCCTGCAGAGTCCGTGTGGGGCCGAGCGGAGCGAGGCCCCCTGGCGACGCCGTCAGGCGGCGCAAAGCCTCGATGGGCTGAAAGCCTCCCGGGTTTTGCGACATTTTCAGGCTTTTCTCCATCCTTCGGAGTGCCACGAATTGCCGTAGCGTTTTGGGGGCTTGGCATCGGACAAGTCCATCGGCTAGGCTCACGTCCAAGCGGCCCCGGGAGCGGTCGCAAAATGGGAGAGATACTTATGAAGATGTGGAAAACCGCCGCTGTGGCGGGTTTGGCTTTTGGCTTTGCAACAGAAGCGATGGCGACCGAATGGAACGTGTCCGTCTGGGGTAAGCGCCGCGCCTTTACCGAGCATGTCGAGAAACTGGCCGAACTGGTGAGCGCCAAGACCAATGGCGAGTTCACCATGAATATCAGCTATGGTGGCCTCAGCAAGAACAAGGAGAACCTTGACGGGATCTCGATCGGGGCCTTCGAAATGGCCCAGTTCTGCGCCGGGTATCACCGCGACAAGAACCGCGCGATCACTGTGCTGGAGCTGCCGTTCCTCGGCGTGGCGAACCTGGATGAAGAAGTCGCTGTAAGCCACGCGGTTTACGCTCATCCGGCCGTACAGGATGAAATGGCGCAGTGGAATGCGCGGCTTCTGATGACCAGCCCGATGCCGCAATACAACATCGTCGGCACCGGCGAGCCGCGTGATACACTGGCCAAGATGGACGGCATGCGGGTGCGTGCCACCGGTGGTATCGGCAACGCGTTCAAAAGCGTTGGCGCCGTGCCGACCTCGGTAACTGCGACCGAAGCTTACAACGCCATGGAAAGCGGCGTGGTCGACACCGTGGCCTTCGCCCAGCACGCGCATTTCGCCTATCGCACCATCGACATCGCCGAATGGTGGACTGCCAACCTGAACCCCGGCACGGTGAACTGTCCGGTGGTGGTCAATATCGACGCCTATGAGGCGCTGTCCGATGCCGAGCGTGAGGCGCTGGATAGCAGTGTTGACGAAGCAATCGCCCATTACCTTGATAACTACGGTAAGGTTCTGGCCAAGTGGGACGCCGTTCTGGCCGAGAAGAACGTCAAGAAGGTGATGCTGGAGCAGGGCGAGATTGACGCCTTCCGCGCCAAGGCTGCCGACCCGATCCGCGAAGCCTGGATCAAGGACATGACCGCCCAGGGCCTGCCCGCGCAGGAGCTTTATGACCTGGTCATGGAGACCCTGAAGAAACAGCGCATGTAAGCGTCCAATGCACGGCCCCGGCAGAGTGATCTGCCGGGGCTTTTTTGACATCATGCGGGGGGCAGAGCGATGGCAGGTGGGGCATCGGTTCTGGAGGATGGTTCGGTTCTAAGCCGGATCGACCAGAAATTGCACAAGATCGAGGGTTGGCTGGCGTTGATCAGCGGCGTTGGCGTGTTCATGCTGATGGTGTTGGCGGTTTATTCCGTCGGCGGGCGCAACATGTTCAACCGGCCGATGCCGGGATACGTGGACTGGATCGAGCAGCTGCTGCCGGTGATTGCCTTTCTCGGCATTGCCTATACCCAGCGCGATGGCGGGCATATCCGGATGGATATTGTTGTAGGGCGGTTGAATGGTCGTGTGTTGTGGGCCGCCGAGCTGATTACCTCTGTCGTCACGCTGATCCTGATCGTGCTGCTGATCTGGGGGACGTGGTCGCATTTCGACCGGGCCTTTGATATGGGCCGCCCGAATTGGAGTCGCGATAGTTCGATTGATATCGGGATTCCGCTGTGGCCGGCCAAGCTGCTGGTTCCCATCGCCTTTTCAGTGCTGAGCCTGCGTCTGCTGATCCAGATCTGGGGCTATGGGCGCGCATTGGTGCTTGGGTTGAGCGAGCCGGTTTCGGTGCCGATGGTGCTGTCGGCGGCGGAGCAGGCCGCCGATGAGGCGGCTATCGTCTCGGACGATGACGGTCAGGAGGCACGTTGATGGAACCGATTGAAATTGGATTGTGGGTTTCGGGCGGGCTTTTGGTTCTGGTCATTCTGGGAATGCGGGTCGCCTTTGCCGCAGGTCTGGCCGGACTTGTTGGCCTGGTGTGGATTTTCTGGGCCAAATTTGGTTACGACCCTGAGCGGTTTGGCAAGGCGTTGACCATTGCGGTGAAACAGGCGGGGCAGGTGCCCCATTCGAAGATTACAACACAGGCGCTTAGCCTGATCCCAACTTTCATCCTGATCGGCTATCTGGCCTATTACGCGGGGCTGACCAAGGCGCTGTTCGAGGCCGCCAAACGCTGGGTTGGCTGGTTGCCGGGGGGCTTGGCGGTTTCCACCGTGTTCGCGACGGCAGGCTTTGCCGCCGTATCCGGCGCAAGCGTGGCAACGGCGGCGGTGTTCGCCCGGATCGCCATTCCCGAGATGCTGCAACAGGGTTACGACAAGCGGTTCGCCGCCGGGGTTGTGGCCGCAGGGGGCACGCTGGCCAGCCTGATTCCACCAAGTGCAATCCTTGTGATCTATGCAATCATCGTCGAGCAGGACGTGGGCAAGTTGTTGTTGGCCGGGTTCATTCCGGGGGCGTTTTCGGCGCTGGTCTATGGCGGGTTGATCGTCGGTATGGCATTGATCTGGAAAGGGTTCGGGCCGCCAGTGGGCGGATTCACCTGGAAAGAACGCTTCGCTTCGATCCCGCCAGCGTTTCCGATTTTCTTCGTGGTTCTGATCATCATCTTCTTTATCTACAACCCGTTTGGCGATGCCTGGGGCACGCCGACCGAGGGGGGCGCGCTGGGGGCCGCCGTGGTCTTCATGATGGCGCTGTTTCGCGGGATGAAGTGGGCGCAGCTGAAGGATGCGCTGTTGGAAACGGCGAAGCTGTCGGCGATGATCTTCACCATCATCTGGGGCGTGCTGATCTATGTGCGCTTCCTCGGGTTTGCCGATCTGCCCGGGGCGTTTTCGGACTGGATCACCTCGCTTGAACAGAGCCCGATGATCACTTTGATCCTGATCCTGCTGGCCTATGCGGTGTTGGGGATGTTCATGGATGCGATTGGCATGCTGCTGTTGACCCTGCCAGTGGTTTACCCCGCTGTCATGGCGCTGAATGGCGGTGAGTTCGTGTCTGCTGCCGATAGTGCCTTTGGCATGTCGGGGCCGATGTGTGCGATCTGGTTTGGTATTCTGGTGGTGAAGATGGCCGAGTTCTGCCTGATCACGCCGCCCATCGGGTTGAACTGTTTCGTGGTGGCGGGCGTACGCGATGACATCAGCGTGCAGGACGTGTTCCGTGGCGTGACGCCGTTCTTCATTGCCGACGCGCTGACCATTGCCGGGCTGATCGCGTTTCCGGCGATCGTGTTGTGGTTGCCGTCACTGGCGTAAGGAATGGTGGGGTGAACCCCGCCCTACGGGATTGGCAGCGGCGCGTGAGGGGCCTATACGGCGGCCATGGCGGAGTTTGAGCGCATAAGGCGGGCGGCACGGTTGAGCGTGGCGCCGATGATGGACTGGACCGACAGGCATTGCCGGGTTCTGCATCGGATGCTGTCGCGCGAAACGCTGCTTTATACCGAGATGGTGACGTCGCCCGCGCTGGTGCGGGGCGGGGCCTTGCATCTGCTGGAGTTTTCGCCGGTCGAGCATCCGGTGGCGTTGCAACTGGGTGGGTCGGAGCCGGATGAGCTGGCCAAGGCGGCGACGCTTGGGGAAGAAGCCGGCTATGACGAGATCAACCTCAATGTCGGCTGTCCCAGTGACCGGGTGCAGTCGGGCACGTTTGGCGCGGTACTGATGCGCGATCCCGGACTGGTGGCAGAGTGCTGTGCGGCAATGATCGACGCGGTTGACGTCGAGGTGACGGTGAAATGCCGGATCGGTGTCGATGAGCAGGAGCCGGAAGACGTGTTGCCCGGTTTCCTGGATCGGGTGGCCGGGGCCGGGGTGGCGCGTTTTGCCATCCACGCGCGCAAGGCGTGGCTGCAGGGGCTGAGCCCGAAGGAGAACCGGGACATTCCGCCGCTGGATTATGATCTCGTGCTGCGGATGAAGGAACGGTTTCCCGAATTGCACCTGTCAGTGAATGGCGGGATTACCTCACTTGATGAGGCCAAGGGGTTTTTGGAGGCGGGGTTTGACGGGGTGATGATCGGACGGGCGGCTTATCATCAGCCGTCTGACATTCTGTCGCGGGCGGATGTGGAGATTTTCGGGGCCGGCGAGGCGAGCGATCCTGTGGGCGTGGCGCGGCAGATGCTGCCCTATATCGAGGCGCATCTCGGCACGGGCGGCAAGTTGGGGCAGGTGACCCGGCATATGTTGGGGCTATTTGCCGGGAAGCCCGGCGCGCGGACCTGGCGGCGGGTGCTGTCGGAAGGAGCGCACAAGCCGGGGGCCGGGCCGGAGCTGGTGGAAGAGGCTTTGGGGCATGTGATTGCTGCCGCAACGTAAGGCGGCAAAAGATTGTAAATCTGCGTGTGAATACGCACCCTGTGGTGCAGCGATAAGGGGAAGAGAATGCCGGAAATGCCGTTGCTGTTGGCCATGGTGGCCCTGTTGGTGGTGACCGGCGGGATTGCTGGGGTGCTTGCCGGTCTGCTTGGTGTGGGTGGCGGAGTTGTGTTGGTCGTAGCGTTCTTCTACGTGTTTCAGACACTTGGATTTGACGGGCCGCAATTGATGCAGGTGTGCCTGGCGACGTCGCTGGCGACGATCATAGTGACTTCGGTCCGCTCGGTCATGAGCCACAACAAGAAGGGCGCGGTGGATTGGGACATCCTGAGGGGCTGGGCCCCGGGGATCGCGGTGGGAGCGGTTCTGGGCATGTTCGTCGCCTCGAGACTGAGTTCGACCACGTTGCAAGGGATATTCGGGGTTCTGGCGCTGATCGTGGCGCTCTACCTGGCGTTTGGGCGGCAGAACTGGCGGTTGGGTGAGGAGATGCCCAAGGGGCGCGCGCGCGTGGCAACTTCACCGGTGGTTGGCTTCCTTTCGGTGCTGATGGGTATTGGTGGCGGCAGTTTCGGGGTGCCATTGATGACCCTGCACGGGGTGCCGATCCACCGGGCGGTGGCGACGGCCGCCGGGTTCGGAGTGATTATCGCGGTGCCCTCGGTGATTGGTTTCCTGTTCCTACCAATAAAAAACGCGCCGCCACTGACGGTGGGGGCGGTGAACCTTGTGGCCTTTGGTATCGTGATCGCGATGACGCTGATTACCACACCGTGGGGGGTGAAGCTGGCCCATGCGATGGATCCGAAACCGCTGAAGCGGGTGTTTGCGGCCTTCCTGGCGCTAGTGGCCATCAACATGCTGCGCAAGGCGCTGGGGTGGTAGGCGGGTTTGCCGAGAAGGGGTATTGCCGGTTCGGGTTCGACCCGGCGCTGAAGTCTTGGGCCGAGGCGGCGCTGCCGCTGGCGCGGGCGGCGGTGGCGGATCCGGAGCAGCGCGCACGGTGGCTGGTGTGCCAGGGGACGTGGTTTGTCGGTGTCGACGCGCTGCCCAACGGTGGGGACGGGGCGATTGGCGATGTGCCACTGGCGGGCGAGGCGATTGAGTTTGCCGAAGGCTTGTTCGGGGCGTTGCCGTTGCATCCGGCACAGGTGTCGGTGGTGTGGCCGGGCTATCCCAGGCCGCGACAGGGGGAAAGCGAAGCGGCGTTTCGTTATCGTGAAAAGCGGGATGCGGCGCATCTGGACGGGGTGAAGGCTTCGGGCGCGGATCGGCGGCGGCGGATCGAGGAAGCTCATGGCTGGATTTTGGGCATACCGCTCAACGAGGCCGGAGCCGGGGCGAGCCCGCTGGTGGTCTGGGACGGCAGCCACAAGGTGATGCGGGCACGGTTGTTGGCAGCACTGAACGGCATGGATGAGGCCGGATGGGGTGAGGTCGATGTCACCGAGGCCTACCAGGCCGCGCGGCAGGAGGTGTTCGAGACCTGCGCGCGTATCGAGTTGGCAGCCAAGCCCGGGGAGGCCTATCTGCTGCACCGGCTGAGCCTGCATGGGGTGGCACCCTGGCGGCAGGGGCCGGACGAGGGGCGGATGGTGGCGTATTTCCGACCGGAGATGCCAGGCGGTGTGGCAGAGTGGTTGAAGGGCTTGAGCAGCCTCATCTGACAGGTCCAGATTGATTGTTAGTGCATGATCGGCCTGGGTTCCATCGGGATGTTGGTTTCCGGGTGGCCCAGGGCCGGGCCTGCTGCGTGGACGGGCCGGTGACGATGCGATCACGGGTGGTGACGAAGAAGATACCATCGAAGGCGGTGCCGAGAACGATTTTCTCTTTGGCGAGGAAGACAATGACGTGATCCGCGGTGGAACCGGGGATGACGTGATCGAAGGTGAAGGTGGAGATGACACTCTGTTCGGCGGGCCGGGTGCCGACTACTTGGATGGCGGGGCTGGTAATGACAGCCTTGATGGCACCAACGGGGCCCTGACTGGCGGAACCGATGGTCTGGAATTCGATACGCTGGTTGGTGGCGAGGGTGACGATACCCTGGTCATCGGCAGCAATGACATTGCCACCGGTGGAGCAGGGGCAGACGTCTTTGTCACCGGAACCTGGGCCGAGGGGACCGATGGGATCAATGACGCGCCCTATATCTCCGATTTCACCGTGGGCGAAGACACCATGGTGATCATGGTGCCGGCAGGTTATGCCGGTGCGGGTGATGTAGTGGTCGAGAATGTGCCGGGTGCGACGACTGCGCTGGTGCGGGTGTTGCTTGACGGCGTTGTTGTCGCGCATATCGCCGGGCAGACGGCAGCCGCTATTCCTCTGTCATCGCTGTCGATCGTGGAAGCTGCGGCCTAGGCGAAAGACCAGCTGCTCAGCAAGTCACGTATCGCGGTTGAGCCGCGCAGTCCGACCGCCCCGGCGTTTGCGAAGCCGGGGCGCTCGCGAGGGGAGTTCAGCCATCAAGGTCCGGCGTTCCTCGGGCGAAAGGCGCGACCAGCGGGCGATCTCGTCACCGGTACGAAAACAGCCGGTGCAGATACGTTCCTCACGGTGGATCACGCAGATGTTGATGCAAGGCGACTCGATCTCGTCGCGTTGCCAGACGTCGTCACTCATAGATGCCTCAAACGGTCCAGTAGCCCCTGCAGGATATAGGAGGCCGCGACGTGGTCGATGACCTCGGCGCGACGTTTTCGCGACGTATCCGCCTCCAAGAGCGCGCGTTCGGCAGCGACGGTGGACAGGCGCTCGTCCCAGAAGGTGATCGGCAGTTCGGTCAGGCGGGTGAGGTTGCGGGCAAAGGCGCGGGTGGATTGGCAGCGCGGGCCCTCGGAGCCGTCCATGTTGCGGGGCAGGCCGAGAACGATACCGACAAGGGCACGGTCCTTGGCGATTTCCAAGAGGCGGGCCGCATCGACACCGAATTTCTTGCGGCGCACGGTTTCGAGCGGTGTTGCGACCGAGCGCAGCCCGTCGGAAACTGCAATGCCGATGGTCCGATCGCCGAGGTCGAGCCCCATCAGGGCGCCACTGGGCGGCAGGGTAGTGGTAAACTCTTCGACCTCGTCAAAGATCATTCGGCCAGCCCGACCGAGCGGGCGGCGGCATCGATCTGTGCAAGTGCTGTGTCGTTTCCAGCATGGGCGGCGCGGGCATCGGCAAGCGCCTTCATGGCGGCGTCCTTGTCGCCCAGCATCGACTGCGAGGTGATCAGGCGGCCCCATTCGGCGGGGCTGCCGCCATCTTCGGCCAGGCGTTCGGCCAGCTGCGCCACCATGCCCTGGATCATTTCCTGCCGTTCCTCGGCCGTCATCGTGGCGGCGTTCTGCATGTCTTCCCGGGTCGGGCCCGAAAGGCCGCCATCGCTCAACCCGCCATCGGGCGGCAGGTCGGGGGCCTCGGCCACGCCGGCCTGGATCGCGCCCTTGCGGACGATCTCGACCGCGCCGGGTTCAGATCCAAAGACCTGTTGTGCCTCTTGCCAGATCGCCGCAGCCTTTTCACGATCGCCCAGAATGCCCAGGCCCTGGATAAGGCGGGCCCATTCCTCCGGCGAGCCGCCTTGCGTCGCCAGGCGCTCGTTGAGGCGTGCTACCATGCCCTCGATCATTTCGGCGCGCTCTTCCGGGCTCATTTCGGCCGCGGCGGCCATGTCGGCGGCGGACGGGCCGGGGGTTTGGGCCTCAGGCGAGGGCGGGGTGTAGTCGACGCCCGCGCGCCAGGCCAGTTCTTCGATCTGACCACGGATGATGTGGTTCCAGGGCGCCGAGGGCGGGCCCTCTTCCAGCAACCGTGACCAGAAGCGGAAGGCGGCATCGGGACGGTTGTTCTGGATCAGCATCAGCCCGGTATAGTAACGCGCCGGCTTGTGCCCGGGGTCGCGCAGCAGCGTGCTGCGCAGGGCCTCTTCGGCCTCGGGCGAGACATAACCTTCGGTGGCGGTGATCATCATCTCGGACAGGATGGCAAAATCGGTGGCGGTGGCGCGCTCGCCCTTGATCCGGATCACGCCCTGTTGCGCCTTGTAGGCGGCGCGGAAATTACCCAGCGAGGCCTCGTTTCGAGCCAGAAGCTGGTGGCCCTGGAGGTCGTCGGGACGCTCCTGAACGGTCTGGCGCAGCTTGATCATCAACTCGGCAAACTTGGCGTCGTTGGGTTCGTTGCCGACGGCAGGCAGCTCGGCCTCGGCTTCGGTCTGGGTCGGGCGTGATTTGCGCTGCTCGTCCGAGATGGCGATGCGGGTTTGCAGTGGCAGGTCGCGGGCGCCGGGCTTGCCGATGGCGGTGTAGATGCCGATGGTGCCACCGATGAGGACCACCGCCGCCAGCGCCGTTGCGGCCAGCGTGACGCCACGGGGTTGATCCGCGCCAGTGTCAGCCTTTTGCAGCTGGGCGTCGGCGGCCAGCACCCGGCGACCGACCTCGGCGCGGATACGTTCGGCATCGCCTTCGCCGATCACGCCGCGGGCGAGGTCGCGATCGACCTCCTTGAGTTGATCGCGATAGACCCGCAGATCATAGGCGGCGGGGTGTTCCGCGTCAGCGCGTGTGCGCAGAAGGGCAAGACCCAGAAGCGTGGCAATCACGACGGCCAATGCAATGGCGGTGATCCAGAAAATCATGACGCTAACCATCCCCGATCAAACATGTGTTGCAGGGTGATGTAATAGGCCTAGCGTGCTTTAGAAAGGGCAAAAGGACCGCCAGACGCGAGATGTCGCAATTGTGGCCGATTGTGACGAATTGAGGCGCGGTCGGAATCTGCCAAACGGGCACTAACATGCCATGACGCAAATTGCGGGGAATCGGACACGATGAGACGGTATTCAGCCTTTGCCGTGGCGCGCGAAGCGGCGCGCTATCACAGCGGATGGGGACGGGCGTGGCGCTCGCCCGAGCCGAAGAAGAAATATGACGTTGTGATTGTCGGGGCCGGGGGGCACGGGCTGGCGACGGCCTATTACCTGGGCAAGAACCACGGCATCACCAATGTGGCGATCATCGAGAAGGGTTGGCTGGGCGGTGGCAACACCGGTCGGAACACCACGATCATCCGCTCGAACTACCTGCAGGATCCGTCGGCGGCGATCTACGAGAAGGCTCGGTCTTTGTATGAGACCATGTCGCAGGATCTGAACTATAACGTGATGTTCAGTCCACGTGGCGTGCTGATGCTGGCGCAGACCGAGCATGAGGTGCGTGGCTACAAGCGCACGGCGCATGCCAACATGCTGCAAGGGGTTCAGACCGAATTCATTGGGCCCGAGCGGGTGAAAGAGATCGTGCCGATCATCTCGCTTGAGGGGCCGCGCTATCCGGTTCTGGGCGGGCTGTGGCAGGCGCGCGGCGGCACGGGGCGTCACGACGCGGTGGCCTGGGCCTATGCGCGGGCCTGTTCCGACATGGGCATGGACATCATCCAGAAGACCGAAGTGATTGGTGTGCGCAAAGAGGGCGACAAGGTTGTCGGCGTCGATACCACCAAGGGTGCGATTGATTGCGACAAGCTGGGCATGATTGTCGCCGGGCATTCCAGCGTGCTGGCCGAAATGGCCGGTTTCCGTCTGCCGATGGAAAGCGTCGCCTTGCAGGCGCTGGTATCCGAGCCGATCAAGCCCTGCATGGACATCGTGGTGATGGCCAACACCGTGCACGGCTACATGAGCCAGTCCGACAAGGGCGAGATGGTGATCGGCGGCGGCACCGACGGGTTCAACAACTATACCCAACGCGGGTCGTTCCACCATGTCGAGGAAACGGTGCGGGCGCTGGTCGAGACCTTCCCGATGATCTCGCGTCTGAAGATGCTGCGCCAATGGGGCGGGATCGTGGATGTGACCGGGGACCGCTCGCCGATTATCTCGAAGACACCGGTGGATGGGGTATTCATCAACTCGGGCTGGGGGACAGGTGGGTTCAAATCCATTCCGGGATCGGGCTGGGGCATGGCCGAGCTGATGGCCAAGGGGCATTCCTCGTTGACCGAAGAGTTTGGGCTGAACCGGTTCACCGAGGGGCGGTTCGTGGACGAGTCAGTTGCTGCTGGTGTGGCGCATTGAAACGGCTTTGAGCCTCAGGGAAGGAGATTTCGCATGTCGAATGCAATCAAAGTTGTCGTTATCGCCGCCATCGCAAGCGCCTTGCTTGGGGTGGTTTCCGCAGCGCTGCCACTTCCCGCCATTGTTGGCGCGTTGCTAGGGCTTTTTGCGCTGATGGGGTGGTTGCTTTACCTCAACATTGATGGCGGCAAGGGGATGAAGGTGATCGTCGCGTTGATCTCGGCCGGATTGAATGTTGTTGCGTTCTGGTACGTTTGGATCACGATGACTTATGACCTCGAGACTGCGAACTTCGTCTTGACCGGCGGGTCCGTGGCGTTCGCGCAGTTCTGGCAGTCACTGACTTCCACCGAAGTCTCAGTGCGTGGCACCGACCTTGGCAACTACATGACGTATACGTCCTATGCATCCACCCTCGCGGTGGCGTTTCCGCCGCTGATCTGGGCGGTTTTTGCAGGCAATTCCAAACCCGCGGAAGAGTGAGGTACGACTATGCTGATCCTTGAATGCCCCTACTGCGGGGTCACGGCAGAAGAAACCGATTTTCACGCGGGCGGCGAGGCGCATCTCAAGCGCTTTGGGCCGGACTCGTCGGAAAGCGATTTTGAAGGCTACCTGTTCCACCGGGAAAACCCGCTGGGGGTGCATTTCGAGCGCTGGCGGCATGTGAACGGCTGTGGCAAGTGGTTCCACGCGGCGCGCGACACGGCGACGCTTGAGGTGTTTGGCACCTATAGCGCGCAGGTCACTGAGCCGCCGAAAGAGATCAAGGACAAGATCACGGCCAAGCGGCCGGGTTGGAGCTGGAGGGAGTTCGCATGATGGCGGGCCGGTTTGGATTGTCGGCCGGGGCGCTTGCGGCCCGGCATGCACCCGCCCGCCCCAAGGCGGGTGCATTCGCACCCACCCGGGCGGCTGCATGCCTCTGGTCCGATGTGAAAGGAAGATCGAAATGAGCACGCGTCTGGCAAATGGCGGGCGGCGGATTGACCGCTCGAAACAGGTCGAGTTCACCTTCAACGGTAAGCGGATGAAGGGGTATGAGGGTGATACGCTGGCGGCGGCGCTGTTGGCGAATGACCAGATGATGATGGGTCGGTCGTTCAAGTATCACCGTCCGCGCGGTGTTGTCGCCAGCGGGGCGGAAGAGCCCAACGCGCTGGTCAATATGGGCGAGGGGAGCCGGTTCGAGCCGGATCAGCGGACCACGACGACCGAAGTGTTCGACGGGCTGACGGCCACGTCGCAGAACCACTGGCCGAGCCTCGAGTTCGATGTGGGGGCGATCAACAACAAGCTGGCGCGGTTCCTTCCCGCCGGGTTCTACTACAAGACCTTCAAGTTCCCGCGCTTTGCCTGGAAGCATCTCTACGAGCCGATCGTGCGCCAGTCCGCCGGTCTGGGCCAGGTGCCCAAGGATCGCGATGCGGATACCTATGAGCATTACTATGCCTTCTTTGATGTCGTCGTGATCGGCGGCGGGATTGCGGGCCTCGTGGCGGCCAAGACGGCGGCCGAAGCCGGGGCCAAGGTGCTGTTGATGGAGCAGACACCCGAATGGGGCGGGCGTGCGCCGGTTGATGGTGGCGAAATTGCCGGTATGACGGTTGATGCCTTTGTGGCCGACATCGTGGCGGCGCTGGAAGGCATGAAGAATGTCACGATGCGCACCCGGATGATGGGGGCCGGCGTTTATGATCACGGCTATGTGCTGGGATACGAGCGGTTGCGCGATCATTGCCCGGATGACGCCGGGCCGCGGCATCGGTTGTGGCGGATCAGGGCCGGGCGGATTATCACCGCGACCGGCGCGATTGAGCGGCCGCTGAGCTTTGCCGGGAACGACATTCCGGGGGTGATGCTGGCAAGCGCGCTGCGCGACTACATTGTCGATTATGGCGTGTCGCCCGGGGATCGGGTTGTGGTCGTGACCAACAACGACGATGCCTATCGCACAGCGATTGCAGTGAAACAGGCCGGGTTGGCCGTGCCGGTGGTGCTGGATGCGCGCGCTGGCGGCGGCGGGGCCTTGGCCGATGAGGCGCGTGCCTTGGGTATTCGCGTCGAGAACGGCAAGGCCATTGCCAAGGTGTACGGCTACAAGCGCGTCACTGGCGTGGCGATCTGCTCGCAAGCGGGCGAAGGTGCCGTGGACGAGGAAATCGGCTGTGATGCGGTGGCGATGTCCGGTGGCTGGTCGCCGGTGGTGCACCTGTGGTCGCATTGCGGTGGCAAGCTGACCTGGGACGAGGCGCAGGCGCATTTCCGGCCCGATGTTTCGCGTCCGCCGACCAACCAGAATGGCGAAGGGTTCGTCCTGACCGCCGGGGCGGCAAGCGGCGCCATGGATACGGCCGTTGGCCTGACCGATGCGAACTGGGCTGGGGCCACGGCCGCCGAAGGTTGCGGGTTCACCGGCAAATGCTCGTCTGCGCCGCATGTTGTGCCGGGTGTCGAGAAGGCGATGGAGCCAGTGTGGTTGATGCCGCAGGGGGCCGGGGCCAAGCTGCGGATGAAGGCGTGGCTGGACTATCAGAACGACGTGAAAGTTAGCGACGTTCAGCTGGCAGCACGCGAAGGCTATGAAAGCGTGGAGCATACCAAGCGCTACACCACGCTGGGTATGGCGACGGATCAAGGCAAGCTGAGCAATATCAATGGGTTGGCGACGTTGGCAGGGGCGCTGAATGCACCGATTCCGCAGGTGGGAACGACCACGTTCCGTCCACCTTATACACCGATTTCCTTTGGCTCGATTGCCGGGGAAGCGCGCGGCGATATCTTCCAGCCGCTGCGCCGTACGCCGATGCATGAATGGCACGAGGAAAATGGCGCGGTCTGGGAGCCGGTCGGTCATTGGCGGCGGCCTTACTGCTATACCCAAGGGGCCGAGAGCCATGCCGAGGCGGTGAGTCGTGAGATCAAGGCGACGCGCGAGAGCCTGGGGCTGCTGGATGCCTCGACACTGGGCAAGCTCGTCGTGAAAGGACCGGATGCGGGCAAGTTCCTCGACATGATGTACACCAACATGATGTCGACGCTGAAGCCGGGCAAATGCCGCTATGGGCTGATGTGCAGCGAGAACGGCTTCCTGATCGACGACGGCGTTGTGGCGCGGATCGATGAGGACACGTTCCTGTGTCACACCACCACCGGCGGGGCAGAGCGGATCCATGGCCACATGGAAGAGTGGCTGCAGACCGAATGGTGGGACTGGAAGGTCTATGTTGCCAACGTGACCGAGCAGCATGCGCAGATTGCCGTGGTTGGGCCGAATGCACGGAAAGTTCTGGAAAAACTGACCGACGAGGAGGTCAGCGCCGAGGCGTTGCCGTTCATGACCTGGAAGGATGTGACGCTAGGTCGCGTCAGTGCACGAGTTTATCGTATTTCATTCTCGGGAGAGTTGAGTTACGAAATCGCCGTGCCTGCCAGCCAAGGTCGCGCCTTGTGGGGA
Organism: Aliisedimentitalea sp. MJ-SS2; assembly: GCF_032586155.1. NCBI lineage: Bacteria > Pseudomonadati > Pseudomonadota > Alphaproteobacteria > Rhodobacterales > Roseobacteraceae > Aliisedimentitalea > Aliisedimentitalea sp. MJ-SS2. Next base: position 212,562 of record NZ_JAWHTC010000004.1, read on the forward strand.
ATGTTGCTGGAGGCCGGAGAAGAGTTTGGCGTGACACCCTATGGCACCGAGGCGCTGCACGTGATGCGGGCCGAGAAGGGTTTCATCATGATCGGGGACGAGACCGACGGGACGATCATCCCGCAGGATCTGGGTCTGCACTGGGCGATTTCCAAGAAGAAGGAGGATTTCCTGGGCAAGCGGGCGCAGAAACGCTCGTTCATGGACAATCCGGATCGCTGGCAGTTGGTGGGTCTCAAGACCGAGGATGGCAGCGTGCTGCCGGACGGGGCCTATGCGGTCGCCGAGGGCAAGAACGCCAATGGTCAGCGCAACGTACAGGGCCGGGTGACCTCGACCTACTACTCGCCGACACTGGATTGTGGCATTGCCATGGGGCTGGTCCACAACGGACCCGACCGGATGGGTGACGTGATCGAGTTCCCGGGAACGGATGGCAAGACCTACAAGGCGCGGATCGTCGATCCGGTGTTCTATGACAAGGACGGGAAGAAGCAGAATGTCTGACGCAGTCAGTGCAATGATGGGCGCCTCGTTTGACGGGATTGCCAAGGTGGAAGAGGCCGGTCTGATTGGGATGATCACCCTGCGGGGTGACCTTGCCAGCGCGGCGATGGTCAAGGCCGTGAAGGTGGCGACTGACGCTGCAATTCCGGGTCAGCGCGAGATCACCCATGCGGGCGGGTTCCGCGTTGTTTGGATGTCGCCGGACGAGTTGTTGATCACCTGCGATCATGCGCAGGCCGAAGCGGTGGTTGGCAGTCTGACGAAATCACTGGAGGGGGAGCATTCCCTTGCGGTCAACGTCTCGGACGCGCGCGCGGTATTTGATGTGAGCGGGACCCAGGCGCGTGACGTGCTGGCCAAGGTGATGCCTGTCGATTTCTCAGCAGGCGGATTCGGTGCCGATAGCGTGCGGCGTTCGCGACTGGCGCAGGTTGCGGCGGCGGTGTGGGCCGAAGGCGAGGACCGGTTCCGCGTGGTCTGTTTCCGGTCTGCCGGGCGCTATGTCTTTGACGTGCTGAGCGCGGCGGCGGCCGAGGGCAGCGAAGTGGGGCTGCTGGGCTGATCGTAAAAGGCGATTGCTGAGCCAAAAAAACGCACACTGCGTGCATTTGTGTGGTTGACGCCAAGTTGCGTCATGTATTGATTGGTGAACATCGGGACTTCCTGCGGAAGCCCGTGCTCATTGCATCAATACAGGGGGCGACGTATGCGGACGCGATTTTGGGGAACAGTATTGGCATGTTGCGTTGCTGCTGGCGGAGCGCCTGATGCGGCGACGGCCAAGGATCGCATTTTGCGATGCGAACTGCGGCAAGACGGGTATTATGGCGGGACGCCGCCCGAGGTTCACATTGCCTATAAACCCGGTGAGAGCCGGATGGTGGTCTATGACAGTTTCCTGCATTTTCTCGAGGCCGGTCCGGTATGGGGCCGCGTTGACCGCGACAACGACAGGCGGTTCATCATCCGCTGGAAGGTCGACGACATGAAGACCGATTCAGGGCACACGATGGATTGGCGAATGAAACTGTCGTGGGACAAGAAGACCGGGCGGGCGACGATCACCGGCAAGGCTGCCGTCAGCGACGATGACAATAACGGCAGCGGCAAGTGTTTCTTTAAGAAGTGACCGGATTGGTTGCCGCAATCTTCACGACAGGTGAGGCGGTGGATTTTTTGCATACGGAGTAATAAACAAATGCGTTTTAAAAAAATGGCTGCGGTGGCGGTTGGCGCGAGCTTTTTGATGGTAGGGCAGCAGGTGAGTTCGGCAGAGTTGTCGCTGCAATGCGATTTAAAGAATATCCCCAGAAAAGCCGGTTTGTCACAAACCTATTTTGTCGGTCATCGGGAAGGTCAGCCGTTCGTGGTTGTTGCCGATGAGTGGATCCTGCATTTCAACGGGAAACCGGTAAAAGCAGAAATCAGCCGCAACGATTCCAAGTCACTCGTTTTTACGTGGGAATTGGATCCGAATGGCACGTCGAACTCGACGAGATCTAGGCTGGCTTACCGTGCGCACTACATGAAGACGACTGGACAATTGAACGTTCGAGCGCAGCCAAAGCCATATCCGCCGTTGGCGGGAGCGCGGGGCAAGTGCAAGACGGTAAAGCGGAAAGGTTGGTAGACTGTTTCCAAGGAAGTTTGATTATTGCCAGAACATTCGATCGCATCGACGCGGATTTGCAGGGTGATAGTATCTGTCAAGAAAATCAATGTGGTCTCTTGACCTTTTGACCTTGAAAGGTCCATTTGAGACCCAGGTTTAACGCAAACATCCGAGGGAGCTACCCCATGGCTTTTGAACTTCCCGATCTTCCTTACGCCCACGACGCGCTGGCCGTAAAAGGCATGAGCGCCGAGACGCTGGAATATCACCACGACCTGCACCACAACGCCTATGTGACCAATGGCAACGCGGCCATTGCCGGGACCGAGTGGGAAAGCAAGTCGATGGAAGACATCATCACCGGCACCTATGACGCGAACGCCGTCGCCCAGAACGGGATCTTCAACAACATCAGCCAGTTGTGGAACCACAACCAGTTCTGGGAGATGATGGGCCCGGGCGACAATGGCATGCCCGGCGAGCTGGAAAAGGCACTGAACGAAGCGTTCGGTTCGGTTGACGAGTTCAAGTCGCAGTTCAGCGCCGCAGGCGTAGGCCAGTTCGGTTCGGGCTGGTGCTGGCTGGTGCAGAATGCTGACGGTTCGCTGGCCGTGACCAAGACCGAGAACGGGGTGAACCCGCTCTGCTTCGGTCAAACGGCTCTGCTGGGCTGTGACGTGTGGGAGCACTCCTATTACATTGATTTCCGCAACAAGCGTCCGGTCTACCTGTCGAACTTCCTCGACAATCTGGTGAACTGGGAAAACGTCGCCGGCCGGATGAAGTAAATCCGCCGGGCATGAATTGGAAATGGCCGTCCCGGTTGGGGCGGCCGTTTTCGTTTGCCCGGCAGAAAGCGCTTTCCCTTGGTTGCGGCCTTGGCCATGGTGCGGCAGGGGTTAAAGGGGATCATGGTGAGCGAGACAGGGCGTGGCGTAGCGGCGATGGTGGTGGCCTGCCTGATCTGGGGGCTGGTGCCGATCTTCTACAAGCAACTGGTGCATATCGATGCGCTGGAAATCCTGGCGCATCGCACCTTCTGGTCGTTTCTTCTGTTTACCCTGCTGCTGATGATGCAAGGGCGGGTCGGCGCGTTGGGCGCCGCGCTGGGTGATTGGAAGACGGCACGGGTGATTGCCCTTGCGGCGGCGATGATTTCGATCAACTGGGGCCTTTACATCATGTCGGTGCAATGGGGCCGGGTGACGGAAAGCGCGCTGGGCTATTACATCTTTCCACTGGTGGCGGTGATGCTGGGCCGGGTGGTTCTGGGCGAGGTGCTGAGCCGGGCGCAGTGGACGGCTGTCGCGCTGGCCGTCGCGGGGGTATTGGTGCTGACCGCTGGATTGGGGGCGGCGCCTTGGATTTCCATCATCCTTTCATTGAGCTTTGGCGTCTATGGTATTGTCAAGAAACAACTTTCCGTCGGACCGATCGTGTCCGTGACTGCGGAAGCAGCGATAGTCGGGACGATTGGCCTGGCCTGGTTGATCTGGCTTGAAACACAGGGGCGCGGGGTGTTTGGCGAGGACCATTGGGACAGCTTCCTGCTGGTTTTGTCAGGGGCGTTGACCGCGACGCCGCTCATACTGTTTTCCTATGCGGCCAAGCGGGTGAACCTGTCGACCATCGGGTTGCTGCAATACATCAATCCAACCGGGCAGTTCCTGTGTGCCGTGGTGCTGTTTGCCGAACCGTTCACCGGTTGGCACATGGCGGCGTTCGGGCTGATCTGGGTGGCGCTGGCGCTTTATTCGGCGTCGGCCATTGCTCAGGACAGAGCGTCGCGCAGGGTGGCGATGGCGGCTTCGGGTGACGGTACGACCGAAATCAGCGCCCGCAGCGAGGCGTCGGCAAAGCCCTGATCGATAACGTGGTCGATAAGGCCAATCAGCGGATCCCAGTAACCATTGGCGTTGAGCAACAGGATCGGTTTGGCATGCAGGCCAAGCTGCGCCCAGGTCAGGACCTCGAAGAACTCATCGAGCGAGCCGGCGCCGCCGGGCAGCACGACGATGGCGTCAGAGTTCATGAACATCACCTTTTTGCGTTCGTGCATGTTCTCGGTGACGACGAAACGGGTCAGGTCGCGTTTGCCGACCTCAAGCTGCATCAGGTGGGTGGGGATGACACCGAACGTGTCGCCGCCGGCGTCCTGTGCCGCGCGGGCCACCGCGCCCATCAGCCCGACATCGCCCGCGCCATAGACCAACCGCCAGTCTTGGGCGGCGAGCGCGGCGCCAAACCGGGTCGCGATGTCCATATAGGCAGGGTCGTTTCCGGGGCGGGCGCCGCAATAGACGCAGATCGAGGGCTGTTGCATAGGCGACGACATGGGCAGCGAATCCGATTTGAGAAAGAGACGTGTTTTGACCCGTGTTAGCCTTGTTGGTAAAGAGGCTCAACCGCGTGCATAGGGGGCGACGCGGAGGGGAAGGACAAGATGAGCAAACTGGCCGGGCTGACAGGGGTGCAGGGCGGCATGATCGCCGGAGCTGCCGTGGTGGTGATCATGGGCGGGGCCGCGTGGTATTCCGGGGCCTTCGCGCCTGGTGTGCCCGCGCCGCAACCGGAGAAGGTGGCGTTGCTGCCGCAAGCCGAAGAAACGCCGGAGCCGGCAGCCGCGCCTGAGCCGAAATCCGAACCGGTGACGGCAGAGCCGCAGACGACAGAGCCGGAGGTGCAGCCAGAGGCCGAACCGGAGACAGCGAAGGCCGAAGCGGCTGCGCCGGACGTGATGCAACCGGCCTTTGACCTGGTCCGGGTGGAAAAAGATGGCAGCGCGACGATCGCCGGGCGCGCCGATCCCGGGGTCGAAGTGCTGATCGAACTGGACGGGCAAGAAGCCAGCCGGGCCACAACCGGGGGCGATGGCAGTTTTGTCCAGTTCATGAAGATTGAACCCTCGACCGAACCGCGCTTGGTCAGGTTGATGGTTGAAGGGGTGGATGGACAGCCGGTCTATTCCGCCGACAGTGCCGTGATCGCGCCGATGTTGCAGGTGGCAGCTGTCGAACCGGAGAAGGTTGAGCCCGCGGCCCGGGAGCCGGAAGCGGACCCGGTCGAGGTGGAGACGCCGAAGGTCGCGGAGGCGCCGGTGGTCTCGGAGCCCGAGATGGTCGAGCCAGAGCCGGAGCCCGTGGTGCAGGCCGTGGCCGAAGCGCCGCAGGTCGAGCCGGTCGAGATAGTGGCGGTCGAACCGGAAGTGGTTGCGGAGCCTGTTGTACAGGCACCGACGGCCGGATCGTCCGACCCCGAACCTGAAACATCGCCCGAGCCTGTTGTTGAAACGGTGCAGGTGACCGAACCGACGGCATCTGAACCCGCCGCAGGCGAACCTGAGGTGGCGTCGGACAAGATGGCCGAACCTGCTCAGCTGGCGGCCGTTGAACCCGAGATCATCACACCGCCCGAGCCGCAGGCTCCGGCGGTCATCATTGCCGGGACGGAAGGGGTGAAAGTGGTGCAGCCGCTGGCGCGCGCGCCGGAGGTGATGAGCGCCGTGGCGCTGGACACGATTTCCTATACCGATCAGGGTGAGGTGCAATTGGCCGGACGCGGGCAGGGCAGTGGTTTCGTCCGGGTCTATGTCGACAACCGGCCGGTAACGACCTCGCGGATCGCGGCGGACGGCAACTGGCGCAGCGACCTGCCGGATGTGGACACCGGGGTCTACACGCTGCGGGTCGACGAGATCGACACTGAGGGCCAAGTGGTGAGCCGGGTTGAAACCCCGTTCAAGCGCGAGGCACAAGAGGTGGTGGCCGAGGCCGGTCAGGCAAAGGTGATCACGGTGCAGCCGGGCCATACGCTCTGGGCGATTGCGACGGACAATTACGGTGAAGGGAACCTCTATGTCCGGCTTTACGAGGCCAACAAGGACAGGATCCGCAACCCCGACCTGATCTATCCGGGGCAGGTGTTCGATATTCCGGGCGAGTGAGCCGGGCTGCCAAACCGCGACGGAACGTTATTTGAGAAACACCCTGCCAATACTTGGCAGGGTGTTTCACATTGGACGGACAGGAATTGCGCGGGAGGATGGGCATGGCAGGTCAGGTATGGGTGGATCAGGCGAATATCACGCAGGCCGCATTGCACGAGGTGGTTAGTGCGCCCCTGCAGGCGGGTCAGGTGCGGCTGGCGCTGGAGAGTTTTGCACTGACGGTAAACAACGTGACCTATGCCGCGACCGGGTTTGTCATCGGTTATTGGAAATTCTTTTCCACCGGTGCGGACGGACAGGGGATCGTGCCGGTCTGGGGCGTGGCAAGGGTGATGGAAAGCCAGAACGACGCGGTGGCCGTGGGCGAGCGGTATTACGGCTTCTACCCGATGGCCGAGGAACTGGTGGTGTTGCCCGAGGCGGCGCCGGGCGGGTTCATTGACAAGGCAGCGCATCGCGACGGGTTGCCACTGGTTTACAACATGTATGCTGCCGTGAGGGACAGTACGCCGCAGCAGGACCATCTGCGGGCCTTGCTGCAGCCGTTGCTGGCGACCTCCTACCTGCTGTTTGACTGGCTGAGCGACAACGGTTGGTTCGGCGCCGAGCAGATCATCGTCGGCAGCGCCTCATCCAAGACCGGGCTGGGGCTGGCAAAGTTCCTGGCCGAGCCCGCTGGGCGGCCCTATCGGATCGTCGGGCTGACCTCGGACGGGAACCGCGGGTTTGTCGAGGGGCTGGGCGCCTGTGATCAGGTGCTGAGCTACAATGAGATCGGGCAGCTGGATCGGGTGCCTTCGGTCTATGTCGATATGGCGGGGAATGCCGAGGTGAAGCGGGTGTTGCATACCCACCTGGGGGATATGCTGCGCCATTCCGCGGCGGTGGGGACCAGCCATTGGGACAAGTTTGAACAGCCAAACGATCTGCCCGGGCCGAAACCGCAGTTCTTTTTCGCGCCTTCGCAAGTGGCGAAGCGGCGCGAAGACTGGGGGCCGGGGGTGATCGAACGCGAGATCACAGCGGCGTGGAAGCGGATTGCCGCAGATGCCAGCGCGTGGCTGGAAGTGATCCCGCATCAGGGGCTGGACAAGGCGCCTGAGGTTTACGCCAGGCTGGCGCAGGGGCAGGCCAAGCCGAGCGAGGGGCATGTTGTGGTGATCTAGGCGCCGTCGGGCCGGTTGGGAGTGGCCTTGAGCAGACATTCGAATTGCTTTCGCAATCCGACCGGCTGGCGGGTCGGATCGTTCGAGTGGCGGCTTGAGGCAAAAGACTGACGATGGTGAAGCTGAAGTTTGTGGGTTGTTACACCGGATGCTGGTCGATGATCCGTACATTCAACCGGCGGAGTTGATCGTCGACAAAGGAGCGTTCGTCCAAAGACAGGACCTGGTGGCGGGGGTAGACCGGCGCGACGCGGTCATCCATCACCGGCGCGTCCCAGCCGGCAGTTGTATCGAAAAACCGCTGTGCGCCCTCTTCGCCGAAATGGGTCAGGTAGCCCTGCACGACAACGTCGACATAGCTGAGCAGAACAGGGTGGGCGTCGTCGGGGCGGCCATGGGCCTCGTCAGGGATGGCATAGAGCGCCACAGTGGGATCGTAATCGAGCGCGTGATCGACATCATCGCAAGCACGCACACGGGCATAGGCGTGTTCACGCATGTCCAGCGCCGCCCAGTCATCGCCGGGCACGTGCGCGATCATCCCGTCGATGGCGCAGGCGGGGTCGCGCACCGCCGTCAGGAAAGCCACACGACGCAGGTTGGTATGGCGCCAGGCCCGACGCCAGCCGCGGGCCGTGGCGGGGTGGGCGTCGGCATAATCATGGGTGGCGAGGTTCACCAAAGAGCCGTAGCCAAAGAAATAAGCCCGTGAAACTGTCTCGGTCCTGTCGGTCATCGGTTCAATTTGCTTGCAGATTGATCCATGTCAAATAGATAGTGGGTCAAACAGGTAACAATGCTTCATCTTTAAACCAGCAAAGCGGGGCCGACGACGTGCGGATCACCAAAAGAACCAATATTGCCATTCGCGTTCTTATGTTCTGTGAGGTTCATGCCGGACGGTTGGTCACCAAGGCGGAAATCGCCGAGTGCTGCAACACCAGCGAAAACCACCTTGCACAGGTGATCAACCAGCTGGGTCAACTGGGCTACCTGCACACCCAGAGGGGCCGCAATGGCGGGCTGGAACTGGGTAAGCCTTCGGACCATATCGTCATTGGTGATGTCTTCCGGGCGCTGGAATCCCACGTGCCCCTGACCGAGTGTTTTGCCGATGTGGACAACACCTGTCCTCTGGTCGATGCCTGCCGCTTGCGGCTGGCGATCCAGAGTGCTGCCGAGGCGTTTTATGCTCATCTTGACGAGGTGACGCTGGATCAACTGGTCTGTGACAACGAGCCGTTGAAAGCGATCATGACGGCGGGTGGTTGTGGCGTCTCGCCTGCGGCGGCGATGTAACGATTCTCAAGCCATCTGCAAGAAGAAGATGAAATCATTGAGAATTTAAGGGACTTGCTTTTGCGGGCCACTGTATACTAGCGTATGCGCATCACTCGCCGGGAGAACCGTCCACCGTGATGGTGCCGAAGGAGCAACCGCCCCGGAAACTCTCAGGCCACAGGGACCGGCAGGTGATTTGAAACTCTGGAGAGAGCCCGGTTTTCGGATTGGGACGCCGAAGGGATAGCGATCTCAGGCGAAAGGACAGAGGGGGCATCGGATTGCACGCGGTTGGTCCGCGCGCGGGAATGATGCCGGGCAAGTCTGCGATTTGTTTGGTCAAACTCGGGAGAGGGGCGATGGTCCAGACAAAGAGCGAATTGCGCCGAACATGCCTATACGATCTGCACGTGTCTTTGGGGGCCAAGATGGTGCCCTTCGCGGGCTATGAAATGCCGGTGCAATACCCGATGGGGGTGATGAAGGAGCACCTGCATTGCCGTGCGGCAGCCGGGCTGTTTGATGTCAGCCATATGGGGCAGGTGATTCTTCGGTCCAAGGATGGCAACGCGGCCGCCGAATTCGAACAACTGGTGCCGCAGAGCATTCAGGGGTTGCCGGAAGGGCGGCAGAGATACGCTTTTTTCACTGATGAGAACGGTGGTGTATTAGATGACCTGATGGTGGCCAACCGGGGCGATCATCTTTTCGTGGTGGTCAATGCCGCCTGCAAGGAAGCCGATATCGCGCTGATGCGGGCGGGTCTGCCGGGTTGCGAGGTCAAAGAGGTTGAGGGCCGTGCGCTGTTGGCGTTGCAGGGGCCGGGGGCCGAGGCGGCGCTTGAGTTCATCGCGCCGCAGGTCAAGGACATGCGCTTCATGGACGTGATCGTCACCGACAGCGTGTTCGACGAGCTGTGGATTTCACGCTCGGGCTATTCCGGGGAAGACGGTTTCGAGATTTCCGTGTCCGAGGGCCAAGCGGTGAATCTGGCAAGCGTGCTGTTGTCCGAGGACGGGGTGGAGCCGATTGGCCTGGGCGCGCGGGATTCGCTGCGGCTGGAGGCGGGGCTTTGCCTTTACGGCAATGACATCGACACGACGACCAGCCCGGTCGAGGCGGCGCTGGAATGGGCGATCCAGAAAGTGCGGCGCAGGGGCGGGGACCGCGAAGGTGGCTTCCCGGGTGCGGAGCGTATTCTGGACGAGCTGGAGAATGGCGCGTCGCGGCGACGTGTTGGCCTGCTGCCCGAAGGCCGGGCGCCGATGCGGGCGGGCACGCAGTTGTTTGCGAACGACGAAGGCGGCGAACCGGTGGGCGAAGTGACCTCGGGCGCGTTCGGTCCAACGATACAGGGGCCGATGGCAATGGGATACGTGCCAAGCGCCTTGTCGGAAATTGGAACCCGGCTTTATGGTGAGGTGCGCGGTAAGCGCATGGCCGTCAATGTGGCGGCGATGCCGTTCACACCTGCAAATTTCAAGAGATGAACCTGAAAGGGAGAGAGCATATGAAATTCACCGAAGAACATGAATGGCTGCGCGAGGAAGACGGCGTTTACGTGATCGGCATCACCGAGCACGCCAGCGAACAGCTGGGCGACGTGGTGTTCGTGGAATTGCCGGAAGTTGGCAGCGAAGTCACCAAGGACGAGGAAATCTGCGTGATCGAAAGCGTCAAGGCGGCCAGCGACATCCTTGCGCCGCTGGATGGCGAGATCGTCGAGGTCAACGACGCGATTGTCGACGATCCGGGCAAGGTCAACGAGGACCCGATGGGCGATGCCTGGTTCTTCAAGATCAAGGCCAGCGATACAGCGCCCTTGGCGGATTACATGGACGAGGCCGGCTACAAGAGCTTCATCGGCTGAGCCTGACGCAGCCGGAGGAGCCTCCGGCGGGGATATTTGGAGCAAGAGGAAGCGGGGGGGCGGGGCCTTTTCTGTGACCGTGGGAGATATTGAAATGCCGTTCAAACCGACCGACTACCTGCCATATGATTTCGCCAATCGCCGCCATATCGGGCCAAGCCCGGCAGAGATGGATGGCATGCTCGAAGTTCTGGAGGTTGACAGCCTGGATGCTCTGATTGACGAAACCGTGCCCAAGGCGATCCGGCAGGAGGACCCGTTGGACCTTGGCCGGGCCAAGTCTGAACGCGAGCTGTTGCATTTCATGCGCGTGACGGCTTCGAAGAATAAGGTGCTCAAGTCCCTGATCGGGCAGGGGTATTACGGCACGGTGACGCCGCCGGCGATCCAGCGCAACATTCTTGAAAACCCGGCCTGGTACACGGCCTATACGCCCTATCAGCCGGAGATTTCTCAAGGGCGGCTTGAGGCGTTGTTGAACTTCCAAACCATGGTCAGCGACCTGACCGGGTTGGAAATTGCCAATGCGTCACTTCTGGATGAGGCAACCGCCTGTGCCGAGGCGATGACCATGGCGCAGCGGGTCTCGAAGTCGAAGATGCAGGCGTTCTTTGTCGATCGCGACTGTCATCCGCAGAATATCGAGGTGATGAAAACGCGCGCCGCGCCCTTGGGTATCGAGATCATTGTCGGCAATCCCGACAAGATGGATGCGGAAGCGGTGTTCGGCGCAATCTTCCAGTATCCCGGTACATATGGTCATGTGCGCGATTTTTCCGCACACGTCGAAAAGCTGCATGAAAACAAAGGGGTCGCCGTGATGGCAGCGGACATCATGGCGCTGACCCTGCTGAAAGAGCCGGGGGCGATGGGGGCCGATATTGCCGTGGGCAACACCCAGCGGTTTGGTGTGCCGGTTGGCTATGGCGGGCCGCACGCGGCCTATATGTCGTGCCATGAAAAGCACAAGCGGGCCATGCCGGGGCGGCTGGTGGGGGTCAGCATCGACAGCCATGGCAATCGGGCCTACCGGCTGGCGCTGCAAACCCGGGAACAGCATATCCGTCGCGAGAAGGCGACATCGAATGTCTGCACCGCGCAAGCGCTGTTGGCGGTCATGGCGGGGATGTATGCGGTCTATCATGGGCCGGACGGGCTGAAAGCCATCGCTCAGAGAATCCACCGCAAGACCGTGCGCCTGGCCAGGGGGCTGGAGGAGAACGGGTTCAAGGTCGACCCGAAGGTGTTCTTTGACACGATTACGGTGGATGTGGGCCCGCTGCAGGCGGCGGTGATGAAATCGGCGGTGGACGAGGGAGTCAATCTGCGCAAGGTGGGCGATCGTCGGGTTGGGATTTCCTTCGACGAGGCCACGCGAAGCGGCGATACCGAACGGGTGTGGAAGGCCTTTGGCATTACCCGCAAGGATAATGATTACACCCCGGAATACCGCGTGCCCGAGGCGATGCATCGCAAGAGCGACTATCTGACCCACCCGGTGTTCCAGATGAACCGGGCCGAGACCGAGATGATGCGTTACATGCGCCGTCTTGCGGATCGTGACCTGGCGTTGGACCGGGCAATGATCCCGCTGGGCTCCTGCACGATGAAGCTCAATTCGGCGGCGGAAATGATGCCGGTCAGCTGGCGTGAATTCTCGATGATGCATCCGTTCTGCCCCAAGGATCAGGCCGAGGGCTATCGCATCCTGTTGGAAGATCTGACCACGAAACTCTGCCAGATCACCGGCTATGATGATTTCTCGATGCAGCCCAACTCGGGGGCGCAGGGCGAATATGCCGGGCTGTTGACGATTGCGGATTATCACCGTGCGCGCGGAGAGGGGCATCGCAATGTCTGCCTGATCCCAATGAGTGCCCATGGCACCAACCCGGCCAGCGCCCAGATGGTTGGCTGGAAGGTGGTACCGGTGAAATCAGCCGAGAATGGCGACATTGATCTGGAAGATTTCCGCGCCAAGGCCGAGGCGCATTCCGAGAATCTCGCCGGGTGCATGATCACCTATCCCTCGACCCACGGGGTGTTCGAGGAAACGGTGGTCGAGGTCTGCAAGATCACCCACGATCACGGCGGCCAGGTCTATATCGACGGGGCCAATCTGAACGCGATGGTGGGGCTGTCGCGGCCCGGTGATCTGGGCGGAGATGTGAGCCATTTGAACCTGCATAAAACCTTTGCCATTCCGCATGGCGGTGGTGGTCCCGGCATGGGGCCGATCGGGGTCAAGTCTCACCTGATCCCGCACCTGCCCGAGAAGGCAGGAGCGGTGAGTGCCGCGCCGTTTGGATCGGCCTCGGTGCTGCCGATTTCCTGGGCTTACGTGCTGATGATGGGCGGTGAAGGGCTGACCCAGGCGACCCGGGTGGCGATCCTCAATGCCAACTATATCGCCAAGCGGCTGGAAGGGGCCTATGACGTGCTGTTCCGCGGGCCGGGCAACCGGGTGGCGCATGAGTGCATTCTGGACACGCGGCCCTTCGCCGAAAGTGCCGGGGTCAGCGTTGATGACATTGCCAAGCGGTTGATCGACAACGGTTTTCACGCGCCAACCATGAGTTGGCCAGTGGCCGGTACGCTGATGGTGGAGCCGACCGAAAGCGAGACCAAGGCCGAGCTGGACCGGTTCTGCGACGCGATGCTGTCGATCCGCGAGGAAATCCGAGCCATTGAGGATGGCAAGATGGACGCCGAGAACAATCCTCTGAAAAACGCGCCGCACACGATGGAGGACCTGGTTAAGGACTGGGATCGTCCCTATACGCGCGAAGAGGCCTGTTTCCCGCCCGGTGCTTTCCGGGTCGACAAGTATTGGCCGCCGGTCAACCGGGTCGACAATGCCTGGGGCGACCGCCACCTGGTCTGCGTCTGCCCGCCGATGGAGGATTATGCCGACGCCGCGGAGTGAGTGACTTGCAACCGTGCCGCGTGTGGTCAGGATGGACATGAGTATTTGGGCCAGTAGTAAAGCCCGGATTGGTGCTCTTTCTTGGCGGTAAATACTCCAGGGGGTCTGGGGGACTGGTCCCCCAGGACCTGCGTCCTCTTAGGATCTTTCCTTCCGAAAGGCCCTGTCGGCAGCGGGCCCGAACGCAGTCAAACCTGCGCGCGCAGCACTCCGCTGGATCAGGTTTCGGCCAGTGCCGGGGCGAGCGTGTCGCGAACGGCGTTCCAGGTGTCTTCGTCACAGGCGGTCAACAGATGACCATCCTTGACCGAGATGTCATAATCGCGCCCGTCGACGAACCGGCTGACGCCGCCGGCACGCCGGGTGATCAGCACGCCCGCAGCGTGGTCCCAGGGATTGAGTGTCCCTGACAGCACGAAATCGACCGCGCCTGCCGCCATCAGCCGGTATTCATGAGCCGAGCAGCGCAGGGCGTTGGTGCGGTCGAACGCGGTGAGTAGCGGGGCCAGGACCTCTTGCTCGTCCTGGGGCATCAGCGACAGGTGGACAAAGCCTGACAGCGTTTCCAGCGCCCCGCCGTCGGAGGTGAAGAGCCGTTTTGCCGGGACGCCGATTTCCGATTGCAGGGCGTGGCCGTCCTCGGAGGCGAACATCCAGTCATCGGTCTGCGGGTCGTAGATCAGCCCGAAAATCGGTTTTCCGAAGCGGGTGGCGGCGAGGATGATGCCGAAGAGCGGTACGCCGTGGGCAAAGTTCCAGGTGCCGTCGAGCGGATCGACGATGAAGGCCAGTTCGGCCTGCGCTGCGGTGTCGCGCAGGCTGGCATCGCCAGCAAAAGCTTCTTCGCCAAGAACCACGGCATTGGGGAACAACCGCAAGATGGCACGGGCGATCATCGCCTCGGCGCCTGTATCAGCGGCGGTGACGATATCCTGCGGCCCGGACTTGGTGGAGATCTGCCCGGCGGTCAGTTTGCGAAAGCGCGGGCTGATCTCGGCCCGCGCGGCGCGGCGGACAATCTGGACCAGGCTTTTTTCCTGAGCCGGGGTCAGTCGGGTGGCGGGCATGGGAAGGTTGTCGCTGGGCATGGCTGTGCGCTCCGTACGTCGGATCCGTATTTTGCAGGTGCAGCATTTGGATGCCACCGGGCGGCGGTACGTGCAAGGGGAAGATTCCCACAATTCACTCGCGCGAGCGGAGAGTGCGGGCCGGGCGGGTGGCCAGGGCGCGCAGCGCAAAGCCGGCGCTGGCCAGGAGGGTGGCCGCGACCCCACCCAGGATGATGGCGAGCCCCGAGGGCCAGATCACTGCGAAATCGGTGTCGAAGACGAAGTGGCAGACCGCCCAGCCGCCGGTGATGCCAGCGATCAGCGCGACAGTGCCGGCCGCAAGACCCAACAGGCCCGAGCGGATCAGGAAACTCGACAGGATGCGGCGACGGGTGGCACCGAGGGTTTTCAGCACGGCGGCTTCATGTGCGCGGGCAGGGCTGCCAGCGGCTGCGGCACCGATCAGAACCAGGAAACCGGTCAAAAGCGTGGCCGAAGCCCCCCAGGCGGTTGCCGAAGCGAGTGAGGACAGCATCTCGGTGACGCGGGCGATGGCGTCCTTGACCCGGATGGCGGTGATGTTGGGAAAGCGCTGCGACAGCTCGCGCAGGATGCGGGCCTCGTGATCGGGTTCGGCATAGACCGTGGCGATATAGGTGTGCGGCGCAGCCGAGACCGAAGCGGGGTCCATGATCATGACGAAGCCCATGCCGGCGGTGGAGAAGTCGACCTCGCGGAAGCTGGTGATCGTGGCCTCGATGTCGCGGCCCATGACATTGACGGTGAGCGTGTCGCCCAGCGACAGGCCCATTTCCTCGGCTTCTTCGGCGGCGAAGCTGACTTGTGGTGGACCGATATCCCCGGACCCCCACCAGTTGCCGGCAACCACGCGGGTGTTGTCGGGGATATCGGTGGCGTAGGTGATGCCGCGGTCACCCTGGACGACCCAGTGTTCTCCGGCGACCTCGCGTGCGGGGCGGTTGTTGATATGCGAAATCACGCCGCGCAGCATGGGCGCGTTTTCGATTTTCGAAACCGCGCTGTCACCTTCCAGTTGCTCGGTGAAGCCGGGCATCTGGTCCTTCTGAATATCGACGAAGAAGTACGATGGCGCGATCGTGGGCAGGTCGCGGGCGATGGCGCCGCGCAGGTTGCCGTCAAGCTGACCGACTGTGGCCAGAACGGTGAGCCCGAGGCCGAGGGAGAGAACGACGGGCAATGCTTCGGAGCGCGGGCCGGAGATTGCGGCAAGGGCCCAGCGCAGGGCAGGGCGGCCCTGGGCCAGAGGGCGCAGGCGGCGGGCGATGAAGCGGGCCAATGCAGCCGAAAGGCCCAGAAGCAGAAGCGCGCCAAGCAGACCAAGGGCGGTGAAACCGGTGAGCCGGAAGGAGCCCGAGAAGGCCCCGGCGGTGCCGATAAGCACGGTCAGAAGCGCCAGTGTGGCCAGGATGTAGCGGGCGCGTGGCAGGCGGGCGGCCGCGCCCATGGCATCGCGGAACAGTGTGGCGGCGCGGATGCTCTCTGTCCGGGCGAGTGGCCAGAGGGTGAACAGCGCGGCGGTGAGAGCACCGTAGAGGGCGGCCTCGAAGAGCGGCGCGGGATAGAGCGAAAAGATCGCCGGGACCGGGAGCTGGGTCTGGAGGATGGGGGCGAGGGCAAGCGGCACCAGTCCGCCAAGCGCGAGACCAATGGCGATGCCGAGGGCGGAAAGCGCGGCGATTTGCAGGGCATAAGCAAGGAAGACGGTGCCATTTGTCGCGCCCAGCGTGCGCAGGGTGGCGATGGTGGCGGCCTTGGCCGAAAGATAGGCGCGCACCGCAGCCGACACGCCGACACCTCCAACGGCCAGGCCCGACAGGCCGACGAGGACCAGAAATGCTGAGAGGCGTTCGACAAAAGTGGCAACCCCGGGTGCGCCGTTGCGGGCATCGCGCCAGCGCAAGCCGGATTTGGGCAGCTCGGCCTTGGCCTTGGCCTCGTAAGCGGCGAGATCGCTGCCCGGGGGCAGGCGCAGGCGGTACTGGGTCTCAAAGAGCGTGCCGGGGGACAGGAGGTTCGACTCTGCGAGCGCCGACGTGGCGACCATGGTGCGCGGACCGAGGCCGAAGCCGCCGGTGGCATTGTCGGGTTCATTAACAAGGATGGCAGAGAGGCGGAAAGGGGTGCCGCCGAGGGCAAATTCATTTCCGGGGGTGAGGCCGAGCCGGTCGGCAAGGACGCGGTCCATCACCGCGCCGGGCAGGGTATCTTCCCCGGCCAGCGCCTGGTCTAACGGCATGTCGGGGGAGAGAGTGACCGTGCCTACGAGGGGGTAGGCATCATCGACGGACTTTACCTGGGTCAGGGCGCGATCGTCACCGACCACGGCCATGGAGCGAAAATCGGCAATTTCCGAAACTTCGGTGGCGTTGGCCTGCATCCAGTCAAGCTCGGTCTCGCTGGCAAACCGGTAGGTCAGTTCGATTTCGGCATCGCCGCCAAGCAGGGCGGCGCCCTCCTGCACCAGGCCTGCCTCGATCGCGGCGCGGACCGAGCCGATACCTGAGATGGCAGCGACACCCAGAGCAAGACAGGCGAGGAAGATGCCGAAGCCGCGCAAGCCGCCGCGCAGTTCGCGCCGGGCGATACGGGCGGCATGGCGCAGGCTCATGCGCCGGTCTCCAGCCGGCCGTCGAGCAGGTTCAGCACACGGTCGCAACGCGTGGCCAGGGCGGGGTCGTGGGTAACGAGCACCAGCGTGGCACCGTGGGCCGCGCGCAGGGCGAAGAGTTGTTCGATGATGGTTTCACCGGTGGTGCTGTCTAGATTGCCGGTGGGTTCGTCTGCCAGCAGGATGTCGGGACGCGGGGCGGTGGCGCGGGCAAGCGCAACGCGTTGCTGTTCGCCGCCGGAAAGCTGGGACGGGTAGTGGTCGGCGCGCTCGGCCAGGCCGACATCGGCAAGCGCCTGGCGGGCAAGCGCGAGGGCATCGCGCGTACCGGCCAGTTCAAGCGGCGTGGCAACATTTTCCAGCGCGGTCATGGTCGGGATCAGGTGGAAGGATTGGAACACGACGCCCATGTGGGCGCGGCGGAAGCGGGCCAGTTCGTCCTCACTCATCGCCGAGAGGTCATGATCGAGCGCCGTAATGGTGCCACCCGAGGCCAGTTCCAGCCCGCCCATCAGCATCAGGAGCGAGGATTTGCCGGAGCCTGAGGGACCGACAAGCGCCAGGGTCTCACCCCGGTTTACATCCAGTGTTATGGCGTGAAGGATGTCGACGGGGCCGGCATTGCCCTGAAGTGACAGAGAAACATCAACGAGCGAAATGGCAGGTGGGATCATGGCGGTAATTCAATTCCTTGGGTCTCTCACATATGGGGTGATGGTGGCAGCCCGCAAGGCGGGGCTACTGGCAATTTGCGCCATTTTTCTTGCTGGACAGGTGGCGGCCGAGAAAGTTCATCTGATCGCCTTCGGTGACAGCCTGACCGCAGGTTGGGGATTGCTGGACCATGAGGGCTATGTGCCGGTGCTGCGCGGCTGGATGGAGAGCCAGGGTGAAGATGTGCGCATCGTGCAGGGCGGCGTGTCGGGCGAGACCACGTCCGGCGGGTTGGCACGGTTGGAATGGGCGCTGAGCGAGGAGTTGCAGGGCATCATCATCGGTCTCGGCGGCAACGACATTCTGCGCGGTGTCGATCCGGGCGTTGCGCGGGATAACCTGAGGAAAATGCTTGAAATCTGTCGGGAGAAGAAACTGGAGGTCCTGCTGGTTGGTATGCCGGTGGCGGCGAATTACGGCGCGGCATACAAGGCCGAGTTCGAGGCGATCTGGCCGGACTTGGCCAAGGAGTTCGGCGTGGCGTACTATGCGAACTTCCTCGCACCGATCCAGAACAGCGCGGCCGACCCGCTGAGCTTCATGCAGGAGGACGGGATCCACCCCAATGCCGAAGGGGTGCAGCGGATCGTTCTGGGGATCGGGCCGGACGTGCAGGCGATGGTGGCGCGGATCCGGGCGAAGTGAGGAACGGTGGGTGACGCTCCCGCGTGCCGCGGATCGCCCCACCCGCCGTCCCATGGGCCGCAATGCGCAACGTGAGTAGGTGACATGCCGGGACGTCTGTTTCTGGAACGCAAAATGGAAGAGATCGGCGACTGGATCGGGCGGGCCGGTGCACCGACACAGGCGCCGCGCCGCAATATTCAGCCGGGGCAGGATCTGGTTGTGCTGACGAATGGTGGCTGGCGGTCGATGCGCTGGGGCCTGATCCCGGTGGGGCGGGTCAATGCCCGTGGGCGTCCAGTGATGGAGACGATCATCAACGCACGCTCTGAGACGGTGTTCGACAAGAGCGCCTTTGACGGGGTGCGGCGGGGCGTCGTGGTGGTGGATGGCTGGTACGAGTGGACCGGCAAGAGGCGGAAGAAAGTGGCGTGGCGGATTGCGCCAACGGACGGGGCACCATTGATCTTTGCCGCGGTCTGGGACGTGTGGCGCGCACCGGGCGGGCGCGAGCTGGCGCAGGTCGCCACCGTGACCTGTGCGCCGAACAAGGATGTCGAAGCGATTCATCACCGGATGGGGGTGTTATTGACGCGCAAAGATGCGGGAACATGGTTGGAAGGTGAGGACGCAGAATCAAAGGCGTTGTGCGTGCCCTGGCCAGAGGGTCGCCTTGGGATCGAAAGGGCGGGTGATGTGGATTGGAGCGCGGCGTGAAGGACGAGGCCGAAAGCGAGCTTAACCGGCTGATGCGCGGGGTGTCGAGCGATCATGTCGAAACCGTGCGCGATGCCTGGCGCGCGGTGCTGGCGGCAGGCGACAGTGCGGTTCCGCTTGTGCGGCACCGGTTGCAGAGCGATGTTTGGGGCTCGCCGCCGAAGGGACCGGTTGGCAAGTATCTTGGCGTGCTTTTGGCGGTGCTGCATCAGTTGGACGCGAAGGTCTTTGGTGTCGAGATCGAGCGGCTGCAGTGCGAGCGATTGCATCCGATCCATGCGCAGACAGTGAAGATCATGGCCGGGCGGCGCAATGAGGCGCCGGTGGCCTGGGTTGGGCCGATCACAGAGCAGGTGCCGGTCTATGTCAGCAAGGATCTCGATGATCGGCGCGGGATAGCCGAGAAGATCGACCACTGGTGCCACACGCCGGGGCTTGATTTGCGCAAGGTGACGCGGATCGACGTGATCGATCATGCGCCGGGGATCGACTATCTGGGCTGCTATGACCTGTTTTTCTCTGGCATTGTGATGGTCTGGCCGGGGATACGGGCTGGGCCGCGCTGGCTCAGGCGTCTGGCGCGGGAACACACGTTCTATCACGAGGTCGGCCACCATGCCTGTGGTCATGCCGAGTTCGGGCAGGTGACCGAGCAGGAGCGCGAAGCGGATGCCTATGCCGCGAAGATGATGCGGGTGGCGCACCCGGTGTTGATCCGGGTTGGACGGGTGATCTTCTGGCCGCTTAGGGGATTGGCACGGCGCAGCCGGCTTCGCCGTGAACGGTTGTCGGAATGAAAACGGGCGCCCGCGAAGGGACGCCCGTTTTGCAGAATTCGATATCGCTGTGGCCTCAGGCCAGGGCGATGTTCACCGCGGCTTCGCGGCCGTCACGGCCGGGCTCGATGTCGAAGGTGACTTTCTGGTTGTCGGCCAGGCCGGTGAGGCCCGAGCGTTCAACGGCAGAGATGTGCACGAATACGTCGCGCCCGCCATCTTCGGGGGCAATGAAGCCATAACCTTTGGTGGTGTTGAACCATTTGACGGTGCCATTAGCCATCGTCGTTTCTCCTATTTTAGCTGCCCACGGAATGCGGCAGGTCGGCGTAGTCAGTGCAAGATCGAGTGACTGGGCCGATAGAGGAGCAGTAGGTCGATAGTGGTAACGTCGCGCGAGTCATATGGGGGCGGTGCGACAAATAAGCAAGGAAAAGTTTTGAAACACGGGGGGATGGGCCGGTTTCCGCGTGAGCTTGTGCGGGGCCGGTTATCAATGGGTGAAGCGATTCCCTTGTGCCGGATGCCCGCTTTGAGCCCTTGATGACCAGTGTTGTTGCGGCAGTTACTGGCCATAACCGCATGGGAATGCAAATTCATGTATTTGTCCGGTTTGAAGTGTGAATGAAACAGGCCAGCCGACCCGCCATAGGGATTGGTTTTGTTCGCGAGATTGGCTTTTGATCGTCCCGAACTTGTTATCCCGCGCCGCCCGGAATAGCGTGCGCCGATCCCGAATGTAGCCGAAAGCCAATATCCTGAACGACTCTTCCCTGTATTTCATCGGCGACCCTCCCGAGGCCCTCAAAGCGCTTTGGGCCGAAAAAGGTGTCATAGAGCCTGGAGCGGTTTGGTCTCCTCTCGACGGGGGGCGAACCAACTTGATATGGCGGGTTGATACCGCTGGACGGTCACTTGTTTGCAAGCTGTATAAGGAAGGGCGTGATACGCCCTTGTTCGTCAACGATGCGAAGGCTGAAGCGCTGGCTTTGCAGACCTTGACCGGGACGGGCATCGCCCCGGAACCTGTTGCCACCTCTGACGGGGAAGCCGGGCAAAGCCTGATTTATTATTTCGTTGAAGGCGTACCTTGGCGCGGCGACATAGCTAAAGCTGGCAGGCTGCTCAAACGATTGCATGACGAACCTGCACCACAAAAACTGCCACGTGGCCCAATGGGACCCTTAAAGCTGCTTTCACAAGCCAAGGGCATGTTGGACGAAATTGGATCGCTGGGCGACCGTCTGCGCGAATTGGAGCCGCAAGCCCCTGACGTCACTGCCGGCGCGTGTGCATTCCTGCATGGCGATCCTGTCCCGGGCAATCTCGTGGAGGGGAAAGACGGCCTCACGCTAATTGACTGGCAATGTCCGGCGATAGGGGACCCATGCGATGATCTGGCGGTGTTTCTGTCGCCTGCGATGCAATATGCTTATGGCAATGCGCCCCTGAGCCGATCTCAGGAGGAGGCGTTTCTACTGGCATATGGCGACAGAACCACCATCGACCGCTACCGGAAAATGGCTCCTGTGTATCACTGGCGAATGGCGATCTATTGTCTGTGGCAGCACGCCCAGGGGGAGCCCGATTACAAAACCGGTGCTGAACTTGAAATCCGGCGTTTGAAACGCGGGTGACTGCATTGACCGATGATGCGCCTTCGTCGCTCAGCCTGAGACAGGTCGGTTCGGTCCGCAAAGCCGATCGCCGCGTCGGCTGATTGAAATGCCATCCTATGCGCCGTTCACCAGGGGCTTCGCCGCCAGAGCATCGGCCAGCGACTGGAACCGCGCTTCGGCGACTTCGCCGAAGAGGGGGGCGGCGTCGGCGGAGAGGGTAAGTTCGAGGACCTTTTTCTTCGGATAGAGTTTCAACTTGCCCAGTTCGGCGTCCGTCTTCAGCCAGAGCATGGCGCCGAAGCGCATGGCCTTGCCGATGACTTCGGCGATCTTCTGGTCGTTTTCCGGGATCAAGTCGAACAGGGGTTCGAACCGCGAACCCTTGCGGGTATTGGAATAGCGGTGCATCAGCGCAAGCCCGAGGAAGATGCGTTCAGAGTGTTTCAACCCGCCCAGGTTGGCGCGGGTGGCGTTGTCGAAACAGAGTTCGGCGCGGTAGTCGGGATGCGCCCGCCAAGTCACGTCATGCAGCAGGCAGGCGGCCTTGATCAGGCGGCGGCGTTCCTGCGGCGCGTTCTTGAACAGCGGCTGGATGAAATCATAAAGCGTGCGGCCAAAGCCGGGCAAGCGCGCATCCTTGGCCTCGCCGAAATAACAGGCCTCGATCAGCGGATCGCGGTCGCGCAATCTTTGCGGCATCTGTTCATATAGCATGCCCTCGCGGATGCCGTAGGAGCTGACAGCAATGTCGCGCGGACCGAAGGTCTTGATCACCTCTTTCAACACCTCGATGGCGACCGGCACCAGCGCCATACGGGTCGAGGAGATACCGCAGCGGGTGCGCAGGGCGTCGGCATCCTGTTCGAGGATGTATTTGGCGGTGGCGAACACCGCTTTTCGACTCATCCGGTATTCGTGCAGCACGTGCAGCGGATAACCGCGCCGGTCCATGTCGATCTTGGCAATCGCCCGCCACGAGCCGCCAACGAGGAACAGGCGGTTGTGCTGTTCGCCCATCGCGGCGTAGAGGTCGGCCATGACCGATTTGATATGCGCCTTGCGGCCCTTCTTGCCGCCCTTAATGTTTCTGAGTTGCAGCGGGCCGAGGCGTGAGGTGACGCGTTTGCCAACCTCGCCATGGTTGATTTCGGCCAGTTCCATCGAAGCGCCGCCGATGTCGCAGATCAACCCATAGGCGCCGGGCCAGCCCAAGAGAACGCCCTGGGCCGAGAGGCGCGCCTCTTCCAACCCGTCGATGACGTGGAGTTTCAATCCGGTTTCGGATTCGACCAGGTCACGGAATTCACGGCCATCCTCGGCATCGCGCACGGCGGCGGTGGCGACGGCGGTCAGGGGGCCGGTGTTCATGCCTTCGGCCAGGCGCTGGAACCGGCGGATGGCGGCAAGGGCGCGAACCCGGCCCTGGGGGTTCAGGCGGCCGGTTTCGGCAATTCCATCACCTAGGGCACACATGATTTTTTCGTTGAAGAAGTAGGCCGGGCTACGGGCGGCACCGTCAAACACCACCAGTCGAACCGAGTTCGAGCCGACATCGACCACGCCGACACGCGACAGGGCGCGGGAAGAAGGGTCATCGAATAGTGGGCGGCCAAAATGGCCCCAATCGCTTGAATTGGCAGGATTTTCGCCGTCCATGTCATCCCCGGGCATGTATGCGCGCGTTGCTTACCCGGTTATGGCAGGTCCGGGCGGGGCGGGTCAACGGGTGGTTTGGCACAGCGTGAAATTGCGGCACGGTTATGCCCGCCGACCCTGTTTCAGATCAGCAGGATTTCAGCGTCCTCCGCCGTTCCGGCGGAGCTGTCCGGCTCGTCAGTGAGCGGGACCGAGATGCTGGCATAGAAGGCAGCAGATGCATCGGCCGAGACGGTGTATTCCTCGGCGACATATTCCCGTAGCAGCCATTCGATATAGGCCTCGCCATAAGTGCCGTCTCCGAACCAGACCTCGGGGTCGTAGGCGGCATATTCAGCAAAGCTTTGGCCTACGGTGGCGGTTTCCTCGGGCGTCAGATTTTCCTCGAGTCCCCAGCTTTCGTAGCCGACATAGTGGGTGACGGTGAAGGAGGCGTCATAGGCTTGAAGCGCGGCGGTGGCGAATTGGGTGGTGTGAACGTGATCGGAATGCTCGATCTCGCTGGTGTGATCCTGAAGATGGATGTGATCGGGTTGGTGTTGTTCCATCAAGGCACCGATCACGCCGGTCAGCTGTTCAGCGCTGTAGCTGGCGCTTCCGTCGATGGTGTTGATCGTGTTCAGCGTACCATTCCACAACTGTTCGAGGCTCTGGAAGTCCTGGGAATCGGTGCCCGACCCGGTGCTGAACCCATCAGGCAGGCGCAGGAAATAGAGGCGGATGTCGGGTTGCGAGGCGAGGTAGGAACTGGCGATCTCGTAGACGGTATCACCATAGGTGACGCTGACGGTTTCATTCACCCAGTCGTCTGCGCCAGCCATGTAGGAGTAGGCCGCGCGGATGCCATCCTCGCGGTCCTGCCAATACTCCGGATCCTGTCCTGCATCACCCGAGGTCAGGTAAACCGTGGTGACGGGTGTGTCGCCGTCGATGGCGTAATCAATGGTGGGGTTGATGAATAGGAGGTCGTCGTCAGGATGAGCGACGATGATCATGTCACCGCCCTCGGTGGCCGGATCGGTTGGGTCCGTTGGCCCGGTGGGGTCGGTCGGGTCAGTCGGGTCTGTCGGGTCTGTGGGATCAGTTGGGTCTGTGGGATCAGTTGGTGAAGTGGTGTCCTCGGCGACGGTGATGTCGATCACCTCACCGATCAGGGGCGTGTCTTCTGCCCAGTTCGACGATCCGACCAGCATGTTTTCCCGAGGCTCGTCAGCGGGCACGACGCCCTGGGCTTCGGCAAGGCGCACCCCGTCCTTTTCAATATACATCAGGCCGGTGTCGTCGACGCCCGCGGTCCAGGTGGCGACCTCGCCTTCAACGATGGCATTTTCGGCGATCACCCGATAGGCGGTGCCATCCTGCCACACCTCGAGCATGATGTCGGTGGTATTTTCGATCTGACCAAAGAGGATGTTGTTGGTGGCCGGACCGTCGCCGAAGTCGAACACCCGCTGCCAATAACCGCCCATGACATCGTCGAAGCGCACTGCGACGTCGACCGCGAAGGCGCCGGTGATTTGGGGCAACTCGCCGGAGGTGTCGGGTGGTGTCGGGTCAGTTGGTTCCGTCGGGTCTGTCGGGTCAGTTGGATCAGTCGGGTCTGTCGGGTCTGTGGGATCAGTTGGGTCTGTGGGATCAGTTGGTGAAGTGGTGTCCTCGGCGACGGTGATGTCGATCACCTCACCGATCAGGGGCGTGTCTTCTGCCCAGTTCGACGATCCGACCAGCATGTTTTCCCGAGGCTCGTCAGCGGGCACGACGCCCTGGGCTTCGGCAAGGCGCACCCCGTCCTTTTCAATATACATCAGGCCGGTGTCGTCGACGCCCGCGGTCCAGGTGGCGACCTCGTCTTCAACGATGGCATTTTCGGCGATCACCCGATAGGCGGTGCCATCCTGCCACACCTCGAGCATGATGTCGGTGGTATTTTCGATCTGACCAAAGAGGATGTTGTTGGTGGCCGGACCGTCGCCGAAGTCGAACACCCGCTGCCAATAACCGCCCATGACATCGTCGAAGCGCACTGCGACGTCGACCGCGAAGGCGCCGGTGATTTGGGGCAACTCGCCGGAGGTGTCGGGTGGTGTCGGGTCAGTTGGTTCCGTCGGGTCTGTCGGGTCTGTGGGATCAGTTGGGTCTGTCGGGTCGGTGGGGTCTGTGGGATCGGTCGGGCCCGTGACCGGATCGCCGCTGATGGTTTCAAGCCCCAGCACAACCCCGTCCAGCGCATCCGTGCCCGAGGCGGTGGCCGCCCCGACCGCGACGGGGTCCATGAGCGCATCAGAAGGCGGGTCGGCCTGAAGTTCGCCCAGGCGGACACCGTTGTGCTCGACCCACATCAACCCGTCGTCATCAATACCTGCCGACCAGTGGCCCAGCGTCCCTTCGGTTAGCGCGCCCGGGATCACCAGTTGATGGGTGACGCCATCCTGAACGATTTCGAACAACAGGTCGTTGCTCTGGCCGTATTGGCCAAGGGTCACGCCGTTGGTACCGGCGGCATCGGAAAAGGCCACAAGCGTTTGGTCGGCACCGGAGAGATTGTCGAACCTTGCTTGCAGGTTGATGGTGAAGGCCCCGGTCAGGGCAGTGGGGTTGTTCAGCAGCCCGCCATCGACCGCATCTCCGGCATTTGTCACGTCGAGGCCCAGAACCGCACCGTCAAGCGGCGCATCCTCGGCCCAGTTGGACTGTCCAATCAATTCGTTGGTCCGGAGCGTGGCGTCGGGCACGACACCCTGGGCCGTGGCCAGAAGCGTGCCGTTCTTTTCGATATACATCTGCCCTGTGGCATCGATACCAACGGTCCAGGTCGCGACCTCGCCTTCTACGATGGCGTCGGGGGCGATCACCCAATGCGAGACCCCGTCCTGGTAGATCTGAAAGATCAGGTCATTGGTGTTTTCATATTGGCTGAGAAGAATGTTGTTTGCGTTGGCGCCATTGCCGACATCGAACAGGCGCTGCCAGCTGCCTGACATAAGGTCATCAAACCGGGCAACCAGCACGATTTCGAATGCGCCGGTGATGTCTTCTATGTCGCCCAGCGGTTGGCCCGGGTCAAAAGGGGGCATTGTGAGTCCCTTGGGTTAAATGCCTTTTTGTTCGAAGCGCCGTCGCGCAGAGAGAGACAGCCAGATGGAAAACTCGGTTAAGCCACTGCAAAAAACGGCGCCGGAATTGGCAATAGAATAATTGTCCGGGACGGTATCACGTGACAGGTCGCAGCTTTGTGCGCACGCGCCGTGCCTGTTGTTCTTCAGCCCCAGTGGTCGATCAAGATGACCTTGGGTAAGGCTATCGCAGGATGTGACTTATGTGGTGGGTTTTTCTGTTTCCATTTTGGAAACTCAGTGTTTCCAAATCATGGAAACGCTGAGTTTCATATGTCTGTTCAGATGGTTATGCGGATATGTTCCAAATGTAGGCCGCCAACGACGACGTAAGATCCGCCCTGCGCGGGGCCGCGATTTGGCGCTCAATGTGTGGCTAACCGGCGCGAATCAATAAATTGGACACACTGTCCAGGCCGGCCCCCGTGACGTCGATTGTTCGACGTCACGGGGCACATTGAAGTCCATTGGATGAGGCCGGGAAAAGTGCTTTGCTGAAAAGTCGGTTCGTCACCCAGCGGGTCGGCGGCTTCATTTTCTCAATACCTGATCTAGGCCCGATGCAGGCCCAGCTTGCCTGACCCTTGAGGACGGGCGCTAGTCTTCGCTATGGGTCAATTTCGGTACATCTGCGGCCCCGGCGCTGCCCCGGCCGGAAAGCGAGGGGTTTTCCATGAAGAAACGGTGGCAGTTGAAGGCGAATTTGCCGTCGGGCAGTGGCGCGCGGGAAAAGCGTCCATCGGGCGACATGACCCAGCTTTGGGCAATGTCGGCCATGTTGGCAGCCATGATCTGATCGGTGATCTGGGCCTTGACCGTGGCGTTGGTGATCTCGACCAGGGTTTCGACCCGGCGGTTGAGATTGCGGCCCATCCAGTCGGCCGAAGAAATAAAGACCCGCGCCTTTTTGTGCGGCAGACCCTTGCCGTTTCCGAAACAGACGATGCGGGAGTGTTCGAGGAACCGCCCGACGATGGACTTCACGCGTATATTGTCGGACAGGTCCTTGATGCCGGGGCGAAGCCCACAGATGCCACGGATCACGAGGCTGATCTTGACCCCGGCCTGAGAGGCGGCGTAGAGCGCGTCGATCACCTCGGAGTCGATCAACGAGTTCATCTTAGCCCAGATTTCTGCCGGTCTGCCTGCTTTGGCATGGGCAATCTCACCCTCGATCATTTCCAGAAGCTTGGGCTTGAGCGAGAGCGGTGAGATTGAGAGGTTTTCAAGCGCCTCGGGCTGGGCGTAACCCGAGAGATAGTTGAACACCTTGGTGGCGTCGCGGCCAAGGGCTGCATCGCAGGTGAACAACGACAAGTCGGTATAGATGCGCGCCGTAATGGGGTGATAGTTGCCGGTGCCATAGTGGGTATAGGTCACCAGCCGGTCACCCTCGCGCCGCACCACGGTGGAAATCTTGGCATGGGTCTTGAGGTCGAGAAATCCATAGACCACATGCGCGCCGGACCGTTCCAACCGGCGGGATTGGCGGATATTCGCGGCTTCATCGAAGCGGGCCTTGAGTTCGACCAGCGCGGTGACGGATTTGCCGTCCTCGGCCGCCTCGCACAGCGCTGAGACGATGGGCGAGTTGTGCGACGTGCGATAGAGCGTCTGCTTGATCGCCACCACATTGGGGTCCCGAGCGGCCTGTTCGAGGAACCGCACCACCATGTCAAAGGTTTCGTAGGGGTGGTGCAGCAGCATGTCCTTTTGCCGGATCGCGGCGAAGAGATCGCCATCGAAATCAGTCACCCGTTCGGGGATGCGCGGGGTGAAGGAAGGCCAGAGCAGGTCGGGGCGGTCATCCAACACCAGCTCGCCCAGATCCGCCATGCCAATCAGGCCGTCGATTTCGACAATCTCGTCGTCGGTGACGTGCAGTTCGCGCCGGATCATCGACAGCAGGCTGGCGGGGGCGTCGGCAGAGATCTTCATCCGAACCACCTCGCCGCGCTTGCGGCGTTTGAGGGCGGTTTCGAACTCGCGGACCAGGTCTTCGGCCTCGTCCTCGACTTCGAGGTCGCTGTCACGCAGCACCCGGAATGCGCAATGACCCTTGAGCGCGTAGCCGGGGAAGAGCGAGGAAATATGTTCCAAGAGAAGGTCTTCGAGCGGCAGGAACCTGTGGGTGCCGTCCGTAGTGGGCAGGGGAACGAACCGGTCGATTTGATGCGGGATCGGCAGTAGCGCCTGAAGCGGGCGCTTGTCGGATTTGCGCTGTAATTGCAGGGCAAGGGCAAAGCCGGTGTTGGGAATGAAGGGGAACGGGTGGGCCGGGTCGATGGCCAGCGGCGAAAGTACCGGGAAAACCTGGGCCAGGAAGACGTCGCGCAGGTGGGTGCGGTCAGCGTCGGTCAGCGTGTCGCGCAGGCAAAGGGAAATGCCAGCCTGTTGCATTTCCGTGGTCAGGTGGTCGAACGTGTCCTGCTGATGCGCCATCAGGCGGCGGGCCTCGGCGTGGATCAGTTTTAGTTGTTCGGCCGGGCTGAGGCCGTCGGCGGCAGGAGTGGTGACGCCTTCGCGGGTAAGTTCGCGCAGGCCAGCGACGCGGACGGTGTAGAATTCATCGAGGTTGGTTGCCGAAATCGACAGGAACCGCAGCCGTTCCAAGAGCGGCACGCGCGGGTTTTCGGCCTCTTCCAGCACTCGCCAGTTGAAGCCCAGCCAGGAAAGTTCGCGATTGTAGAACCGGGCCGGGGTGGTCGGGTCGAAATCTGGCAGAGTGACCGGTTCGGGAAGCGGGTTTTCAAGAAAATCGGCGTGCGTCATGGCGGGTTTGTTCCGGCAGGCATGTAACAGGATAATGAAGGCGAAGCGGGATAATGCGCCCGTTGGGCGAGGATGTCCAGATGGCGCGGATCGGCATGGCCAAACGAGAGGTGGCTGGGAAGGACAGGTACCCAGCCACGCCCCGTTGGACTTTTTTCGATGCGACCGGTTAGGAAGGAGGACGCGGGCCGCATCCGTCTTTCCGGCGCTGCCTCAGGGAGGAGGAAGAGGAAAGCGTCGGTGTGAGTCGAGATTGCTGCGCTGCGGCAAAAATGGGAAGGGTTGAATGCTGCAACTGCACGGCGGCGTGTGGGTTGCTGCTTTTTCGGTGCGAACAAGCTGTTTGGTGCCAAAGGATTGAGCGGTTTGGCGATGGCAAACCTGAAACGGGCGAGCGGATTGATCTCTCGTAAGGTTGTGCGCTGATCGGTTTTGTAAAATCGGCGTGAAGCCAGCCACCAGCTGCGGGTGCTGGTGTGACTCTTACTTATTGCGGCTGGGGCTGGCGCGATTGGAGGGCAAGATGCTTAGAAATGGCAAATTGGGTCTTGTGGTTGCAGGGTTTCTCGCGGCCTGCACGTCGCCTGGAATGACAACGGATAGCGGATTGCACCAGGGGGCCTTGGGGGCCTTTCTGGCGGTCGCACCCGATATGAGCACCTGTAGCGCCGAAGCGGTGTCGGAGCGGCTGGATGTCCGGTTCGAACTGGTCAAGCAGGGGCGCGGGGCGAAGGTCTTCCGGGCCGAGGGCAGTGGAGTTATTGCGGATTACGAGCTGAAAGTGCCGAAAACCGGAAGCGGTTTGGCGACGATTCTGATCGCTAACGTGATTTCGGGGACGGTGCGTTATCAGGCGCTGTCCGACAAGCTGGGCGGGTCGATTGACGGATCGTTCGATGTTCAACCCGCAGGCGGGCCGGTGGCCTACTACGAGACGTTCAGGCCGGGGCGAAATGAGATCCACGTCGGTGCCGGTCTTGATAAGCCACTCAGCGCCGTCGATGTGATTGTGGAGTGCCGCTAGGCAAAGCTGTTATCGCATAACCCCGTCCAGCACCTCGCCCGCCAGTTTGCGGTTGACCTCGCGTCCCTGTGACAGGGCAGCGTGATCGAGGGCCGCAACCACTTGGCGGGCCATGTCGAAGCTGCGATCGATGCGACGGGTCAGGTAGGGGATGGTGTCCGGTGTGGGCGAAAGCTGCCGGTCGGAGAACAGCTTCATCAGCACCGCCATGAGAAGTTCGTCATCGGGGCTTTCGACGATCACGTTGGCTGTGCCTTCGACCCGGCTGGTGAGATCGGGCAGGATCAAGCCCCAGCGGGACGGGGGCAGATGGGCCGTCATCAAAATCGAGTGGCCCTCGGCCAAGGCAAGGTTGTGGAGGTGGAACAGCGCGACTTCAGCCTCGGCGTTGCCAGCGATCATCGGCACGTCTTCGATTGCGACATTGGCTTGCGCCAGCGTTGGGATGTCGAGCCGGGGCAGGGCGGTGGCCTGGACGATCTGGGCGCCCGATTGGGCGGCCCAGACATGAGCGAGATGGGTCTTGCCGGCTCCTGATGGCCCGACCAGGGCAAGTTTGCGCGAAGGCCAGCTTTGCCAGTTTTCGACCATCGCCACCGCATGGGCATTGGCGGGCGAGACAAAGAAATCCTCGCGGCCCAGCGCTTCGATGGCGGGCAGGTCAAATGCAAGCTGATGCGACATTACTCGGCGTTGGCCTCTTGGCTGTCGTCCTGGTCCGCCAGCCCGCGATAAAGGCGGCTGTCGCGGTAGCGATCGGTGAAAAAGCGTGCAAGCACACCCAGCGAGGCCGCCAGCGGCACGGCCACCAGCATCCCGACAAAGCCGAAGAGCGAGCCGAAAACCGACAGCGCGAAGATAAGCCAGACCGGGTGCAGGCCGACGGATGAGCCGACCAGTTTGGGGGTAAGAAGGTTACCCTCGATCACTTGGCCCAGAACGAAAATCCCGGCGACAAGACCGAGCGAAAGCCAGTCTCCCCAGAACTGGAACAGGCCGAGGCCAATGGCGAGCACCCCGCCGAGGATGGCCCCGACATAAGGGATGAAGGTGAGGGCACCGGCGACAAACCCGACGACGAGGCCGAATTGCAGCCCGACGAGCATCAACGCCACGGCGTAATAGGTGCCAAGGATGAGGCAGACCGTCCCCATGCCACGGATGAACGAGGCCAACGTGTTGTCGATCTCGCCCGCCAGTTTGCGGATCACCGGCGCGTGGTCGCGCGGCAGCATCTCGTCGACCGCGGCGATCATGCGGTCCCAGTCATAGAGCAGGTAGATCGCCACCACCGGTACGATCACGAACAAAAGCGCGATGTTGATGATCGAATAGGCAGAGCTGAGAACCGCTTCCAAGAGTTGGCCGCCGCGTTCCTGGACCTTTTCGCCGACGGAAGTGAGCGAGCGGCGCAGAGTGCTGTCGGCATCCATTAGCTCGGGGAAACGATCGGTCAGGAAGGTCTGAAGATCGCGGGCCAGCTGCGGTGCAGTATTGAACAGCGCGATGGCCTGTTCGATCAGCATCGGAATGATCAGAAGCGCCATGACGACAAAAGCCACGACGGCAAAGATCGAGATGATCAGCGTTGCCACGGCGCGCGAGGCGCCCATGTCCTCGAGCCGGTCGGCGACGGGGTCGAGGAAATAGGCCACGGCGCCGCCAAGAACGAAGGGCAGGATCACGTCGCCCAGGTACCACAGCGCCAACACCAGGACGACGGTTACGAGGCCCCAGTATCTCATTTGTGTGCCGACTGGCAGTGCCATGAACTCACCTTCTTGTTGCAGGTATATGTCGCCGCTGCGTCCCGGCAATTCAAGTGTTGAATCGAGGAAGGTCTGGGGAGGTTCAAACGTGAACGCAAACAATGCACTGACAGAAATTACAGGTTACACGGACTCGACAGGCCGGGGGGCAAGGGGTTAGGCCTGAGTATTATGCGAGATCAGGATTTGAGTTTGACGGGCACGAATACGCCCGATGCCAAGGTGGCTCTGCTGGACGTGGCCCGGATTGCCCGGGCGGGCACGTTGCAGGAGGCATGGCAATTCTTTTGTGACGCGATGGCGCGCTGGGGGTTCGACCAGGTGAACTACGGGGTGACGCGGTTTCGGGTGGGCGACAATATCGGCTCGCAGGATGACATCCTGTATTTGACGACCTTGCCGCATGATGTTGCGCAGGAGTATTTCGATACCGGGTTTTTCGCCAAGACTGCGATTTTCCGCTGGCTGGGGGAACATGTGGGATCGGTGTCCTGGGGTTGGGCCCATGACGAGATGGCGGCGGGGCGGCTGAGCCCGCAAGAGGAAGAGGCGCAGCGTCAGACCGAGGCATGGGGCGGCTGGATCGGCTATTCGATTTCTTTCCCCGAAAGCTCGAAACGCGAAAAGGGGGTGCTGGGCCTGCACGCGCGCGCCGGCACGAGCCAGGCGGATGTGGATGCGCTCTGGGCTCGCGATGGCGAGATGATCGAGGCGGTGTGCCTGGCGGCAAACCTGAAGCTGAGCCAGATGCCGGTGCCTGGCGCCAAGTTGACCGAAAGGCAGCGCGAGATCCTTGAGTGGATTGCCGATGGCAAGAGCCTGCAGGATGTCTGTGTGCTGACCGATCTGTCGCTGAGCGCCGTGGACAAACACCTGCGCAAGCTGCGTGACAACCTGGATGTCGAGACAACGGCCCAGGCGGTGGCCAAGGTGACGTTCCTGAACCAGCTGTTCCAGCGCAGTGAGCCGCACAAGCCATAGACCGTTCACCCCCCGCGCTGACGGGTTTCGCGTTGGAAGATGTAGAGCGCGGCGCCGATGATGATGGCTGCGCCCAGCAGGGTGTAGGCGTCGGGGATTTCCCCGAAAATCACGAAGCCCAGAAGCGCCGCATGGATCAGCTTGGTATATTCGATATTGCCGATGACGCTGGCCTCGCCCAGGCGCAGTGCCTTCACGCCGATCCATTGGCCGAGCGTTGCCAGCATGCCCATGGCGGCAAGAAACAGGAATCCGAAGACGTCTGGTGTTACCCAGAGCCATAGGAGTGGAATGCCAGCCAGCAAACCGACAAAGAGCGATTGGTAGACCAGCAGCGTTGCCGTGCTGTCGGTTTGTGATAGGCGGCGCACCGAGGTGACGGCCATGGCGGCACCAAACGCGCCCAGGAGCGGGATCAGCGCATGGAGGTCGAAAAGACCGGTCGCACCGGGACGCATCACGATCACGACGCCGAAAAAACCAACCGCAATGGCGGTGAGGCGGTGGCGGCCTATCGGCTCGTTCAGGAACCACAGGGCCAGCAATGCGGTGAAGAAGACCTGGGCAAAACCCAGCGTGGTGGCCGTGGTGAGCGGCAGCACCGCAACTGCCCAGATGCCGCAGGACAATGCCGTGAAGGCGCCGACCAGCCTAACCCCGTGCAGCAGAGGGTGACGGGTACGCAGGCTATCGGGAAAGCCGCGCGAAATCGCGGGCAGCGAGGACAGAAAGACCGCGACCTGGCGGAAGAACAGGATTTGCAACACGTGGTAGTCGCGCACGGCAAATTTCGCCATTGCCGCAACGATGGCAAACAGCGCGGTGGCCGCAAGCGCCCAGAGAATAGCCCTGGAATTGTTGGTCATCAGAGGTCCTTGAAGGTTGCCTGGTAATTTGGTACCATGGTAACTGTAAATGTAAAGTGCAAATAGAGGAGGGGTGAAGTGACGCAAGCCAGAAATGTGGAGCGAGTACAGACTGGGGTGCGAATTGAAAAACGCGTGTTGCAGGTGCTCAAGGCGCTGGCGGCGCACAAGGAAATCGGGCTGGGCGATCTGATCGAGGGGATCGTGCTGCACAGTTTCGAAGGGAAGCCGGTCTTTGCGACCGAGACATTGAGTTTCATCGAGCAGATGCGGGTGGCCTATGGGCTGGACCTGAGTGCGGAAGACAGCCACTTGCTGACCGAGGAGTAGGGGGCGGTTGTCCTGCTGATGGCGGCCGAAGCGTCATGCGTGCGGATTTCCGCAGTTCCGGAAATGCAGGTAACGGCGCAAGGTCAAGCTGTTCCGTGAGTGTGGGGTGTCACGCCGGGTCCGGGTTGTTCGTGAGTGTGGACCCGGGGAAGGCTGAGCCCTTCAGGAGCCGCTGCCGCAGCTTCGGGTTGGTCGCCTCGGGCTGCCTCAGGCAGATGGCGCCGCCGCTGCCATCCCCATTGCGGCGGCGGCGCGTTTTGTTTTGGGGTTCAGCGGGCTGACAGCGCGGGCTTGCTTGGCGTGCACATAGC
Source organism: Aliisedimentitalea sp. MJ-SS2 (assembly GCF_032586155.1). Lineage (NCBI taxonomy): Bacteria > Pseudomonadati > Pseudomonadota > Alphaproteobacteria > Rhodobacterales > Roseobacteraceae > Aliisedimentitalea > Aliisedimentitalea sp. MJ-SS2. Next base: position 246,841 of record NZ_JAWHTC010000004.1, read on the forward strand.
CCATAAACCGGGCGCACCCTAAGTGATGCGAGAATCGAAGACATGCGCCTGACCCGCTATTTCCTGCCCGTTCTGAAAGAAAACCCTGCCGAGGCCCAGATCGTCAGCCATCGGTTGATGTTGCGGGCCGGGATGATCAAGCAGGCCAGCTCGGGCATCTATTCCTGGCTGCCGCTGGGGTTCAAGGTGCTGCGCAAAATCGAGAATATCGTGCACGAGGAACAGATGCGCGCGGGCCATTTGCCGATGCAGATGCCGACCATCCAATCGGCCGATTTGTGGCGCGAAAGTGGGCGATATGACGATTATGGCGAGGAAATGCTGCGGGTGAAGGACCGGCATGGGCGTGACATGCTGTTTACGCCCACCGCCGAGGAATTGATCACCGACATTTTCCGCGGCAACGTGTCATCCTACAAGGATCTACCGCTGACCATGTACCAGATCCAGTGGAAGTTCCGCGATGAAATCCGGCCACGGTTCGGCGTGATGCGCGGCCGCGAGTTCTATATGAAGGACGGCTATAATTTCGACCTGACCAAGGAAGACGCGCTGCATGCCTATAACCGCCACCTGGTGAGCTATCTGCGCACCTACGAGCGGATGGGGCTGCAGGCGATCCCGATGCGGGCGGATTCCGGCCCGATTGGCGGCGATGATACGCATGAGTTCCTGGTGCTGGCCGAGACGGGTGAATCCGAGGTGTTCTATGACAGCGCGGTGACCGACCTGACCTTTGGCGACCGTGACATTGATTACGCCAGTCACGAGCAATGTGCCGGGGTGATGGAAGAGTTCACCTCGAAATATGCGCGTACGGATGAGACCCATGACGAGGCGCTGTTCAACGAGATCCCGGAAGAGCGCCGCCGGGTGGCGCGCGGTATCGAGGTGGGGCAGATCTTCTATTTCGGCACCAAGTATTCGGAGCCGTTGGGCGCGACGGTGCAGGGGCCGGATGGAAAACCGGTCGAGGTTCATATGGGCAGCCACGGGATCGGGGTGTCGCGCCTTCTGGGGGCGATCATCGAGGCCAGCCATGACGACAATGGCATCATCTGGCCCGAGGGCGTGACCCCGTTCCACGCCGGGATCGTCAACCTGAAACAGGGCGACGATGAGGCTGACGCGGCCTGTGAAGCGATCTATGCGGCGATGGAAGCGGCGGGGCTGGAACCGCTTTATGACGACCGCAAGGAACGTGCCGGCGGCAAGTTCGCCACCATGGACCTGATCGGGCTGCCCTGGCGCATCACCGTCGGGCCGCGCGGGCTGAAGAACGGTGTGGTCGAGCTGACCTCGCGCCGGACCGGGGAAAGCGAAGAGTTGGCGCCGGAAGAGGCGGTGAAGCGGCTGGTCGAGATTTACGCAGGGCACCGGGTTCGGGGATTGTGAAACCGCGAACCGCTGTTTCTTTTAATAAATGCCCGAGATAACCTGACGGAAAGTTGGGAGATGTCGGGATGCGATGGATTGTAGTTATAGCGCTGATGTTGGCGGGTGTTTCACCCGGATACGCCAATGATGCCAAGATGATACAACGGATCGAGATGGCTTGGCATGACTGGGCGGTGAAAAACCGAATTCCGACCGGGGCGATTGTCATCACCAAAAAGGGAAAAGTGGTGTTGCGATAGGAGGTTGCAGACGCGTTTCTTAGGAGACTGATCTGGACGTAAAGAAACGCCCGCCCTACACTGCCTGCCAAAACCAAGAGGCAGGGCAGATGCTTCTCAGAACGATCACATTGGCGGGCGGCTTGGCCGGGGCGGCGGGGATGTCGCAGTTTCCCGAGTTTTCCCAGCAATATGTTCAGCGCCTGGGCGGGGCGGTGGATGAACTGAGCCGCTTTGTCGAGGAGTTTGACGCCGATGCCGCCAGGCTGAACCTGAGCCGGGAAGCCGCGTTGCAGGATTTGGCAGCGGGCGGCGCGATGGGAGCCGAACGGGCCGGGACTGTGGGCGCAACACTGGCGCGCCATGCGCGGCTGAGCGCGGATTTGCAGGCGTTGCAGGCGGCGGGGCCATTCACCCGCGCCTATCGCGCCACGCGGCTGACCGACACCGAGATTGCCACCAATGCCTGGACTGCGTTCAAACCGGCGATGCCGCTGACCTTTGAAGGCGCGAGTTTTGCCGGGATCGGGTTTCTGGGCGGAATCCTTGCACTGGGCGGGGTTTTCGCGCTTTTGCGGCGGCTGTTCGGGCGGCGGAAACCCACACAGGCCGAGGCCAATCGCTTGACCTGAGCCGGCGCGCGGCGCAAGTTGCGCGGCAACAACGACAAGAGACCTTTTATGGCAGGCAGCACCCCCCCGTTTTCCCGTTTCGAGTTCATGATCGCCTGGCGATACCTGCGCGCCCGCCGCGCCGAGGGCGGCGTCAGCGTGATGACCTGGATTTCGTTGATCGGCATCACGCTGGCGGTGGCGGCGCTGATCATTACGCTGGCCGTGCGTTCGGGGTTCCGGGCCGAATTCGTTGACACGATCCTGGGCGCCAATGCCCACGTGACGGTCTATAATTCCGCCGAGGTGGAGGCGAATGGCAGGCTGGACCGGACCATCGCTGACTACGAAGCCATGGCCGAGAGGGTGCGTGCGGTCGAAGGAGTGATCCGGGCGGCACCGCTGATCAAGGGTCAGGTGATGGCCAACGCACGCGGTCGCAACGCCGGCGTCGAAGTCTTCGGTATCACAGAGGAAAACCTCAAAACCATCCCGCGTGTCGCCAACCCGCAGGAGGCCTACGGCGACATCAACCGGTTCACCCATGGGATTGCCATCGGATCGGGAGTGGCACGGGAACTGGGCGTGGCCGCGGGCGAAAAGATCAAGATCATCAGCCCCAACGGAATCAAGACCGCCTTTGGCACCAGCCCCCGGGTCAAGGCCTATGAGGTGACTTACGTTTTCACCGCCGGGCGTTACGACATCGATCGCACACGGGTCTACATGCCCTTTGCCGAGGCACAGTCGTTCTTCAACCGCGAGGGTGTGGCCGATGAGCTTGAGGTCATGGTGGCCGAGCCTGAGAATGTCGACATGCTGGCGGTGGATCTGATCCGGGCCGGTGGCGAGCGCACGCTTCTGTGGACCTGGCGGGATGCGTCCGGGTCGTTTCTCAAGGCGCTGGATATCGAGGACAACGTGATGTTCGTGATCCTGTCGATCCTGGTGCTGATCGCGGCGATGAACATCACCTCGGGGCTGATCATGCTGGTCAAGAACAAGGGGCGCGACATTGGCATCTTGCGGACCATGGGCCTGACCGAAGGCTCGGTGCTCAGGGTGTTCTTCATCTGCGGCGCGTTTACCGGGGTGATCGGCACGGCGTTCGGCGTTCTTTTGGGCTGTCTCTTTGCCATCTATATCGATCCGATCTTTGCGGTCGTTGATTGGCTTTCTGGTGGTGGCGTCTGGAACCCGGAGCATCGCGGCATTTCCTTCCTACCGGCAAAACTGGTCTTGGAAGACGTGCTTTCCGCCGTAGCCCTATCGTTAGGGCTTAGCTTTATCGTTACCATATTCCCGGCCCGGCGTGCGGCCCGGATGAACCCGGTGGAGGCGCTGCGCTATGAGTGATCCGGTGCTGGAGCTGGCGGGCGTCGCCAAGACATACAACAAGGGCAAGCCTGGCGCGGTCGAAGTGCTGTCAGGCGTCGACCTGACGGTGCGGGAGGGTGAGATCGTCGCGCTGGTGGCGCCGAGCGGTGCCGGCAAATCGACGCTGTTGCACATTGCCGGGCTGTTGGACGTGGCCGACACAGGATCGGTGAAGATCTCCGGGCAGGAGATGGTGGGCCTCAGCGATCGCCGTCGCACGGCGGCGCGGCGGCAGGAGGTCGGGTTCGTCTATCAGTTTCACCACCTGCTGCCCGAGTTCACGGCGTTGGAGAATGTTGTGCTGCCGCAACTGGCCAACGGGACCGCGCGGGCCGAGGCCAATCTTCGCGCTGCCGACCTGCTGGCGCGGGTCGACGTGGGCGATCGCGCCGATCACCGGCCCGCAGCGATGTCCGGCGGCGAACAGCAGCGGGTGGCGTTCTGCCGGGCGCTGGCCAACGGGCCGCGGCTTCTGCTTGCGGACGAGCCCACCGGCAACCTGGACCCGGCCACGTCGGAAACGGTGTTCGAGACCCTGATCGAACTGGCGCGTGGTACCGGTCTGTCGGCACTGATCGCCACCCACAATATGGCGCTGGCCGCCCGGATGGACCGGATTTTGCGCTTGGACAATGGGACGCTCGTGGCCGGCTAGGTGGTGCGGTCTTAGCCAAATCCACCCTGTTGAAATGAGCAATTGGTCCAAGTACGAGAATGGGCTGGGTCTCTTTCTTGGGAGAATACTCAAACACAAACGATCCGTCGGGTGCGTTGCAGGCAATCGCAATGCTGCATTTGCCGCCCCGCCGCGCGAAAGCGCGCGCTACCAGATTCCATGCAGGTCGAGCGAAACGAGGCACCCGGCGACGGCACAAAACCTCTCAGTTTATCCGATCAGTGAGAAATGATGCCGTTCGGTGCGGATACCGCGGGCTTTGAGTTCCTCTTCGAACCGTTCATGTGGCGGCACACAGGCATGGGGCAAGCGTAACTTGCGGCTGTCGACAAGGATCAGGGTGATGCGCACCGACAGGTCGAGCCGCGTGTCGAACCGTACCCGGTCGATCAGGTTGAAGGGTACCGTGTCGCCACTGCGCAGGCTTTGCCATGTGATGTGGCGCTCGCCAAGGGACAGGGTCGAGCGCGGGTTGGCGATGAACTCCCACAGGGCAGGCAAGGTGAATGCAAACACCGCCGCCGCGATATAGGGTGAGAGATCGATGATCCAAAGACCCAAGAGCAGCGCGCCCCAGATCAGGGACAGGACGACGGCGGCGCGGCGCGAGCGGCCTTGGTTTTCGAACTGATAGTCGATCATTCTCTGACCCTAGCGTCCGCCCGATACGTCGAGATGAGCGCCGGTGACGTAGGAGGCGGCATCGGACAAAAGCCACAGTACCGCCTCGGCCACTTCCTCGGCGCTGCCGGGGCGGCCGATGGGGACGGTGCCGCCCAGCCGCTTGGCCCGGTCGGGTTCGCCCCCCTTGGTGTGGATGTCAGTCAGGATCAGGCCTGGGCGGATGGCGTTGACGCGAATACCTTCGGGCGCAAGCTCATCGGCGAGCCCCTTGGTGAAGGTATCGATGGCGCCCTTCGAAGCGGCATAATCAATATAGAGATTGGCCGAACCCAGCCTTGCCGCCGCCGAAGAGATGTTGACGATATGGCCCTTGGCCGGCGCGGCGCGCATATGGGCAACGGCGTGTTTGGCCACGAGAATGGCCCCGACGACATTGATGGCAAAGATGCGTGTCAGGCGCTCGGCATCGAGATCGTTGATCGAGGCCGTGGGTGCCACGATCCCGGCGTTGTTGATCAGGTCGATCGGCGTGGCCGGGTTGATCCCGGCAAAGAGCGCTTCGATCGAAGTCGGCTCGGCGACATCGCATTGCACAACCTGCGCGGTCTGACCTGCCGCTTCGATGTCGGTGGCAACAGCGCGAGCGGCGGCTTCGTCGGAATGGTAGGTCAGGATGACGTCGCGGCCTTGGGCCGCGCCGAGGCGGGCGCAGGCGGCGCCGATGCCGTTTGATCCACCGGTGATGAGAAGCGTGTTGTGAGGCATGTTCAGGTAATCCGGAAGGCGCGTTTGACATCGTCGAGCGCCTCTTTCTGCTGGGTGTTGAGCGAGGTGGAACTGGCTGTCAGGGTGGCGTTCACGATCGACAAGAGCGGGGTGAAGACGTCCTGCCCGGCCATCCGTACAAGTTTGCGCGAGAGCCGCGAGATGGCGGCGTCGGGCGAGCCACATTCCGACGCCATCCACCGCCCCAGGATGGCGAGTTCATCGGCGTCCTGTTTCGACAGGTTCAACGTCTTTCCCATGGACCGCGTCAGCGCGCTGCGCTGTTCCGAGGTGGGCAGGTCATCAAGCTCGAGAAACGCCGAGGCGATTCCGGCGATGGCAATCGAAGGCTCTTCAATCGATTCTGCCGGGTGGATGTCGGCGTTGCGGCGAAATCCGAAGCGGCGCGCAGCCAGGCGCACGTCATTGGCCATGTCGATCAGGTCGCCCGCGGCGTCGGCGGCGTTGCGCGCCCTGATGACAAAGTAGAGAACGGCGGTGATGGCGCCGACAATGGCAAGCAGAACTGGCATGGAACAACCTTTGTGAACCTTTGTGCAGCCGGAGGTTAGGCGGCAGCAAGCGCTGGGGCAAGCGGTTCGGTGTTAATGCGTCGCGGTTTCGGCCACAGAATCCACCATGGCATAGCCATCATAGGCGATGTCACCGGACCAGCGCCACGTCGCGATAAGCGGGGCGTCACGGGTCAGGGTCTGGTGCGGGATCACTGAGGGATGGTGAATGATCTCGCCGGTGTGGCGTTGTACCGGGGCGTCGTCGCCTGTGCCCCAGAGCGAGCGGCCCCCCAGCAGGATATAGGTTTCCTCGGCTGGGTGGGTGCGCAGCCCGTAGTGAAAACCGGCTTGCTGGACATAAAGACCGACGCGCACGGTTGGATGGTAAAACTGGCCGGTGGGGCCGATCAGTTCATTCACCAGCATACCCGCGGCCCAGTCGGGTTTCAGTCCGGCGATGGCGCCGGAGGCATCGGTCCAGTGTAGATGGGGCAGGGCACGGGCAATGACCTCGTGACCCGGGTGGGCGTCGATGGCGAGCGCATCGAGGGCCAGTTGCGGCATGTCGTTGAGAGGCAAGGGCATGGGGGTGGTGGCGGCCTTGATCAGGGCGCAGGACGCATCGTGTGCGCCCTTGCGGTGTTCGCCCGCGTATAGGCCGGCGAGGAACATCATCAGTGAGCTGAGTTTGTGGGGTGTAGGATGGGACATGGGCCGAGCACCGAACAGGGGTTGATCGGGTCATTTGGCCGGATTCGACAAGTATATGCGCGCCGGGTTGCGGCATGGGTTAGTCGCGATCAGGCGGCTTGATTGCGACGTGGTTTGGTCGGTTTTGGTCCGGGCGGCTTGCCTCGCCCGGACGTGCGAGTCTCGCGAGACGGCCTGTCAGGGCAAGGCGAGCGGTGCTCTCATCCCAGGATACGGGTGAGCATTTCGGTGCTGTCGCGGGATAGGTCCGGGGTGGCGAGGATGCGTTCCAGTTGGGCCTTGATCAGGTCCTGGCGGGTGGTGTCATAGCGTTTCCAGGACTCGAAGGCGGTGCACATCCGGGCGGTGGTCTGGGGATTCAGCGGATCGAGCGCAATCAGGTTGTCGGCCAGAAGCTGGTAACCTGCACCGGACCTCTGGTGGAAGCCTGCGCCGCTCATCGTCAGCGCGCCGAGCGTGGCGCGGAAACGGTTGGGGTTCTTGATGGTGAAGTCCGGGTGTTCGGTCAGGCGCGCGGCGATCGTCGCGGCGTCCGAAGGGGCAGCATGGATGATCTGGGCCGAGAACCATTTGTCGATCACCAGCCGGTCATGTTGCCATTGCTCGTAAAACCGCGTCACCGCATCGGCGCCATTGCCCGCGGAGATGAGGGCGCCAAGGGCGCTGAGTTGCTGAGTCATGTTGTCGGCGTGGTCGAACTGTTCCTGCGCGAGGTGGCCGCCGTCGAGCCGGTTGAGCATGGACATGGCCGCATTGGCAAGCGAGCGGGTGCCGGATTGTTCGGCATTGGGCGCATAGGCGGCCGTGACCTGATATTGGGCGTGCAGGCGGGTGATGGTGTCCTGATAGGCCTCAGCCCGGACCTGCTTGAGGGTTTCGAGTGCCTCGTAGATCGCATCAGGATCGGGGGTTTGGCCTTGGTCGAACAGGGTCTGGGCCAGTTCGTCTTGCGAGGGCAGGCCAAGGGCGAGGGCGCGGAACGCCGGGTCCTGGGTGTCGTCGCGCAGCAATGTGTGGAGTGCATCGAGATAGGCCGAGGACGGGGCGGCCCCGTCGCGGATCATCGCCAGGAGGGTTTCCAGGGCCAGGTTGTCACCGGCCTGCCAACGGTTGAACGGGTCGGTGTCGTTGGCCAAGAGGAAGGCGTTGGTGGCGGTATCCGTATCCTGTTCAAGGATCACCGGGGCGGAGAAATCGCGCAGGATCGAGGGCACGGGTTTGGTGGCGAGACCCTCGAATGTGAAGCTTTGCTCAGCCTCGGTCATTTCGAGCACGGTGGTGTCCTGCACCTCGTCGCCGTTGGGGTTGAGCAGGCCAACGGCGATGGGAATGACGCGGGGGTCCTTCATTTCCTGTCCCGGAGTGGGCGGGGTTTGTTGTTTGAACGTCAGGGTATAGCTGCCGTCGTTGAAGTCATCCTTTACCGACAAGCGGGGCGTGCCGGCCTGTTCGTACCAGCGTTTGAACTGGCTGAGATCGCGACCGGTGGTGTCTTCGAACACCTTGAGCCAGTCTTCGATGGTGGCGGCGTCGCCGTCGTGGCGGTCGAAATAGAGGTCGAGCGCCTTGGTGTAGGCATCATCGCCCACCAGCGTTTTCAGCATGCCGATCAGCTCGGCACCTTTTTCATAGACGGTGGCGGTGTAGAAGTTGTTGATTTCGACAAAGCTGTCAGGGCGCACCGGGTGGGCGAGCGGGCCGTTGTCTTCGCGGAACTGGCGGCCACGCAGGGCGATGACGTCGTCGATCCGTTTGACGGGCGCGCTGCGCATGTCGGCGGTGAACTGGGCATCACGGAAGACCGTCAAACCCTCTTTGAGGCACAGCTGGAACCAGTCGCGGCAGGTGATGCGATTGCCGGTCCAGTTGTGGAAGTATTCATGCGCGATGATCGCTTCGATGCGCTCGAAGTTCATGTCCGTGCTGGTTTCGGGGCTGGCCAGAACGCAGGAGGAGTTGAAGATGTTCAGCCCCTTGTTCTCCATCGCGCCCATGTTGAAATCATCGACTGCGACAATGTTGAATTCATCAAGGTCGTATTCGCGGCCATAGATGTCCTCGTCCCATTTCATTGATTTTTTCAGCGCCTCCATACCGAAGGCGCATTTGTCTTCGTCGCCGGGGCGGACCCAGATGGCGAGGTCGACCTCTTTGCCGGACATGGTGGTGAACTTGTCCTCGTGTGCGATCAGATCGCCCGCGACGAGGGCGAAGAGGTAGGCCGGTTTGGGCCAGGGGTCCTGGTAGATGGTATAGTTGGGGGTCTGATCCTGGGTCAGATCGGTGTGGTAGAGTAGGCCGTTGCCATTTGAGAGCATCACCGGGGTGTGCTCTTGCGTGCTTTCAATCCGGACGGTGAATTGTGCCATCACATCGGGGCGGTCGGGATACCAGGTGATCTTGCGAAAGCCCTCGGCCTCGCATTGGGTGCAGTACATGCCGTTTGACATGTAGAGCCCTTCGAGCGCCGTGTTGTCCTGTGGGTTGATTTCGACTTCACACTCCCAGTTGAAGGGGGCGTGGGGGACATCAACCTCGATCCCGCCGGGTTCTTCGTAGATTTTGGGTTCGTGACCATCAACCTTGATCGATATCGTCTTGAGACCTTCGCCGTGCAGGAAGAACGGGCGGTCGTGCACGTCATAGTCAGGGCGGAAGCGAATGCGCGAGATCACGCGGGTGGCGGTGGGGTGCAGGCGGAAGGTCAGGTGCACATCGTCGATGATCCAACCGAAGGGTTTGTAATCCTTGAGATAGATGGTTTCACCGTCGGCCATGGGTCGTGCTCCTTTTTGACAGATCATAGGTGTAACCGGATGCGGGCGGGTGGCAAGGGGCAGGTCCGGTGTTTTGGCCGCTCACGCGATTATCTGGAAAAGCCGAAGAGTGATTTGGCCATTCCTGGGAAACCGGGTTGTTGCCTATGGGAAGCTTTTTCGGCAGGGTTCAAGTATACGGAGGCATACAGGAGCGCGGGCCATGGTCGAACGGGTGGAGAAATACGGGCTGCGAGTGGCTCGAGAACTGGTCGATTTCGTCGAAGGGCGGGCCTTACCCGGAACCGGCGTCGAAGTCGAGGCATTCTGGTCGGGTTTTGCAAGCATCCTGCACGAGTTGGGCCCGGAGAACCGACGCCTGTTGGATGTCCGCGAAGAGATGCAGGGCAAGATCGACGCGTGGCATATCCAGAACCGGGACAAGCCGCATGACCACGAAGCGTACAAAGCGTATTTGGGCGACATCGGCTACTTGTTGCCCGAGGGAAAGGATTTCCAGATCGACACGAGCAACGTCGATCCCGAGATCGCCGAAGTGCCGGGGCCGCAGCTTGTCGTGCCGATTACAAATGCGCGGTATGCGCTGAATGCGGCGAACGCGCGCTGGGGATCGCTGTATGATTGCCTGTACGGCACAGATGCGATGGGAAGTTTGCCACCAAGCGGCGGGTTCGAGCGTGGCCGCGGCGCGCGCGTCGTAGCGCGGGCGCGGGTGTTTCTGGACGAGACATTTCCGATCGAAGGAACCTCACATTGTGATGTGCGGCGCTACCGAGTGAAGGACGGGGTGCTATTGGCGGATGATCATCCGTTGGTGCAACCGGAGAAATTCTCAGGTTACATCGGTGATCCTCGGGCACCGGATTCCGTTCTTCTGATCAATAACGGGTTGCATGTCGAGCTGGTCTTTGACCGGGCGCATCCCATCGGGTCGCGCGATCAGGCGCTCTTGGCCGATGTTCGGCTGGAAAGCGCGATGTCGGCCATCATGGACTGCGAGGACTCGGTCGCCTGTGTCGATGCCGAGGACAAGGTTCTGGCCTATTCCAACTGGCTTGGCCTGATGAAGGGCGATCTGGAGGCCAAGCTGGATAAGGGCGGCAAGACGGTTACGCGGCGGCTGGCCGAGGATCGGGTGTTCACCGCGCCAGACGGAAGCGAGAGGCGCATGAAGGGGCGCGCACTGCTCTGGGTGCGCAATGTCGGGCACCTGATGACCAACCCGGCGATTTTGGATCGAGACGGCAACGCGGTTTTCGAAGGATTGATGGATGCAGCGATCACCACGCTGATTTCGATGCACGATCTGAAGCGCGAGAGCGGCAATTCGGTGAAAGGCAGCGTCTACGTGGTGAAGCCCAAGATGCACGGACCGGAGGAGGTGGCTTTTGCCGATCGGATTTTTGACCGGGTCGAGGACATGCTGGGCCTGCCGCGTCACAGCGTGAAGATCGGGGTGATGGACGAGGAGCGGCGCACGTCCGTGAACCTGAAAGAATGCATCCGGGCGGCCAAGAGCCGGGTGGCTTTTATCAACACCGGTTTTCTTGACCGGACGGGCGACGAGATCCACACATCGATGGAAGCCGGACCGTTCAGCCGCAAGGATTTCATCAAGCGCAAGCCGTGGATCGGGGCCTATGAGCAGCTCAACGTCGATATCGGGTTGGAATGCGGATTGATGGGGCGGGCCCAGATCGGCAAGGGCATGTGGGCGATGCCGGATTTGATGGCGGCGATGCTGGAACAGAAGATCGAGCATCCCAAGTCGGGGGCAAGCTGTGCCTGGGTGCCCAGCCCGACGGCGGCGACCTTGCACGCGTTACATTACCACAAGGTGGACGTGCGCGCAGTTCAGGCCAAGCTGGTCCAAGGGGAGAGGCGCGGGACGAAAAACGCCCTTCTAACCATTCCGGTGGCGCAGTTCCGTGGCTGGAGCAAAGAACAGATTAGCCGCGAGGTGGAAAACAACGCGCAGGGTATCCTTGGATACGTGGTGCGTTGGATCGATGCCGGGGTCGGGTGTTCCAAGGTGCCCGATATCAATGACGTGGGACTGATGGAAGATAGGGCGACCTGTCGGATCAGTTCACAGGCATTGGCGAATTGGCTGCATCATGACGTTGTCGACGCACAGGACGTAATGGCGGCGATGCGCAAGATGGCGGCGGTGGTCGACGGCCAGAACGCGGGTGATCCGACCTATCGGCCGATGGCACCGGGATTTGACGGCATTGCGTTCCAGGCGGCCTGCGATCTGGTATTCAAGGGGCGGGTGCAGCCGTCTGGCTACACCGAACCGGTATTGCACGCACGGCGTCTTGAGTTGAAGGCGACGATGCGGGGCTGAACCTGCGACACGACAGGACGGCGGACCGACCTGTCGCGTTCTCAGCCTCGTTGGTCCGGGGACTAACCTGCCAAGGGTTCGATTTGACGGCGGGCCGTCGCGATCTGATAAATTGCCGACAGAACGACGAGTCCGTAGACGATACGGGCAAGAGCTGTCCCGTCGCCGAAGATCGCCGCGACAAGGTCAAAGTTCAGCGCGCCGACAAGGCCCCAGTTGAGGCCGCCGATGACCAGAAGAATGAAAGTCAGTATGTTGAGCGATTGCATGGTGTTTCTCCTTTGAAGGGTGGGATCAGGGTCGTAGGACGCGGTCGATCACATGAATCACGCCGTTTGAGGCCATGATATCTGCAGTGGTGACGCGTGATTTATTGACGTGGACGCCGTTGGTGCCGTTGATGTGGACGCTCTTGCCCTGAACGGTTTTGACGCGGGTGCGCTGCCCGGCAAGTTGATCAGAAGTGATTGCGCCAGGAACCACGTGGTAGGTTAGCACCGCGACGAGCTTGTCACGGTTTTCAGGCTGCAGCAGCATTTCGACAGTGCCTTTGGGCAGAGCCGCAAAGGCCGCGTCGGTCGGGGCAAAAACCGTGAAGGGTCCTGGAGATTTCAAGGTGTCGACCAGGCCAGCAGCCTGAACGGCGGCGACCAGCGTTTCAAAATTGTCGTTTGAGGCAGCGATGTCGACGATGTCGGGTTGGCCCATCTCGGTGCAGGCGGGCAGGGCGGCGAGCATCGAGAGCCCGGCAATCCCGGCAAGTGCGGTGCGGCGTTGCATATGAAATATTGGGGAACGGGCGCGGCGCAAGAGAGCTGCGCCGCGCTGTGTCGTCAGCCCTGAGGCGGCAGGATGACCTTGTCGATCACGTGGATCACACCGTTTGAGGCGGCGATGTCGGCCGAAACAACCTTGGCGTTGTTGACCATCGGTCCGTTGTCGAGGTCGATGGTGATTTTGCCGCCTTGAACCGTGGCAGCCTGCATGTTGTCAGAAAGGTCCGAGGACATCACCTTGCCGGGCACCACGTGATAGGTGAGCACGGCAACGAGTTGGTCTTTGTTCTCGGGCTTGAGTAGGGTTTCGACGGTGCCTTTCGGCAGGGCGGCGAAGGCCTCATCCGTAGGAGCGAAAACGGTGAACGGGCCATCGCCCTTGAGCGTGTCGATCAGACCGGCGGCGGTCAGCGCGGCGGCCAGCGTGTTGAAGCTGCCTGCACCGACGGCGGTGTCGACGATATCGGCGCTGCCGGCTGTTGCGACGATCGGCGTGAGTGCCAGACCGGCAATCATGGTGAAGTCCTTGATGCTGGGAACCTTGAGCGACATGGAGTTTCCTTTCGATTGGGTTGCACGGCGGGGTGCCGCTTGTGAGGTATTTATTGATGTGCAAAAAAATTTCACACAATGCACAATTTCGTGATGGTAAATAAAATTGAATACTGTGAAAAAGAGCGCTAGAAACATTGCGCATGAGGAAAGAAATAGGAGCCGTAGCGATGAGCGACACGTTAAGCGAGGGTCTTGAAACCTATCGAATCGGGCCGAAGTTGCGTGAGCTCAGGCTGGCCAAGGGGCTGGCACTGGCCCAGCTTGGCGATCACACCGGTCTATCGGCAGGGATGCTTTCAAAGATCGAGCGCGGGCAGGTGTTTCCGACCTTGCCGACGCTGCTGCGCATCGCATTGGTGTTCGGGGTGGGCTTGGATCACTTCTTTGCTGAAGGAGCTGAAAAGCCGATTGTGGAAGTGGTACGGGCGCGGGATCGATTGAAACTACCCGATACACCCCAGGGGGAGCCCGCGTTTCATTTCGAAAGCCTCGATTTCCCGGTGTCAGACAGCAGGTTGGGGGCCTATCTGGCCGAGTTTCCGGGCGGTGGGCCGATGACGGAGCCCCATGCCCATGCCGGAGTGGAACTGATCTATGTGCTGAGCGGTACCCTGGAGATCGGCATTCATGACGGGATCAGGATGTTGGACAAGGGGGATTCGATCTATTTCGAGTCGGGCTTCGACCATACCTACCGGGCAGCCGGGGGAGAGGGCGCGCAGGCGCTTGTGGTTGTGACCAGTTCCTGAGAAGCGTGCGCGCTTGCAGAGGTAGGTTTGCGCGCTTTGCTGTTTCATTCATGTCATTGTCATATTATCAAAGACGCAAAGGACACGGAGACCCATATGCGACGCCCAGTGGTTGGCATCATCGGCAATCAGCACATGATCAATGACACCTACGAGGTGCATGCGGGCGGGTCGATGACTTCGGATGCGGTGGCGAACGTGTCGAATTGCTTGCCGTTGCTGATCCCGTCAGACCCGCGCTACGTGAGCGTTGATGAGCTCTTGGACGTCTGTGACGGGTTTGTCCTGACCGGGGGGCGGCCCAATGTGCATCCCGAGGAATATGGTCATGAGGAAACCCCGGCGCATGGGGATTTTGACCGCTGCCGCGATGCGATCACCCTGCCGTTGGTGCGCAAATGTGTCGAAAGTGGGCAGCCGTTTTTTGGCATCTGCCGGGGCTACCAGGAAGTCGCCGTCGCGATGGGGTCGACCCTGCACCCGGAAATCCGCGACCTGCCGGGGCGTGACAATCACCGGATGCCGCCCGAGGGTACATTGGAAGAGAAATTCGCGATGCGCCACGTGGTGACGGTGAGCGAAGGCGGGCCGTTCGAGCAGGTGCTGGGCGCCCGCGAAGTGATGACCAATTCCCTGCATGGCCAGGGGATCTGCAACGCGGGGGAACGGGTTGTCATCGACGGTTATGCCCCCGACGGCACGCCTGAGGCGATCTATGTCAAGGATGCGCCGGGGTTTACCCTGTCGGTACAGTGGCATCCTGAATGGCAGGCGGGGCTCGACCCGGTCTCGCGGCCCCTGTTCGAGGCGTTTGGTGACGCCGTGCGTGCCTGGGCCGAGGAGCGGCGGGCGATGCCGATGCTGAAATCAGCGTGAGAGGGTGGCCTGAAGCGGACCTTCACCGCAATCTTCGTTAATGTTTACTCTGCGGGACTAGTCGGCCTGATGCAATTGCAGCATACGCATTGAGTTTCGGACGAAACTCGAAAGACTTATCAGGTGTTGGCTACGGGGCGAGGGCGCAAGACTGGTAATATGAGGATGTTTGCGGCGTACTGAGATTGGGTGAGGAAAAAAACGTCTTTCAGTTTTGAAATGAGTAAAAGGAAGATCGGGCCTTTGGGGGCAACGCCCCCAAAGGCCGGTTTTCTCAGTGACCTAAGAAGAAGGCCGCACGCTCCAGTCCGAGATCGGAACGAACAGGAACTTCACTTTGCGTTTGCCTTTCAAACGGTAGATTTCATTTTCGGGCATCCCTGGAAGGGCCACGCCGGTGGTGCAAAGGTGGAAGCCGGGATCGTTCGTAAGGACAATACGGGGGTCACCCTCGGAAATCTGCGAGTTCAGTGATGCCACGTAGTAGCCATCGGGGTTTGGTTTCACATCCCACAACGAGGTTATCTCGTTTTCGTGGCCTGCGCCGCAGAAGCGTTCGATACGGCTGTCCGCATTAGCAGCGCCCGTAATGGTGGCGGCGGTGAGGGCGGCGATGATGGTAGTCGATTTCATGTGTCTGGTCCTTTCATTGGCTGCCGTGCGCGGCTAGTCCGCAGGGGGGCGAATCTTGCCAACTGAACGGCGGATCGGTTATGTTAGAAGGGCATTGGGGGTGCTGAAATGTCCCGAACCGACCCCGAAAAAACACTGAAATCTTCTGAAATCTTTCGAGTTGGTGATTTCCTATTCGACCCGAAACGGCTTCAGTTGCAAAACCTTGACCACGAGCGCGAGGCCTTGCGCAGTCAAAGCGCGCAGGTTCTGGCGGAATTGTTAAAAGACCCGGGCGTCGTTGTCAGCAAGGACGCGTTGGTCCAATCGGTCTGGGCCGACACTTTTGTCACCGACGACAGCCTTGTCCAGTGCATCTCCGATATCCGCCGTGCCATCGGCGACAGCGACTATTCGATCATTCAGACCATACCTAAGCAAGGCTATCTCGTGATCGCCGAACCCTACGCACCTGAAATCGATACGGAGCGGACGAAAAAGCTCTCCGGCAATTCCGGGCCCGGCTTCCAATCGAAATACCTCGTGGTCGCCGCTCTGGCCGTTTTGGCTATCGGTGTCAGTGCCTACTCGTTCTGGCCGACCGAACCTCTACCCATCGAAAAAAAATCGGTGCCACTGCCAACCGGCCCGCGTATCGCGCTCATTCCGTTCGAGAACCTGGGCGAGGATCCCAACGACACCTTCTTCAGTGAGGGCCTCACGCGGGACATCAACGCGCAGCTATCCCGGTTCTCGAACCTCTTTGTCATTGCCCCAACGGCCGGGGAGGCTTTTCGCGACAACCCCGACTGTGAAACCATTCGCGAGGAACTGCGGGCGGATTACATCCTGACTGGCACCGTCCAGAGGTACAATCAGCGTCTGCGCGTCACAACGGCGTTCCAGGATGCCGAAACCTGCCTGCAACTGCCACCGCCCGGCCCGTTCGACCGCGACATGAGTATCGCCGATGTTCTCGATATCCAGCTTGAGATTGCCAGCCAGGTGGCGGCCGAAGTTGGTTCAGGCGATGCGCCGCTCTTCAACGTGGCCGTCCAGCGCGAGATTCGTGAAAAGGCGCCCGAAAGTCTCGACGCCTATGAATGCGTTCTGCTTTCCTACTGGTTCTACCAGACATTCGGTCTTGAGGCGCATCGTCGGGCTCGCGCTTGCCTGGAGCGAACAGTGAAAGAGGAACCGGGGTATTCGCTGGGTTGGTCCCGATTGGCCTTTACCTATCTGGAATCCAAGAAACGTGCGCACGACACGCCCCCGGATTGGGCCGAGTTGGCCCGTGTTGCTGCCAACAATGCATTCGACACTGATCGGGACAATCCGGATGCCTATTATGCAATGGCCATTCGCAGCAGAATGTTAGGAGAGGATATCTCTGTGTTCCGATCCCTTGCGGAAAGGGCGATCACGCTGAATCCAAACGACTCTTGGATTCTTGCCGACCTCGGTATTTTTCTTGCCTATTCTGGTGCGTGGGAAGAAGGAAAAGAATGGATTACGAGAGCGAGAGCGCTAAATCCCAAATTGCATATTGGTTATACAAATGCATGGGTTCTGCATGCTTTCGTTCGGGGTGATTATGCCGAGGCTCGCAATTACCTTTTAAATATGCCCAAGCATGGCCCGATGAATTGGGTTCCTTTGACAGCCAGCTATGCGCTGAATGGCGAACAAGAGATGGCGGAAGAGACCTTGGCGCACATCCAAACAAACTGGCCCGACTTCCTCAAAGACCCGCTCGCCCCGTTCCGGGCCAGGAGCATGCCGCAGCAGTTGATCGACAAGCTGATGATGGGCCTTGACCGAGCGGGTTACGAGATTCCATCAGAATAGGAACGACTTGCAGTCGGTCCAATTAGGTGGCGATGGCCGAATTGCCGCGAGAACGACAAGTGGCTGCTATTCTGGCCGCAGCGCAGAATTTCCTTTGGACCAGATCTGGTGCACGGGTTTTCTGCGACTGCAAGCCAAACAATCGATGCGACCGCTTGGGCTCGAACCGGCCATTCGCCGAATTAACGCTGATTATCTGCTCAGGGCCAATGTGCTTGGTCACAGCTCAAGGACGAAATGACTGTTTTTGCCCAAAACCCCGCATCAGGGCGTCAATGAGATGTGTTGCCCGTCGAAACAGGATCACGCAACCAAGGGCATCTCGCAGGGCTTGGCCGTGAACATCCGCGACAGGAGTGTGGCGCTTTCATGTGCCTTCAGGCAACGACGCGCGGTGGGACCATGGGCGGCAAGGTTGTCGCGCAGGTTCGGATAGGCGGTGAACATTTCTTCCTGTACCAGCGGATGCAGCGCCATGAGGCCCTGGTCCGCCAGGTGGAAGCTTTCAGTTTCGGCGCCTTCGGCATAGATCACCTGGTGTCGATCGAACATCAGGTGAATGTAGGTCACGCGCTCGCGGGGGGTGGTTTCCGCGCCTTGGAAATCGAGCATGTGGGTGGCGGGAACGAAGACTTCGGCATCACCAAAGAATAGTTCGGCACGCCAATCCGAGATAAGCATGCGGTGCTGCGGCGATACCGTCAGTGGGCGGCGCGCGCCGGTGAGTTTGGGGGCGAGCGTCACCGGGGCGTGTTTTCCTGTCCCCGATACATCGCTGAGACCGGTCCAACCCAGGCGCTGCGGGCCATCATCCTTGGTCAGGATCATGTCACCGGGGCGCAGGTCCTCGACCGGGCGCTCGCCATCTGGGGTGGCGATCATCGTGCCGGGGGTGAAGCAGATGATGTGCTCAATATTGGTGAAGGTGACGACGGTGCCATCCAGCATGGTGATGGTGCCGTCGAACGCGTCAGGATCGCCCACGGAAGGCGAGAAGGTCAGGGTTGTGCGGTCGCCCAGACCGTTGAGGTCGAGCGTGTCACCGCCGGGTTCACCGGTGGTGCCGCCATCGATGGTGATGGTGCTGGCACCGGCCTCGCCCAGATCGGTGAGGATGAAGAGATCTTCGCCTTCACCACCATAGGCGTCGTCGCCTTCGGCGAGAAAGAAACTGTCATTGCCGAGCCCGCCAAACAAGTCGTCGGCACCGATGCCGCCCAAGAGAGTGTCATCACCCTCTTCACCGTAAATTGAATCGTTGCCCAATCCGGAAGCAATATAGTCTGCACCAGCACCTGCCATGACCGAGTCATTGTCGCCGCCTGCGGACCCGGGTTGCAGTGGGTTGCCGTCGCCATTGTCGATCCGGTCGCCTTCGAGATCACCATTGTAGTTCGCGTCAATCGTGTCGGCCCCGCTTGTGCCTTCAACGATATAATCTGGCGCAGGTTCAAGCGTGATGTTCTGGAGATCTGCGGCGCCGTTTCCGAACGCATCCATTTCAGCCTGCGTCGCGGTCTCATCAGGCATGAAGGTCAGGCGGGTTGTATCGCCTGCTGATGGATAGTCGTGGACTGTGATGATAATAACAGCAGAGCCCTCGAACTGGTCAGGGATTTGCTGCGCGCCATCGTTGTTCAGCGTCGGAAGGGTCGCCGCCAGTTCGAAGGTGAAGTCATACAAGACGCCGCCGATTTCAATCTGCGTATCAGGGTCAGGCGCGCCGCCGTTGGGTTCCAGGAATAGGTCGCCATTTGTGCCGGAAGCCACAAACGTGATCTGCGTCGCCGGGTCGCCAGTGAGGTTCAGTGCAGGGTTGTTTGCGCTGTTGCTGTCGGTTCTCGCCCAGAAAGTCAGTGACATCGGCCTTGCTCGCTTATCTTAGTTTGTCGTGACATCGCCGCGTCGTCATCAAGATTGCCCGCAACCAGGGCTGCGGTAGAGAACAGGTTCTCGCCATAGCCTGCCGGTCCACCAAGACCTGAAACCATTGTTGCCATCGTGCTGCCTCACAACCTTGCCTGGCGTGTCGGTCTTGCGCCGAGTGCTGCCAGGACCCCGATACCACGGGGGGTTACTTCCAGAGTGGATACAAAACGGGTGAGGCCGGATTGCGCGGCATTTGAGAAAAGTTTGCGACAAATGTGGCGAAAATCCGGATAGATCGGCCCAAAAGCCAGTTTCCAGCCACATTCGGATGCCGGAACACGAACAATCCCGGCAACTGGCCGGGATTGTCATGCCATTTGCATGGTCTGCAGTTCAGAGATCGGTGCGCAAATGCCAGAGTTCGGGGAACAATTCCACGTCGAGCATCCGCGACAAGTAGCTGGTGCCCGAGGTGCCGCCGGTGCCGCGTTTGAAGCCGATGATCCGAGCCACCGTGGTCAGGTGGTTGAAGCGCCAGCGGCGGAAGTAATCCTCGAGATCAACCAGTTTCTCGGCCAGCTCGTAAAGCTCCCAATGGGTTTCGGGGGCGGTGTAGACCGCCCGCCAGGCGCTGGCGACGATTGGGTCAGGCTGATGCGGGATTGAGAGGTCACGGGTCAGCACGTGGTTCGGCACGGGCAGGCCGGATTTGGCCAGCGCCTGCAGGGCTACGTCATAGAGCGAGGGTTGGGTGAGTTCGGCTTCTAGCGTTGCCAGTAGGTCGGGCCGGTGGGCATGGGGGCGCAGCATGGCCGGGTTGCGGTTGCCCAGCAGAAACTCGATCTGGCGGTATTGCCAGGACTGGAAACCCGAACTTTGGCCGAGGCTGTCACGAAAGCGGGTATAGTCGCTCGGTGTCATGGTGCGCAGCACGTCCCAGGCGGAATTGAGCTGTTCGAAGATGCGGGCGACCCGCGACAGCATCTTGAAGGCCGGGCGCGTGTCGCCGGTTTGCAACTGTGTGCGGGCGGCAGCCAGTTCGTGGATCGCGAGTTTCATCCAGAGCTCGGATGTCTGGTGCTGGATGATGAACAGCATCTCGTCATGGGCGTCGGATTGCGGATGCTGGGCGGAAAGGACCGGATCGAGATCGAGATAATCGGTATAGCTCATCCGCCCGTCAAAGGTCATCTGGGCGCCATCGTTTGCGGGGTCATAGGGGGTGTTGGTCATTGGCGGTCTCCTGAAATTGGCGTGGGTGGTGCGTGAAATCACGCACCCTACGGTGTCAGGAGGTCAGTGGCGGGTGAGACGCGTGGACATGCCGAGGCGGCGCCAGAGGGCGATCCAGCCGGAAGGACGGCAGAGGGGTAGGAGCAGAGCGCCAGTCACGTGACGCGCGCGCGCGTCTTGTATTCGGGCGCGTCCCAGAGGTTGTTGGTCATCACGTCTTCGAGGATCTGAGCGGCGCGGGTGACATCATCGGCGTCAATGAACAGAGGCGTGAAGCCAAAACGCATGATATCCGGGGCGCGAAAATCGCCGATCACGCCGCGGGCAATCAGGGCCTGCATGGCAGCGTAACCTTCGTTGAAATGGAACGAGACCTGGCTGCCGCGCATGTTGGGGTCGCGCGGTGAGGCCAGAGTGAGCATCGGGCAGCGGGATTCGACCTCTTTGATGAACAATTCGGTCAGCTCGATCGAACGGGCGCGGACCTCGTCCATTGTGGTCATGTCCCAGATATCGAGCGCGGCTTCGAGCGCGGTCAGAGCCAGCACCGGCGGGGTGCCGACACGCATCCGCTCGATGCCCGCGCCGGGGCGGTAACTCTGCTCGAAGGCGAAAGGCGCGTCATGGCCGAGCCAGCCCGACAGGGCCGGAGAGGTGGCTTCGGCATGGCGCGGGGCGACATAGATGAAGGCCGGCGCGCCGGGGCCGCCGTTAAGGTATTTGTAGGTGCATCCCACCGCGAAGTCTGCATTTGCCCCGGCGAGGTCCACCGGCGTGGCGCCCGCGGTATGGGCCAGATCCCAGACCGTAAGAACTCCTTTTTCATGGGCCAATGCGGTCAGGGCCTTCATGTCATGCAGGCGGCCGGTACGGTAGTCGACCTCGGTGATGAGGGTCACCGCGACCTCTTCGGTGATGTTGTTGGCGACCTCTTCCGGGGCGACAATGCGCAACTGGTGGCCTGCGTTCAGCGATTTGATCAGGCCCTCGGCCATGTAGAGATCAGACGGAAAGTTGCCGCTGTCGCTGAGGATCACCTTGCGGTCGGGGTTGAGCGCCAGCGCCGAGGCGAGCGCCTGGTAGACTTTGATCGAAAGCGTGTCGCCGATCACCACGTGGCCCGGTTTGGCCCCGATCAGCCGGGCGATGCGGTCGCCGACGCGGGTGGGCTGTTCCATCCATCCCGCCTTGTTCCAGCCGGTGATCAGCATCTCGCCCCACTCGTCCTGCATGGTGGCCTGCATCCGCGCCGGCGCAGCAATTGGCAGGGGACCGAGCGAATTGCCATCGAGATAGATCATGCCTTCGGGCAGATGAAACAGGGCCTTGGTGGCTGCAAAGTCGGTCATGGAGGCCTCGATTTATTTTAAGCTTGAAGCTTTAGTATCTGGTGGGCGGCGGCCTGTCCAGTGGGGTAATCGGCCATAATGTCCGGCTCGGGAGTTGGAACCAAACGCGTGTACATATGGCGGTGTCGGATTGAGTATTTGCGCAAAGAAAGAGACAGGTCAGAGACCAAGGTCGGCACGTGCCTTCTTAGGCAGCGCGGCGGCGATCATGTCGAAAGAGGCCTGGATATGAGACTTCAGCTCGGTGTCCGAAAGGCCGGGGCTGTCGTATTGTTGCAGCCATTTCATCCCGCGCGAGGCGAGGTAGGGGGCCGGACGGATGCCGGGGGTGTCCTGCAGAACCTCGAAGGCGATGTCGGAGCATTTGAAGGTGAAGGCATCGCGGCCATCGGCCCAGCCACAGATGGCAAAAACCTTGCCGCCGATCTTCCACACATCCGCGTTGCCCCATTGCACCACGTGGGTGGTGAGGCCGAGACCCGCGCAGAAGCTGTTGAACTCGTCGCGGGTCATCCGTGGGGGCCGACTGCGGGTGTCAAACCTGGCCGCCAGCGATACGGACCTCGGTGCCGTTGGTGCTTTCGCTGAGCGGATTGCAGAGCCAAAGCGCGGCAGCGGCGACCTCTTCGGGCGTGATCAGCTTCTTATGGCGGTTCTGTTGCACCATGATGTCGCGGGCCTCGTCTGCCGAGACACCGGCCCGGGCGGCGATGGCATCGGTGTTGCGGCTGACGATCGGGGTGTCGACATAGCCCGGGCAGATCGAGTTGAACGTGTAGGGTGCGCCCATGAAATCCTCGGAAAACGAGCGGATCATGCCGATGACGCCGTGTTTCGAGGCGGCATAGGCCCCGGCCCCGGGCGCGCCACGCAGACCGGCGATGGAGGAGATGGCAATTACCCGGCCCCAGTCGGTGTCCAACATCGAGCGCAGGCTTTCGCGGATGGTGAAGAAGCAACCATCGAGGTTGATCGCCATGATCCGGCGCCAGAGCTCGGTGTCGGTCTTGTGCAGTTTGCGGCCCTCGGCGATGCCCGCATTGGCGACGCAGATCTGAATTGGGCCACGGGCGGCGACGGCGGCGTCGATGCCTGCGGCGACCTGCCCTTCGTCGGCAACGTCCATGGCAAGGGGGTGCATACCGTCGCTTGCGACGTCTTCAAGGACAGTCAGGCGGCGGCCGGTGATAGTGACCTGGGCGCCCTCGGCCACCAATGCCTGGGCGATCGCCAGACCGATGCCGGTGCCCCCACCGGTGACCATTGCGTGTTTTCCGTCAAGTGTGCCCATTGTTCGCTCCCTTTGTGTTGGCGCAAGGGTAGCAAGGAAGGGGCAGGGTGCAAGCAGCCCGTTGCGTCACGGGACAATCGTCGTATCGAGACGCGAGGGGTCAGCCCTCTGGCATTACCTGGACCAGGCGGGCAGCGATCGCGTCGGCATTGCCGGGATAGACCGGAAGGCCACGGGGCAGCCAGCCCTGACCGCGTGGGCCGCCGGCGATGCCTTCGGTCACGTCGACAAGGCCGGGGAAACCCTGGGCGGCTAGTATCTTGATCAACTGACCGGTGCGGTTGCCGGTGCGGCAGATCATTGCCATCGGCTTGGCCATGTCGGCCTTGCGTAGGGCAACAATGGAATTGATGAAATGCTCCTGCTGCGTCATGTCCAGCGCAATGGCGCCTTCGGGAATGCCGGTCTGGGCCCATTCCGGCGGGGTGCGAATGTCGATCAGGATGATCTCGCCCGCTTTGGCCTTGGCGTAGGCTTCGTCTGCATCCATCACGGAGGTCGGCGCGGCCTGGGCGAAGGAAGCCTGCGGAAGGGCTGTGGCAAAAACCAGTGCTGCACCGGACAGGAGAAACCCACGGCGGGTCAGAGAGGAAGGCAGTATCGGCATTGCTCGTAGGTCCTTTGATTGTGTCGCGTTTGATCAGATTCTAGTCATTGATCCAGGAGGTTGATAGGTCAAGAGAGGGCGAGTGCGACCATATGTCGATACACGGTTTCGTGAATTGTGCGCTTGCAAGGGTCACGGCGCAGCCATGGACATTTGCCGCAGTGCGGCTATAGAGGGGCCAGCTTGCAAGGGGACGCTATGATGAGGACATCCATTCGCGCCATTGGGCTGGCAACGGTGCTTGGCCTTGCGGTTTTGCCGATGGTAGTGCAGGCCGATGATGAGGCGGTGGCCGAGGCGATCACGGATTACATGGACTTCGCCACCGAGACCGCCGGGATCATCTTGGCTGACCAAATCGACAAGGACGTTTTCGAAGCGGCGACCTTTTTCGACGTGCGCAGTGCGGTGGAATACAAAAAGGGTCATATCCCCGGGGCGCGCAACATCGAATGGCGCAGCTTGCCGGGCCGGATCGACGAGATCCCCGAGACCGGGTTGGTCGTGTTTTATTGCAACACCGGGATGCGGTCGGCTCAGGTGACATTTGCGGCGCGATTGATGGGGCGGGAGAATGTTCTCGTGATGCAAGGTGGCATGGAAGAATGGCAAAAATCGGCGGCGTACAAGCCATGAACCTGACGCTGAAACAATGGATCGACATTCCGCCGGTGTGGTTGGCGCTGTGTCTGGGTATTGCGTGGTGGCAGTCGGCGGCCTACCCGATGGGTCTCAGCTTTGGTGGAGCAGTGGCAGATTTTCTTGGTGGGCTGTTGGTGGGCGGCGGGCTGGTTCTGATGGCGTTGGCCGTCTACGAAATGCGCCGTCAGCGCACGACGATCATCCCGCATCAGAATGCCAGCGCTCTGGTGCAGTCGGGGATATTCTCGCGTTCGCGCAACCCGATTTACCTGGGCGATGCGATGATCCTGGCTGGTTTGATCCTGTACTGGGACGCGGTGCTTTCCCTGCCGCTGGTGCCGATCTTTGTCTGGTGGATCGAAAAACACTTCATTTTGTCCGAGGAAGACCGGCTGAGACGCAAGTTTCGGGTCGATTTTGCCCGCTATTGCCAAAATACACGGCGTTGGGTTTGACAATTCTCAAGAAGAACCTGCAAGTGGTGTGCGAAATGATGAACAGGTCTGGTTTGCGGCGCCCGGGTGCGACATTCGTACAATCGAACATGTAAGTCAGATGTGACATAACACGCGGCAACCGCGTGAGAGAATTGGGCCGACCCTCGGGGCCGGCCTTTGTAACGAGACAAGCGTAAGCGAGACAAGGGGACCACTGACGTGATAATCGGAACTCCAAAGGAAGTCTTTGAGGGCGAAGCCCGGGTCGCGATGACCCCGGACTCGGCTCTGCAGCTGCAAAAGCTGGGCTATGAGTGCATGATCGAGACCGGGGCCGGGGCGGCCGCTGGTTTTTCGGACAAGGATTACAAGGACGCGGGCGTGACGGTGAAAAAGACCGCCAACGCGCTGTGGAAAGATGCCGAGATCATCGCCAAGGTGCGCCAGCCCGAGGAGGCCGAGCTGAAGCGGTTGGCCAAGGGCAAGACCTTGATCTCGTTCTTCAACCCCGGTGGCAACGAAGACGGCATGGAAGCCGCCAAAGCCAAGGGCGCCAATGTGATCGCCATGGAAATGGTGCCGCGGATTTCTCGCGCCCAGAAGATGGATGCGCTGAGCTCGATGGCGAATATCGCCGGGTATCGGGCGGTGATCGAGGCCGGGAACAATTTTGGCCGGTTCTTTACCGGGCAGATCACGGCGGCCGGTAAGGTGCCGCCTGCCAAGGTTCTGGTTGTCGGCGCCGGTGTGGCCGGTTTGGCCGCGATTGGCACCTCGACCTCGCTGGGCGCAATCACCTACGCCTTCGACGTGCGGCCCGAAGTGGCCGAGCAGGTGGAATCGATGGGCGCCGAGTTCGTCTATCTCGATTTCGAAGAGGAGCAGCAGGACGGCGCGGCCACGGGCGGGTATGCCGCCGTGTCGAGCCCGGAGTTCCGTGAAGCCCAGCTTGCCAAGTTCCGCGAACTGGCCCCGGAAATGGATATCGTGATCACCACCGCGCTGATCCCGAACCGCGAGGCACCGGAGCTGTGGACCGAGGACATGGTCAAGGCGATGAAGCCGGGGTCGGTGATCGTCGACTTGGCTGCCGAGAAGGGTGGTAACTGTAAACTGACCGTGGCGGACGAGAAAATCGTCACCGACAACGGCGTGACCATCATCGGTTATACCGACTTCCCGTCGCGCATGGCGACGCAGTCGTCGATGCTTTACTCGACCAACATCCGTCACATGATGACTGACCTGACCCCGGAAAAAGACGGTCAGATCAATCATGACATGGAAGATGACGTGATCCGCGGCGCGACAGTGACCTTTGAAGGCGACATCACCTTCCCGCCGCCACCACCGAAAATCCAGGCGATTGCGGTGCAGCCCAAGACCGAGGTCAAGGAGCTGACCCGGGAAGAGAAACTGGCGGCCGAAGCGGCTGCATTCAAGGCGCAAACCAAGCAACAGGTGACCCTGTTGGGAGTCGGTGCCGTGCTGATCCTGCTGGCGGGGCTTTATGCACCGGCAAGCTTCATGCAGCACTTCATCGTCTTCGTGCTGGCGGTGTTCGTTGGGTTCCAGGTGATCTGGGGCGTCAGCCACAGCCTTCACACGCCGCTGATGGCGGTCACCAACGCGATTTCGTCGATCATTATCCTGGGCGCATTGATGCAGATCGGATCGGGGTCGTTCCTCGTGATCCTGCTGGCGGCGCTCAGCGTCTTCATGGCCGGGATCAACATCTTCGGCGGTTTCCTTGTCACCCGGCGCATGCTCGCCATGTTCCAGAAATCGTAAAGGGAGGCCGGGGATATGGAATTCGGATTTACGACCGCAGCCTACGTGGTTGCAGCAGTTCTTTTCATCCTGTCGCTGGGTGGTCTTAGCGGTCAGGAAAGCGCAAAACGCGCTGTCTGGTATGGTATTGTCGGTATGGGGCTGGCCGTGGCGGCCACGCTGATCGGGCCCGGGTCCGGCATGTGGCTCTTGTCGATCCTTCTGATCGCAGGCGGCGGTGCGATCGGCACCTATGTGGCGCAGCGCGTCCAGATGACCGAGATGCCGCAGCTTGTGGCGGCGATGCACAGCCTTGTCGGTCTGGCGGCGGTCTTCGTCGGCTTCAACGCCCATTTCGAGATCGGTAACGCGGCGGCTGCCGTGGCCGCCGGTGGCGATGCGGTCAAGGAACTGGGTAGTTTCGGCGCGCTCATTGCCAAGAAGACGGCGGCAGAGATCAACATCCTGAAGATCGAGCTGAGCCTCGGCGTCTGGATTGGTGCGGTGACCTTTACCGGGTCGGTGGTTGCTTATGGCAAGCTGGCGGGCAAATTGACCTCGGCGGCGGAAAAGCTGCCGGGTGGGCATATGCTGAACGCTTCAGCCGCGATCATTTCGTTCGTTTGCTTGATCTGGTATTTCAACACTGGTGGCATGATGCCGCTGATCATCATGACGCTGGCGGCGCTGTTCATCGGCTATCACCTGATCATGGGCATCGGCGGGGCCGACATGCCAGTGGTTGTCTCGATGCTGAACAGCTACTCGGGTTGGGCCGCGGCGGCGATCGGTTTCTCGCTTGGCAACGACCTCTTGATCGTGGTCGGGGCATTGGTCGGCTCGTCCGGTGCGATCCTGTCCTACATCATGTGCAAGGCAATGAACCGTTCGTTCATTTCGGTGATCCTTGGTGGGTTTGGCGGCACGTCCGGTCCGGCGATGGAAGTGGAAGGCGAACAGGTTGCCATTGATGCCGAAGGTGTCGCAGCGGCGCTGGATGATGCCTCGTCGGTCATTATCATTCCAGGTTACGGCATGGCCGTGGCCCAGGCGCAGAACGCGGTCAGCGAGCTCACGCGCAAGCTGCGTGACCAGGGCAAGGAGGTGCGCTTTGCCATCCACCCGGTTGCGGGTCGTCTGCCCGGGCACATGAACGTGCTCCTGGCCGAAGCCAAGGTGCCCTATGACATCGTGATGGAGATGGACGAGATCAACGAGGACTTCCCGGAAACGGATGTGGCCATCGTGATCGGGTCCAACGACATCGTGAACCCGGCGGCACAGGAAGATCCGAACAGCCCGATCGCGGGGATGCCGGTTCTGGAATGCTGGAAGGCCAAGCAGGTGTTCGTGTCCAAACGCGGCCAGGGCACCGGCTATTCGGGCATCGAGAACCCGCTGTTCTATAAAGAGAACACGCGCATGTTCTTTGGCGATGCACGCGAGAGTCTGGACAAGCTGCTGGGCCTGGTCAGCTAAGCTTGAGTGATCTCGAGAGTTGGAAAGGCGTCCTTTGCGGGCGCCTTTTCTTTTTGTGAGGCTGCCCCCTCGGCGGAACGCCCACCCACCCACCCCGTTCCGCCGAGGGGGCGGCGATCGATATGAGCGGGCAACTCGCGTGGCAGGTGTTGGATGCCTCCGGCGGGGATATTTGGGGCAAAAGGAAGAGCATGGGTAGGCTGCCGCGACGTTGTCTTTGACTTGGGGCGCGGGGTGGGTATGGCTGACGGGGCATTGCAGGAGGACGCGCCAGATGAGCCATCATATCGAGATTGCCCGCGAAGCCCGGGTTGTCACAATTACCATCAACCGGCAGGACAAGAAGAACGCCCTGACGCAGGAGATGTACGGCGTCTTGGCGGATACGCTTGTTGCTTATGGCGAGAATAATGACGAACGTGCGCTGGTGATCACCGGGGCAGGCGAGATGTTCACCGCCGGCAATGATCTGGGCGACTTCGCCAAGGGCGATCGCGAGAAAGAGGTGCCTCCGGTGTGGCGCTTCCTGAACGCCATCCGGGATTGTCCCAAGCCGGTAATTGCCGCGGTCAACGGCCCGGCCATCGGCGTGGGGTTGACCATGCTTTTGCATTGCGACCTGGTCTATGCCGGGCGGGCGGCGACCTTTGCCGCGCCATTCGTCAAACTGGGCGTGGTGCCCGAGGCGGGCTCATCGGTGCTCTTGCCTGCGGCGGTGGGTATGGCGATGGCCAACGATATTCTGCTGGCAGGACGGGTGTTGAACGCTGACGAGGCGCTGAAGGTCGGATTGATCTCGCGCGTCTTTGACGCCGACGTGTTGATCGATGAAGTGGGCAAGATTGCCATGGCGATGTCGATGGCCGCGCCGACCTCGATGAAGCTGTCCAAGGGGTTGATCCGTGACGGGCGCGAAGCGCTGGCCGAGCATATGGCGGTAGAGGCGAAGCTGTTCGCGTCCCAGTTGCAGGGGCCGGAGTTTGCCGAGAGCGTGGCGGCGATGGCAGAAAAACGGTTGCCGGATTACGGATGATCAACGCCGGGAGAGTTCGCAATGACACCTTTGGAATTTGGTCAGAAAATCCTGGCCGAGCAACCGTTCAGTGTTCTGTTGGGGGCTGAGCTGACTGAACTGGAGATCGGTCGTGCCGAGTTGCGGCTGCTGCTAAAAGACAAGCATAAACAGCAGCATGGCTTTGCCCATGGCGGTGCGGTGGCCTACCTGGCCGACAACGCACTGACCTATGCAGGGGGTAGCGTACTGAGCAACCCGATCACGCTGGAGATGAAGATCAACTATATCCGGCCAGGGATCGGTACGGCGTTGATTGCGCGCGCCGAGGCGGTATCGTCCGGTAAGCGCCAGGCGGTTTGCGAATGCAAGGCCTATGCGTTGCAGGAAGATGGCGAAGAAAAGCTCTGCGCTGCCGCACTGGGCACGATCATGGCGCGGGATTGAGGCTGGGGGCTGACCCCTGCGCGCTTTTGGCAATTGCGGAAACGCCGTGTGCGGGAGTATTTCTGGCGAGGTGAAGCCGGGGCAGGACAAGGCAGGACCAATGGAAGATCATCCGCTGAGATACGAGCTTGCCAATGAAATGCATGCGCGCCCCTTCATGGCGGTGGATGTGCCGTCGACGGTGGTTTTCCTGGCGCTGAAACGGCCAGGCAATGCGGCGGGCCGAGATCGCGATGCGGATATGGCGCATCTTTGTGCACTGCTCGATCGGCACGGGGCTCCGCACCCCAAGCCCGGTGCCACGCATTTCGTGGGGCAGATCGGGCGGCATTGGCTGAAATGGGAGAGCCACACCGAGGTGGTGACCTATACCGCCTTTCATGAGGGGCTGTCGACGCGGGCGTTCGACCCGGTGGACTTCGAGGTGTTTCCCGAAGATTGGTTGGCCGAAGCACCGGGGATGCGGCTGAGTTCGGCGCTGATCCGGGTGGACCGGATGGGCGACGATGCCGAGATGTCGGCGCGGTTGGCTGAGTGGTTTGTGCCGGAATGCCTGGCGGCCAGCAGGGTGTTGGATGACGCGGCGGTGATGGCAGGAGATTTCCGGATTGATCCTGCCGGACATGCGCGGTTCGCGGTGTTCGTGCGTGAAGGGGTTGGCCAGCGCAGGGTTGGTCGGATCGTGCAGCGGCTTTGCGAGATCGAGACCTACAAGGCCCTTTCCTTGCTGGGATTCGCGCGGGCGCGCCAGTTGTCACCCGAACTGGCCCGCGTTGGCGCAAGTCTGACCTGGCTGGTGGATGAGATGGGCGAGCAGGGTCAGGACGCCGATGCGACGCTGCGCGAGCTTCTGGGCATATCGGGTGAGCTTGAAAAAGTGTCAGCCCAGACTTCGTTCCGCTTCAGTGCGACGGGAGCCTATGAGCAACTGGTGCATGAACGGGTCGAGGTGATGCGCGAGGATCGGTTCGAGGGGCGCCAGACATTTGCCGAATTCATGCTGCGGCGGTTCGATCCTGCGATGCGGACGGTGAAGGCGACTGAAGCGCGGCTGACGGCGATGCTGGCACGTGCCGAGCGGGCCGGGGAGTTGTTGCGCACGCGGGTGGATGTGGAACGTTCAGCGCAGAACCAGGCGTTGTTGGAAAGCATGGATCGGCGGGCGGATTTGCAATTGCGGTTGCAGCGCACGGTCGAAGGGCTGTCAGTGGTCGCGATCTCGTACTACGCGATCAACCTTGTGAGTTATGGGCTTTATCCGTTGGCCAAGTTGGCGGGGATCGAAAAGACCATGCTGACAGCGATGGCAACCCCGGTGGTGGTGCTGATCGTGTGGTGGGTGGTGCGGCGGATACGCAAGGCGCATTGATTAACTGAAGGGTGAACCCGCGCGGGGCGGGGAACCACCCACCCGACGTATCAACCCGAAGTGTCCTCGAGGACCATCTCAGCGCCTTTTTCTCCGATCATCAGGGCGGCGGCGTTGAGGTTGCCGGAGACCATCGTCGGCATGATTGAACAGTCGATGACTCGTAGACCGTCGACCCCGTTTACACGTAATCGTTCATCGACAACTGCGCCATCGTCGACGCCCATGCGGCAGGTCGAAGAGGGGTGGTAGACCGTCGAGGCGGTGGCGCGGATATAGGCAAGCAACTCGTCATCGGATTGCACCGATGGTCCCGGTTCGATCTCGCGTTTTCGATGCCCGGCCATGGCGGGGCTGTCCATGAACGCACGCAACTGCCTTAGCCCGTCGATGTTGGTGCGCCGGTCGGTTTCGGTGGCGAGGTAGTTGCACCAGATGTCTGGCGCCTGATACGGGTCGGGCGAGCGGATATGGACGTGGCCCTGGCTTTCGGGGCGGAGCTGGTAAAAGGATGCGGTGAAGCCCGAGAACTCGTGCAAGCGGTCGCCCATCCGGTCGGTGGAGAAGATGATGAACAGGCTCTGGATATCCGGGGTGAGCAGTTCTGGGCGGGTTTTGAAAAAGGCTCCGGCGTATCCGGCACTGACCGTCAGGGGACCTTTGCGGCGGAAGACATAATCCAAGCCGATGCCGAAACGCCGCAAGAGGTTGTGGTACTGGTCGTTTAGGGTGTCGCGGCTAGCGCTTTCATGGACTGTGCGGACCTGAAGGTGGTCCTGGAGGTTCTCGCCGACCTGGCGCGAAGCATGGCGAGTTTCGATGCCATGTTTCGCCAGCAGATCAGGATTACCGATTCCGGACAATTCAAGGAGTTGCGGCGAGTTGATGGACCCGGCCGCGAGCAGGACCTCGCGGGTTGCGCCGACTCTATAGCGTTGACCGTTCGCCACGTATTCCACGCCTGTGGCGCGTTTGCCGTCAAACAGGATGCGGGTGGTGAGAGCGTGGGTCTGAATCGAAAGGTTGGGGCGTTTGCGGGCCGGTTTGAGATAGGACTTTGCGGCGCTCCAGCGCAGGCCGTTTTCGTGGGTGGCTTGGTAATAGCCGGTGCCGTCCTGGGTTACGCCGTTGAAATCGGGGTTGTCGGGCAGGCCGGATTCGCGGCAGGCGGCGATATAGGCACCACAGAGCGGATGCGGAGCGGTGACGTTCGAGACGGGTTGCGGGCCATCGCCGCCGCGCCATCTGTTGCCGCCGTTCTCGTTGGTTTCGGAGCGTTTGAAATAAGGCAGCACGCCGTCGAAGCCCCAGTCAGTCAGGCCTGCCCGCGCCCAACCGTCAAAATCCTGTTGCTGGCCGCGTACGTAAAGCAGTCCGTTGACCGAGGAGCTGCCGCCCAGCACCTTGCCGCGGGGGTGATAGATGGTGCGGTTGTTGAGGTTGGCCTCGGGGACACCTTCGTAGCACCAGTTCACTTTCGGATCGCGGAAGAGCTTGCCATAGCCAAGCGGGATGTGGATCCACGGGTTGCGGTCTTTGCCGCCTGCTTCCAGTAGAAGTACCTTGTAACGGCCGTTTTCAGTGAGGCGGTTGGCCAACACGCAGCCCGCCGAACCGGCGCCGACGATGATGAAATCGAAAGCTGCCGTATCGGTCAAACCGGGTCTCCTAAGCTGGGATCAGCGCCCGCGGATGCGTGGGTCCAGCGCGTCGCGCAACCCGTC
Organism: Aliisedimentitalea sp. MJ-SS2; assembly: GCF_032586155.1. Taxonomy (NCBI): domain Bacteria; kingdom Pseudomonadati; phylum Pseudomonadota; class Alphaproteobacteria; order Rhodobacterales; family Roseobacteraceae; genus Aliisedimentitalea; species Aliisedimentitalea sp. MJ-SS2. The sequence goes on from NZ_JAWHTC010000004.1 coordinate 279,508, forward strand.
GCCGAGGTAGTTCACCGACAGCACTGTCAGCGAGATGGCAAGGCCCGGTAGCATGACACGTTCGGGGAATTCCTGCATCCGCGGCACCGCATCGGCCAGCATCTTGCCCCAGGTGGGGAAGTCAGACGGAAAGCCGACGCCTAGGAAGGAAAGCGCAGATTCGGTGATGATCGCGGTGGCAAGGCCAAGCGTGGCCGACACCATGATCGGCGACAGAACGTTGGGAAGCAGGTGGCGGAAGATGATGCCGCGCGCGGTGGTGCCGGCGGCCGAGGCAGCCAGCACAAACTCGCGCTCTTTCAGCGCGAGGATATCGCCGCGAACGATCCGGGCGGTCTGCATCCACGAGGTGATGCCGATTACTCCGACGATCAGGATGAACATGCCGGTCTCGGGTCCGAAATTTGCCCTGAGCGGTTGTCGGAACAGTGTCACGGCCACCAGCAGGAGCGGCAGGATCGGCAGGGAGAGCACCAGGTCGGTGAACCGCATCAGGATACCGTCAAGCCGTTTGAAGTACCCCGCGAGCACGCCGATCGAGGTGCCGATCAGCATGGTGAGCAGCATTGCAGCCCAGCCCACCGCCATCGAAGTGCGGCCTCCGGCAATGATCTGGGCCAGGTGATCACGGCCGAGGTTGTCCGAACCAAGCGGATGGGCCCAGCTGATCTTGGCGTCCGAATTCCAGATGACGGTATAGATCGGGCGGATGTCCTTGTTGCGGATATCGAGCTTTTTCGGATCGAGTTGCCAGATCAGGTCGCCGAAGAGCACCGCGAGCGTGATGAAGATCAGGAACCCACCACCCATCAGCGCGCCTTTGTGATGGCTGAACTGATCCCAGACGTCACGCCATTGCGAGCTTGGCGGTGTGGTGATGTCGCGCTCTTCCAGCGCGTTGAACGCGGTAGGCTCAGTCATAGCGGATCCTCGGGTCGAGCACGCCGTAAAGGATGTCGGCGATCAGGTTGAAGGCGACGATCAGGATGGCGAAGATGAAAGAGATCGTCATCACTGTGGGCAGGTCATTGGCGAACAGTGCGTCGATCAGGTAGGCGCCGATGCCATTCACCTTGAACACGACCTCGGTGATAATGGCGCCGCCAAAGATGCCGGGGACACCAAGCGCGATCACCGTGACCACCGGGATCATCGAGTTCCTGAGCACATGGACCATCACGACGATGGCTTCGGAAAGCCCCTTGGCGCGGGCGGTACGGACATAGTCCTGATTGAGATTGTCGAGCATGGCGGCGCGCATGAAACGGCTGATCTGGGCGGTGGTCTGCAGCGCCAGTACCATCACCGGCATGATCATCTGGCGCACCTGGTAGGTGAAGCTTTCCCAGTCGGTGACGCGATGGGTGGTGTCATAGATCGACGGGAACCAGCCCAGACCGACGGAAAAGATCACGATCAGCAGCGGCCCGGTGAAGAACGGCGGGATCGAGAAACCGACCATGGTGATGAAAGTCCCGGCCTGGTCGAACACCGAATACTGGCGATAGGCCGAGTAGATGCCGATCGGAATTGCAATGAGGATGCCGACGATATAGCTGAGGCCAACCACGGTCAGGGTTTGCGGCAGGCGCTGGATCACGATGTCCATCACCGGCGAGCGGGTCTGCCACGAGATCACCCGGAGCTTGCCTTCGGAAAAACTGGTGCCGAAGAGATAGTCGAACAGCACCTGCGGTTCGATCCAGAAGACCTGGATCAGCCATTTCAGATACTGGATATGCACCGGCTGGCCAAGGCCGAGCGCTTCGCGCATCTTCTGTTTGACTTCCGGCGGTACGGTCAGGGGCACCTGGGCCATCGGGTCGCCAGGGGCGAGCTGCAGCAGCAGGAAGATCACCAGTGAAATGAAGATGAGCGTCGGGATCGCAAGGACCAGTCTGCGGATGGTGAATGTCAGCATTCGAAGGTGCCTTTGATCGGGGGCGTCATGCGGTCACGCAGATGCAGAAAGGGTGCCCCGCGCGGCGGCGGAACACCCAGATTTGTCAGTTCGCTTACTTGATGCGATGCCAGTCGGCAACATTCCACAGTTCGCTGTCCCAGGTGTTGAGAACAACACCGCCGAGGGTCATCGAGTGGGCCGAGACACGGCCACGGTCAACCAGCGGAATGATCGTGTAGGTTTCTTTGGTCAGCATCTCGTTCATCTGCTTGGCCAGCGCATAGCGCTTTTCAAGGTCCGAGGTGCGGCTCAACTCGTCGATCAGCGCATCATAGGCCGGGTCGCAGAAGCGGTTGATGTTTTCGCCCTGCCATTGGCTTTCCGGCTTGGGCTCGTTGCCACAACGATACATCGACAGGTAGGCCTGAGGATCGGTGCCGTCGAAGTTGTTGGCGTACATTTCGACGTCGGCATAGAACTTCTGGAACGTGTCGGGCGAACCCGGGTCACCGCCGAAGAACACCGAAGCGTTCAGGTTGCGCAGCTCGGTTTCCACACCAATCTGTTGCCACCAGTCCTTGATCAGGGCCTGGAAGTCCTGACGCACGGCGTTGGTCGAGGTCTGGTAGAGGATCGACAGGCGCACGCCGTCCTTGGCGCGAACACCGTCCGAACCCTTGGCCCAGCCGGCGTCATCCAGAAGCTTGTTGGCACCAGCGATGTCCTGGGTCATGCATTCGGTGTTGTCCGAGGCATAGACCGCCGGTCCGGGAACCAGGTTGCAGGTCGGACGACCGGCCTGACCATAGCCCACTTCGACCAGCAGAGTGCGGTCGATGGCCATGGAAAGTGCCTTGCGCACATTGATGTCGCTGAGGAACGGGTGCGGTGCCTTGACCGTCGAGCGGGTGTCCGCGTCGAGATCGGGCGACGGGTTGGTCAGGTTCATTTCCAGACGTTCAACCAGGGTGCCGAAGGCTGCGATCGGCTTGCCTTTGCCGCCTTCTGCCATCTTGGCCAGAACGTCGGGAGCCAACTGCATGTTCCACGCATAGTCGAATTCGCCGGTTTCCATCACCGCGCGGCCCGCAGCCGTGGCATCGCCGCCGCCCTTGAAGGTCAACGTGGCAAAGGCCGGTTTGGCCGGATCGCGATAGTTCGGGTTGGCCGACATCGAGATCACGTCATTGGGTTTGAATTCATCAACAACGAAGGGGCCGGTACCGATCGGGCCAAAGTTGGCGGTGGTGCATTCCGGGGCCTTGGCACCCATGCAGTCGCCAAACTGTGCCGCCTGGATGATCGGGCTCTGACCGCCCATGAAGGGGCCGTAGGGGTTCGGTTTGGGTTCCTTGAAGGTCACCGTCACCGTCAGGTCGTCGACCACGTCGACGCTGTCAACACCGTCGAATTTGGCCAGCTGCGCACAGCCGCCTTCCGGGTGCATGCAGTAGTCGGCGGTGAACTTCACGTCAGCCGAAGTCACAGCAGAGCCATCCGACCATTTCAGGCCCGACTTGAGCTTCCAGGTGATGGATTTGAGGTCTTCGGAAACACCGCCATTCCCTGTCGTCGGAATTTCTTCGGCCAGGTAGGGCACGAGGTTGCCGTCTTGGTCGTAGCGACCAAGCGGTTCGATCACCAGCGATGCGGATTCGATGTCCTTGGTGCCGCCCGAGAGATAGGGGTTCAGAATCGACGGGGCCTGCCAGTAGATAATGCTGACATGGCCATCGGACCCGCGCTCGGCCGAAGCCGCAGGGGCCATCGCAAAAGCAGCAGCCGCGCCGAGTAGAATGGTCTTGAGTTTCATTTTTCGCTCCTTGTTGGTGGGCTCGCGCCTCAATCACGTATGGCGTCTTGCGCGCCAATTGCTTGGTTCCAGGATGCCACCACACAACCACCGAGCGCGCCCGGCAATTGGTAAAAAAACGGACACCACAGAAACTACACCTCGGTATCGAAAACCGAGTCCGGGGAAAAAGCAACCCTGCCGAAAGGTAAACGCCGATTTTTTCGGCAATCCCGGTGGTTTGATCCAAATGTTTGACATCTCCAAGCTGCCCACATTAGCGTTTGGCATTCGTCATCGGGATGAAAGCGGGGGCCAGGATGCTGGACGACACAGGTAACGGGCCGGACAATGGGCCGATCGCCAGGATTGAAAACCTAAGAGTCGAATTTCAGACCAAGGATGGTCCGGTGCTTGGGGTCGAGGACGTTTCCTTCGAGGTCAATCCGGGCGAAACCGTATGCATCGTTGGTGAATCCGGTTCCGGCAAATCGGTGTCGTCGCTGTCACTGATGCGGCTGGTCGAGTTTGGCGGCGGCGACATTTCCGGCGGCCGGTTACTGTTTGATCGGCGTGACGGCGGGGTGGCCGATCTGCGTGAAACTGAACAGGGTCTGATGCGGACGATTCGCGGCAACGAGATCGGAATGATCTTTCAGGAGCCGATGACCGCGCTGAATCCGGTGTTCACCGTCGGGCGGCAGTTGACCGAAGGGCTGAGGTTGCACCGGGGGATGAACAAGAAGCAGGCCGAGGCGCGGGCGTTGGAGCTTTTACGGCAGGTGCGTATCCCCGAGCCGGAGCGGCGATTGCAGCAATACCCGCACGAGTTGTCGGGCGGGATGCGCCAGCGGGTTGTGATCGCCATGGCGCTGGCTTGTGAACCGCGTCTACTGATTGCCGACGAGCCGACTACGGCGCTGGATGTGACCATCCAAGCGGAGATCCTGGCGTTGATGGACCGGCTGAAACGTGAGACCGGCACTGCGGTGATGTTCATCACCCATGACATGGCGGTGGTGGCGCAAATGGCCGACCGCGTGGTGGTTATGTTCCGCGGTAAGAAGGTCGAGGAAGGCCCGGTTGAGGAGATTTTTGCAAATCCCCAACATGATTACACCAAAGCTTTGTTGAGCGCAGTGCCGCGCCTGGGCGAGATGACCGGCAAGGATTTACCCGAACCGATGAAGCTTTTGGGTGTTGAAGGTCATTTGACCGACCCCATTCCGGGCAGTGACGAGGTGCTGTTGGAGGTCAAGAACCTTGTCACCCGGTTTCCGGTCAAGGGCGGGTTCTTTCGCCGTACTGTGGCACAGGTGCACGCGGTCGAAGATGTTTCCTTTACGCTGAAGAAGGGCCGTACGTTAAGCCTTGTCGGGGAATCAGGCTGTGGCAAGTCGACGGTGGGACGCTCGCTGCTGCGCCTTGTAGAACCCGACAGTGGCCATGTGACGGTTGGCGGTGTGGACATCATGGCACTGGGCCGTAAAGAGCTGCAAAAAGCCCGCAAGGATATGCAGATGGTGTTCCAGGACCCGTTTGCCAGTCTCAATCCGCAGATGCACCTGATGGACCAAGTGGCAGAGCCGCTGCGCAATTTCGGCATGACCAACCGGCAGGATTTGCAGGACCGGGTGGCACAGATTTTCGATCGGGTTGAGTTACCGCGCAGTTTCATGCGGCGGTATCCGCATGAATTGTCGGGGGGGCAGCGGCAGCGGGTGGCGATTGCCCGTGCCCTGGCGCTCAATCCGAAACTGATCGTGGCGGATGAAGCGGTGTCGGCTTTGGATGTGAGCGTGCAGGCGCAGGTGCTGAACTTGATGATGGAATTGCAGGCGGAGCTTGGACTGTCCTACCTGTTTATCAGCCATGACATGGCGGTGGTTGAACGGGTCAGTCACGATGTCGGTGTGATGTATTTGGGACGGATCGTTGAAATGGGCCCACGCCGGGCAGTGTTCGAGGACCCGCAACATGCCTATACCCAAGCGCTGATGAAAGCGGTTCCAATCGCTGATCCAACAAAGAGAAAATCGGAAAAAGATTTGAACTTCAAGCCGATACCGTCTCCAATTCATCCTCTGGATTACACACCGGAGCCGTCGGAATACCGAGAGGTCTCGCCCGGCCACTTCATCCTGACAACTGATAGCGGGTATTGACCTCGCGCCCCGGTTGATTACCAAGTTGCCGTAGCTGGGTTTCTTGTGGTAATACTGTGCCACGAGATTTCGGCGCGCTCAAAAAAGGCGCCTGAGGAGAGCTGTACAGAAAGGGCTAAATCATGAAGAAAATTGCACTTGCCGCTGCTGTGGCCGGATCGCTGATCGCGATGCCTGCCGTTGCCGAGACCAAAGCCGACCCGTTTGTTTCGACCCAAGGTGCCTTGGGTGGTATGGGGCTTGCGGCGATTGGCGCGACGACCGTGTTTATTCTCGTTGCAGCGAGCGACGGCACCTGACCCAAAAGGTCCGAACCAATCCAAACCAGAGAAACCGGGGGCTAAAACAGCCCCCGGTTTTTTTAGGTGTATCAGACGGCCAAAAGCCTATTTGTTGCAAAAACAGCGAGCGCCCCGCCTGTTGTCGTATTCAAGCGGTCGTCGGGTTTGGCCAAGTTCCGCTTCAACTCGATTGCGAATGATACTAGCGTGGATTGGGTTGGATCGGGAAGCAGCAGGGCAGGGCAGGATGCAGGTTTTTTCACCTCTGGAATTGATGGCAAAGCTGGTGAGCTTTCCTACCGTGAGCCGCGACAGCAACTTGCCCCTGGTCGATTGGGTCGAGGAATACCTGACCGGACATGGAATCGCCTGCCACCGGCATTATCGCGAGGACAATCAGCAGGCGGCTCTGTTTGCCCATGTTGGGCCCGAGATCGCGGGCGGCGTTGTATTGAGCGGCCACACGGATGTTGTGCCGGTGGATGGCCAGCCCTGGGCCAGCGATCCGTTTTCCGTGGTCGAGCGGGATGGCAAGTATTTCGGGCGCGGCACCTGTGACATGAAGGGGTTCGATGCGCTGGCGATTTGGGCGCTGGTAGAGGCCCATCGCACCGGTGTCAGGCGGCCATTGCAGATCGCGTTGAGCTATGACGAAGAGGTGGGGTGCACCGGCGCGCCGCCAATGATCCAGGCAATGCAGGGACCGTTACCCAAGGCCAGCGCGGTGATCGTGGGCGAACCTTCGATGATGCAGGCGGTCACCGGTCATAAGGGCGGCCTGGGAATTTCCACTCATGTTCAGGGGTTTGAGGTGCATTCCTCACTTCAGCATACTGGCGTGAACGCGGTGATGGAGGCGGCGCGGATGATCCAATGGGTCAACGAGGTCAACGAAGAAAAAATGGGCTGTACCCCGGATGAACTGGCGGCGATGTTCGAGCCACCCTGGACACTGGGGCATATCGGCACGATCGAAGGCGGCACCGCCAACAACATCACCGCCAAGGATTGCCACTTCGTCATGGGGTATCGGGTGCTGCCCAGCGAAGACAAGAATGACTATCTAAAGGGTTATCTGGACAAGGTTGCCGAGGTCGAACGTGCCATGCAGGCGGTGCACCCGGAGGCAAGGATCGAGACCGAAACGCAGTTCGACGTGCCGGGGTTGCAACCAGAAAACGACGGCGAGGCCGAGACGCTGGTGCGGCGGATCACCGGTGACAATGGCACGCATGTTGTCAGCTATGGCACCGAGGCCGGGCAGTTTCAGGAGGCGGGCTATTCCGCCGTGATCTGCGGGCCGGGCAGCATCGAGCAGGCGCACCAGCCCGACGAATATATCACCAAGGAACAGTTTGAGGCCGGACATCAGTTCATGCGTGATCTTCTGGATGTTCTGAAAGTGGGGTGAACCATGGTCGTGCGCAACCGTATTGCAGAGATGGCCAGCGAGGTCGCCGAATGGCGACGTGATTTCCACGCCCATCCCGAACTTCGGTTCGAAGAGCATCGCACGGCGGCGCGGGTGGCCGAGCTTTTGCGCGAATTTGGCTGTGATGAAGTGATCGAAGGCTTTGGCGGCACCGGTGTGGTCGGGGTGATCCACGGGAGCAAGGACAGCAAGGGCCGGGTTCTGGGCTATCGCGCGGACATGGACGCACTGCCGATTATCGAAGCGACGGGCTTGGACCATGCCTCGACCAATCCAGGCAAGATGCATGCCTGTGGTCACGATGGGCATACATCGATGCTTTTGGGGGCTGCAAAATACCTGTGTGAAACCAGGGGGTTCGACGGCAAAGTTGTGCTGGTATTCCAGCCCGCCGAAGAGGGCGGCGGCGGGGCGCGAGCAATGCTGGATGCGGGGCTGATGGAGCGTTGGGGCGTCCAGGAAATCTATGGCATGCACAACTGGCCCGGCATGGCAGTGGGCGAATTTGGCGTGCGCAGCGGGCCGCTTCTGGCCTCGGCTGACAAGTTCGAGATCACGGTGCGCGGCAAGGGCGGGCATGGGGCGATGCCGCATCAGGCGGTGGATACCACGCTGGTGGCGGCGCAGATCGTTGTTGCGCTGCAGTCGATTGCAAGTCGCAATGTGCATCCCTTGCGGAATGTGGTGGTGTCGGTCTGCGCGCTTCATACCGAGACAGAGACCTATAACGTGATCCCGGATTCGGTGCATATGATGGGCACGGTACGTACCTATGACAAAGAAGTGCAGGCGCTGGTGCAAGAGCGGATCGGGGCGCTGGCCCAATCGACGGCGGCGGCCTATGGTGCCGAAGCTGAATTGAATTATCTTGGCGGGCCACCGGCGCTGATCAATCACGAGGCCGAGGCCGACCTGGCGGCGCAAGTGGCGCAAGAGGTGGCAGGGGTCGTGCATCGTGACTTTGATCCGTCCATGGGCGGCGAGGACTTTGCCGAGATGTTGGAGGCACGGCCGGGCTGTTACCTGTTGATTGGCAACGGGGACAGCGCGGCGCTGCACAATCCGAAATACGAGTTCAATGACGAGGCCATACCGGTGGGAGTCAGCTGGTACGCTGAAATGGCCGAGAAACGCATGCCATTGGGCTGAGGGGCCCGGCAGAAACCTAGGAGCGAGACATGCCTGTAAAGAACCGATTTGCCGAACTGCACAGTGAGATCACCGAGTGGCGGCGTGATATTCACGCCCATCCGGAGCTGTTGTTCGATACGCACCGCACTTCGGCGCTGGTGGCAGAGAAGCTTAAGGAATTTGGCTGTGACGAGGTGGTGACCGGGATTGGCCGCACGGGCGTTGTCGGCGTGATCAAGGGCAAGAGCGATAAATCCGGTAAAGTCATTGGCTTGCGCGCCGATATGGATGCTCTGCCGATCGAAGAGGCGACCGGGGTCGACTATGCCAGCGAGACACCCGGCATGATGCATGCCTGTGGTCATGACGGGCATACGGCAATGCTTCTTGGAGCCGCGAAATATCTGGCAGAGACGCGCAATTTCGACGGCACGGCGGTGGTGATCTTCCAGCCTGCCGAAGAAGGCGGCGGTGGCGGCAAGGAGATGTGCGACGACGGGATGATGAAGCAGTTCAACATCCACGAAGTGTACGGGATGCATAACTGGCCGGGGCAGCCGGTGGGTGCGTTTGCCATCCGTTCGGGTCCGTTCTTTGCCGCGACGGATGTGTTCGAGATCAATTTCGAGGGGCTTGGCGGCCATGCGGCGAAACCACATGAGACGGTGGATACGACGGTTATGGCGGCGCAGGCGGTGTTGGCGTTGCAGACGATTGCCAGCCGCAATGCCGATCCGATCGACCGGATCGTGGTCTCGGTGACGTCGTTCGAGACCTCGTCCAAAGCGTTCAACGTGATTCCGCAGGGTGTTCAGATCAAGGGCACCGTGCGCACGATGAGTCCCGAGATGCGTGATCTTGCAGAAAAACGAATCGCCGAGATTTGTTCCGGCATAGCGACGACCTTCGGTGGCAGCGTCGATGTGAATTATGACCGCAACTACCCGGTGATGGACAACCACCCGGAGCAGACCGATTTCGCCATCGAGGTGGCCAAGTCGGTCTCCGGCGTATGCGAAGAGGCGCCGCTGGTGATGGGAGGCGAAGATTTTGCCTTCATGTTGGAGGAACGCCCCGGCGCCTATATCCTAGTCGGCAATGGCGACACGGCGCATGTTCACCACCCGAAGTACAATTTCAACGACGAGGCCATCCCGGCAGGGTGCTCGTGGTATGCCGAGATCGTCGAGAAACGGCTGCCGGTGTGACGGTGCGCATGATGCGCACCCTACATTAGCGCGGAAGGGTTAACGGTTCGGCGAGGGCGGATTGCAAATCGTCTTCGCTGATCATGTTGAGCTTTGCCATGTCGCGCAGGACACTATCGCGGCGCTCCAGCGCCACGTCTGTTGAGCTGCTGAAGCGGGAGGGCGCCTCGAGAAATCCTGCGAGCGTCGCTGTTTGCGCCAGTGACAACTGATCTGATCCTCGCAGGAAAAACCGACGGGCAGCTGTGTCATGTCCGCGCGCGCCCTGTCCGAAATCGACGTGTTGCAGGAGCAGGCAGACCATGTCGTCATGTGTTCCCCGGGCCGCAAGCACAAGCGTCATCGCGATCTTTCGAGATTGAAGTTTCGCAGCAGATTCTGTCGGATACGCTTGGCGCAGAAGGAGTTCCGCTGCGGTGACAGTGATGATGCTGGCCGCACGAGGGCGGTTGCGAAACTCGTGATCCTCGGCGGCGATGACGGCGTCGATCCAGAGCGGCTCGATGGTTTCGCACAGGCGTTTGGCGGCCTTAATCTCGGGGGTGAAGTCGACCTCGGCCTGAATCGGGTTGGCAAGAAAAAGCCCGAGCACCAGCGCCACCAGAAATCGCATGAACGGCGCGGGGCGTCGGCAGGCCATAACGCTCAGCCGCCGGTGTGGCTCATATGGCGGGACATCTTGCCGGCAACATCCTGCCGGGAGTAGTCGAAATCATGGCCCTTGGGCTTCAGACGGATGGCCTCGCGGATAGCCTCTTCGAGAAGGGCATCGTCTTCGGAAGCGCGCAGGGGCACGCGCAGGTCGGCGCGGTCTTCCTGGCCGAGGCACATGTAAAGCTCGCCGGTGCAGGTCAGGCGCACGCGGTTGCAGCTTTCACAGAAGTTATGAGTGAGCGGAGTGATGAAGCCGACTTTCTGGCCGGTTTCCTCAATCCGCACGTAACGGGCCGGCCCGCCGGTGCTCTCGGACAGATCGGTCAACGTGTAGTGCTCGGCCAGCTTGGCCCGCAGTTCTTTCAGCGGCCAGTATTGGCCCAGCCGTGTCAGCCCGTCGATGTCGTCGCCCATTGGCATGACCTCGATCCAGGTCAGGTCCATGTCGCGCGAGGCCACCCATTCGGTCAGCCCGAGCAATTCGTCATCGTTGAACCCCTTGAGGCCGACGGCATTGATCTTGACCCTGAGGCCCGCATTCTGGGCTGCGTCAATGCCGCGGATGACATTGTCGAGCTTGCCCCAGCGGGTGATGTCGGAAAATTTCTTGGCATCCAGCGTGTCGAGCGAAATGTTCACCCGGCGCATGCCAGCGGCAAAAAGATCATCGGCAAAGCGGTGCAGCTGCGAGCCGTTGGTGGTGAGCGTCAGTTCCTTGAGCGCGCCGCTTTCAAGATGTCGGGACATGGCGTTGAAAAAGGTCATGATGCCCCGGCGTACCAAGGGCTCGCCACCGGTGATGCGCAGTTTCTTGACCCCAAGGCGGATAAAGGCGGTAGATATCCGGTCCAGCTCTTCCAGGGTCAGCAAGTCGCGCTTGGGCAGGAAGGTCATGTTTTCCGACATGCAATAGGTGCAGCGGAAGTCGCAGCGGTCGGTGACCGAGAGGCGCAGATAGGAGACCGGGCGCTGGAAGGGATCGATAAGAGGTGCTGTCATGACCGGGCAAAGGTAGTTCCCGGCGGAGGGTCGCGCAAGGGTAATTTCTTGCAATTGATGCTTTGGCCGCAGGCGTCTAGGGTCGGGCCATGATGCGGGTAGTTGTGGCAGTCTTGGTGATGGGGCTGGGCGCGGGATGCGCCCAGATTCAGAAGGAAACGGCAAAGCCGATGGTCGTGGTTGCTGATAGTGGCCAGATTCGGCCAGTGGCGCGGCCAGTGGCGTTGAAGCCGGCGAAGAGGCCGCCTGCCAATGCACGTACCGTGGCACAGTTCGACACCACCAGCAGGGAAGAGAAGAAAGCCGCCGAGGTCGAGGCCAAGCAAGCGCAGCAAAGCGGTGAGGGGCGGCTGCTGGGGCGGACAGTGGCCTCGCTTGGCGATCCGGCCGACCCGGGGTTATGGATCAAGACGCCGCTGGTTGATGCCCCTGCCCAGGGACGGGTGATCTATCCGGTGAATGGCAAAGGCGTGCAACTGGACCTGATCCCGATTGACGGGCCGAAAACCGCTGGAAGCCGGATATCGCTGGCAGCGTTGCGAGTGATCGGGGCGCCCTTGGCGGGGCTGCCCGAGGTTGAGGTTTATCAGCAGGATTAGCGGAGACCGCGAAAGCGTCTCCCGCGCGCCCAACCCGACACTTTCGGGCGTGCGATCCCTGAATGGAGAGCTGAGCGCTGGGTGAGGCCGCAGGAGCCTCCGGCGGGGATATTTGTGGCAAAAGGAAGAGGGCGGTCGATCTTAGGTTTTTAGGTACTTGCCAGCTTCCTTGCGGGCGAAGGGTTTCATCCGCTCGCCGTATTGGTCGAGGAAGGCGCGGGTGCGTTCTGGGTCGTGTTTTGACAGGTCACGCAGCCACCAGGCGACGGACTTCTGGATGAACCAGTCTGGGTCATCGACATATCCGGCGGCCCAGCCGAGGATGCGGTCGCGGATAGCAAGGTCGGCGGGTTTGGGGTGGTTCTGCTTGGTCCAGGACAGAGTGATCACCAATGCAGCACGGCGGGTCCACATGTGACCGGAACTGGTCCAAGATTCGACCGTGTCGATGCGGGTGGGATCAGCAATCAGGCGCCTCGAGCCGGCCATGCAGGCGTGATCGGCAATTGCCCAGCTATCGAAATCCGGGACCCAGGATTGAATGAGCGTCCAAGCCGCATCGTCGGGGCGGATGCGCGCCTGGGTCAGCAGTTTTGCAGCCGCGACGCGGGCCTCGAAGATGTCGGTCTGCCAGAGCTGATCGGCCAGGGTGACCCGTTCAGCTATCGTCAGGGTCTGGCGCCATATCTTGGTGATGTCGTTCAGAGCGGGGTTTGGGATGCCCAGGACTTTGCTGGTTTGTTTGTGATACTTCGCCTGACCCTCGGCGCGCCCCGGTTCGATATGGGCCTTAAGAGTTTCAAGGGCCTCGTCCAGGGTCATCGTGTCGGTTTCCCGTCGATGGTCTGGCTGTTGCGTTCGCCCCAATAGGTCTTGACGCCTTCGGGGCCGCGATCCTCGCTCCACTTGTCGAGCGCGCCGCGGTCAGATTGAAACTCCATAAAGGGCACGGCATAGCCACAGGAAGTCTGAACCAGGTCGATGGACATGTCATAGACCTGTCGCGCACCCACATGGGGGGGGAAATTGGCGTCGAGATCGACGAATTCGGCATCCTCGGCATGAATGGTGCGGGCGGTGCCATAGGCGCGCAGAATGAGCGGGCGTGTGGTGAAGGAGCACCACATCAGTGTCATGCGATTGGCCTGTAAGAGGTGGCCGGCGGTTTCATTGCCCGAGCCGGTGAGGTTGCGCCACAGAATGCGATTTGGCCCCAACACACGCAGCGCATCGCCACCCTTGGGGGAGACGTTGACCCGGCCATCCGGTGCCGCACTGGCAACAAAGAAGATGTGCTGCTCTTCGATGAACTTGATATGCGCGTCGTCGAGAGCGGCAAACTGCTTGGCCATTATTCCACCGTCACCGACTTGGCGAGGTTGCGCGGTTGGTCCACATCGGTGCCCTTGGCGACGGCGGTGTGATAGGCCAGAAGCTGCGCGGGCAGGGCATAGAGAATCGGAGCGAGGACGTCGGCAATCTGCGGCATCAGCAGGGTGATCCAGGCATCTTCAGCAGCCTCGGCGGCACCGGATTCGTCCGTGATCAGAACCACGCGGCCACCGCGTGCAATGACCTCCTGCATGTTCGAGGTGGTTTTGTCAAAAAGCCCGTCGCGTGGCGCCATGACGACCACGGGCACATGTTTATCGATCAGCGCGATCGGGCCGTGCTTGAGTTCGCCGGAGGCATAAGCTTCGGCATGTATATAGCTGATTTCTTTCAATTTCAAAGCGCCCTCGAGGGCGAGGGGATACATAAGGCCACGGCCCAGGAAAAGAATATCGCGGGCCTCGGCCAGTTTGCGCGCAGCGTCGGCCATGGTGCTTGAGCCCTCCATCGCCGTGTTGAAGGCCGCGGGCAACGAGCGTAGCTGGCTGAGGTGGTCGGCGAGCGCGTCAGCGTCCATGATACCGCGGTCCCGGGCGGCCTTGAGGGCCAGCATCAGAAGCACGGTCAATTGGCATGTGAAGGCCTTGGTCGAAGCGACACCTATCTCGGTTCCTGCCAGGATCGGCAGGGCCAGATCGCTTTCGCGAGCGATCGAGCTTTCCGGTACGTTGACCACCGAGAGGATCGTGTCGGCGCGGCCCTCGCAATAGCGCAGGGCGGCCAGCGTATCGGCGGTTTCGCCCGACTGGCTGACGAAGAGCGCGGCGGTGCGGGCGGTGATCGGCGGTTCGCGGTAGCGGAATTCCGAAGCGATATCGACCTCGACCGGGATGCCGGCCAGTTGCTCGAACCAGTATTTCGCGGTCAGGCAGGCATAGAAGGCCGTGCCGCAGGCGACCATGGTCAGGCGGTCGATCTTGGTGAAGTCGATGCCATTGCCGGGCAGGGTGATGTCGCGCCCGTCGGCCGAAAGGTAATGCATGATTGCCTCGCCGATGACGCGGGGCTGTTCGGCGATTTCCTTGGCCATGAAATGTTTATGGCCGCCCTTATCGACCTGGCCAGAGTCGATGGCGACGGTGCGGATTTCGCGATTGGCGGTTGTACCGTGTTTGTCGGTGATCTCAACGCTTTGGCGGGTGACGACGGCAAAATCGCCTTCTTCGAGATAGGTTATGCGGTCGGTCATGGGGGCGAGCGCGATGGCGTCGGAGCCCACGAACATTTCGCCGTCGCCATAACCGATCGCCAGAGGCGAGCCCTGGCGGGCAGCAACCAGAAGGTCTTCTTCGCCGTCAAACAGGAAACAGAGCGCGTAGGCACCCTCGAGTTGGTCGACGGTGGCGCGGGCGGCGTCGCGCGGGGATAGCCCCAGATCCATGTGGTGCTGGGTCAACAGGGCGACGGTTTCGGTGTCGGTCTCGGTGACGAAACCGATGCCCTTGGCCGCCAGATTGGCGCGGATTTCGCGAAAATTCTCGATGATTCCGTTATGCACCACGGCCACGGGACCGGCGCGGTGTGGGTGGGCATTGTCGACCGTGGGCGCGCCATGGGTGGCCCAGCGGGTATGGCCGATCCCGGCCTTGCCGGGCAGGGGATCGTGCACCAGAAGGTCAGAGAGGTTGACCAGTTTTCCAACGGCGCGGCGGCGGTCGAGATGACCGTCGTTCAGCGTGGCGATGCCGGCGCTGTCATAGCCGCGATACTCCAGCCGCTTGAGGGCTTCGACCAAAAGGGGGGCGGCCTCGTGATCACCCAGAACGCCAATGATTCCACACATTTATCCGCGTTCCTTCATCTGTTTTTCTTTCTTGGCCCGCAGGATGTTCATTAGTTTGCGGGCAAATCCGGGTTTGTTGACTTGCTCGGCGCGGCTGATCGCCATGGCACCATCGGGCACGTCCTTGTTGACCACTGCGCCTGTGGCGGTCATGGCTTCGTCGCCCACGGCGACCGGTGCGATCAGCATGGTGTTAGAGCCGATAAAGGACCGCGCACCAATGGTGGTCTTGTGCTTCATCACACCATCATAGTTGCAGGTGATGGTGCCTGCGCCAATATTGGTGGCCTCGCCGACCTCGGCATCGCCGATATAGGTCAGGTGATTGGCCTTGGCTCCTTCAGCGAGCGTGGCATTTTTGATCTCGACGAAATTGCCGACATGGGTGTTTTCGGCCAGCTCCGCACCTGGGCGCAGGCGGGCATAAGGACCGACGATGGCACCGCGTGACACATGCGCCCCCTCGATATGGGTGAAGGCCCGGATGTGGGCGCCGGATTCGATGGTCGCGCCGGGGCCGAAGACCACGTTGGGTTCGATCAGTGCGTCGCGGCCAATGACCGTGTCATGGGCAAAATAGACGGTTTCGGGGGCCATCAGCGTGACGCTGTTTTCAAGAGCCTCGGCGCGGGCGCGGGATTGGAATTCCGCCTCGGCCTCGGCGAGTTGGGCGCGGGAATTGACGCCGAGGGTTTCGGCCTCGTCACAGGTGACAGCGGTAGCCGAAAGCCCCTGCGCATTGGCGATGCCGATGATGTCCGTAAGGTAGTATTCACCGCTGGCGTTGTCGCTGTTCACGTCATCAAGCAGGGAAAACAGCATTTCCGTACGCGCCATGATAACGCCAGAATTGCAAAGGGTTATGGTTCGTTCCTGATCCGATGCATCGTTGAACTCGACAATCCGGTCGAGCCGGTCGCCATCCATCACCAGCCGACCATAGCGACCGGGATCGGCAGCCTCGAAACCCAGCACCACGACATCGTGTTGGGCACGGGCCTTTGCCATACGGGTGAGCGTCTCGGGTCGGATGAAGGGGGTGTCGCCGTAGAGCACGATGGCGTCCCCGCCGAACCCCGCCAGCGCCTCTTGTGCCATCTGGACCGCGTGGCCGGTACCTTGCTGCTCCTTTTGCAGGACCACCTCGGCACGCGAATCAAACTCCTGCGCGGCGGCGGCTACGGCTTCGGCCCCATGACCTGCAACAATGATCGTGCGCTCGGGATCAAATGCGGCGCCTGATTTCATCGCATGTACCAAAAGCGGCGCGAAGGCGACCTGGTGCAGAACCTTGGGGAGGTCGGATTTCATCCGTGTGCCTTTGCCTGCGGCGAGGATGATCAAAGCGGTGCTCATAAAGGTTTCTCTTGTTATTTTCTTTGGGTGACGTTTTATCCGGTTGAAAGCGCGTGGCAAGGGCCGCCACGTTCAACATAGATTGCGGAATGTGACGGCATGCGGCGGAATACTGCTGCGAGAGGGTACGATGAAGACGGTGATTTTCGATCTGGACGGGACGCTGGCGGATACTTCGGGCGACCTGATCGGCGCGGCCAACGCCTGTTTTCGCGAGATGGGAGCGGGGGATGTTCTGGATCCAGCGCGCGATGCCGGAACCGCGCTGCGCGGTGGCAAGGCGATGTTGCGGTTGGGGCTGACCCGATTGGAGGCGCTGGACGAGGCGGTCATTGACCGGTGGTATCCGCGGCTTCTCGAAGTTTATGGTGAAGAGCTTGACCATCATACGGTGATGTATCCCGGCGCGATGGAAGCGGTTGCAACGCTGGACAGTGCGGGCTTTGGCGTGGGTATCTGTACCAACAAGCCCGAGGCCTTGGCCGAGGAACTGCTGCGACGGCTTGGTGTGCGGGATGCGTTTCATTCGCTTGTCGGCGCCGATACGCTGCCTATGCGCAAGCCCGATCCCGAACCTCTGTTCGAGGCGGCGCGCCGGGCCGGGGGGCATCCTGAGAAATGCCTGCTGGTCGGCGATAGCGATACCGACCGCAAAACGGCGCGAGCTGCAAGGGTGCCGTGTATCCTGGTCGAGTTCGGCCCTTCGGGCGAGGACATGGCGGCGCTGGAACCCGAGGCGCTGATCGGGGCGTTTGGCGAGTTGCACGGCGTTGTCGAACGGTTGTTGGGATAGGGCCATGGAGACGTTCAAAGGCAATTTCACTCAGCAGGAGCCGATCCCCGACGAGGCAATCGAGGCCGCCGTCGCGGTCATGCAAAGCGGGCGATTGCACCGTTACAACGTGGCCGAGGGTGAAGCCGGGGCAGCGGCGCTTTTGGAGCAGGAGTTTGCAGAGGCTATGGGCGCGAATTTCTGCCTTGCCGTGGCCTCGGGCGGTTATGCGCTGGCCTGTGCCTTGCGCGCGGTGGGGGTGAAGCCGGGTGACAGAGTGTTGACCAACGCCTTTACCTTGGCGCCTGTGCCGGGCGCGATCGCCAGTGTCGGTGCTGTGCCGGTTTTTGTTGGCGTGACCGAGGATCTGGTGATCAACCTCGACGACCTGCGTGCCAAGCTGGATCACACCGAAGTGCTGTTGCTCAGCCATATGCGCGGGCATCTTTGCGATATGGATCGGCTGATGGCACTGTGCGACGGGGCCGGGGTCACGGTCATCGAGGATTGCGCCCACACGATGGGGGCAACTTGGAAAGGGCGGCTGTCCGGTACGGATGGTCTGGTTGGCTGCTTTTCCACCCAGACCTACAAGCACCTGAATTCGGGCGAGGGTGGGCTCTTGATCACTGATGATGCCGAAGTTGCGGCGCGAGCAGTAATGATGTCGGGTTCTTACATGCTGTACGAGCGGCATCTGGCGGTACCGGAGCCGGAGGTGTTTGAAGAGGTGAAATACCTCACGCCCAACATGTCGGGAAGAATGGACAACCTGCGTGCGGCGATCTTGCGACCGCAACTCCGCAAGCTTCCCGCGCAGTGCGAGGCGTGGAATGCGCGGTACCGCGTGGTCGAAGAGGGCTTGCGCGGTACGCCTGGGTTGCAGGTGGTCGAGCGGCCCGACGAAGAATACTATGTCGGCTCGTCGATCCAGTTCCTGTTGCTTGATTGGAGTGAAGACAAGATCGACGCGGTGATCAAGCGCTGCTCCGCCCGTGGTGTTGAGTTAAAGTGGTTCGGTGGGGCCGAGCCCGCCGGATTCACCTCGCGCTATGACAGTTGGCACTATGCCCCGTCCGAGCGGATGCCGGACAGTGATCGGGTGCTGAAGGCGATCATCGACATGCGCCTGCCGCTGACCTTCGACCTTGACGATTGCGCCCTGATCGCGCGGATCATTCGGGCCGAGGTAGGGGCGGTCTTCCAGGGCAACTGACGCGCCCAACCATTGAAAACCGGGTCATGTCGCACGCGTGGGAGCCTCCGGCGGGAGTATTTCGGCCAAGAAAGAGGCCAGGGGCTTGGTTCTCTTTCTTGGCGGTAAGTACTCCGGGGGTTTGGGGGCTGGCCCCCAATCAACAAAACCTGTGTGCGCAGCACTCATCTGGATCAGGTTGATCCGAATCATTCCTTCCTCTATTAAATGAACAACTGTTCAATAAACTGGAGGGCGGCCTATGTTCCTGGGCGCAATGAAATTTGATCTGGGTGAAGACGTGATGGCCATGCAGGACATGGTGCATCGCTGGGCGCAGGAGCGCATCAAGCCGATGGCGGCCGAGATCGACGAGAAGAACGAATTCCCCAACGAGCTGTGGAAAGAGTTCGGTGAACTGGGCCTGCTGGGCGTGACTACCCCCGAAGAATATGGCGGGGCCGATATGTCCTACCTAGCCCACGTGGTCGCGGTCGAGGAAATCGCCCGAGCCAGCGCCAGCGTTGCCTTGAGCTACGGCGCGCATTCGAACCTCTGCGTCAACCAGATCCGCCGCAATGCCACCCACGAGCAGAAGATGAAATATCTTCCCAAGCTCATTAGTGGTGAGCATGTCGGTGCGCTGGCTATGAGTGAACCCAATGCGGGCTCGGACGTGGTCAGCATGAAGCTGCGCGCCGACAAGAAGAATGATCGTTTCGTGCTGAACGGCAACAAGTACTGGATCACCAACGGGCCGGATGCCGACGTGCTGGTGGTCTACGCCAAGACCGACATGGACGCTGGCCCGCGCGGGATCACGGCCTTCATCATTGAAAAGGAAATGGTCGGGTTCAGCACCTCGAACCATTTCGACAAGCTGGGCATGCGCGGCTCCAACACCGCCGAGCTGATCTTTGAAGACGTGGAAGTGCCCTACGAGAACATCCTTGGTGAAGAAGGCAAGGGCGTTGCCGTGCTGATGTCCGGGCTCGATTACGAGCGTGTGGTTCTCAGCGGCATCGGCACCGGCCTCATGGCGGCCTGCATGGACGAGGTCATGCCCTATATGAAGGAACGCCAGCAATTCGGTCAGCCGATCGGAAACTTCCAGCTGATGCAGGCCAAGATCGCCGACATGTACACCGCGATGAACTCAAGCCGTGCCTATGTCTACGAGGTGGCCAAGGCCTGTGATCGGGGCGAGGTGACCCGTCAGGACGCGGCGGCCTGTGTGCTTTATGCCAGCGAAGAGGGCATGAAGGTGGCGCATCAGGCGGTACAAGCCTTTGGCGGGGCAGGGTATCTTAGCGACAACCCGGTGGGCCGGATTTTCCGCGATGCCAAGTTGATGGAAATCGGCGCGGGCACCAGCGAAATCCGCCGCATGCTCGTTGGTCGCGAGCTGATGGGGATGATGGGTTGATGCGCCTCGGGCTTGCTGTTCTGTTCATGGCGGCAAGTCCCGCCATGGCGCAGGAGCTGGTCTATGATGGCCAGATCACCGTGCGTTGCCTGGCCGGGGCCGAGATGCCCGAGTCCCGTCGCGCATGTGTCGGGTTGGCAGCGGATTCCTGTATGAACAACACGCCAGGTGGCAGCAGCACCGTGGGCATGGGCGGTTGTTTGTCAAAAGAGCTGGATTGGTGGGATGTCAGGCTCAACGAGGTCTACGGCCAACTGATGGCGAAATCACGTGCCAATGACGAAGAGATGGCGTCGATGGGGTCGCATTTGCCGACCCAGGCACCGGCCTTGCGGGACATGCAGCGCGCCTGGATCACGTTTCGCGACAACAAATGCGCCTATGAGGCGACGCTCTGGCAAGGCGGCACCGGGGCGGGGCCAGCCTATGCCGGGTGCCTCATGAACACCACTGCCGAGCAGGTATTTTTCTTGGAAGAAGCGGTGGCCTGGTAGCGCCACCCGGAGGACGACATGAAACTGAATTCACAGGCTTTGCCGACATCGGATGCCTTCAAATCGAACCGTGATGGGCATCTCGAGGCTCTTGGCGTAATCCGCGAGGCCGCCGAACTGGCGGCGCTTGGCGGCGGGGAAAAGAGCCGTGCGCGCCATGTCAGCCGGGGCAAGATGCTGCCGCGCGAGCGGGTGGCGAACCTGCTCGATCCCGGCTCGCCCTTCCTTGAAGTCGGCACCACGGCGGCACATGGCATGTATGGCGGGGCGGCACCCAGTGCTGGTGTGATCACCGGGATTGGCCAGGTCATGGGCCAAGACGTCATGGTGGTGTGCAACGATGCCACCGTGAAGGGCGGCACATACTATCCAATGACCGTGAAGAAACACCTGCGCGCTCAGGAGATTGCCGAGCAGAACAACCTGCCTTGCGTCTATCTGGTCGATAGCGGCGGCGCCAACCTGCCGCAGCAGGACGAGGTGTTCCCGGATCGCGACCATTTCGGGCGGATTTTCTACAATCAGGCCAACATGAGCGCCAAGGGCATTCCCCAGATCGCGGTGGTGATGGGCTCGTGCACGGCGGGTGGGGCTTACGTGCCTGCGATGTCGGATGTGACCATCATCGTCAAGGAACAAGGCACGATCTTCCTTGCCGGTCCGCCGCTGGTCAAGGCAGCCACGGGTGAGGTGGTCAGCGCCGAAGATCTGGGCGGCGGTGACGTCCATACCCGCCTGTCCGGTGTGGCCGATTACCTGGCCGAGGATGACGGCCACGCACTGGCGCTGGCGCGGCGTGCGGTGGGGCAGCTCAATCGCACCAAACCGCTCACCGTCGATTGGCAAAGCCCGGAAGAGCCGGCCTATGATCCCGATGAAATCCTTGGCGTGGTGCCGGCCGATCTGCGCACGCCCTATGATATTCGCGAGGTGATCGCGCGGATTGTGGATGGCTCGCGCTTTGACGAGTTCAAGGCACGTTTTGGTGAGACTCTGGTCTGTGGCTTTGCCCATGTGAAGGGCTGCCCGGTGGGGATCGTCGCCAACAACGGCGTGCTATTCTCTGAAAGCGCCGTGAAGGGCGCGCATTTTGTCGAGCTGTGTTCGCAGCGGAAAATCCCGCTGGTGTTTTTGCAGAACATCACTGGTTTCATGGTCGGTCGGAAGTATGAAAACGAGGGGATTGCCCGCCACGGCGCCAAGATGGTGACGGCGGTGGCCTGCACCAATGTGCCAAAGATCACCATGCTGGTGGGCGGCTCGTTCGGGGCTGGCAACTATGGCATGGCGGGTCGTGCCTATAGCCCACGTTTCCTGTGGACCTGGCCCAATTCGCGCATCAGCGTAATGGGTGGCGAACAGGCTGCGGGCGTGTTGGCCACGGTGAAACGCGACGCCATTGAGCGGGCTGGCGAAAGCTGGAGCGTCGAGGAAGAGGCCGAATTCAAGCGCCCCACCATCGAGATGTTCGAGGAGCAATCGCATCCTCTCTATGCCTCGGCCCGGCTTTGGGATGATGGCATTGTCGATCCGCGCAAGACCCGCGATGTGCTGGCCCTGAGCCTCAGAGCATCGTTGAATGCGCCGATCGAAGACACGCGGTTCGGCGTGTTCCGGATGTGATGAGGTCCTATGTGATGGTCTGGCGGCGCAGGAGGATGGCCCATGGATGAAGGCATGCACTATGGCAAACGCGACAAGCTGACCGGCGAACGCTGGGTCTATGTCAGCCGGGCGGCGGCGCATGCCCATCCGAAAGGGCAGATGCATTGGACCTTCCTTCTGGTCGTGGCCTGGCTTGTCTGGTCGGCGATTGCCAAGTACCGGCTGGGGCTTGAAATCAGCGGGACCGGCTTTGCCGCCGCAGCGGCTTTCCTGCCAATCTTCATCGCTGTTCTGGTCCTGTTAAGGGCTCCGATCGCGCGGATCCTGTTGATCGTCCTGGGGGGCTTCACGATCTATGTCACCGTCAAAAGCGGTGCTTTCGGAACCGGGCTGGGCGGGCTAGCCGACATGCTGGTGACTGTGGCGGTCACCATCTGGATGTGGGAGGGCGAACGGCCGAACCTGGCCTTCGGCTATCGCTTTCGCAGCAACCGCCGGGATGATGAGGTCGGCAATGGTTGACTATGCTCCGATCTCAACACGGCTGACGGAACGCTTCGGCCTTGACGCACCGATCGTCAGCGCGCCAATGGCTTTTGCCGCGGGTGGGGCCCTTGCGGCCGCGGTCAGCCGCGCCGGGGCGCTGGGGTTCATCGGCGGTGGTTACGGCGACGCCGATTGGCTTGAGGCCCAGTGGCAGGAAGCGGGCAATCAGCCGGTCGGCTGTGGTTTTATCACCTGGAAAATGGCGCAGTCGCCCGAACTTTTGACGCTGGCGCTGGACCGCAAACCGGCGGCGATGTTCCTGTCTTTTGGCGAATTGCGTCCGCATGCCGAGCAGGTCAAGGCGGCGGGTGTGCCGCTTTTTGCCCAGGTTCAGACCCTGGCCATGGCGCGTGATGCGGTGGCAGCCGGGGCGGATGTGATCGTGGCCCAGGGGTCCGAGGCCGGCGGGCACGGCGCGACGCGGGCGACAATGACGCTTGTTCCCGAAGTGGTGGATGCCTGTGCCGACAAGGCGCTGGTTCTGGCGGCGGGCGGGATCGCGGATGGTCGCGGGTTGGCCGCGGCGCTGATGCTGGGCGCCGATGGGGTGCTTATGGGGACAAGGTTCTGGGCCGCGGGGGAAGCCTTGGTCGCGCCCGGCTTTCATGACGCGGCGCTGATGGCCGATGGGGATGGCACGCTACGCTCGTCTCTTCCGGACAAGGCGCGTGGCTATGACTGGCCGGGAGAATTCGACATTCGCACGTTGCGCAACCGCTGGATCAAGCGCTGGCAGGAGGACCCTGTGGGCCCGGTAAGCCCGGACGCGCAAGAGGGCTTTGCCAAGGCCGTGGCAGACGGGGATGCGGATGGCGCACCCGCCATTGTCGGGGAAGGAATAGGGTTGATCTCGGCGGTGATGCCTGCTTCGGAGATTGTTGTGCAAACCATGGCACAGGCGAAGGCGGCGCTGGCGCGATGGTGAAGGGTGACGCGAAAAAAGCCGGGCTGTCATGGCAATCAGGAGAGGCGCCGTGCTGATCCTTGCGCGTGCCTTGATTGTGACTGCCGCGACACTTGCGGTGTGGCTTTACCTCGTGCGTTGGCAGGACCGTGGCCGCGAGTTGAATACCTGCCGGATCGGGTTTGTCTATGACGGCGACACGGTGGCGTTAAAATGCGGCGACAACGAGCGCACTGCGCGCGTGGTCGGACTTGATACGCCGGAAACCCGAGATGCGCGATGCGATGCGGAATTCCAGGCCGGCAAGCGGGCGACTGAACGGTTGCGGGAATTGGTAAAGGGCGGCGCGGTCTCCTATCGCCGCAAGGGGACCGACAAGTATGGACGTTTGCTGATCGAGTTGTCGGTAGACGGTGAAGACGTGGCCGGCACGCTTGTGCGCGAAGGGCTGGCGATGCCTTATCGCGGTGGCGGGCGGATCAACTGGTGTCAGCGGTTGGGGGAGTCGTAATGCTGATGATCGTGGCTCTCAAACGATACCCCGGTGCCCAGGCCTTTCGTTTTGGTGACGATGCGGAACTTAATGCCGAAATCCTGTCGCTGGTGCGCGCGGGCAAGAAGACCGTGACCTGTGATGCGGTCGAGGCGTTTGTCACGCGGGGCGAGGATCTTCCGGTGCCTGGGCGGATCGACATTGCCTGCGACTGGGATTGGCGTCCGGCCTGTGCCGTCGAAACAGTGACTTTGGAACGTAGGGCGTTCGAGGAGATGGACGAGGTCCTGGTGGCCGATCAGGGTGAGTTTTCTGATCTGGAAGAGTGGCGGCAGGGCTATCGGGCCTACCTGGAACGCTCGGTCGGGTTTCGACCGGGGATCGAAATGGCGGTGGAGCGGTTCCGGCTGGTGGAGGACCTGGGATGATGTGGCATGGGATGGATTTGGCGGTGTTGTGCGTGGGTTGGAGCCGGGATTCAAGTTCTGGGGCCAAGAAAGAAACGGGGGCCTGGTGAGATGATCGAGGTCTGGCGTGGAAATATTACAGCACTTGAGGTCGACGCGATTGTGAATGCAGCCAATTCGTCCTTGCTGGGTGGAGGCGGTGTCGATGGCGCAATCCACCGCGCGGCTGGCCCTGAGTTGGTTGATGAATGCCGGATGCTGGGCGGCTGCAAAACCGGGCAGGCCAAGCTGACAAAGGGGTACAAACTGCCCGCGAGATGGGTGATCCACACGGTCGGGCCAGTGTGGCAGGGCGGCGATCAGGGCGAGGCGCAGGCGTTGGCCTCTTGCTACCGCGAAAGCCTGGAACGGGCGAGAGAAAAGGGCTGTGAGAGCATCGCCTTTCCGGCGATTTCTACCGGGATTTACGGCTTTCCGAAGGAAACCGCGGCGGAAATCGCGGTGCGGGAACTGAAGGATGCGCCGCTGCGGGTGATCCTGGTGGCGTTTGATGACGAAACCGAAGCGCTGCTGAGGGCGGCGGTGGATAACGTGGGTACGTGATGACGGCCCGCGACATGGAACAGGCGCCCGCGGGGCGCGAGGCATTGGGTGCGAAGGAGACGCAAGATGTTTGACAAGATCCTGATTGCAAACCGGGGTGAAATTGCCGTGCGTGTGGCCGAGACGGCCCGCAGGCTGGGAGTCAAGGTGGTGGCGGTCTATTCTGACGCTGATGCCAATGCGGCCCATGTGGCAGTCGCGGACGAGGCGGTGCATATCGGCGGCGCGGCCCCGGCAGTGAGTTACCTGCGCGGCGAGCGGATCATCGAGGCGGCGCTGGCGACCGGGGCGAAGGGAATTCACCCGGGTTATGGGTTTTTGTCGGAGAACCCGGATTTCGTCGATGCGGTGGAAAAGGCTGGGCTGGTCTTTATCGGGCCGTCGGCCAAGGCGATCAACGCTATGGGGTTGAAAGACGCCGCCAAGGTGCTGATGGAAGAGGCCGGTGTGCCGGTGGTGCCGGGCTATCACGGCTCCAACCAGGACCCCGAGCACCTGTCCGGGGCCGCCGATGCCATCGGCTATCCGGTATTGATCAAAGCCGTGGCTGGCGGTGGCGGCAAGGGCATGCGCCTTGTCGAGAAGCCAGAGGATTTCATGGACGCGCTGGCCAGCGCCCAGGGCGAGGCCAAGACCGCTTTTGGCAACGAGGACGTCTTGATCGAGAAATTCGTCAGCCAGCCACGTCATATCGAACTGCAGGTTTTTGGCGATGGCGAAAAGGCGGTGCATCTGTTCGAGCGCGACTGTTCACTACAGCGCCGTCACCAGAAGGTGATCGAAGAGGCCCCGGCGCCGGGCATGACCGAGGGAATGCGCGCGGCCATGGGGCAGGCCGCTGTGCGTGCCGCGGAGGCGATCGGTTACAAGGGGGCGGGGACGGTGGAGTTCATCGTTGACGGCTCGCGGGGGCTGCGTCCCGACGGATTCTGGTTCATGGAAATGAACACACGGCTGCAGGTGGAGCATCCGGTGACCGAAGCGATAACCGGCGTAGACCTGGTGGAGTGGCAACTGCGGGTGGCCAGCGGTGAGGGCCTGCCGATGCAGCAGGACGAACTGAGCATTACCGGGCACGCGTTCGAAGCCCGCATCTATGCCGAGGACGTGCCGAAAGGGTTTCTGCCAGCCACCGGCACGCTCAGCCATCTAGCTTTTCCGAAGGAGGCACGGATCGACAGCGGAGTGCGGCAAGGCGATACGATCAGCCCTTGGTATGACCCGATGATCGCCAAGTTGATCACCCACGGACCAACCCGCGAGATTGCCCTGAAACAGCTGGAACGCGCATTGCGGCACACGGATGTGGGTGGAACGGTGACGAACGTGTCTTTCCTGGCGCTCTTGGCTGCACAGCCTGATTTCGTTGCCGGTGATGTGGATACCGGGCTGATCGAGCGACATATCGAGGCGCTGTCCGTGGCGCCGTTGGCCTGTACCAAGGCGCGCTCGGTTGCGGCGCTGACTGCGCTGGGCCTTATGCAGGCGCCGGATAGAGCACCGCAAGAAAGCATGGTTCTGTGGTCGCCGCTGACCTCGACCGTGGCGCTGAGCCATCATGATGAGCTTATCGAGGCGCGTGTGACCGTCGAAGGGTCGGGGTCTTACCTTGTTGATCTGGGCGAGGTCCGGCACCACGTCACCCATACCGGCGGCGCTTGGTGGGTCGATCAGACCAAGGTACAGGCGCGGACCTCCTTGACCAACGGAGAACTGACCGTGTTCTGGGGCAATGGCTATCGGTTTCAGGTGATTGACCCGCTGGATCGTGCAGCGGTTGGCGGAGCGGCTTCGGGTGTGATCGAGGCGCCGATGCCGGGATTGGTGAAAGCGGTGATGGCTGAAGCCGGGCAGGCAGTACAGGAAGGCGACCGGCTGGCGATCCTTGAGGCGATGAAGATGGAACATGCGTTGCTGGCGGCACGGGATGGGGTTGTGGCCGAAGTTCTGGTGGCCGCAGGGGACCAAGTTGAGGCCGGGGCGGCGCTTATCCGGCTGGAGGACGAGGCGGAGGAGGCAGCGTGAAGCGAGTGCGGACTGAAACGCGTTGCCCGGGGCATCCCCCCCATCGGCGACAGGTGTGTGCACGACAAGCACCGAGAGCGACCCGCCCGGAGTGGCCTTGGCGCATAAGCGCATCGCCACTTCCTGCTCGTCGCGTGTCGGGGACGTCTGAATGAACGTTGGCACGCCGGTTCTGAACGGATTTTGCCACTCGGTCTATACGTGGTCAGCACGGATCGCTCTGGTCGAGAAGGGTGTGGATTACGCATATGAGGAGATCAACCCGTTTAACCCGGACGAGGCCGAGCGAGGACGGTTGCTGCATCCGTTTCTGCGGGTTCCGGTGCTGCTTCATGGCGGCGCGAAGTTATTCGAAACAGTGGCAATCCTGACTTATGTCGATGAGGCATTCGAGGGGCCATCCTTGATGCCCGAGAACGGATTGGCGCGTGCAAGGGCGGTGCAGGTCATGTCGATCACGGATGCCTACGTCTATAAACCATTGGTGCGGCAGGTGTTTTCGCATGGCTGTTATCGAGCTCTGATGGGGCATGAGTGTGATCCTGACGTCTTGCGGCAGGGGCTTAACACGGCGCCAGTTGTTCTGGACGCGCTGGAGGAGATTGCGGTGGAGGGGCTGGCCTTGAAACCCGGTCAGGCTGGGCTGGCGGAGGGTCATCTCTTTTCCCAACTGGATTACTTTGCCATGGTGCGCGAGGGGCGCGAGTTGTTGCGCATGCGGCCCGCTTTGCGTGCATGGTTCGATGCAATGGCGGAACGCCAGGCGGTTATTGCGACCCGCCCGAATTTGATGAAAGGACTTGAATGATGGGTGACGAAATCAGATTGCATAGCGTGGCTGGGAGCCGGTCATTCAGGGTGCTGTGGCTGCTTTTTGAAATGGGGCTGGAGCCGGAGGTTCTGACCTATGACATCGCCAAGGGCGAGTTGCGCAGCCCCGAGTTCCAAGGGCTGAGCCCGGCCGGGCGGGTGCCTGTTCTTGAAATCGACAGCAAGGTTCTGTTCGAGTCTGGCGCGATCACGCAATACCTGTGTGAAACAAGGCCCGAAGTCGGGTTGGCCCCGGGTGTGGGTGAGGAGGAACGTGAGCATTACCTGACCTGGGTGCACTATGCCGAGACCATTGGCGTGCTGATTCAGAACCTCAACCTGCAACAGGTGTTCCTGCCCAAGCCTGAGATGCGCTCGCCTACGGTGATCGGGATCGAGGTTAAGCGGCTGGCGATTTCGCTGAAGCCGCTGGAGCAGATTCTGGCGCAGCAGGACTACCTGCTGAAACGGGGCTTCTCGGCGGCAGACACGATGATGGGGTTCACCCTCGAAAGCGCGCGCCACTACGTGAAATTCGACCGGTTTCCCAACGTGGCCGCGTATCAGGCGCGGCTTGAGGGCCGGGAGGCCTATCAGAAGGCGCTGAAGGCGGAAGGGTTGCAGCAGTTTTACGACCGGGACTTTTACGAGGTGCCCGAGGCGTGAAGGTGATGGGGCGACAATTGAGTATTTTTGGCAAGATGAAGAAGTGGGGCTTGGTTGATGGCTGAACGGATCGAGATATTCGAGATGGGACCCAGGGATGGGTTGCAGAATGAAAAGCGCCAGATTCCGACCGATGAAAAAATCGCGCTGGTCGATTGCCTGAGCCGGGCAGGGTTCCGGCGCATCGAGGTGGCGAGCTTCGTCAGCCCGAAATGGGTGCCGCAGATGGCGGATTCGGCACAAGTGCTGGCGGGGATCACGCGGGCCGAGGGCGTGTCCTATGCGGCGCTGACCCCGAACATGCAGGGTTTTGACGGGGCGGTGGCCGCCAAGGCGGACGAGATTGCGGTGTTCGGATCGGCCTCGGAAGGGTTTTCCAAGGCCAATATCAACGCCACGATTGAAGAAAGCATCGAGCGGTTCGACCCGGTGATCGCGGCGGCGAAAGAGATCGGGTTGCCTGTCAGGGGCTATGTTTCCTGCGTGACCGACTGCCCCTATGACGGGCCGACCGATCCGGGCGCGGTGGCGCGGGTGGCCGATTTGTTATGGAACCGCGGGGTTTACGAGATTTCCCTGGGTGACACGATCGGGCAGGGACGGCCCGAGACGATCGACGCGATGCTGGCGGCGGTTCTGGACGTGGTGCCGGCAGACAAGCTGGCCGGGCATTACCACGACACGGCGGGTCGGGCGCTGGAAAATATCGAGGCCTCGCTGGCACGGGGGCTGCGGGTGTTCGACGCCGCCGTGGGGGGCTTGGGGGGGTGTCCTTATGCGCCGGGGGCCAAGGGGAACGTGGCGACCGAGGCGGTACATGATCGTTTGATCGCAATGGGTTACGAGACCGGGTTGGATCGCGCGGTGCTGGATGAAGCCGGGGCGATGGCACAGGCGATGCGGAATGGGTAGACACGAGTTTTCGCGAAAACTCGGCGTGCCGAAGGGCGCGGAAAGGAAAAGGGAAGTACCATGTATGAGACGTTGAGCATCGAAACCGATGACCGGGGTGTGGCGACGCTGTGGCTGGACCGGGCCGAGAAACACAACGCCATGTCGGGCGCGATGATCGAAGAGCTTGCCGCGGCCGCAAAGGCATTGGACAACGACGCGGATGTGCGTGTCGTCATTCTTGCCGCAAAGGGCAAGAGTTTCTGTGCCGGTGGCGATCTGCGCTGGATGCAGGACCAGATGGCCGCCGATGCCGAGACGCGCCGGGCCGAGGCGCGCAAGCTGGCAATGGCGCTTTATGCGCTGAATACCCTTTCCAAGCCGTTAATCGCCCGGGTGCAGGGTAACGCGTTCGGCGGCGGCATCGGGATGATGTCGGTGGCGGATGTGGCGATTGGGGTGGACAGCGCCACGTTCGGCCTGACCGAGGTCAAGCTGGGCCTGATCCCGGCGACGATTTCGCCCTATGTTCTGGCCCGAATGGGCGAGGACAAGGCGCGGCGCGTGTTCATGTCGGCGCGGCTGTTTGGGGCGCAAGAGGCTGAAAAGCTTAATCTTTTGGCGAAGGTTGTGTCCGAAGACGAATTGGACGAAGCGGTCGAGGCCGAGGTGAAACCCTACCTGAGCGCGGCCCCCGGCGCAGTGGCGGAAAGCAAGCGGCTGGCGCGGATGCTTGGGCCATCCATCACCCCGGAAATCGTCGATGAAACCATCGACCGGCTGGTGCAAACCTGGGAAGGGGACGAGGCCAAGGAAGGCATCGCAGCCTTCTTCGAAAAGCGCAAGGCGCCGTGGGTTCGTTAACGCACCGCCCCAATGGGTTAATTCATACTTTGGCAAGACATGCGGGTGTATGGAATGCGTCTGGCATCTGTCGGGTATCTGTCCCGCGAACCGTGGGGCAGGGAGTCCTAAACAAAGAGATTAACTTGGCGTGCGTTGCGATGGTGCTGACGGCCTGCAAGGCCGGTGAGTCGTGGGAATTATCACCGATAAAACCAACAAATGGGATGTAGTTTTTCGCTGCTGTGCTTGGAACAGCGGTGAACGTACATCGTCAAACCCGCCTGAACCCCTTGTTTTTCAGGTATTGTGTGCAATTGCATACACAAATATCACAGCACACTTTCAGCTTTGAGAATGTGTGCGTGGATCGGTTGACCCTGCCATGGGGCGGGAGTAAACCGACACACAAGATTTCGCTGCTAATAGGCGTATGAAACATACGCAGGAAGGAGCCAAGATCCATGGATCTCGCTGACGGGATGCTCCGGGACTATCTCCCCATTCTCATCTTTATTGCCATTGCTGTTGCCATTGGCCTTGTCCTCATTCTTGCCGCCGCCGTGCTGGCGGTGCGTCACCCCGATCCTGAAAAGGTGAGTGCGTATGAATGTGGTTTCAACGCCTTTGACGACGCAAGGATGAAATTTGACGTTCGGTTCTACCTCGTGTCGATCCTGTTCATCATCTTCGACCTTGAAATCGCGATGCTTTTCCCTTGGGCGGTGGCTTTCAAGGATGTGTCGACCGTCGGCTTCTGGTCGATGATGGTGTTTTTGGCGGTGCTGACCATCGGCTTTGCCTATGAGTGGAAGAAGGGGGCGCTGGAGTGGTCATGAGCGATACCGCAATTATCAGCCAGAACCGCGAAGTCAGCACGCAGGAACTGAATGCCGAGCTGCAGGACAAAGGGTTCCTGCTGACCAACACCGAGGACCTGATCAACTGGGCGCGCACCGGCTCGCTGCACTGGATGACCTTTGGTCTGGCCTGCTGCGCGGTCGAGATGATGCATGCGTCGATGCCGCGCTATGACCTGGACCGGTTCGGGGTTGCGCCGCGCGCCAGCCCGCGCCAGTCGGATGTAATGATCGTGGCGGGCACGCTGACCAACAAGATGGCACCGGCGCTGCGCAAGGTTTACGACCAGATGCCCGAGCCGCGCTACGTGATCTCGATGGGGTCCTGCGCCAATGGCGGGGGCTATTATCACTATAGCTATAGCGTGGTGCGGGGATGTGACCGGGTTGTGCCGGTCGATATCTACATTCCGGGCTGCCCGCCGACGGCAGAGGCACTGGTTTACGGGTTCCTGCAGCTGGCACGGAAGATCCGGCGCACGGGTACGATCGCGCGCTGAGACGCGCATTGGGGATGTTGACTGCGCATAAGAATTGGCGCGGGAAGGAAAGAGACGGATGAGCGACGCAATGAACGAGCTGGGCGCGCATATCGAGGCCAAGCGCCCGGACTGCGTGCTGGGTTGGGATGTGAGCTTTGGCGAGCTGAATGTCGATGTAGCACCGAGCGCGATCACCGGGCTGGTCGAGTTTCTGAAAACCGATCGGGAATGTAAATTCTCGACCCTGGTGGACATCACCGGCGTCGATTACCCCGAGCGGGTCAAGCGCTTCGACGTGGTCTATCATTTCCTGAGCATGTATCAGAACCACCGCATCCGGCTGCGGGTGTCGATCCGCGAAGATGAGATGGTGCCGTCGGTGGTGGAAACCCACCCGAGCGCCAACTGGTTCGAGCGCGAAGTGTTCGACATGTTCGGCATCATCTTTACCGGCCACCCGGACCTGCGCCGCATCCTGACCGACTATGGTTTCCGCGGCCATCCGCTGCGCAAGGATTTCCCGACCACCGGCTATACCGAAGTGCGTTACGACGAGGCGCAGAAGCGCGTCGTCTATGAACCGGTATCGCTGGTGCAGGAATACCGCCAGTTCGACTTCATGTCCCCGTGGGAGGGTGCCGAATATATCCTTCCGGGTGATGAAAAAGGGGAGGAGGCGAAATGATGGACGGCTCCAAGGATTTCAGCGATGCCCTGACCGGCGAACAGCAGATCCGCAACTTCAACATCAACTTTGGCCCGCAGCACCCGGCGGCGCACGGCGTGCTGCGCCTCGTGCTTGAGCTGGACGGCGAGATCGTCGAACGCTGCGACCCGCATATCGGCCTGTTGCACCGTGGCACCGAAAAGCTGATGGAAAGCCGGACCTATCTGCAATGCCTGCCCTATTTCGATCGGCTGGATTACGTCGGCACGATGAACCAGGAACATGCCTGGTGCCTGGCGATCGAAAAGCTGACCGGGGTGGAAGTGCCGCGTCGGGCGCAGCTGATCCGGGTATTGTATTCCGAGATTGGCCGCATCCTGAACCACCTGCTGAACGTGACCACGCAGGCGATGGACGTGGGCGCGTTGACGCCGCCGCTTTGGGGGTTTGAGCAGCGCGAATTCCTGATGGAGTTCTATGAACGCGCCTGTGGTGCACGGCTTCACGCCGCGTATTTCCGCCCGGGTGGGGTGCATCAGGATCTGCCGCCCAAGCTGATTGACGATATCGAGGAATGGGCGAGCGTCGAATTCCCGGCCTTCATGAAGGATATCGACGAGCTTCTGACCGAAAACCGCATCTTCAAGCAGCGTAACGTCGATATCGGCGTCGTTGATGAGGAAATGGTGCAGCAATACGGCTTCTCGGGGCCGATGGCACGTTCTGCGGGCCTCGCCTGGGACCTGCGTCGGGCACAGCCCTATGAATGCTATGACGAGTTCGATTTCCAGATTCCGATTGGCAAGAACGGCGATTGCTATGACCGTTACCTGATGCGGATGGAAGAGATGCGCCAGTCGACGTCGATCATGTTGCAGGCGATTGCCAAGCTGCGTGAACCCGAAGGGCAGGGCGATGTTCTGGCCCGCGGCAAGCTGACCCCGCCGAAACGCGGCGAGATGAAGACCTCGATGGAGGCTCTGATCCATCACTTCAAGCTTTATACCGAAGGGTTCCACGTACCGGCGGGCGAGGTTTACGCCTGTGTCGAGGCGCCCAAGGGAGAGTTCGGCGTTTACCTGGTGAGCGATGGCGGCAACAAACCCTACCGCGCCAAGATCCGGGCGCCGGGATACCTGCACCTGCAATCGATGGACCACATTGCCACCGGCCACCAGCTGGCCGACGTGGCGGCGATCATCGGCTCGCTGGACGTCGTGTTCGGGGAGATCGACCGCTGATCCAACGGCGCCTCATAACTTCTGCACTTGCTGCGATGCTGGCTGTGCCCTCTGTGGTGCTGGCCGAAGACACGCTTGTCGGCAAGCAACTATTGATGCGCGCGCAGATCATCGAGCGGGCACAGGCGCAGGGCTGTCATCTGCATATTGATGAAGGCGAGCAGATCGCCGAGACGCTGGGTATGAGCCGGTCCGAAATGAAGGACGTGGCACGCCATATGTTGGCGGCGGGCGAAGCCGGCGGCAAAGGGGCGATCCTGACCCTGAGCACGGAACTGTGCGGCAAGACGCCCGATCCGCTGCCCGAGCCGGAACCGCAGGACACAAGCGGCAACCCGATGGGTCTGCCCGGTGGGCCGACGCCGATGAATGCACCGCAAGAGGCGTTTGTTGCCTTCATGGAGCAGATCGGCTGCGCGCTGGATTGGGATGTCGCCGAAGAGGCGCTGACCGGCGCGGGGTTCGAATACGGGATCATGGAAGTCTTGCTCTATGACTTTATCCACGAGGGAATCGTGGAAGAGCAGGGCGAGACGCTGATCCTGACGCAGGGGGAGTGTACGTGATGCTGAACAATATTGGATTGCCGGGATTGCTCTTGATCACTGGTTCCGGTGGTGGACTTGATTTCGGGTCGGTTGTGCTTGCTCACGGTTTCGGCTCGTTCAACATTGCGATGATGCTCATGGTCGCGGGGGTGAATTGATGAAACGGTTTGTACTTTTTTCAGTATGTGCGTCTGCCCTGTCGGGCTGTCTTGCCATAGCGCCGTCGGGGATCACGCCCGAGCAGCGCGACGATTTTGTGCTGGCGGCCTCGACCATCGGTTGCGTAATGCGCGACGAGAGTGACTATCAGCCGGTCGAGTTGCAGGCCGGTCTGACCCGCGAACAAACGCTGGCTCTGGTCCAGCACCATCTGACCTGGGGCGGGGCCGAACAGCTGCCCGGCGACCAGGGCGTGAAAATTACCACAGGAGCCTGTGCCTGATGCTGCGCCGCCTGCACTTTGAACAACCCAAAAGCTTTGCCTTTACGCCCGACAACCTGAAATGGGCCGAAGCGCAGATGACCAAGTATCCCGAGGGCCGTCAGGCCAGCGCGATCATTCCGCTGTTGTGGCGGGCGCAGGAGCAGGAAGGCTGGCTTTCCCGTCCGGCGATCGAGACCGTGGCCGATATGCTGGGCATGGACTATATCCGGGCACTCGAGGTCGCGACCTTCTACTTCATGTTCCAGTTGCAGCCGGTGGGCCAGGTGGCGCATTTCCAGATCTGCGGTACCACGTCCTGCATGATCATGGGGGCCGAGGACCTGATCGCGGTGATGAAGGACAAGATCGCCGCCAAACCGCATGAAATCTCGGCCGATGGCAAGTTCAGCTGGGAAGAGGTCGAGTGTCTCGGGTCCTGTTCGAACGCGCCGATGGCCCAGATCGGCAAGGATTACTATGAAGATCTGACGCCCGCGCGTCTGGGGGAAATCCTTGATGATCTGGCCAAGGGCGAGGTGCCGGTGCCGGGGCCGCAGAATGGCCGTTACGGGGCCGAACCGCTGGCCGGTCTGACCTCGCTGACGGAACATGAAAGCGGCAAGACCCAGTATAACGCAAGCGTGCAGCTGGCGACCGACCTGGGCGAGACCGTCAAGCGGATTGACGGCTCCGAAGTACCGCTCACCACGCCGTGGCTGGATGCCAAGGCGCGTGGCGGCAGCAAGCCCGCGGCCAAAAAAGCAGCGGCGAAGAAACCGGCAGCAAAGAAAGCTGCGGCGAAACCGGCGGCCAAGCCCAAGGCTGAGGCCAAACCGGCCGCAGCAACCGGTGTCGAAAAGAAACCGCGCACGATGAAAGCGCCGCGCAAGTCGGGTGCCGACGATCTGAAATTGATCACCGGCGTCGGGCCGAAGCTGGAAGGCGTGCTCAACGAGCTGGGTTTCTGGCATTTCGACCAGATCGCGAAATGGACCGGCGACGAGATCGCCTGGGTGGACTCGCGGCTCAAGTTCAAGGGCCGCATCGAACGGGACAATTGGATCGACCAGGCGAAGACCCTGGCGGAAGGTGGCGAGGGTTAAAGCTCGCAAGTAGGCTGGAAAGGCAAGGTATCGGTTACGAGGGCAGAACGACAACGTTCAATGTTTAGGGGGGGAATACCATGATGGAGAAAATGGGAATGTGTAATTGGATCAGCTGGTTGATCGGGCTTGTGGCGGCAATTGTCGTCTACATGGCGTCGGTTGCGGCTGTGACATGGATACCGGCCCTGCTGATCGCGATTGCGGTCGGCTGTTTTCTTGGTCTTGTGCTGAGCCATCTGTTCTGCGGAGGAGGAGCCGCGGACGAGGCAGAAGTACATGGTGCCGCAACTGACGCGACTGCCGCGCGTGCGGATGATGGCGCTGTTGAAGCCGAAGCGCAGGCCAAAGCGGCTCAAGAGGCGATGGCAGCGGAAGAAGCCAAGGCTGCGGCCGACGCGAAAGCCGCTACCGAGGCGCAAGCTGCTGCGGACGCCAAAGCCACTGCCGATGCTGCCGCGAAAGACGGTGGCGCGAAGGTCAAGTCAACTTTGCTGGAAGGCGAAGAAGAGTTGGCAGCCCGCAAGGGCACCTGGAAATACGAGGGCGGCGCCGACGCAGCCAAATCGGGTGCAAGTCAGTCGACCAAAGACGCGACATCGACGCCAGACTATGACGGCGACGGCGTTCTGGAAGGCGAAGACGAGGGCATCAAGCCTGCCGCACTTGATGGTCCGCGCGATGGCCAGGCCGATAACCTGAAGGAAATCAAGGGGATCGGTCCGAAACTGGAAATCCTGTGCAACGAGTTGGGGTTCTATCATTTTGACCAGATCGCCGGTTGGACCGCCGACGAGGTCGCCTGGGTCAACGCCAACCTGAAAGGCTTCAAGGGCCGGGTGAGCCGCGACAACTGGGTGGAACAGGCCAAGATCCTGGCCGCGGGCGGGGAGACCGAGTTCTCTGAGCGCGTGGACAAGGGTGAGGTTTATTGAGGAGACGATGAGTGAGCGAGCAATCACAAGCAGCGTTGGCGCGGAAGGGGCGGGTTGCCGCCCTGGTGATCGCGTGCACGGCGGCGCTTTGGGTGCTCGCGGTGTTCATCGGAGGAAAAATCGGGCTGAGCCAGCGATGGCTCGTCCTTATCGATCTGTTCGCATTGGTCGGCTTCGTGCTGGCCATCGTGATGATCTGGCAAATCTGGCGGGCACGCCGGAATATCGAAGGCTGAGCGAATGCTGAAAGACCAGGACCGCATCTTTACCAACCTCTACGGCATGCATGATCGCACGCTGGCAGGCGCCAAGGCCCGTGGCCATTGGGACGGCACCGCCGGGCTAATCGAAAAGGGCCGTGACTGGATCATCGACGAGATGAAAGCCAGCGGGCTGCGTGGCCGTGGCGGCGCGGGCTTCCCGACGGGGTTGAAGTGGAGCTTCATGCCCAAGGAAAGCGATGGTCGCCCGGCGTATCTGGTGATCAATGCCGACGAATCCGAGCCTGCGACCTGCAAGGACCGGGAAATCATGCGCCACGATCCGCATACGCTGATCGAAGGCGCACTGATTGCCAGTTTCGCGATGAATGCGCATGCGGCCTATATCTATATTCGTGGTGAATACATCCGCGAGAAAGAGGCGCTGCAGGCGGCGATTGACGCGGCCTACGATGATGGTCTTTTGGGGCCGAACGCGGCCAATTCGGGCTGGGATTTCGACCTTTACCTGCATCACGGCGCTGGCGCCTATATCTGTGGCGAGGAAACCGCGCTGCTGGAAAGCCTGGAAGGCAAGAAGGGCATGCCGCGGATGAAGCCGCCATTCCCGGCAGGCGCTGGGCTTTACGGTTGCCCGACCACGGTGAACAACGTGGAATCGATTGCCGTTGTGCCGACGATCCTGCGCCGCGGCTCGGACTGGTTCTCCAGCTTTGGCCGTCCCAACAACGTTGGCACCAAGCTGTTCGCGCTGACCGGCCATGTGAACAACCCCTGCGTCTTCGAGGACTCGATGTCGATGTCGGTGCGCGAGTTGATCGAGAAGCATGGCGGCGGTATTCGCGGTGGCTGGGATAACCTCAAGGCGATCATTCCGGGCGGGGCGTCCTGCCCGATCCTGCCCCGCGA
The DNA here is from genome assembly GCF_032586155.1 of Aliisedimentitalea sp. MJ-SS2. Lineage (NCBI taxonomy): Bacteria > Pseudomonadati > Pseudomonadota > Alphaproteobacteria > Rhodobacterales > Roseobacteraceae > Aliisedimentitalea > Aliisedimentitalea sp. MJ-SS2. The sequence goes on from NZ_JAWHTC010000004.1 coordinate 317,273, forward strand.
TGCGCTGGAAGACGCGATCATGGATTTCGACGGCATGCGCGAGAAGCAGTCGTCTTTCGGGACCGGCTGCATGATCGTGATGGATCAGAGCGTCGACGTGATCAAGGCGGTCTGGCGCCTGAGCAAGTTCTTCAAGCACGAAAGCTGTGGTCAGTGTACGCCATGCCGCGAGGGCACCGGCTGGATGATGCGGGTGATGGACCGGCTGGTGCGCGGCGAGGCCGAGATCGAAGAGATCGACATGCTCTATGACGTGACCAAGCAGGTCGAAGGCCACACGATCTGTGCCCTGGGCGATGCGGCGGCCTGGCCGATCCAGGGTCTGATCCGCAACTTCCGCGAGGAGATCGAGGACCGGATCAAGGCGCAGAAAACGGGCCGTATGGGCGCGATGGCGGCGGAGTAATTGACGATGCGCAGACTGTTTGACGGATTTCAAAGCCTGATCGCCGCGGTGATTACCGCAGGCGTCGGTTTTGTGCCGGCATGGTATGCGCATCAGGCCATTGCGGCCGATCTGGGCCCGGTCTGGGTCTATGCCAGCGTGGCTGCCCTGATCGTGGTCAGCGGCATCATGGTGCTGGCGTTTTTACGCAAGGCGGGTCAGGGCATCGGCCCGCTGCGCGAGAGGAGGAGACGCGGATGACGAGGATGATGAAACTGACCACGGTGGTACTGCTGACCAGCCTGGTGGCGTCCTGCGGCGCGGTGCAGAAGCTCAAGCCGAAAAAGGGGCTGTACTTTGACGGGCAGCGCTATCGGGTGCGCGCCCAGAAGGTGGGCGACGAGCGCGAGGAATTCCAGGCAACGGTGTCCAAGGCCAGCCGCAGCATTGAAGGCACCCGCGAGGCCGGGCGCCACGCGTCGGTGACCTATTGCATCAACAATTACGGCCGTTCGGACATCGAATGGGCTGAGGGTCAGGGCCCGGACGACGAGAATATCGAACAACGCATCGTCAATGATCAGGTAACGTTCCGGGGTCGCTGCAAAGCATGGTCATAAACCGCGCATATCCTGGCCAATATGGGCAAAAACCTGCCAAAACAGCGGGTTATGGTGCCTGTTATTGCATATCAAACGCCGGTTTCCCCATCTCGGGCAACGAAGGGGGACGTGTGTCTGCGTCCTTCCGCCGTTGCATGAGAGGAGTTACACACATGCGTATTGTTATTGCCGCCGCTCTCGGCCTGGGACTTGCCACCACAGCGCTCGCCAAGACACCGCTGCGCGACGTCAGCGCGATCGACGACAACATGCTCTATGTCGCGCTGGCGCTGGAGGTCAGCGATAAATGCGGCACGATCGACGCCCGCAAGGTCAAGGGCCTGAACTTTCTCTGGTCGCTGAAACGCAAAGCCAATTCTCTGGGTTACAGCGATGACGAAATCAATGCCTACCGCAAAAGCCCTGATGAAAAGGCGCGGATGCGGTCCAAGGGCGAAGCCTATGTAAAATCCAAAGGGTTCAATCCGAAAAGTTCTGAGGGACTGTGCAAGTTCGGCCAAGCCGAAATTGCCGCTCGCAGTACGATCGGGGGCCTGTTGAAAGCAAAGTGAGACCTGGATGAGCGACGAACGCAAGATCATCATCGATGACCGGGAGATCGAAGTCGACGGAGCGATGACGCTGATACAAGCCTGTGAAGTGGCCGGGATCGAAGTGCCCCGGTTCTGCTATCACGAACGCCTGTCGATTGCCGGTAACTGCCGTATGTGTCTTGTGGAAGTCGTTGGGGGGCCGCCCAAACCCGCGGCCTCCTGCGCCATGCAGGTGCGCGATCTGCGTCCCGGCCCCGAGGGCCAGCCGCCGGTGGTCAAGACCAACTCGCCCATGGTGAAAAAGGCGCGCGAAGGGGTGATGGAGTTCATGCTCATCAACCACCCGCTGGATTGCCCGATCTGCGACCAGGGCGGCGAGTGTGACCTTCAGGACCAGGCGGTGGCCTATGGCATGTCGGCGGGCCGGTTCAACGAAGCCAAGCGCGCGGTCGATGATCTTGACCTTGGGCCGCTGGTGTCGACCACGATGACACGGTGCATTTCGTGCACGCGCTGTGTGCGGTTCACCTCGGAGGTGGCCGGGATCAACCAGATGGGCCAGACCGGTCGCGGCGAAGATGCCGAGATCACCAGCTATCTGAACATGACGCTGGATTCGAACCTGCAGGGCAACATCATTGATCTGTGCCCGGTGGGGGCGCTGACCAGCAAACCTTATGCGTTTACGGCGCGTCCATGGGAGCTTTCCAAGACCGAGACCATCGATGTGATGGATGCTTTGGGGTCGAACATCCGCGTGGATACCAAGGGCCGCGAAGTGATGCGGATCATGCCGCGCAACAACGATGCGGTGAACGAAGAGTGGATTTCCGACAAGTCGCGCTTTGTCTGGGACGGGCTACGCCGTCAGCGTCTGGATACGCCTTACATTCGTGAGAATGGCAAGCTGCGCAAAGCCTCGTGGGGCGAAGCGCTTGGCAAGGCTGCCGAAGCGATGAAGGGTGCCGAGAAAGTGGCCGGTCTGGTTGGCGATCTGGCGTCGGTCGAAGCGGCGTTTGCGCTGAAAAACCTGGTTGAAGGGCTGGGCGGCAACGTCGAATGCCGCACCGATGGGGCGAAGCTGCCCGAGGGCAACCGGTCCGCTTACGTTGGCAATGCCAGCATCGAGGACATCGATGCCGCCAAATACATCATGCTGATCGGCACCAACCCGCGTGACGAGGCACCGGTGCTGAACGCCCGTATCCGTAAATCGTGGATCAATGGCGCGAGTATCGGCCTGGTGGGTGAAGCGGTTGACCTGACCTATGATTATGCGCATGTCGGCACCGACCGGGCCGCGCTTGACGGCCTGCTGGGCGGCAAGCATGGCGACGTTCTTGACGCGCCGTCGGTCGTGATCGTCGGACAGGGCGCCTTGCAGGAAGCCGATGGCGAGGCCGTTTTGGCCGCGGCGATGCAACTGGCCGAGGAAACCAAATCGACGCTGATGGTGCTGCACACGGCTGCGAGCCGGGTTGGCGCGATGGATGCTGGTGCCGTGACCGAAGGGGGCCTGAAGGCCGCCACCGAAGGTGCCGACGTGGTCTATAACCTTGGGGCCGACGAGATCGACATCGATGAGGGTGCCTTCGTGATCTATCAAGGCTCGCACGGGGATCGTGGGGCGCACCGCGCTGACGTGATCCTGCCGGGGGCTGCCTACACGGAAGAGCAGGGGCTGTTTGTCAACACCGAGGGCCGTCCACAACTGGCGTTGCGCGCCGGATTTGCACCGGGCGAGGCCAAGGAGAACTGGGCGATCCTGCGGGCGCTGTCGGGCGAGTTGGGCAATGCCCAGCCGTGGGACAGCCTGATCCAGCTGCGCCAGGCGCTGGTCGAGGCGGTGCCGCATCTGGCCCGGATCGACCAGGTGGTGGAAAATGAATGGCAGCCGCTGAAACCCAGGAAACTGGGCAAGGGCAGCGTGGCCTTCCGCAATGCGGTCAGCGATTTCTACCTGACCAACCCGATTGCTCGCGCAAGCGAGGTGATGGCCGATCTGAGCGCGATGGCCAAGGATCGGGCTGCGGGGAAACTGGCGGCGCAATGAGACTGACCCTTCGCATAACCCCCCTGATGCTTGCCGCATTGGTGATGGGCTGCGAGATGGCGCAGGAAGCTGACACCGGCGACGAGGTCAGCCGCTTCCTGCCGCCCGAGGGCGTGGAATATCGCGGGATCGAGACGCGGCTTCTGGATGGCGATCTGGTTCAATTCCTGGTGGAGCTGGGCCCGAGTGCGAACCACGTCCACGTCGAACGTTATGCGGAATGTGCGGCGGCGCAATATGCGCTGATCCGTGGATACGGCTTTGCGCGCCATGTGCGCACGACCGTTGATCAAAAGGAAACAGGCTGGCAGGGCGATGCGGTTTATACCATCTCGCCCAGTCTGCCCCGGGGATTGAAGACCATCGACGCCGAAGTCGTGGCCGGCAATTGCGCGGAAAACGGAATACCGATGGTGTGAGGACCTGATGGCAGATTTCTTCCAAAATACGAACCTGGGTATCCTGCTTTGGGAAGCAGGCAAGATCCTGTTGGTGACAGTGCCGCTTTTGGTCAGCCTCGCCTTCATCATGTATGGTGAGCGCAAGATCTGGGCCGCGGTCCAGCTACGGCGCGGACCGAATGTGGTGGGCGTCTTCGGCCTGCTGCAAAGCTTTGCCGACTTCCTGAAATACATGGTCAAGGAGATCGTCGTTCCGGCGGGCGCGGACAAGTTCGTGTTCTTCCTGGCGCCGATTATCTCGGTGGTCATGGCACTGATCGCCTGGGCGGTGATCCCGTTCAACGATGGCTGGGTGATTTCCAACATCAACGTGGCGATCCTGTATGTCTTCGCGGTGTCGAGCCTTGAGGTTTACGGCGTGATCATGGGCGGCTGGGCGTCGAACTCGAAATACCCGTTCCTTGGGTCGCTTCGTTCGGCGGCACAGATGATTTCCTACGAGGTCAGCATCGGTCTGATCATCATCGGGGTGATCCTGTCGACCGGTAGCATGAACTTTGGTGACATCGTGCATGCGCAGGATGGCGGATATGGCATCCTGAGCTGGTACTGGATCCCGCATTTCCCGATGCTGATCCTGTTCTACGTCTCGGCGCTGGCCGAAACCAACCGCCCGCCGTTCGACCTGCCCGAGGCTGAATCGGAACTGGTTGCCGGCTATCAGATCGAATACTCGTCGACGCCGTTCGTGCTGTTCTTCATGGGCGAGCTGGTGGCGATGATGCTGATGACGGCGCTTGTGACATTGATGTTCTTCGGTGGCTGGCTGTCGCCGATCCCGGGCCTGCCGGATGGTATCTTCTGGATGCTGATCAAGATGTTCTTTGTCTTCTTCACCTTCTCGATGGTGAAGGCGATCACGCCGCGGTATCGCTATGACCAGCTGATGCGTCTGGGCTGGAAAGTGTTCCTGCCGCTGTCGCTGTTCTGGGTGGTCTTCGTGGCCTTTGCGGCAAAATTCGAATGGTTCTGGGGCACGTTCGCCCGCTGGGGCATGGGGGGCTGATTGATGGCTAATGTCGACTATAAACGCGCGGTCGGATACTTCCTGCTGACCGATTACCTGAAAGCCTTCAAACTGGGGATGAAGTATTTCTTCCGCCCCAAGGCGACGCTGAACTATCCCCACGAGAAGGGGCCCTTGAGCCCGCGTTTCCGCGGTGAACACGCGCTGCGCCGCTATCCCAACGGGGAAGAGCGTTGCATCGCCTGTAAGCTTTGCGAGGCGATCTGCCCGGCGCAGGCGATCACCATTGACGCCGAACCGCGCGACGATGGCAGCCGCCGCACCACGCGCTATGACATCGACATGACGAAATGCATCTATTGCGGTTTCTGCCAGGAGGCCTGCCCGGTGGATGCGATCGTCGAGGGACCGAATTTCGAGTTCGCCACCGAGACCCGCGAGGAGCTGTTCTACAACAAGGACAAGCTCTTGGCGAACGGCGAACGCTGGGAAGCCGAGATTGCCCGCAACCTTGAACTGGATGCACCCTACCGATGAGCGACGCCAAGACCCCCTTTGAAATGATGATGGCCCAGGCTCAGGAGATGGCCAAGGCCTTCAATCCTGCGCTCGAGTCGTTCTCGCCCAAGGGGTTCGAGAAGCTTTGGCCGACCATGCCCAAGGAGATGATGGAAACCTTCTTTGGCAAGGGCTTGTCCAAGGACGGGCTGGACGCAAAAACCCGGCTTCTGCTGAACCTTGCAGGCATGACCATGCAAGGGGCGCAGGCCGACACACCGTTCCGGATGACCGTGCGCCACGCGCGCGAGGCCGGGGCCACAGATGAAGAGATTGCCGAGACCATCGCACAGATGTCGATGTTCGCCGGTATTCCCGCCATGACGCGGGCCATGGAACTGGCCCGGGATGTGATGGCCGAAGATGAGGAAAAAGACACATGAGCGTAGCAGCACTGGCATTCTACCTCTTCGCAATCAGCGCCATCATCGGCGGGCTGTTCACGGTGATCAGCCGCAACCCGGTGCACTCGGTGCTCTGGCTGATCCTGACCTTCCTCAGCGCTGCGGGGCTGTTCGTCCTTCTGGGGGCCGAGTTCGTGGCGATGCTCTTGATCATCGTCTATGTCGGCGCGGTCATGGTTCTGTTCCTCTTCGTCGTGATGATGCTCGATGTGGATTTTGCCGAGCTGAAGGCCGGGATGGCGCAATACCTGCCGATTGCCTTGGCGATCGGTGTTGTCCTGCTGATGCAGCTGGGTCTGGCCTTTGGTGACTGGCATGTGGCCGAGGGGGCCGAGGCCGCGCGCGCCGCGGTGACGCCCGACAACGTGCAGAACACCGCCGCCCTGGGCATGCTGCTTTATGATCAGTATTTCCTGCTGTTCCAGCTGGCCGGTCTGATCCTGCTGGTGGCGATGATTGGCGCCATCCTGCTGACCATCCGTCATCGCCCGGACATCAAGCGTCAGGACATCCTGCAACAGATGTGGCGTGACCCGGCCAAGGCAATGGAACTGAAAGACGTGAAACCGGGGCAGGGTTTGTGATCGCAAAGGCCATCATAACGTCAGTGCTTGCCGCTCTGGCAGTGCCCGCCATGGCGCTGACCCCGTTGCCGCCGTGCGACGAGGATGCTTATGGCATGTCCTCGGCCGAGTATGCCGATTGGGACAACGGGCTGGTTCTGGCCTCGTATTACTGGCGGGGCGAAGGCCCGGCGGACGAGCCGTGGAAAGAGACGGCTGTGGTCAGGTTGATCGACTGCAAGAGCGGCGATTTCATTCTGCTGTCACGTCCTGACTGGCAGAAGGACCGCTATAACCTGCCGGAACAACACGCCCGGATCGTCGATCAACTGGCCGAGGCCGAGAAAATGACGCTGGCGCAGTTCCGCCGCAAGATGACCCGCGCCGGCGCTATCGTGTCGCGCTATTCCGACAATGAAGAAAGCTGCAGCTGCCGGGAATACTTTCCCGAGTTGCGCGGCGACAAAACACCATTCCGAGGGACAAACGGATGATAGGACTTGAACATTACCTGACCGTGGCGGCGACCTTGTTCGTCATCGGTATCTTCGGGCTATTCCTGAACCGCAAGAACGTGATCATCCTGCTGATGAGCATCGAATTGATGCTGCTGGCTGTGAATATCAACCTCGTGGCGTTTTCGAGCTATGCCGGCGACCTGGTCGGGCAGGTCTTTACCCTGTTCGTGCTGACCGTGGCCGCCGCCGAGGCCGCCATCGGGTTGGCGATCCTCGTCGTCTTCTTCCGTAACCGCGGCACCATTGATGTCGAAGACATCAACGTGATGAAAGGGTAAGGGTACAATGGAAAGTATCATTCTTCTGGCCCCGCTATTTGCCTCGATCATCGCGGGGTTCGGCTGGCGGCTGATCGGCGAGACCGCCGCGCAATGGCTGACCACCGGGGTTCTGTTCCTGATCTGCGTTCTGAGCTGGATCGTGTTCCTGGGCCATGACGGCACCACGAGCCATGTCGAGATCTTCCGCTTCATCCAGTCGGGCACGCTCGACACCTCCTGGGGTATCCGGATGGACCGGCTGACCGCGATCATGCTGATCGTGGTGACCACCGTGTCGGCGGTCGTGCATCTCTACTCGATTGGTTACATGGCCCATGACGAGAACTGGAAAGAAGGCGAGAACTACAAGGCGCGCTTCTTTGCCTACCTGTCGTTCTTTACCTTTGCCATGCTGGCGCTGGTGACTTCGGACAACCTGGTCCAGATGTTCTTTGGCTGGGAAGGCGTGGGCGTGGCCTCGTATCTGCTGATCGGGTTCTACTACAAGAAACCGTCTGCAAACGCCGCCGCGATCAAGGCCTTTGTGGTCAACAGGGTGGGCGATTTCGGCTTTGCGCTGGGCATCTTTGGCCTCTTTTACCTGACCGACAGCATCAAGCTGGATGACGTTTTCGCCGCCGCGCCCGCGCTGGCCGAGACGCAGTTGCATTTCCTGTGGACCGAGTGGAACGCGGCGAACCTGCTGGCGTTCCTGCTGTTCATCGGCGCGATGGGTAAATCGGCGCAGCTCTTCCTGCACACATGGTTGCCGGACGCGATGGAAGGCCCGACGCCTGTGTCGGCGCTGATCCACGCCGCGACCATGGTTACTGCCGGGGTGTTCCTGGTGAGCCGCATGTCGCCGCTTTATGAATTCGCGCCCGAAGCCAAGACCTTCATCGTCTATATCGGGGCGATGACCGCCTTTGTCGCGGCCACGATTGGTCTGGTGCAGAACGACATCAAGCGCGTGATCGCCTATTCGACCATGTCGCAGCTGGGTTACATGTTCGTGGCGGCCGGTGTCGGTGTCTATTCGGTGGCGATGTTCCACCTGTTTACCCACGCGTTCTTCAAGGCGATGCTGTTCCTTGGGGCAGGGTCGGTGATCCACGCGATGCATCACGAGCAGGACATGCGCAACTATGGCGGTCTGCGCAAGAAGATCCCCTATACCTTCTGGGCGATGATGATCGGTACGCTGGCCATCACCGGTGTCGGCATTCCGCTGACGGCCTATGGCTTTGCCGGGTTCCTGTCGAAAGACGCGATTATCGAGAGCGCCTATGCCGGCACGCAAGGGGGCTTTGCCTTCTGGGCGCTGGTGATCGCAGCTCTCTTCACCAGCTTCTATAGCTGGCGGCTGATGTTCATGACCTTCTATGGCAAGCCGCGCGGCGACAAGCACACCCACGAGCACGCCCATGAAAGCCCGGCTGTGATGCTGGTGCCGCTGGGGGTTCTGGCGCTTGGCGCGATCTTCTCAGGCATGCTGTGGTACGGCTCGTTCTTCGGCAAGGAAGCCAAGGTCAACGAGTTCTTCGGGATCGATGCGCATGCGAGCGCCGAGAAGGCGGACGATCATGCCTCGCTGGATCAGCCGCTGGTTCTGGCTTCGGCCGAAACCGAGGGGCAGGTGATCCTGGTGGCCGGCGCTGCCGCGAGCGACGACACGTCCGATGACGGCCACGCCGTCCCGGCCCATGACGGGACCGCGCCCAAGGGTGCGATCTATATGGGCGCGGACAACCACGTGCTGCACGATGCGCACTATGTCCCGAACTGGGTCAAGGTCAGCCCGTTTGTCGCGATGATCACGGGCTTCCTCTTTGCCTTCTGGTTCTACATCGTCAATCCGGCCATGCCCAAGAAACTGGCCGAAAACCAGCGTCCGCTCTACCTGTTCCTGTTGAACAAGTGGTATTTCGACGAGATCTATGACGCGATCATCGTGCGTCCCGCCATGGCCCTTGGCCGCTTCTTCTGGAAGCGCGGCGATGGCGATACGATTGACGGCGCGCTCAACGGTGTGGCCATGGGTATCGTGCCCTGGTTCACCCGGCTCGCTGGTCGTGCGCAATCCGGCTACATCTTCACTTACGCCTTCGCCATGGTGATCGGGATCGTTGTCCTGATCACGTGGATGGTCATCTCCGGGGGAGCCCACTGATGGATAACCTTCTTTCCATTGTTACTTTTATCCCGGCGCTGGCCGCACTTATCCTGATGGTGTTCCTGCGTGGCGATGACGAGGCCGCCAATCGCAATGCCAAGTGGGTGGCATTGCTGGCGACCAGCCTGACCTTCCTGGTTTCGCTGTTCATCCTGGCGCAATTCGACCCCAATGACACCGGCTTCCAGATGGTGGAAGAGCGGACCTGGCTGATGGGGCTGCAATATAAGATGGGCGTTGACGGGATCAGCGTTCTCTTCGTGATGCTGACCACCTTCATGATGCCGCTGACGATCTATGCCAGCTGGGGCGTGGAAAGCCGGGTCAAGGAATACATGATCGCCTTCCTGATGCTGGAAACGCTGATGCTGGGCGTGTTCATGGCGCTGGACCTGGTGCTGTTCTATCTTTTCTTCGAGGCCGGTCTGATCCCGATGTTCCTGATCATCGGCATCTGGGGCGGCAAGGACCGGATTTATGCCAGCTTCAAATTCTTCCTCTATACCTTCCTTGGCTCGGTCCTGATGCTGGTGGCGATGGTGGGGATGTTTGCCGATGCGGGCACCACAGACATTGAACAGCTTCTGACACACCAGTTTGGCTCCGAGACCTTCTCGCTTATGGGCTTCCAGATCGTGGGTGGGATGCAGACCATCCTTTGGCTGGCCTTCTTTGCCAGCTTCGCGGTGAAGATGCCGATGTGGCCGGTGCATACCTGGCTGCCGGATGCACACGTGCAGGCGCCGACCGCTGGTTCGGTCGTGCTGGCGGCGATCCTGTTGAAGATGGGTGGCTATGGCTTCCTGCGTTTCAGCCTGCCGATGTTCCCGGTGGCCTCTGACATTCTTGCGCCACTGATCTTCTGGATGAGCGCCATTGCGATTGTTTACACCTCGCTTGTGGCGATGGTGCAGGAGGACATGAAGAAGCTGATTGCGTATTCCTCGGTCGCGCACATGGGTTATGTGACCATGGGCATCTTTGCCGCCAACCAGCAGGGCATCGATGGCGCCATCTTCCAGATGATCAGCCACGGCTTTATCTCGGGGGCGCTCTTCCTTTGCGTTGGCGTGATCTATGACCGGATGCATACCCGTGAGATTGACGCTTATGGCGGTCTGGTGAACCGGATGCCGGCCTATGCGCTGATTTTCATGTTCTTCACCATGGCCAATGTCGGCCTGCCGGGCACCTCCGGGTTCATCGGTGAATTCCTGACCCTGATGGGCATTTTCCAGGTCAACACCTGGGTGGCGCTGTTTGCGACCTCGGGCGTGATCTTCTCGGCGGCTTACGCGCTCTGGCTCTATCGCCGGGTGGTGTTTGGCGACCTGATCAAGGAAAGCCTGAAGACCATCCAGGACATGACAGGTCGAGAAAAGGCGATCTTTGCGCCGCTGGTGGCAATGACCCTTCTGCTGGGCGTCTATCCGGCGCTTGTTTTGGATATCATCGGTCCCTCGGTTGAGGCGCTGATTGGCAATTACGAGACCGCCCTGGCGGATGCGGGTGCATCCACCATGGTTGCGGCCTCGCACTGACGGAGAGAAATGATGATCCAGGCTGATCTCAATATTATCCTGCCCGAACTGGTTCTCTCGCTGTTTGCGATGGCGGCCCTGATTTTCGCGGTCTACACGAGCAAGGACAAGCTGGCGGTGCCGCTGATCTGGCTGACCGCCGGTCTGATGGCGGTGCTGGCCGCGTGGATCGGGATTACCGGCAACGGCACCAAGGAAGCGTTCGGTGGCATGTTCATCGACGATGGCTTTGCCCGCTTTGCCAAGATCACCATCCTGCTGGCCGCCGGTTCCGTGCTGGTCATGGGGCAGGAGTTCATGTCGCGCCGCAACATGCTCAAGTTCGAGTATCCCATCCTGGTGGCCCTGTCGGCCGTGGGGATGATGATGATGGTTTCGGCAGGCGATTTGATGGCGCTTTATATGGGGTTGGAGCTGCAATCGCTGTCGCTCTACGTGGTCGCCGCGATGCGTCGTGATAGCGTGCGTTCGACCGAAGCGGGTCTGAAATACTTTGTGCTGGGGGCGCTTTCCTCGGGGCTGCTGCTATACGGCGCGTCGATGGTTTACGGCTATGCCGGCACGACGCTGTTTTCGGGCATCATCGACGCGGCAGGCGAAGGCCAAGCGCCGATCGGGCTGCTTCTGGGCCTGATCTTCGTGATGGCGGGCCTGGCCTTCAAGGTCAGCGCGGTGCCGTTCCACATGTGGACACCGGACGTTTACGAAGGTGCGCCGACGCCGGTAACGGCCTTCTTTGCCACCGCGCCGAAAATGGCGGCGATGGCGCTGCTGGCGCGAGTGCTGCATGATGCCTTTGGCGGGGTCACTGGCGACTGGACGCAAGTGTTGGCGCTGCTCAGCTTGCTGTCGATGTTCCTGGGGGCCGTCGCAGCGATTGGCCAGACAAATATCAAACGTCTGATGGCGTTTTCGTCGATTGCCCATATGGGCTTTGCCCTGATGGGGCTGGCCGCCGGGACCGCCTTTGGCGTGCAGGCGATGCTGATCTACATGGCGATCTACGTGACCATGAATGTCGGCACCTTCGCCTTCATCCTGAGCATGGAACGCGACGGGCAGCCGGTGACGGATATTGCCTCGCTGAACCAATATGCCAAGGCGGCGCCGGGCAAGGCGCTGGCGATGCTGGTGCTGCTGTTTTCGCTGGCCGGTGTACCACCGCTGGTGGGCTTCTTCGGCAAGTTCTATGTGCTGCGCGCAGCCTATGAATCCGGGCTGGCCTGGCTGGCGATTGCCGGTGTGGTGGCCTCGGTCATCGGTGCCTTCTATTACCTGCGCATCGTCTACTTCATGTATTTCGGCGAAGAGGGCGAAGGGCTGGACAAGGGCCGTTCACCGGTGCCGGCCGTGTTCCTGATGGCCAGCGCGGTGGTGATCGGCGTGGCCTGGTTCCCGGGACTGAACCTGTTGGGGATCGAGGGCATGGCACAGGCGGCGGCTGCTGCGCTGGTCAACTGATCCCGATTGGAGAGATTGGAAAGCGCCCGCAGGAGTTGCGGGCGTTTTCACGTTTTGAGGGCTGGGAAATGAGTATTTTTGCAAAGAAAGAGTGGCAGGTCGGGGCATGAGCGGCTGGCCGAGCGGATATGGGCGACGGATTTTGGCGGAAGTGGACAGCACCATGGCCGAGGCGGCGCGCGTGGGACCAGGGCTGGCGGGACCGACATGGATATTGGGGCTGCGTCAGACCAAGGGGCGCGGCCGGCGCGGGCGGGCCTGGCGCGATCCGGAAGGGAACTTTGCCGCGACGCTGGTCATGCGGCCCAGTGAGCCACCCGAGGAGGTGGCCTTGCGGTCGTTCGTGGCGGCGCTGGCGCTGTACGATGCTTGCGTGCAGGCGACCGGACGGGCTGATGGGTTTTCCTTGAAGTGGCCGAATGACGTATTGCTGAACGGCGGCAAATTGGCCGGGATCCTGCTGGAGAGTGCCGGACAGGGCGGGGTGATTTCGCACTTCGCAATCGGGGTCGGGGTGAACCTGCGGTCTGTTCCGGAGACGGTGGAAGACGGGGCGGTGGCGCCGGTATCGCTGATGGGGGAAACCGGGGTTGAGATTGATCCGGAGGGCTTTCTTGATCTGCTGGCCCCGGCGTATGCCAAGCGTGAAGAGAGCTTTACCACATACGGTTTTGCCCCGATCCGCGAAGCGTGGCTCGCCCGCGCAGCAAGGCTGGGCGAGGTGGTGACGGCACGTACTAGCCGCGACGAGACCACCGGTACGTTTGAAACGGTGGACGAGGCGGGCAATCTTGTTCTATCCACGGCCAAAGGCCGGGTGGTGATTGCCGCCGCGGACGTGTTTTTCTGAAGGGGGCGCACATGCTTCTGTGCATCGACTGTGGCAATACCAATACGGTTTTCTCGATCTGGGACGGCGAGAAATTCCTGTGCACACTCAGGACATCGACCCACCATGCCCGCACGGCGGATGCCTATTTCACCTGGTATTCTACCCTGATCAAACACTACGGGATCGAGACCGATATCACCGATGTGATCATCTCTTCGACGGTGCCGCGCGTGGTGTGGAACCTGCGGGTCTTTGCCGACCGGTTTTTCAATGCCCGCGCGCTGGTGGTGGGCAAGCCGGAGTGCGCCCTGCCGCATCCCCCGAGGGTGGACGAGGGCACCATCGTGGGACCGGACCGGTTGGTCAACGCGGTGTCGGCCTTTGACCGCCACGGCGGCGATATCATCGTGGTGGATTTCGGCACGGCGACCACGTTCGATGTGGTGGCCAAAGACGGGGCCTATATCGGCGGGGTGATCGCGCCGGGCGTGAACCTGTCTCTGGAGGCGCTGCACATGGCCGCCGCCGCCCTGCCGCATGTGGATATCACCAAGCCGCAGGCGGTGATCGGCACCAACACGGTGGCTTGTATCCAGTCGGGCGTGTTCTGGGGGTATGTCGGGCTGGTCAAGGAAATCTGCGCCCGGATCAAGGCCGAGCGCGAACGCGAAATGCAGGTGATTGCCACCGGCGGGCTGGCGCCATTGTTCCAGCAGAGCGAGGCGCTGTTTGATGCGTTTGAAGAAGACCTGACGATGCACGGGCTGACCGTGATCCACGATTACAACAAGGAAATCGGCAACATATGAGCAGTGCACGGCTGATCTATCTTCCCCTCGGCGGCGCCGGGGAAATTGGCATGAACGCCTATGTCTATGGCTATGGGCCGCAGGATCAAGAACGCTATATCCTGGTGGATATTGGCGTGACCTTTCCGGACATGGATGGCTCTCCGGGGGTGGATTTGATCCTGCCGGATATGAGCTGGCTGATCGAGCGGCGCGACCGGCTGGACGCGATCTTTATCACCCATGCCCACGAGGACCATATCGGGGCCGTGGCGCGGTTTCCCGAGCTTTTGGAGGACACGCCGGTTTATGCCCGCGCCTTCACGGCGCATCTGGCGCGGCTGAAGGTGGAAGAGGCGGGGCTTGATCCGAAGATCGTCAGGACGGTGTCGGCCTGGCCGGAAACGGTGACGGCGGGGCCGTTTACCGTGGGCTTTGTTCCGATTTCGCATTCGATTCCGGAAAGCGCCGGGATGGTGATCGACAGCCCGGAAGGCCGGGTGGTGCATTCGGGCGACTTCAAGATCGACCGCACACCCGTGGTGGGCGAGCCGTTTGACGAGGAGGTCTGGCGCGAGATTGCCAAGCCCGGCGTCAGGGCGCTGATGTGTGATTCGACCAACGTGTTCTCGCGCAAGGAAGGCCGCTCCGAGGCGGAATTGCCGGGGGAAATAGAGGCGTTGTTCTCTGACGCCAAGGGCATGGTGGTGGCGACGACCTTTGCTTCGAACGTGGCGCGGCTGAAAACACTGGCCGAGGCGGCAGACCGGGCCGGGCGCTCGATTTGCCTGTTGGGCCGGGCGATGCGGCGGATGATCGAGGCGGCGGTTGCGACGGGCGTGCTGCACGGCTTTCCCAAGGTGATCAGCCCCGAAGATGCGTTGAGCGTTCCACGCGAGAACCTGATGCTTCTGGTCACGGGGTCACAGGGCGAGCGCCGGGCCGCCAGTGCCCAACTGGCGCGGGGCAAGTTCAACGGGATCACGATGAAAGAGGGCGATATGTTCCTGTTTTCGTCGAAGACGATTCCGGGCAACGAGCGCGGCGTCATTCGCATCATGAACCAGTTCTCGGAAATGGGCGTCGATGTGGTGGATGAAAGTGCCGGGTTCTACCATGTCTCGGGCCATGCCAACCGGCCTGATCTGAAGACCATGCATGATTTGGTCGACCCGCAGATGGTGGTGCCGATGCATGGCGAACACCGGCACCTGCGCGAGCATGTGAAGCTGGCCGGTGAAGGCCGGCGCAAGGGGATCGTGGCCGTCAACGGCATGATGATCGACCTTTCCGGCAACGAACCGACGGTGGCTGAGTATATCGAGACCGGGCGAACCTATCTCGATGGTTCGATCCAGATCGGGGCGCTCGATGGGATCGTGCGCGACCGGATTCGCATGGCACTGAATGGACATGTGACAGTGACGCTGATCCTGGATGAACGCGATGAGCCGTTGGGCGAGCCGTGGTGCGAAAGCATGGGGCTGGCCGAAGTCGGGCGCTCGCGTGTGTCATTGGTCGAGATTCTCGAGGCCGACCTGGGGCAGTTCCTGGGGCGGGCCAGCGAGAAGACGCTGGCGGATGACGACAAGCTCGAGCAGGAGTTGAAGCGGATCGTGCGCAAGGTGTCACAGGACGAGATCGGCAAGAAGCCCGAGGTGACGATCATTACCTCGCGATTGGCGTGACCTGTTAGCAAAAACAAAGGCCAGCGCAGGGCTGGCCTTTGTCATGTGTCTGTTTTTACGTCGAAATCAGTCGGTGCGACGCTCATCAAAGCTGAGCGCGATGAAGCCGGGCATGTGATCGCCCATGCCGACAACCTTGTTGCCGCCTCCCTCTTGTTTCCTGCCACCGCGGCCGCGGCCACCACGGCTGGGCTTGTTTTCGGGGGCGGGTTTGCTCTCGGGTTGCTTGGCCTCTTGAGCGGCCTCGGCGGGTTTGGCTGCGGGTTTGTCCTCGGGCTTGCGGCGCGTGCGGCGGGCCGGCTTGGGGGCTTCCTCGGCGGTTTCGGGCCTGTCGGTTTTGGCCGGCGCAGCGGCACCTTTGAGCGGGCTGTCGAGACGCGGGATTTCCTTTTGGATCAGGCGTTGCACGTCTTCGAGGTTCTTTTCGTCGCGCGGATTGCACAGCGTGATCGCCTTGCCTTCGCGCCCCGCGCGGCCGGTGCGGCCGATGCGGTGAACGTAATCCTCGGCGTGGCCTGGCACGTCGAAATTGATCACGTGGCTGACCGAAGGCACGTCAAGACCGCGTGCAGCCACATCCGACGCGATGAGAAGCTTCAATTCGCCGTTGCGGAAGCCGTCCAGCGTGCGTGTGCGCTGCGACTGGTCCAGATCGCCATGGATCGGGGCCGCGTCATAGCCGTATTTCTTCAAAGATTTTGCGACGATATCCACGTCCATCTTGCGGTTGCAGAAGACGATGGCGTTGGTCAGCGCGTCGCCCTCGGCATCGATCAGAAGCCGTAAGAGCTTGCGTTTCTCGCTGTCGGCGCGGTCGCGGCGCGAGCCCCTGAACATTACCACGCCCTGTTCGATGGTCTCGGAGGCGGTGGCCTGGCGGGCCACTTCGATGCGTTCAGGCGTGTGCAGGAAGGTGTTGGTGATCCGCTCGATCTCGGGCGCCATCGTGGCGCTGAAGAACAGCGTTTGGCGGGTGAACGGCGTCAGGCCGAAGATGCGTTCGATATCGGGGATGAAGCCCATGTCGAGCATCCGGTCGGCTTCGTCCACGACCATCACCTTGACGTCGCTGAGGATCAGCTTGCCGCGCTCGAAATGGTCGAGCAGGCGGCCCGGCGTGGCGATCAGAACGTCAACCCCCTTATCGATCAGGGTGTCCTGTTCCTTGAACGAAACGCCGCCAATGAGCAGCGCCTTGGAGAGTTTGACATGCTTGGCATAGGTGTCGAAGTTTTCGGCCACCTGGGCGGCGAGTTCGCGGGTGGGGCAGAGAACGAGGGAGCGCGGCATGCGCGCACGTGCCCGGCCACGGGCCAGCATCGAGATCATCGGCAGGACGAACCCTGCGGTCTTGCCGGTGCCGGTTTGGGCGATGCCAAGGACGTCACGGCCTTCAAGGGCTGGAGGGATGGCGCCTGCCTGGATGGGGGTGGGTGATTCATAGCCGGCTTCGTCGACGGCTTTGAGAACCTTCGCGTGCAACTTCAGGTCGGAAAATTTTGTCATGTGTATCCGTGGTTTACGGACATTTTCGCGCCCGTAGCGTCTGTTCGGGTTGGGTCCGGTTGACCCGCGGTTGTCCGCAATGCAACCCGTGCGCCCTCCATAGGGAAAATTGGGCTTGCGGTCAATGCAGGCTGGGCCGGCGTGCGGATTGGCCGCGTATTGTTGCCAGTTTGGAAGCAATTCTAGGCAAGATCTGGGAAATGTTTCTCCAGTTTCGCTTCCAGATCCATCTCGTAACAACGCAGCAGCCCGCGGGCCTTGAGCCGGGCGCGCAGATCGGGCGTGGCGCGGCAGACTTCGTCGAAGAAATCACGCAGGCCCTGTTCACCTTCTTCGGCCAGGATGTAGGAAAAGAACTCATGCATGGTTAATCCCCCGGCCACGCGCGGTCGGGTGGCACCAAGCTCCGGACGGTAGGCGCCTTTTTCAAGCCGGTAGCGGAAGCTGGCGAGCCAGTCGTCGAGCCGCGGGGCGTGCATGTGGCAAAGCTCGGTCTGCGGCAGCTCCTGCTGGCCGGGGTTTTGTTCGTCGCCAATGAAGATGTTGTGGATCTTGAACGCGGTCAGTTCGAGCCCGGTGCGGGCAAAGAGTTTTCCGGCGACGTGGGAGAGGAAGCCGCCATTGAGTTGCGCGCCATAGGTTGGGTAGATCGCGCCGGTCTGGAGGTCACGCGTGGCGCGGTCGTGGGCGGCGGCTTTGAAACAAGTCTGAGCTGGCGGGATATCAGAGATCCCCTCACCGGAAAGCGCCTCTATCGGGCGGGTGCGGGCACAAGCGCTATCATCCGGAAGGGCTTGAAGTTGCTCGGACAAGGGGTTGAGCGGCCGGAGAAATTCGTCCACGTCGATATGGGCGAGCCAATCGAGGCCCTGTGCCATGCGGTGATAGGCGTGGCGGGCGTTGCGGGCCTGGCGGACTTGGTGTTTGACCGGGCGGCGGGCGCGGCGCCAGTTGGTCTCGTCGGCTTGTATGATGCAGATTTCCGGGTGTTGCGACAGACGGTCAAAGGCCACTTGGTTGGCGTCATCCAAGTAGATAATGAGCCGATGCGCACCCAGCTCTAGGTGATGGGCGGCGAAGATCGCGATTTCGCGCAAGGGGGCCTTGATCGTCGAAACGATACCCCATTTCGGTGGACGGCTCATAGGGCGAGGATGCGCGGGCGGGTGTGCCCGCGCAAGGGGTCACACCATCATTTCCTTGGTCGCCGACAGGGTGACGTCCGGATAGTCACGCTCGATCCGGTCGATGTCCCATTGCAGGCGGGTCAGGTAGACGATGTCGCCGTCATGGTCATGGGCGATGTGCTGTTTGTTGGCATTTACAAACTTATCAATGGCTTGCGCGTCGCCGCTGGCCCAGCGGGCGGAGGTGAACTGCGATTGTTCGAACCGGACGGGGATGCCATATTCCAGTTCAATCCGCGAGGCCAGAACTTCGAACTGAAGCTGACCGACCACGCCGACGATGAAGCCGGACCCGATCGAGGGTTTGAACACCTTGGCGGCACCTTCTTCGGCAAACTGCATCAGCGCTTTTTCCAGGTGCTTGGCCTTCATCGGGTCGGTGGCGCGGACACCTTGCAGCAGTTCCGGGGCGAAGGAGGGGATGTTGGTAACACGCAAATCTTCCCCTTCGGTTAACGTATCGCCAATCCTGAGCTGCCCATGGTTGGGAATGCCGATGATGTCACCGGCCCAAGCCTCTTCGGCGAGCTCGCGATCAGAGGCGAGGAACAGCACCGGGTTGGAGATTGCCATCGGTTTTTTCGAGCGCACATGGGTCAGTTTCATCCCGCGTTTGAAATGCCCCGAGGCGAGACGGACAAAGGCAACGCGGTCACGGTGTTTCGGGTCCATGTTGGCCTGAACCTTGAAGACAAAGCCGGAAACCTTTGATTCTTCTGGCATAATCTGCCGCGATTGGGCCGATTGCGGCTGTGGCTCGGGGCCGTAGGCGGCGATGCCGTCCATCAGTTCCTTGACGCCGAACGAGTTGATCGCCGAGCCGAACCAGATCGGGGTCATGTGGCCTTCGAGTACCGATTGCGGGTCGAGCGTCGGCAGCAGTTCGCGCGCCATTTCGACCTCTTCCACCAACTGTTCCAGCAATTCCGCCGGCACGTGTTCCGCAAGAAGAGGGTCATCCAACCCGTTGATTTCAATGGTTTCGGCGATCTTGTTGCGGTCGGCGCGATCCATCAGTTCGAGCCGGTCGTTGAGCATGTCATAGCAGCCGAGAAAATTGCGCCCGACACCGATCGGCCAAGAGGCCGGGGTTACGTCGATGGCAAGGTTTTCCTGGATTTCGTCAATGATATCAAATGTCTCGCGGCTTTCGCGGTCCATCTTGTTACAGAAGGTCAGGATCGGCAGGTCGCGCAACCGGCAGACTTCGAACAGCTTCTGGGTCTGGGATTCCACGCCCTTGGCGCCGTCGATCACCATGACGGCAGCGTCCACCGCCGTGAGGGTGCGATAGGTGTCTTCCGAAAAGTCCGAGTGGCCGGGTGTGTCCACAAGATTGTAGCGGAACTCTTTAAAATCAAACGACATTGCAGAGGCGGAGACTGAAATGCCCCGGTCCTTTTCCATCTGCATGAAGTCCGAGCGGGTGCGCCGGGCCTCGCCTTTGGCGCGGACCTGGCCAGCCATCTGGATCGCCCCGCCGTAGAGCAGGAACTTTTCCGTCAGCGTGGTCTTGCCGGCGTCCGGGTGCGAGATGATCGCGAAGGTGCGGCGACGCGCAATCTCGGGCGGCAATTCGGGGCGGTTTGAGGCGATGTCCAACATGAGCGCGCGTATATTTAACGATTGCCGGGATAGCAAGAAAAGAGGGGACTGGTATCGGTCGGCTATCTGTCGGGTTTCTGTCCCGCGAACGGTGGGGCGGTTTGCGGTTAACCTTTGGCGGCTATGTCTTGCCGGTGAGTTAACGCGAAAGGACAGATGATGAGCGAGACGGCGCGACAGGCCGACCTGCGGTTGGCGGAAGAGTTGAAGCTGTTGCAGGGCGAGTTGAAGGATGCCTGGATTGACCGGTCTCTGCCCGAGGGGTGGAACGGGGTTGCGCTGCGTGAACCTGTGGTGCCGAAAAAGGAGAAGGTCACCCTGCGGCTGGATGCGGACATGCTGCGCTGGTTCCGCAAGCTGGGGCCGGGATACAATCGGCGGATCAACGCGGTCTTGCGGATCTACTGGGAGGCGCTGATCGCGGGGCGGATCAAGTCGCATTGGGACGAGAAGGATGT
The DNA here is from genome assembly GCF_032586155.1 of Aliisedimentitalea sp. MJ-SS2. Classification (NCBI taxonomy): domain Bacteria; kingdom Pseudomonadati; phylum Pseudomonadota; class Alphaproteobacteria; order Rhodobacterales; family Roseobacteraceae; genus Aliisedimentitalea; species Aliisedimentitalea sp. MJ-SS2. The sequence continues at coordinate 337,837 of NZ_JAWHTC010000004.1, forward strand.
CTCGGTCGGGTTCCTCGAGATGATCGAGCGGATGGCGAAAAAGCAGGGCGAAAACCGTTAGGCGTCAGCCGGCCATACTCCGCCCTTGCCCTGAAGCCCGAGCAGATGCAGACTTGCAAGCGGAGGACGGAGCGGTGTTTCATTGCTGGTTGCGCTGGCAAGCGGACCGGCGCGTTGCCACGCTTTGGGAGGAATGTTCCATGCCATCCAAGACCGAAGATCCCACACCACCCGATGATCAGACGCCTGAGCAACAGGGCAGTCCCGAGGTCAACACGTTGACGGCGGAGGATATTACCGCGTCGCTGAAGGCAGGGTTTTCCGACTTTCTGGCGCGCCCTCTCATGAGCGGATTTTTCGGCTTGTTCTATGCGGTTTTCGGAATTCTGTTCGTATGGTGCCTGGTCTGGCTGGGCAAGATATGGATGATCATTCCCGCTATGGTCGGCTTTCCGCTGGTCGCGCCGTTCGCGGCTGCCGGGCTTTATGAAATGTCGCGCCGGTTGAAGACAGGCGAGCGTTTCGGCTGGTCCGATATCCTGACCGTCATGGCCCGTCAAAGCAGGCGCGAAATGGGCTGGATGGCCTTTGTCACCCTGTTCGTTTTCTGGGTGTGGATGTATCAGATCCGGCTTTGGCTGGCGATCATTCTTCAGGATGCTTCTTTTTCGGACTTCGGCGGGTTCTTGAACACCGTATTCTTCACACCCGAAGGCTGGACCTTTCTTGCCGTTGGCACCTGCGCGGGCGCCATTTTTTCGGCCGTTCTCTTCTCGCTTACCGTGGTCGCCATGCCTTTGCTGCTGGACCGGGAGATCGATTTCGTGACCGCCATGCTGACATCCATTCGCGTCGTCACGGAAAACCCTGTGGTCATGCTGAGCTGGGCGGCGATCATCTCGGTCACCATGCTGTTGTCGCTGGTTCCGGCGTTTCTCGGCCTGATCTTTACCCTGCCGATCCTTGGCCACACCACGTGGCATCTCTATCGGCGAGCTGTGGTTTCGCTGGAGGGATGACTTGTCCCGTCACGGCGTAACTCGTTGATCCTGGGCGTATGCCTTACCGTGTTGACGCCCGGCGCAGCAATTCTGCTGCATCCGGCCGATCTGGCAACTGACTGCTGACATCGAACTCGAGATGGGACAGGTCGCTATGATTCCGATCGTCAATCCGCAGGCTCTGAACCAACTCGCGCGGCAGGGCGGCATGGGTGCGCTGGTCCGCCAGCAGGGTTTCGGCGGCGATGCCCTCGGCAAAGATGATCTGGTGCCGGTCGAACAGCAGCTGGAAGAAATCGACAAAGCCGCCTTGCCGGGCATAGATTGTGTTGCCATTGGCCAGGTGCCGGGCCTTGACCAGCAGCTCGGAACGTCCGGCGTTCAGTTCGTCGCTGCGCTGGTAGATGACCAGCCGGTTGTCGGGTGACACTACGAGGTCGCCCGTGTTGTACAGGGCGCCTGCGGTGATCACGATCGGTGCGAACTCGCCCACGGCGCGGGCGGTGTTCTGGCCGATCCAGCGGATTTCCTGCGGGCCGTCATCACGGGTCAGGACCTTGTCGCCGACCTGCAGGTCCTCGATCGGGCGCTGTTCGCCGGTGGCCAGTGTGATATGGGTGCCGCGGGTAAAGGAAACGCAGGCCAGTTGGGCCAGGCAGGCCTGCGCCGCATCGCGGCCAATGCCCACCAGCAGGTAACCGGCCCTGGGGTCGAGCGGCGCCAGCGGCAGGCTATAAACCTCGGCAACTGCGCCGTCTTTGTCGACTTCGATCAGGACCAGCATTTCGACCACCTCGGAGGCGCGGGTCATCAGCGTCAGGCAGCTGTCGAGCACCACCGTCGCGCCGGGCTGGCCGGTGGCGGTATTCCCGGCAATGGTGAAGTGATTGCCGTCACCCGAGCAGATCGACAGGCGCATCGGAGCGGCATCTTGGCCGAGCGCATAGGTGTCTTCGAGCTGCAATTCCTCGGCAAAGCTGAGACCGTCGCCGAGATTTGCGCCGCTGACCACCGGGAACATGTCCGCGCCATAGACCGGGACTGAATGACTGGGCGTTGCTGTTGCGAGGCTCATCTGACGGGGGCCGCTTTCAATCGTCGACACGTCACACTGGCGGGTAGCGCAGGACTGTGGCCAGACCGGGCCGAGGGTTCGACGATTTTCCGCCCCGCAGGTGCGGGTTTCGTCATGCATGCTCTGGTCTTGTGGCGCGGCATGGGGTTTTATCGCAGGCAACAGGATAGCAACACGCGAAGGGAGTGCGGTTATGGATCTGGGAATTTCCGGCAAGAAGGCGATTGTCTGTGCCTCGTCCAAGGGGTTGGGCCGGGGCTGTGCCGAGGCGCTGGCGGCGGCGGGGGTGAACCTTGTCATCAACGGGCGGACCGAAGAAACATTGAAGGCGGCAGCCGGTGAACTGGCCAAGGCCCACGGCGTCGAGGTGGTGCCAGTGGCGGCCGATATCACCACTGAAGACGGCCGCGGTGCCGTTCTTGAGGCGGCCGGCGAGGTCGATATCCTGGTCAATAATGCCGGCGGTCCGCCGCCGGGCATGTGGTATGATTGGGAGCGTGAGGATTTCATCAAGGCGCTGGATGCCAACATGCTGGCGCCGATCGCGATGATGAAGGCCTGCCTGCCGGGGATGATGAGCCGGAGTTGGGGCCGGGTGGTCAACATCACCTCGCAGAGCGTCAAGGCGCCGATCGCGGTTCTGGGGCTTTCCAATTCGGCACGTGCCGGGTTGACCGGTTACGTGGCGGGCACGTCGCGCCAGGTGGCCGGGTCTGGGGTAACGATCAACAACCTGCTGCCGGGGATTCACGCCACCGACCGGGCGATCGCGCTCGATGGCGGCGTGGCGCGCGAGCAGGGGATCAGCATGGACGAGGCCAAGGCCAACCGCTGTCAGACCATACCGGCCGGGCGTTACGGCACGCCGGAAGAGTTCGGTGCGACCTGTGCGTTCCTGTGTTCGCAACATGCGGGCTTCATCGTCGGGCAGAATGTCCTGCTGGATGGCGGCGGGGTGAATTCGACGATGTAGGCAGCGGAGCCATGGCCAAAGGGTATTCGCTGGCAGATCAGCTGTTTAACGCCGAAAAAGTTGCTTATCTGGGCGAGCTTGTGTCAGAGGCTGCGCCCGGGTTTGACGCGCCCGGCTTCAGTCGCGACGTGATGGCGCGGCTGCATGATCTCGAGCTGAAGGCGCGGATCAACTGGATTGCCGAATGCCTGGATCTGGCGCTGCCGGGGCCGTTTGATGCGCTGGCGGCAGTGATCGCCGCCGCGCTGCCCGCGCCCTGCGATCCGGCGCTCAGGGACGACGATTTCGGTGATTTCATCTTTGCCCCTCTGGGCGAGCTGGTGGTGCGTCGCGGCATGGAAACCCCTGATCGCGCCCTGGACGTGTTGGAAGAGGTGACACAGCGCTTCTCGATGGAATACGCGATCCGGCCGTTCCTGAATGCCCATGAGGATCTTGTGCTGGATCGGTTGGGAAAGTGGTGCGATCACGAGCATTACCATGTGCGGCGGCTGGTCAGCGAAGGCACACGGCCGCGCCTGCCCTGGGGGATTGCCATTGCGATGGATCCGGACCGGGCGCTGCCTTTGCTCGACCGGTTGTATGACGACGATACGCGCTTTGTCACCCGCTCGGTCGCCAACCACCTAAACGATCTCAGCAAACTGATGCCGGGGACCGTGATGCAGCGGCTGGCCTGTTGGGACCAGGCCGGGCGACAGGCGGTGGATGAGCTCGGTTGGATGCGCAAGCATGCGCTGCGCACGCTGGTGAAACAGGGTGAGCCGAAGGCGCTGGCAATGCTGGGCTACCTTGCGGACGCGCCCGTGCGCCTGACGGATCTGAGCCTGACGGGGGTGCCGGTGGCAATGGGCGACCAGATGCGGTTCGCCGTGACGCTGGAGGCGGACGAAGAAAGCCCCGTTCTGGTGGATTACGTGCTGTACTTCCATCGTGGCGACGACGGGCCACCGCGCCGCAAGGTGATGAAACTGGGCCAGGCGGTGGTGCGTTTGGACCGGCCCTTGCGGCTGGAAAAACACTACCGCATGCCCCGGGGAGCGAGCACCGTCAAGGTTCTGCCGGGGCCACACCGGATTGAGATCCAGGTCAATGGTCGGGTGCTGGGTGGTGCAGATTTCGACGTGCTGGATTAGGTGAGTCACCTACTGGCCGCATGGCTGGGACCGCTGTCGGATTCGAGCATTCGGTCCGGGAAAGGGCCGCCTGGTGAGGGGCATCCTTCTTCTGGGTCTCTTTCTTTGCTAAAATACTCATTCCGGCTGCGCGGTGCAGGAGACCACCGCAGGTCTATCGCCGCCATTGCGTCGAGCCCCGCCGCGCGTGCGCGCGGCGCCACCAGATACCCCCGGCGACGCCGTCAGGCGGCGCAACCCGAGCCGGACGACGCCGTCAGGCGGCGCAGCCCCTCTTATTCGGCAGGCAGGAAGCCTTCAATCAGCTGGCGCAGACCCAGGGCGGCGCCGGCGACGATGGCCAGGAAGGTGACCGGGGCCGAGAAACTGAGCACAGAAAAAGCCGAGATCGCCTGGCCGACGGTGCAGCCCATGGCGATGACCGCACCTGTGCCCATCAGCACAGCGCCCATAATCTGGCGTCTGAGTTCGCGCGGGTCTTCGCAGGCCTCCCAGCGGAAATGGCCCTTGATCAGCGAACCGGCAAAGGCGCCGAGGCCGACGCCGAGGATCGAGCCCACGGCAAAGGAGGGCGCGCGCACCGAGGCGGTCATCGAATAGAGCAGGGTTTCGCCCACCGGTGCGGCAAAGGAATGCGACACCACCGGCACCGCGGCAAAGCCTTCGGTGGCAACCCAGGCGGTGCCGGCCCAGCCCGACACCACGGCAATACCGACGACCACTGCCCAGAAGATGGATTTCGGCTTGGACAGGAAATCGCGCGAGGCCAACGCCCCCAGCACGATCAGGAGACCGATCAGCAGGCCAATGGTTCCGATCCCAAGCCCGGTGACACCAGAGAGTGCGTGGGCGATGCCCGGCGGCAGGTCGGACGTCACATCCTGCTGTTCGAACAGCATCGTCCGCAGCCCGGCCAATGGCCCCGAGAGCACGAAATACGCCGAAACCCCCATCACCAGCACGATGACGAAGGCGCGCAGGTCACCGCCACCAAGCCGGGCGATGCAGCCGTAGCCACAATTCCCCGCCAGGGCCATGCCATAGCCGAACATCAGCCCGCCCAGGATCGAGGCCAGCGGCATCCAGCGAATCGAAAGATAGATACTGTCGGTCGGAATCAGCCAGCCCGAGGCGGTCAGGAGCGAAGTGCCGGTCACTGCCACACCGATGGCCAGCACCCACATCCGCATCCGGATCTGCGAGCCGCCATAGAGCAGGTCCTCGACGGCGCCCATGGTACAAAAACGGCCCAGCCGCGCGGCCAGGCCCAAAAGCATCCCGCCAAATAACCCGATCAGGGCCACCAGGATGTTTTCGCCGAAGAATTCGAGCATGTTGGTCGTGTACCTTCCCTGGGCCCGATCAGCGTTAGGATGCGGGCCCCAAGAAGACAAGGCGGTCCAGCCTTGAGAGGGGTCAGTCGCAGCCGTCTTCGCAGAAGAGCTCGTAGACGAGTTCCAGTATACGTTTCGGACGGTTGTCGGCCAAGCGGTAATAGATCGCCTTGCCCTCACGGCGTGGCACGACCAGCCCTTCGAGCCGCAGCCGCGAAAGCTGTTGCGACACCGCGGCCTGGCGGGCCGAGAGCAGTTCTTCCAACTCGGTCACGGATTTTTCGCCAGAGACCAGGTGGCACAGGATCATCAGCCGTCCCTCGTGGCTGACGGTTTTGAGAAAGTTCGAAGCGGTGGTCGCATTGGCAACGAACGCGTCGAGCTCTTCTTCGGTCAGATCGGTATCGAACACGGGCAAACCCATACTTTCATACCCCTCGGTTATGTCGGCCACGAACCACTCCCGTCCGCTGTTTCGGCCTTATGTCACTGGTGTTACGCCTTGCCGGGCGCTTATCGCTATTATTGGGCGCGGGTCAATGGAAATCCGTCGTCAACCCGTGCCTTGGTAATCGGTTTTCGCTTCGAGCATCATCTCGAGCAGGCCCCAGAAGAAATCTTCGCCCGGGTAGCCCTCGATCCGGCCGACTTCCCGCCCCTGGTCGATCAGGATGAATGTGGGGGTGTAGACCACCTTGCGGGCGAAAGTCAGGTCCGTGGGCACGCCATCGTCGATGTCGATCATGCGCAGCGGCGCAAAGACGCCTTCCGGCGTCTTGGGGTAGATCGGGCCGACCACGTTTTTCCAGGTGATGCAGTAGTAACAGCCCTGTTCTTCGACCATGACCAGCTCGGTGGCTTGTGCCGGGCGGGTCACCGCCAGAGACATGAGCAACGTAAGGGCGAGTATGGCGCGATAGAACATGCTGAAGAGCCTGCTGAGGAGCTGATTGACAATTTTGATGCCTAGCCTAATCTGAATATGTGAATTTTTCAAGATGTTCTTCTGGGGAGGAGAGGCGGCGCGATGCTTGATATCACCTATTTTGGTGCGCTTTTCGCAGGGCTGGCGGCGTTTTTCACGCCCTGCATTCTGCCGATGGTGCCGTTCTACCTGAGTTATATGGCGGGGATCAGCATGGCCGAACTGCGGGGAGGTCCGGATGGCGAGGCCGAGATTGCCCCCGGCGCGGCACGCCGGCTGGTCATTTCCGCGATCATGTTCGCACTGGGGGTTACGACGATCTTCATGCTGATGGGGATGGGGGCCACGGCGCTGGGTCAGGCGTTCATTCAATGGAAAGATACGCTGGCGTATGTGGCGGCGGCGGTGATCTTTGTCTTTGGATTGCATTTCCTGGGGGTGATCCGCATCGGTTTTTTGATGCGCGAGGCGCGGATGGAAACGAAGGCCGACCCGACGACCATCGCCGGGGCCTATCTGATGGGGCTGGCCTTTGGTTTTGGCTGGACCGCCTGTGTCGGGCCGGTTCTGGCGTCGATCCTGATGATTGCGTCAGGCATGGGCGATATCAGCCAGGGCGCGCTTCTTCTGGCGATGTTCGGGCTGGGCATGACCGCGCCTTTCGTGATCGCGGCGTTCTTCGCACGCCCGTTCCTGGCGGCGTTGCAGAAACACCGGGCCAAGATGGCCTATGTCGAGAAGGCGATGGGCGTGATGCTGATCGTGTTTGCGATTCTGATCGCGACCGATACAGTCAACGTCATTTCGAACTGGATGATCGAGGTATTCCCGAGCTTCACCAAGATCGGGTAAAGGGAGAAATTCATGAAACGGATATGGATGGCTTTGGTGCTGGTTTTTGCGGGCTCGTTGAGCCTGGGAGCAGCAGAGAAGGGGGATGATGGCCTGCACAAGACCCCTTGGATGCGTGACACGTTCAAGGACTTGCGCGAAGACCTGGATGAGGCCAATGCCGAAGGCAAGCGGCTGGTGCTGTTTATCGAGCAGCGTGGCTGCATCTACTGCGACAAGATGCATGCCGAGGTCTATCCCAACCCGGAGCTGTCGAAATACATCGAGGACAATTACTTCGTGGTGCAGATGAACCTGCACGGCAACGACACGGCGGTGGATTTCGATGGTGAAGAAGCCGAGCAAGCCGATCTGATGCGCAAGTGGGGGATTCTCTTTACCCCGACTCTGATGTTCATGCCCGAGGAGGTGCCCGAGGGTCAGCAGGCCAACGTGGCGGCCGTTTCGGTGATGCCGGGCGCATTTGGCTTCCACACGACCTATAACATGTTCGTCTGGGTAAATGAGAAACGTTACGATTTTGATGACGGAGAGGATTTCCAACGATATCATGCGCGTATGTTAAAAGAACGACAAGCAGCGAAGGGTGAATGAGTAATTATGTTGCGCGGATACATGTTTGCGCAGACATAATATAATTCATCTTTACGAATTTGTTGTTGCGTTTTTGTAACCATCTGCACTAGAACTGTTGGAGCTAACCTTGAAATAACCGGGTAGCATAGGGAGGAAACATGAGGTTTACGACACTGACACTGGCGGCTGCACTGACCGCTGGAACAGCAATGGCCGGGGAAGTTGCCCCGAAGGATGTTATGTTCAACGGAAGCGCTGTTGAGGCGTCGCTGACCGGCGTTGCCGGTGATGCGAAGGCCGGAGAGGGCGTTTATTCATCCAAGAAAAAAGGCAATTGCATTGCCTGCCACCTGATCAGTTCGGTTGACTATCCGTTCGCGGGTAATGTCGGTCCGGCGCTGGATGGCGTGGCTGACCGCTGGAACGAAGCCGAGTTGCGCGGTATTCTGGTGAACTCGAAAATGACCTTCGAGGGCACGGTTATGCCAGCTTACTACAAGGTCGATGGCTTTATCCGTCCGGGCAACCGGTACACTGGCAAAGCGGCTGACGACTCGTTTGGCCCGCTTCTTGAAGCCCAGCAAATCGAAGACCTGGTCGCATTCCTGAGCACTCTGAAAGAGTGATCCTGGTCGTGGCTGACGTGAAGAACAAGACAAACAGAACTCAAGGAGAGAGAGAATGAGCTTCTCACGACGCGATACTCTGGCGCTTGGCGCCGGTGCTGTTGCTCTGACCGCTCTGCCACTGCGCGTCAGCGCCGCGGCATCGGCAGACGAAGTGATCAACGCCTTCACCGGCGGTGCAGACGTTGCGGATGGCGGGGTCGAACTGACTGCGCCGGAGATTGCCGAGAACGGCAACACCGTGCCGGTGGCCGTGGCGGCCGAAGGCGCGGCGGCGATCATCATCGTTGCCACAGGCAACCCGAACCCGAATGTTGCCACCTTCAATTTCGGCGAGTTGTCGGGCGCATCCTCGGCGTCGACCCGGATTCGTCTGGCCGGCACTCAGGAAGTTGCGGCCATCGCCAAGATGGCGGATGGCAGTTTCAAGAAAGCATCCCGGACCGTAAAGGTCACCATCGGCGGCTGCGGCGGCTAAGGCATAGGAGACCAGACACATGGCAGAAGGTGTAAAACCCCGCGTGAAAGCCCCCAAATCGGCGGCAGCAGGCGAAACCGTGACGCTGAAAACCCTGATCAGCCACAAGATGGAATCGGGTCAGCGCAAGAAAAAGGATGGCAGCCCCATCCCGCGTTCGATCATCAACCGCTTTACCTGCGAATATAACGGCAAGAGCGTGATCGATGTGGCGATGGAGCCGTCGATCTCGACCAACCCGTATTTCGAATTCAAGGCCGTTGTGCCGGAAGCCGGTGATTTCAAGTTCACCTGGTATGACGATGACGGCTCGGTCTACGAGACCACCAAGTCGGTCAAGGTCGGCTAAGCACGGATATGCGCCCTGCCTCGCAAGAAGGGTAGGGCGCACAAAAAAATAAGGGAGGAAACCGTATGAAATTCAAGACGATGTCTCTTGTCGCTGCGGTCGCCGTGGCTTTGCCGACTTTCGCGATTGCGGATGCCGACGATGACAAGCTGGTGGTGAACGGCGATATGGAAATGGTCACCAAGACCAAGGCCGCCGCGCACCTCGATGGGGCGCTGGACGAGGCGATTTCGGGCTGGCACTTCCGCTCGGATGAGACCCAGGCGCTCCAGGCCGATGATTTCGACAACCCGGGCATGATCTATGTTGACCAGGCGATGGACGACTGGGTCAAGGTTGAAGGCAGCGAAGGCAAATCCTGCGCCAGCTGTCACGATGACCCGGCCGAAAGCATGAAGGGCGTGCGCGCGGTCTATCCGAAATGGAATGAAGAGACGGGCAAGCTGCACACGCTGCAAACCCAGATCAACCATTGCCGGACGGAACGTATGGGCGCCGAGCCGCTGAAATACGCCAAGACCAAGATCAACCGTATGGAAGCGATGATCAGCAGCCATTCGCGTGGTATGCCTGTGAACGTGGCCATTGACGGCCCGGTCGCGGATATCTGGGCCAAGGGTAAGGAAATGTACTATACCCGGTTCGGTCAGCTGGAACTGAGCTGTGCCTCGTGCCACGAAGAAAACTATGGCAACCACATTCGCTCGGACCACCTGAGCCAGGGCCAGATCAATGGTTTCCCGGTTTACCGTCTGAAGAATGCCAAGCTGACCTCGGCGCAGGCGCGTTTCAAAGGGTGTATTCGCGACACCCGTGCGGAAACATTCAGCCCGAACTCGGATGAGTTCCACGCGCTGGAGCTGTACGTTACCAGCCGCGGCAACGGTCTGTCGGTCGAAGGTCCTTCGGTCCGCAACTAAATAAGGCGAAGGCCCGCCCTTGGGAAAGGGGCGGGCCTTTCTCTTTTCCCACAAATTCAAATCCGCGCATATGAATGGCGCGGAATCGTAATACACGGAAAGGCTCTCATCCATGATTTCACGTCGTGACTTCCTTCAGGTTTCCATGGCGGCTTCGGCCATGGTGGGGGCCTCGGGCTATGGCAACTGGGCCCGTTTGGCGGCGCAGCAGGCGCTGACCCAGGATCAGCTTCTGGAGTTTGATACCTTCGGCAACGTGACGCTGATGCATATCACCGACATTCACGCGCAGCTTAAACCGATCTATTTCCGTGAACCCGAGATCAATCTGGGCGTGGGCGAGGCGCGGGGCCATGTTCCGCATGTCACCGGCGCGGATTTCCGCAAGATGTACGGAATCGAGGATGGCTCGGCATCGGCTTATGCCTTGAGCTATAACGATTTTTCCTCGCTGGCACAGGCTTATGGCCGGGTCGGTGGTATGGACCGTGTGTCGACCGTGATCAATTCGATCCGCGCCGACCGGCCTGACGCTTTGTTGCTGGATGGTGGTGACACCTGGCATGGTTCGTACACCTGCTATCAGACCGAAGGCCAGGACGTGGTCAATGTGATGAACGCGCTGAAACCCGACGCGATGACGTTCCACTGGGAGTTCACGCTGGGCAGCGAGCGGGTCAACGAGCTGGTCGAGAACCTGCCGTTCGCGGCGCTGGGGCAGAATATTTTTGATGCGGAATGGGACGAGCCGGCCGAGCTGTTCAAGCCCTACAAGTTCTTCGAACGCGGCGGGGTCAAGATAGCGGTGATCGGGCAGGCCTTCCCGTATATGCCGATTGCCAACCCGCGCTGGATGTTCCCGGAATATTCGTTCGGAATCCGAGATCAGCACATGCAGGAGATGGTGGACGAGGTGCGGGCCGAGGGGGCCGAACTTGTGGTCTGCCTGTCGCATAACGGGTTCGACGTCGACAAGAAGATGGCCGGCCGGGTCAAGGGGATCGACGTGATCCTGACCGGGCACACCCATGATGCGCTGCCCGAACCGGTGCAGGTGGGCGAGACCTTCCTGATTGCCTCCGGGTCGAACAGCAAGTTTGTCAGCCGGGTCGATCTGGATGTGCGCGACGGCAAGATGATGGGCATCCGTCACAAGCTGATTCCGATCTTTGCCGACGTGATCGCGCCCGATCCGGTGATCACCAAGCTGATCGATGATGAGCGCGCGCCGTTCAAGGCAGAACTGGAAGAGGTAATCGGCACCACCGACGACCTTCTGTATCGTCGTGGCAACTTCAACGGCACCTGGGATGACCTGATCTGTGATGCGCTGATTTCCGAGCGCGAAGCGGATATCGCCATGTCGCCCGGCGTGCGCTGGGGCCCGAGCATCCTGCCGGGGCAGGAGATCACCCGCGAAGACATCTGGAATGTTTGCTCGATGACCTATGGCAAGGCCTATCGGTCCGAGATGACAGGCGAGTTCATTCACGTGATCCTGGAAGACGTGGCCGACAACCTGTTCAATCCTGACCCCTATTACCAGCAGGGCGGCGACATGGTGCGGGTTGGTGGCCTGGGCTATCGCATCGACATCAACAAACCACAGGGCGAGCGGATCACCGAGATGACGCTGCTCAAGACCGGCGAGACGATTGACCCGGCCAAGACCTATGTGGTGGCGGGCTGGGCGTCGGTCAACGAAGGCACCGAGGGGCCGCAGATCTGGGATGTGATCGAGAACCACATCAAGAAGGAAGGCACCGTGAAGCTGAATCCGAACAACAGCGTGAAGGTTGTTGGCGGATAACAGGCGAATGGCGGGGTAATCCCCGTCAGAAGAAATGAGCGGCCCCTGCCATCGGCGGGGGCCTTTTTTCGTGGCGAGGACATTAAGTTGTACACGAAAGTCATATTTCTTTTACAATAACTCCAGATAGTTGTACGGCGCGGATGGGTGACGTTAGGTCATTGAAATAAAGTAATTAGAATATGTGAATATGTATTTCCTTTTACGCACAAATTCCATAAAGGGAATTTGTTTTTGCGTAACAGGAGGCAGAATCGATGACCACGAGTTTCAAAGGTGCGAAGCCGTCGCGCCGGTCTTTTTTGACGGGGGCCATGGCCGCAGGCGGTGCGCTTGCCGGGGCAGGGGCTGTAAAGGCCGCTGGGGCCGATCCGTTGATCACCGAAGTTCAGGACTGGGCGTCCTATGGCGGCGATGGTGTTGACCACGCACCCTATGGCCTGCCGATCAATTTCGAAGACGATGTGGTGCGCCGCAATGTTGAATGGCTGACCGCCGGCACGGTGAGCTCGATCAACTTCACGCCGATCCACGCGCTGGATGGAACGATCACCCCGGCGGGTTGCGCATTTGAGCGTCACCACTCGGGCGCAATCGAGCTCAAGAAAGCGGACTACCGTCTGATGATCAACGGGCTGGTCGATACCGAGATGGTGTTCACCTATGACGACCTGGAACGTTTCCCGCGCGTGAACCAGACCTACTTCTTGGAATGCGCCGCCAACACGGGCATGGAATGGGCGGGGGCGCAGCTCAATGGCGCGCAGTTCACCCACGGCATGATCCACAACATGGAATACTCGGGCATTTCGCTGCGCAGCCTGCTGGAAGAGGCGGGTCTGGGTAAGGCGGGTGATCTGAAGGACAAGTGGCTGTACGTGGAAGGTGCGGATGCCAGCTCGAACGGTCGCTCGATCCCGATGGAAAAGGCGCTGGACGATTGCATGATCGCCTTCAAGGCCAATGGCGAAGCGCTGCGCAAGGAACATGGTTATCCTGCGCGCCTGGTTGTGCCGGGTTGGGAAGGCAACTTGTGGGTTAAGTGGATCCGCCGCATGGAGGTCATGGACCAGCCGGTTCAGAGTCGAGAGGAGACCTCGAAATACACCGACACGCTGGAAGATGGCACCAGCCGGAAGTGGACCTGGGTGATGGACGCCAAGTCGGTTGTCACCAGCCCGAGCCCGCAGGCACCGATCAAGCACGGGCATGGCCCGCTGGTCATCACCGGTCTGGCCTGGTCGGGCCGGGGCAAGATCACCCGCGTCGACATCTCGAAAGATGGGGGCATGACCTGGGAGACCGCGCGTCTGGCCGCAGAGGGGCAGGACAAGGCGTTGACCCGTTTCTACCTCGATACCGAGTGGACCGGCGAAGAGATGTTCCTGCAGAGCCGCGCCTTGGACGAGACCGGCTATGTGCAGCCGACCAAGGCGGCGCTGCGCGAGGTGCGCGGCGAGAACTCGATCTATCACAACAACTGCATCCAGACCTGGTATGTGAACGCCAACGGAGAGGCTGAAAATGTCGAAGTTTCTTAAGTTTGTAACCGTTTCGGCCCTGGCCGCCGTTGTCGCAGCACCGGCAATGGCAGCCCCCAAGCCCAAGGCCGAGAAGCTGGGCCTGGGTCGTGTGGCTCTGCCCGAGGAGGTGGCGGCCTGGGATCTGGACGTGTCGCCCGATGGTACCGGTTTGCCGCATGGATCGGGCTCGGTTCTGGATGGTGAAGAGATCTTTGCCGAGCAATGCGCCATCTGCCACGGCGATTTCGCCGAGGGCGTGGACAACTGGCCCAAGCTGGCCGGGGGCGCGGACACGCTGGATCACAAGGACCCACTGAAAACGGTTGGCTCTTACTGGCCGTACCTGTCGACGGCGTTCGACTATGTGAACCGGTCGATGCCCTTTGGTCAGGCGCAGACGCTGAGGGCGGATGAAACCTATGCGATGGTCGCCTACATCCTCTATTCGAACGACATGGTGGACGAGGATTTCGTCCTGTCGAACGAGAATTTTCTGGATGTGGAAATGCCCAATGCGGACGGGTTCATCGTAGATGATCGCGACACGTCCGAGGCGCATTTCTGGGGCGAGCCGTGCATGAGCAATTGCAAGCCCGAGCCGGTGAAAATCACCATGCGCGCCGCTGTTCTGGACGTGACCCCGGAAGATGCCGCGGCCCGCGAGGCCCGCGAAGCCGAGGCCACCACCCTGAAAGAGGGCGAGGCCGAGACGCTTCTGGCGTCGGCCAGTGGGACCGGCGCGGCGACGGAATCGGCGCAAACTGCGCTTGATCCGGCGCTGGTGAAGGCCGGTGAGAAGGTGTTCAAGAAGTGCAAAGCTTGCCACCAGGTCGGCGAAAAGGCCAAGAATAAGACCGGTCCGGTGCTGAATGGTGTCATGGGACGTGGCTTTGCCAGCGTGGACGGCTTCAAATACTCGAAGACGATCAAGGCGATGGGCGAAGAGGGCATGATCTGGGACGAGGCCAACATGGCCGAATTCCTGAAGAATCCCAAGGCCTTCATTAAAAAGACAAAAATGTCGTTTGCCGGTCTCAAGAAAGACGAGGATGCGGCGGCTGTGATCGAGTATCTGAAATCGTTCCCGGAATAATTTCCGACATCGCTGTTGCATGGAAAGGGGCTGCTGCGACGGCCCCTTTTTATGTGCGAAATTCTGCATATAACATGCAAATATTCTCTTATCAGATTTTATTTTGGAATTGACGCTAGGTCGTGTCATAGTGGTGGCGGTAACAGGGAGGAGTTGCCACATGTTAACCAGACGCGAAGTTCTGGCGTCGGCTGCTGCTGTGGCCGTAGCTGGACCCATATACGCAGCAGGCGATGCCACCGAGGGTGGTGTCCATGTTGAGCTGGGCGATGATGGGTTGCACAAGCAACCGTGGTTCCTAGACAGTTTTCTTGAAATGGGCGACGATCTGCAAACGGCTGCGGATCAGGGGCGCAACCTGTTGGTGATCTGGGAGCAGAACGGCTGCCCCTATTGTCGCGAGCTGCATTACGTCAATTTCCAGAAGAAACAGATCGTCGAGTTTATCCAACAGCATTTCGATGTGATCCAGCTTGATATGTTCGGATCGCGCGAGGTGATGGATTTCGACGGCGAGACGTTGGAAGAGCGCCGCCTGGCCGACAAGTGGGGGGTCCAGTTTACCCCCACGACGATGGCGTTTCACGGCGACAAGGCCGGCGCGGCATCGGTGAAAGAGGCTGAGGTGTTCCGGATGCCCGGCTATCTGCGCCCGTTCCACTATCTGAGTTCGCTCGAATACGTGGTGGCGAAGGATTACGAGAACCAAGGGTTCCAGCGCTTTCTCCAGGACAAATTCAAAAAACTAGAAGAACAGGGAATAGAGCCGGATGTTTGGTAAGGGACTACGCGTTGCAACGGTGATTGCGTCAATGATCGCAGCGCCGGCGCTGGCCCAGCAGAGCGATGCGCATTTGGGCAACGTGGAAGCAGGCGAAGAGGTGTTTGACTATTGCATCGGCTGTCATGAGGTTGGCCGGGACGCGGAAAACGGCATTGGCCCACATCTCAACGGACTTTTTGGCCGCCGCGCGGGCAGCATTGAAGGCTACAAATACTCCAAAGGGTTGATCCGTGAGGGCAAGCTGGGCATGACCTGGGAGGTCGACAAGCTCGAGGCGTACCTGAGCAATCCCAAGGCCCTGGTCAGTGACACGCGGATGGCGTTTGACGGGCTGGAGACCCAGGAAGAGATCAACGACGTGCTGGCCTATATGCGCCAGTTCTCGGACGATCCGCAGAACATCCCCGAAGCTTCGCCCACAGCGCGCAAGCCCGAGGTCGAACTGTCGACGGATGTCCTGGCGATTGTCGGCGACCCGGATTACGGCGAGTACCTGGCCAATGAATGCACCAGTTGCCATCAGCGCGATGGGGATTACGACGGTATCCCGGGGATCGTATCCTGGCCGGAAGAGGATTTCGTGATCGCGATGCACGCTTACAAGAGAAAAATCCGCCCCCACCCGGTGATGCAGATGATGTCCGGGCGGTTGTCGGATGAAGAGATTGCGGCCTTGGCTGCATATTTTGGGAAACTGGAGTGATCCGGTTGAGCGCGAGGAAACTTTCTATTCAACACACGTTCTAAAATACGGGAGGAACATAGATGAAACTCAATAGACGCGCCTTTATCGGTACAGGTGCAGCGGCCGCGGCAGCAATGTCGGCCCCGCACGTGAAAGCGGGCAGCCATGGTCGGCCCAGGGTTGTGGTTGTTGGTGGCGGTGCAGGCGGGGCCACGGCCGCGCGTTATATCGCCAAGGACAGCAAGGGTGAGATAGACGTCACACTGGTTGAACCCACGCGGATGTATTACACCTGCTTCTTCTCCAACCTTTATATCGGTGGTTTCCGTGAGTTGAGCTCGATCGGGCACACCTATGGCGGTCTGGCCAAGCAGGGCGTGAACGTGGTGCATGACTGGGCCGTGGGCGTCGATCGTGATGCCAAGACCGTGACCCTGGCCGGTGGTGGCGTTCTGCCCTACGACCGTCTGGTTCTGTCGCCCGGTATCGACTTTGTCGACGGTGCTGTTCCGGGCTGGGATGTAACCAAGCAGAACAAGATGCCGCACGCCTACAAGGCAGGGTCGCAGTCTGAGCTGCTGAAAGCACAGATCGAAAGCATGCCGCAGGGTGGCACCTATGTCATGGTGGCTCCGCCGAACCCGTTCCGCTGCCCGCCCGGGCCGTATGAGCGGATTT
The DNA here is from genome assembly GCF_032586155.1 of Aliisedimentitalea sp. MJ-SS2. Classification (NCBI taxonomy): domain Bacteria; kingdom Pseudomonadati; phylum Pseudomonadota; class Alphaproteobacteria; order Rhodobacterales; family Roseobacteraceae; genus Aliisedimentitalea; species Aliisedimentitalea sp. MJ-SS2. Next base: position 354,655 of record NZ_JAWHTC010000004.1, read on the forward strand.
CGATGGTGGCGCATTATCTCAAGAACAACAACCCGACGGCAAAAATCATCATTGCCGATCCGAAGCCGAAATTCTCGAAAATGGCGCTGTTCCAGGATGGCTGGGAACGTCACTATGGCGGCATGATCGAGTGGCTGGGTCCGGACTTTGGCGGCGGCAACGTCACCGTGGATGCCGACGCCATGACGGTTGATGTTGACGGCGAAGCGATCAAAGCCGATGCCTGCAACGTCATCCCGGCGATGAAAGCCGGCAGGATTTGCGAGATGGCCGGCGTGAATGACGGCAACTGGGCGCCGGTGATCGGGCACACCATGCAGAGCCGCATCGACGAGAACATCCACGTTCTTGGCGACGCCAGCAGCCAGGGTGACATGCCGAAATCGGGCTTCTCGGCCAACAGCCAGGCCAAGGTTGCGGCGATGGCTGTGCGTGGGGCGCTGACCGGATCGAAAGTGTTCCCGGCCAAGTTCTCCAACACCTGCTGGTCGTTGCTTGATACCGATGACGGGATCAAGGTGGGCGCGACCTATAAGGCCACCGACGAGAAGATCGCCAAGGTGGACGGTTTCATCAGCCAGCTGGGTGAAGATGACGCTTTGCGCAAGACGACCTACGAAGAGTCGGTCGGCTGGTACGCGGGGATCACCAGCGACATGTTCGGCTGATTTTCACGGGCGGGGTGCGAGGGGCCAGCCCCTCGCGCTCCCCGGGATATTTCCGGCAAGAGGAAGAAGGGGTGCGGTTTTTCGATCGCGCCCTTTTGCGGTGTCAGGCCCAGAAGTGGCGAAATCGATGCGGCGAGTGTCCGTACCTGGCACGGAAGCGCCGGGCAAGGTGGCTGGGGCTGGTAAACCCGCTGGCGGCGGCGATTTGCAAGACGGTCATGTTGGTTTCGCGCAGCAGCGCAAAGGCGCGCATCAGCCGGATGTCGAGATAACAGGTCATCGGGGACTTGTTCAGGTAGCGTTTGAAAAGGCGTTCGAGCTGTCGGCGCGAGACGTTGAGCCGGTCGCAGATTTCCGGCATCGACAGCGGTTCCTCGATCTGGGCTTCCATGAGTTCAAGCGCCGCCATGAGATGCGGGTTGCGGGTGCCGATGGCCAGCGAATGCGACGTCTGCTGCGGCGCCGAGGCCCCCCCCCCGAACGCACGTGGATGCACATGTCGGCGACCATGATCGCCAGCTCGGGACCATGGGTCTTTTCGATCCGCGCCAGCATCATGTCGATGGCGGAATTGCCGCCGCCGCAGGTCAGGATGCGACGGTCGATTTCAAACAGGCTTGCCGAGGGCTGGAGTTTCGGGAACAGCTCGCGAAAGCTTGGCTGGTTTTCCCAGTGAAGGGTGAAAGCATGGTTCTGAAGCAGTCCGGCCGCAGCCAGGGCGAAGGCGCCGGTGCAGACCCCGCCAAGGGTGCGGCCGAACCGGGCTTCACGGCGCAGCCAGGCCAGAACGACCGGGGTTGTCGCGGTTTCCGGTTCAACCCCGGAGCAGACAAAGCCGATCGCGCCCGACGGCAACGGGGTCAGCGGTCTGTCGGGGGTGATGCGCAACCCGTTGGAACAGGTGATCGGGGCGCCGTCTTCAGACATGGTGAACCAGCGGTAGAGTTCCTTGCCCGCCAGTTGGTTGGCGATGCGGAGCGGTTCGATCGCCGCGGCCACAGCCAGCATCGTGGCCTTTGACAACAGCAGAAAGTGGAACTCTTGCGGTGGCCCGTCGTAGGGAACATGCAGATGGGCGGCGCCGCCTTTTTCAACGAAGTTTCGTGGTTCCATGTGCGTCACCCATCGTGGCGTGATGTGAACATCGTCGCCTGTCCGCCGATGTCGCAATCGCGGGGTATAGCGACGTTAGTAATCTGTATGGGCTTTGCTGCCGTGAATTTCGAGACGCATTGCGGCATCAACGCGCGGATTTGCGACATGTGGCCGCCCGATTGCGTCGGACAGGGCCGCAGCCCTCGACGGCGGCCGCGCCTTTGGCAGCATTGAATTGAGTGCGTGCTCTTGCAGCCCCCGAGACGCAAGACTAAGACTCCATTAGCACCTGAACGCTAGAACCGAATGCAGTAAGAGAACAGGCAGGACCGAAATGAAAGATCCGTTGGACATCTACATGAATACCCTCGTGCCCATGGTGGTCGAACAGACCAGTCGCGGCGAGAGGGCCTATGACATTTTCTCGCGCCTGCTCAAGGAGCGGATCATTTTCCTCAGCGGACCGGTTCATGACGGGATGAGCAGCCTGATCGTGGCGCAGCTGTTGCACCTTGAAGCGGAGAATCCGAGCAAAGAAATCAGCATGTATATCAACAGCCCCGGTGGCGTGGTCACCAGTGGTCTGTCGATCTATGACACGATGCAATACATCAAGCCCAAGGTTTCGACCCTTGTGATTGGCCAGGCCGCGAGCATGGGTTCGCTGTTGCTGACGGCCGGTGAAGCCGGGATGCGTTATTCACTGCCAAATTCGCGCATCATGGTGCACCAGCCTTCGGGCGGTTATCAGGGTCAGGCGACCGACATCATGATCCACGCCGAAGAGACGCTGAAGCTGAAAAAACGGCTGAACGAGATCTACGTCAAGCACACCGGGCGCAAGCTGAAGGATGTGGAAGCAGCGCTGGAACGCGACAATTTCATGGATCCGGAAGAGGCCAAGAAATGGGGCCTGATCGACGAGATCGTGGAAAGCCGCGCCAAGGGCGACGACGAGTAAGACAGGGACGCCCCCGGTCAATTGACGCAGGATCATGATCGGGTGCGTTTTTGACATTGTGAGTGCTGGGGGCTTGGCCTAAGCTTGGCCACAGCGATGGGGACACGGTCGAATTGCGCCGTGGAAATGCAAGACGGGCCTGAAAGGACGACCATGTCAACGAATTCCGGCGGTAGCGACAGCAAGAACACGCTCTACTGCAGCTTCTGCGGCAAAAGCCAGCACGAGGTGCGCAAGCTGATCGCGGGGCCCACCGTGTTCATCTGTGATGAATGCGTCGAACTGTGCATGGACATCATCCGCGAAGAGACCAAGAATGCCGGGCTGAAATCCAGCGAAGGCGTGCCGACGCCGCAGGAAATCTGTGAGGTTCTGGATGATTACGTGATCGGCCAAGCGATGGCCAAGCGGGTTCTGTCGGTGGCGGTGCACAACCACTACAAACGGCTGAATCATTCGCAGAAATCGTCCGACATCGAGTTGGCGAAATCGAACATCCTGCTGATTGGCCCGACCGGGTGCGGCAAGACCCTGCTGGCGCAGACGCTGGCGCGGATTCTCGATGTTCCCTTTACCATGGCCGATGCCACCACACTGACCGAGGCCGGTTACGTGGGCGAGGACGTTGAAAACATCATCCTCAAGCTGCTGCAGTCGAGCGAATACAACGTCGACCGGGCGCAGCGCGGCATCGTCTATATCGATGAGGTCGACAAGATCACCCGCAAGTCCGAGAACCCCTCGATCACCCGCGACGTGTCGGGCGAGGGTGTGCAGCAGGCCTTGCTGAAGCTGATGGAAGGCACCGTGGCCTCTGTACCGCCGCAGGGCGGGCGCAAGCATCCGCAGCAAGAGTTCCTGCAGGTCGACACCACCAACATCCTGTTCATCTGTGGCGGGGCGTTTGCCGGTCTCGACAAGATCATTTCGGCGCGCGGCAAGGGCAGCGCCATGGGCTTTGGTGCGGATGTACGCGACAACGACGATCGCGGTGTCGGCGAAGTGTTCCAGGATCTGGAGCCGGAGGATCTGCTGAAATTCGGGCTGATCCCGGAATTTGTCGGCCGTTTGCCGGTGATCGCAACGCTGGAAGATCTGGACGAGGACGCGCTTGTCACCATCCTGACCCAGCCCAAGAACGCGCTGGTGAAACAGTACCAGCGGCTCTTCGAGCTGGAAGATGCGCAACTGAGCTTTACCGATGATGCGCTGAGCGCCATTGCCAAGCGGGCGATTGAGCGTAAGACCGGGGCGCGGGGCCTGCGTTCGATCCTCGAGGAAGTTCTGCTGGATACGATGTTCGAACTGCCGGGCATGGAGAATGTCGAGGAAGTCGTGGTCAACGAAGAGGCGGTGAACCACTCTGAGGCCAAGCCGCTGATCATCTATGCCGAGTCGGCCAAGGAAGGCGCCAGCGCAGGCTGATCCGGCCTATGGGCAATGAGATTGAAAGGGGCGGCCTTTGCGGGCCGCCTTTTTTCGTTTCGCGGGGCGGGGGATGGCCGATCTTCACCGGATCATAGGGCGTTGGGTCTAGACCTTTGGCGCGGGATGGGTCATTAGAAGATAACCGAGATGCGGAGGCACTGATGGGCATTCTGAAATCGATTCTGCGGGCTGTGACCTGGTGGCATGGCAGCACCCTGAACACCCAGTTCTATACCTGGCGCAAGGGCGTCAAGGTGGGCGAGGACGACCAGGGCAACACCTTCTACCGCTCGCGCGACGGCAAGCGCCGTTGGGTTATCTACAATGGCGAAGCCGAGGCCAGCCGGGTAAGCGCCGATTGGCATGGCTGGCTGCACCACACCTATGACGAGATGCCCGGCGACGAGAAGCTGGCGCACAAGCCGTGGGAAAAACCGCATGAGGCCAATCTGACCGGCAGCGCGCTGGCTTATGCGCCGGCGGGATCGCTGCGCGCGGCTGAGCCGAAGGAACGCCGCGACTACGAGGCGTGGTCGCCGGAATAGGGCGCGCAACACGATGGCGGAAAATACCGGCGAAGTATTGATAGGCGGCGCGGTTCTGGCCGCGGCGATTGGATTCGTGGTCTATGCGGGTCAGGCCACCGGGCTGGGCACCGGCAGCGGCGGCTATCCGCTCAAAGCGTCGTTTCGCTCGATCGAGGGTGTGAGCGTGGGCACCGATGTGCGGTTGGCAGGCGTCAAGGTTGGCACGGTGACCGATATGGCGCTGAACACCGAGACCTATCGCGCCGACACGACGTTTTCCGTCATTCAGGGCATCGAAATTCCCGATGACAGCGCAATTGTGGTGTCCTCCGAGGGGCTGCTGGGGGGCAATTTCGTCGAAATCTTCCCGGGCGGATCACCGTTTTATTATGCGCCCGGCGACGAGATCCTGGATACGCAGGGCTCGGTTTCGCTGATCAATCTGCTGCTGAAATTTGTCAGCGGCGGGGGGGATGACGAGGGGTCTGAATGATCCGGTCTTTCGGTCTTGTCTTCGGGTTGCTGCTACCATTGGCGGCGCAGGCCGAAGAGGTGAGTGTCGGCAAAGGCGCCAAGCTGCGCGGGCTCGACAAAGTTACCGGCGTGGTTCAGGACATCACGGTGATGAACGGCGGCGTCGAGCGGATGGGCCGGATCATGATCGCGTTGGGCGAATGCCGCTATCCGGAGGGCAATCCGTCGGGCGAGGCTTATGCCTTTCTGGCGATTGGCGAGGATGCCAGCGACGACCCGGTCTTTACCGGCTGGATGATCGCCTCGTCCCCTGCGATCAGCGCCATGGAGCATCGACGTTACGACGTCTGGGTGCTGCGCTGTATCACAGAGTAAACATCTGAATCCACGGGTGTTTGAACGAATTTCCCGGTTCGGGTGAGGGCCTCGTGCAATCGGCGCTGATAGTCGGCACGGGGGATTTCAATGGCGCCGAGGCTGGCCAGATGCGGGGTAATGAACTGGGTATCAAAAAGGCTAAACCCGGCGCGTTTCAAATGATCGCAGAGATGGGCCAGTGCCAGTTTCGAGCCGTCGGTTTGCAGGGAGACCATGGATTCGCCAAAAAACGCGCCGCCCAGGGTGATGCCGAAGACCGCACCCCAGAGGGTGTTTTCCCCGCGAATTTCGAAGGAATGGGCATAGCCCATGGCATGGAGTTGGGCGTAGAGGTCGAAGAGCGTGGGGTTGATCCAGGTCTCGTCGCGGTCGGCGCAGGCCGTGACGATTCCGGAAAAATCGTGATTTATGACAGGGGCATAGCCGCCTTTCTTCATCCGCTTGATCAGTGAGCGGGAGAGGTGAAACCCCTCGAGCGGGAAGATGCCGCGCTGGCGGGGATCGACCCAGAACAGCTCTGGGTCGTCATGGGATTCGGCCATCGGGAAGATGCCGCTGGCATAGGCATGAAGTAAGAGCTCGGGCGTTAGGTCGAGCTCTTCCTGTTGGCTCACTGGCTCAGCTTTCGGCCATGTTGGCGTCTAGCCAGCGTTCCAGCCAGTGGATCGAGTAGTCACCGGACTGGATGTCGGGCTCGGCCAGCAGCGCGTCAAACAGCGGGATCGTGGTGTCGATGCCATCAACGATCAACTCACCCAATGCACGGTGCAGGCGGGCCAGGGCTTCGGGACGATCACGGCCATGCACGATCAGCTTGCCGATCAGTGAATCGTAATAAGGCGGGATCGAGTAGCCGTCATAGAGCGCGCTGTCCATCCGCACGCCAAGCCCGCCGGGTGCGTGGTATTGGGTGATTTTACCCGGGCAAGGGGCAAAGTTCGGCAGACGTTCGGCGTTGATCCGGACCTCGATGGCGTGGCCATTGATTTCGAGGTCGTCCTGGGAAAAGGACATCGGCAGGCCTTCGGCAACGCGGATCTGTTCGCGCACCAGATCGACGCCGAAAATCGCTTCGGTCACAGGGTGTTCCACTTGAAGGCGGGTGTTCATTTCGATGAAATAGAACTCTCCATCCTCGTAGAGGAATTCGATTGTGCCAGCGCCGATATAATTGATGCGGGCGACGGCCTCTGCGCAGGTTTGGCCGATCCGGGCGCGTTCTTCGGGGCTGATGGCGGGGCCGGGGGCCTCTTCGAACACTTTCTGGTGGCGTCGTTGCAGCGAGCAGTCACGTTCGCCCAGGTGGACGGCCTTGCCCTTGCCGTCGCCAAAGACCTGGATCTCGATATGGCGCGGTTTTTGCAGGTATTTCTCGATATAAACTTCGTCATTGCCGAAGTTGGACTTGCCTTCGGCGCGGGCGGTCTGGAAGGCCGATTTCATCTCATCGGCATTGTTGGCAACCTTCATGCCCTTGCCGCCGCCACCGGCGGTGGCCTTGATGATCACCGGGTAGCCGAACTCTTCGCCGATTTTCAGCGCAGCTTCGACGTCAGGCACGCCGCCATCCGAGCCGGGCACAACCGGTACGCCCAGCGATTTCATCGTGTCCTTGGCGGTGATCTTGTCGCCCATCACCCGGATGTGTTCGGCGGTCGGGCCGATGAAGGTGAGGCCGTGATCTTCGACAATCTGGACGAAGTTGGCGTTTTCCGACAGGAAACCATAGCCCGGGTGGATCGCCTGGGCGCCGGTAATTTCACATGCTGCGATGATCGCAGGGATCGAGAGATAGGACTGCGTGCCCGGTGCAGGGCCGATACAGACGCTCTCGTCCGCCATGCGCACATGCATGGCGTCGGCGTCGGCAGTCGAGTGCACGGCCACCGATTGGATGCCCATTTCGCGGGCGGCACGGATCACCCGGAGCGCGATTTCACCACGGTTGCCGACAAGGATTTTTTCGATCATTTTAAGCGCCTTAGAGAGCAGTCTTTATTCGATGATGACAAGCGGCGAACCAAATTCCACGGCGTCGCCATCGTCCACGAGGATGCGTTTGACGGTGCCGGATTTGGGGGCCGGGATGTGGTTCATCGTCTTCATAGCCTCGACGATCAGCAGCGTGTCGCCTTCGGAGACCTGGGCGCCAACACTGACAAACGACGGCGAGCCCGGTTCGGCCTGAAGGTAGACAGTGCCAACCATCGGCGAGGTGACGGCACCGGGATGCGACGCGGGGTCGTCGGCGGCTATCGGGGCCTCGGCCGGGGCGGCGGCAACGGCGGGCGCTGCGGCTGGTGCGGCCATGGGGGCGGCTGCCGGGGCGGCAATTTGGGTCACAACCTCGGTCCGGCGCGAGACGTGGACTTTCAGGCTGTCATTGTTGCCGTATTCACGTTTCACCGAAAGCTCGGTCAGATCGTTTTCATTCAACAGCTCTGCCAGGGCCTGGATGAATGCCACGTCTGCTTCGGTGGTGTTGGTCTTTTTGTTCATGCTTGTCCTCGACCGATCGGGCCCCAGGGTTACGGGGCGTCATGTTCTTTTCTCGCCTATATAGGGCAAGGCGAGGGTGCTGAAAAGCGCGTTCATGTGACGGGAATGTGGGGGCGAATTGCGCGGATTGCGAGGGGAAAAGCGGATCACAGGTTTCACGGCAAGGAAAAGGCCTTTCGAAAGGCCTTGCTTAAGCGAATTCGAATTCGCTTGTGAAGCGGCTTCGAAGCCGCTTGGGCCAAGCCGTTTCGAAACGGCTTGCGGCACTTTAAAGTGGCATGCCGGTCAGCTTGGCCACCAGTTCAGGCAGTTTGCGGGCGCCGAACTTTTCCAGAAGGCGGGCGCGGTAAACTTCGATCGTGCGGTAGGAGAGGTCCAGTTCGCGGCCGATTTCCTTGGAGGTGAGGCCACGGGCGGTGAACATGGCCACGTCGCGTTCACGCGGGGTCAGAGCCACGACCGGGCGTTCTTCGGAAAGGTCTGCAAACGACCAGGTGCCAAGGGCAAAGGGTTCGTCCGGGGTGATCGATTGGCCGCGCACCCGGCACCAGAACAGCGTGCCATCGCCGCGACGCATGATGCGTTCGTCTGAATAGCAGCCGGTTTCCTGCATTGCCGCCAACCCGCGCGCGCCGATTTTCTCGTAATCGTCCTGCGAAGGGTAGAGCGCGGCGATTCCGGTGTTGGTGAAGTCGTCAGGGGTGCCTTGAAAAATTGCTGCGAATTGCAGGTTGCAGCGTCGGATAACGCGGTTTTCCAGCAGTGCCAGACCGATAGGGGCGTGATCGAAGACGGTTTCCGAGAGGCTCATAGGGGTTAGTTTCTGCTCTTTGTTGGACGCTGCCAAGGGGGGGAGCGTATTTTTGCGTAATTGCTGACGTGGGCGTCTAGTGGTTGGATGAGCGGGCAATGAGGGGAGAGAGCCCATGAATATCGCGCTTTGGCTGGAACGGATCGCACAGGTGCAGGGGCAGCGCCCGGCGCTTTTCTCGGGTACCGAAATGGTGGCGGATTATTTCGGGTTCTATCGCCGGGCGATGCAGGTGGCCGGGTGGCTGCAGGCACGGGGTGTCGCGCCGGGCGACCGGGTGGCGATCTTCATGAAGAACGTTCCGGACTACCTGATCGTGGAATATGGTATCTGGCTGGCCGGCGCCGTAGCGGTGCCGATCAATGCCAAGCTGCATGGACGCGAGGCGGCTTGGATCATCGAGAATGCCGAGGCCGGTTTGAGTTTTGCTTCGCCGGGGCTAAGTGAGGCCTTGCGCGAGGCCGGAGTTGAAGAGGTGATTTGTCAGTCCTCGCCAGAATTTTTCGCCGTTTTTGAAGCAGAGCCATTGGACAAACCGGTCGCGCGCGATGCGCATGATTTGGCCTGGCTGTTCTATACCAGCGGCACGACGGGGCGGCCCAAGGGGGTGAAGATCACCCACGGGATGCTGCGCGCGATGGCGCTCAGCTATTTTGTCGATGTGGACCAGGTGACCGGAGAGGATGCGGCGCTTTATGCCGCGCCGATGAGCCACGGGGCGGGGATTTACAGTTTCATGCATGTGCTGACGGGGGCGCGGCATGTCTGCCCGCCTTCGGGCGGGTTCGACGAAGCGGAAATCTTTGATCTGGCGCGGCATTTCGGGCGGGTGCACATGTTTGCGGCACCCACCATGGTGAAGCGTATGGTGGACGTGGCCAAGGCGACCGGTGAAAGCGGCGAGGGACTGCGCACCATCGTCTTTGGCGGCGGGCCGATGTACGTGGCCGATATTGTCGAGGCGGTGGATCATTTTGGCCCGATCTTTGTGCAGATTTACGGGCAGGGGGAATGTCCGATGGCGATTTCGGCGCTGAGCCGCGCCGAGGTGAGTGATCGCGAACATCCCCGCTGGCGCGAGCGGCTCGGCTCGGTCGGTCGGGCGCAGTCAGTGGTCGAGGTGATGATTGGCGATGACAAGGGCCAGCCGGTGGGGCCGGACGAACCCGGAGAGATCATGGTGCGCGGCGACGCTGTGATGCCCGGCTATTGGCGCAATGACGCCGCCACCGAAAAGACCGTCGTGGACGGGTGGCTGTGGACCGGGGATGTGGGCAGCATGGATGCGGATGGCTATGTGACCATGCGGGACCGGTCCAAGGACATGATCATTTCGGGCGGAACGAATATCTATCCGCGCGAGGTGGAGGAGATCTTGCTGGAACATCCCAGCGTGGCCGAAGCTTCGGTTGTCGGGCGGCCGCATCCCGAGTGGGGCGAGGACGTCGTGGCCTTTGTGGTGCTGGCAGAAGGGGCGGACCTGGATGAGGGTGCATTGGGGCAGCATTGCCTGGACAATATCGCCCGGTTCAAGCGGCCCAAGAGCTATTACACGCTGACCGATCTGCCCAAGAACAACTATGGCAAGGTGCTGAAAACCGAGCTGCGCAAGGCGTTGGAGGAGATGGAAAATGACTGATTTGAAAGGGAAATGCGCGCTGATCACCGGGTCGGTGCAGGGGATCGGGCTTGCCGTGGCCGAGGCGATGGCCGAAGCCGGGGCGCGGATCGCGGTGCATGGGCTGGCCACGCAGGACGAAGCCGCCGCGGTCTGTGCGGGGTTACTGCAAAAGGGCGCGGAAGCGGCGGAGTTCTTTGACGCCGATATGCGCGATCCGGACCAGATCGAGACGATGCTGGCAGCGGTCACGGCATGGGGGCCGGTGGATATTCTGGTCAACAACGCCGGTATTCAGCGCACGGCAGCGCTGGAGGATGTTAACCGCGAGATATGGGACAGTATCATCGCGGTGAACCTGTCGGCCGCCTATCACACGATGCATGGGATCATGCCGGGTATGGCCGAGCGCGGCTTTGGCCGGGTGGTGAATATCGCATCCGTGCACGGGATCGTGGCGAGCAAGAACAAGCTGCCCTATGTGGCGTCGAAATTCGGGCTGGTGGGGATGAGCAAAGTGGCGGCGCTGGAATATGCCGATGCGGGGTCGAAATCATCGGGCGGGGTGACGGTGAATTGTATCGCACCGGGGTGGACCGAGACGGCGATCATCACGCCACAAGTGGCTGAGCGGGCTGAGAAGTTCGGCGGCGACCGCGACAAGGGGATTGCAGATCTGCTGAGTGAGAAACAGCCCAGCAAACGGACCAGCGATCCAAGCGAGATCGGCGCGCTGGCGTTGTGGCTGTGCGCTCGGCAAGCCCACAATATCACCGGGACGGTGATCCCGGTCGATGGGGGGTGGACCGCGCAGTAAGGGGTTTGCCGCCGCGTGGCAGGGTCGGTGGGATCCGGGCCGACCGCGCGACAGCGGGTTGCGGGCGGAACTCGCCTTAGCGGCCCTCCTGCTCCTTGAGACCCTTTTGCTCCTGTACATCGGCCAGCTCCTGTTGCAGGCGCAATTCGTGCAACAGCACGGCGGTCATCGGCTTGCTCAGGGAGAGCGCGGCAGAATTGCGCGAAGGTGGCTGGGCCTGTTTGGTGTTGACCGGGCGGCGGGCCTCGGAACTGAGGCGCGATTTCTGCGCCGCTTGCGCCTGGGTCACGGCGCGCGCGGTTTCAACCGGGGCGGCGGGTTGAGCCGAGGTGACGCCGGATTGCAGCGCCTGCGCCTTGCCTGCGCCGGACCGGGTGGAAAAGCCTAGCTGTTGTGTAGAAGGCGACCCCCGCGCCAATGCGGATGCGCCTGTGGATTCGATTGGAAACATCCCTAAGGCTCCTCTCACGACGGAGCCCCCACCAAGGGTCAGATTGATGCGAAGGGATTAAGGCCGGGTTAACGGGCCGGGGGTGGATGGCGCGGATTTGAGGCAAACCGCGCCAATCCTTGGATTTGAGCTACCGGTCAGCCGGCGCCTCAGTCGCAGGGACGGGTGGTGTAGGTGCCGTCTCCGTTGGCATAGGCACATTCGCCTGTCTTCTGGTTGGTGGCGACATGCGCGCCGGCGGCGGCGCCGGCCAGTGTGGCGATGATCTTCCAGTTGGTGTTGGCGCCAAGGATGTTGGCCCCGACCAGGCCGATGGCGGCCCCGGCAGCCGCGCCGCCCAGCTGTTGCTGTTCGTAGGTGGACATGTTGCAGGCCGACAGCGCCAGGGCGCTGATGGCGGCGAGTGTGAGTGTGGATTTGCGCATGGGTCTTCTCCAAGTGATGCGGTCCAGCGGAGGATACGTGTTTGTCGGGCAATGCCCATGATATGGGTCAAAATCCGCCGAGAGCGGCGGGTTCTTGCTGGTGTAGGGGAAGACCCCGCGCGTGTGGGGCGGGGTTTCGCAGGTGGTGTGGTGCGTGCAAGCACGCACCCTACGGGTCACTCGCCGCGGTTGGCGATCAGGTCATCCACAACCGAGGGATCGGCCAGGGTCGAGGTGTCACCGAGGCTGTCGTGGTCGTTTTCGGCGATCTTGCGCAGGATGCGGCGCATGATCTTGCCCGAGCGGGTTTTCGGCAGGCCGGGGGCCCATTGGATATGGTCGGGCGAGGCGATCGGGCCGATTTCCTTGCGGACCCAGTTCCTGAGTTCGACCTTGAGCTCGTCGGTGTATTCCTCGCCATCCATCAGGGTGACATAGCAATAGATGCCCTGGCCCTTGATCTCGTGGGGGAAGCCGACCACGGCGGACTCGCTGACGGCCGGGTGGGCGACAAGGGCGGATTCGACCTCGGCTGTGCCCATACGGTGGCCCGAGACGTTGATCACGTCATCAACCCGGCCGGTGATCCAGTAGTCACCATCCTCATCCCGGCGGCAACCGTCACCGGCAAAATAGTAGCCTTTGTAATCCGAGAAGTAGGTTTTGACGAAACGGTCATGATCGCCGTAGACCGTGCGCATCTGGCCCGGCCAGCTGTCGGCCATGCACAAGACGCCTTCGACGCCGTTGCCGTCGATCTCGTCGCCGCTGGTGGGTTCCAGAACCACCGGTTTGACGCCGAAGAACGGCTTCATCGCGGCGCCGGGTTTGGTGGCATGCGCGCCGGGCAGCGGGGTCATCATATGGCCGCCGGTTTCGGTCTGCCACCAGGTGTCGACGATCGGGCAGGTCCCCTTGCCGACAACCTCGTTGTACCAGTTCCAGGCCTCGGGGTTGATCGGTTCGCCTACGGTTCCCAGCACCTTGAGGCTGGAAAGGTCATGCTTTTCAACAGGATCGTTGCCATGGGCCATCAGGGCGCGGATGGCGGTGGGCGCAGTGTAGAACTGGTTCACCTTGTGCTTTTCGCAGACGGCCCAGAAGCGGCCCGAGTCCGGGTAGGTGGGCACACCTTCGAACATCAGCGTGGTCGCGCCATTGGCCAGCGGGCCATAGACGATGTAGCTGTGGCCGGTGACCCAGCCCACGTCGGCGGTGCACCAGTAGATATCGCCGTCGTGGTAATCAAAGACGTACTCATGGGTCATGGCCGCCCAGAGCAGGTAGCCGCCTGAGGTGTGCTGCACCCCTTTAGGCGCACCGGTGGAACCGGAGGTGTAGAGGATGAAAAGCGGGTCCTCGGCATTCATCGGATCGGCGGGGCAGTCGGTGGAGGCGTGGGCCATCAGGGTGTGATAGGCGAAATCACGACCGTCTTGCATCGGCACATCGGCGCCGGTGCGTTCCACCACCAGTGTTTTGGTGTCGCCGCAGATTGCCAGTGCCTTGTCGACATTGGTCTTGAGCGGCGTGTTGCGCCCGCCGCGCGGGGCCTCGTCAGCGGTGATCACCAGCGACGCCTTGCAGCCATCGACCCGGGCGGCCAGCGCCTCGGGGCTGAACCCGGCAAAGACGATGGAATGGATGGCACCGATCCGGGCGCAGGCCAGCATGGCATAGGCGGCTTCGGGGATCATCGGCATGTAAAGGACAACGCGGTCACCCTTCGAAATGCCCATGTCGTTTTTCAGGACGTTGGCGAGCTTGTTCACCTGCTCGGACAATTCGAGATAGGTGATGTGCTTGGAAATGCCGGGATCGTCGCTTTCCCAGATGATCGCGGTCTGGTCGGCACGGGTGTCGAGATGGCGGTCGATGCAGTTGGCAGCGACGTTGATTTCGCCATCTTCGAACCATTTGATCGATACGTCGGGATGCGAATAGGTGACGTTCTTGATCTTGGTCGGGGTTTTGGCCCAGGTCAGGCGTTTGGCGTGTTCGGCCCAGAATGCATCGGGATCATTGATCGAGGCGGCATACATTTCATCGTATTTCGCGGCGTCGATATGGGCGTTTTTTACGAAATCGGCGGAGGGCGGGTAGGTTTTGTTTTCGCTCATGGGGCAGCCTTGTTCACTCTGGTTTCAACGAAGAGACTAGGGCGGATCAGGCGCTGGGGAAATGGAAAAATTGAATGCCAGCGCAGGGCGCGGTTTTCCCGGTTTGCCATATTGGGCAGAGGCCCGATCCTTAAAGCGTTTCGAGAATCATCCGAGCTTCAAGTATTTCTCGGAACGCGCGGAACCTGTTGATGATGTGGGCGTTTCGAAGCCAACTTGTATCGAAAGTTGATTTCGAAACACTTTGGGAAAGGGGCCCGCCTTTCTGCAAGCAACGTCGTGAGAAAGGCGGGCGATCCGGCGCGTTAGATTGCCAGATATTCGGCGCGAAGTTCCTCGTTTTCGAGAACTTCCGAAGCGGAGCCGTCAAAAACGATGCCGCCAGTGTCGAGGATCACCGCGCGGTCGGCGAGTTCGAGCGCACGCACGGCGTTCTGTTCAACGATCACGGTGGTGATGCCCTGTTCCTTGATGATGCGGAGGGTCTTTTCGATCTCGTCCACGATCACCGGGGCCAGGCCCTCGTAAGGCTCGTCGAGCAGCAGGACCTTGATGTCTCGGGCCAGGGCGCGGCCAATGGCAAGCATCTGCTGCTCACCGCCCGAAAGGGTCACGCCTTCCTGCTTGCGGCGTTCGCCGAGGCGGGGGAAGAGCTCGTAAATGCGCTCTTTTGACCAGCCGATGGGCGGGGCAATCTGCGCCAGTTCGATGTTTTCCTCGACCGTCAGGCCGGGGATGATGCAGCGATCTTCGGGCACAAGGCCGATACCGGCCTGAGCCGCGTCGTGGCTCGACATCAGGTGCAGCGGCTTGTGGTCGAGCCAGATCTCGCCGTGGTTCACCTGCGGGTCATCCATCCGCGCGATCGAGCGCAGCGTTGTGGTCTTGCCGGCACCATTACGGCCCAGAAGCGCCAGGATCTCGCCCTCGTGCACGTTGAACGAGATGTTCTGCACGATGTAGCTTTCGCCGTAGTAGGATTGCAGCTCCCAGATCGACAGATAGGCGGGAGCGGTTTCGGCCAGATTGTGGCCCTTGGAAAAGTCGGGTTTGACGTTCATCGCAAAGCCCCTCCTTACGCGGCTTCGCCGAGATACGCTTCGCGCACCTTCGGGTTGCCCTTGATGTTTTCGGGATCGTCTTCGACCAGCGGTGTACCCTGGGCCAGAACCGTGATCCGGTCGGCCAAGGAGAACACCACGTGCATGTCGTGTTCGATGATCGCGATGGTGATGTCACGTTCGTCCTTGATCTGTTTGAGGAGGTCGATCGTGTTGTTGGTGTCGGCCCGCGCCATACCTGCCGTCGGCTCGTCAAGGAGCAGAAGGCGGGGATCCTGGCTGAGGCACATCGCGATTTCGAGACGGCGTTTGTTGCCGCGCGACATCGAGGCGGAATGGTCGTCCTTCTGGTCGGCCATACCCATCTCTTCCAGCATCTGCTCGGCTTTGTCGACGATGTCCTTCTCGCGCATCATGCTTTCGATGGCATGCATGCGGAAGGCGCCGTCGCGTTTGGCAAAGCAGGCGATCATCATGTTTTCCAGAACCGTCAGGTCACCGAAGATTTCGGGCGTCTGGAACACGCGGGAAATGCCCATCTGATTGATCTCGTAAGGGGTGCGGCCCAGCACCGACTGACCGTCGAACATGACGGAGCCGGTATCGGGGATCAGCTTGCCCACGAAACAGTTCAGAAGGGTGGATTTACCGGCGCCGTTCGGACCGATGATCGCGTGGCAGGCGTTTTCCTGCACGCTGAGGTTCACGTCGCCCAGGGCCTGGAGACCGCCGAAGCGCTTGTTGACGTTCTTGACTTCAAGAATACCCATCTTTCACGTCTCCTTATTCTGCCGGGGTTGCTGTTGGGGCTGCGCTATCATCAGTCTTTTTGCTGCGCAGGCGTTTGATGATCCGTTGGCCACCTTCGACAAGCCCGCCGGGCAGGAAGATGATGACCAGCATGAAGACCACGCCCTGGGTCATGTGCCAGCCTTCGCCGGTGAACCATGAGGCAATCCACACCATCGCATATTCAAGCGATTCCGGCAGGAAGCTGAACCATTCGTGCAGGAGCTTCTCGTTCATTTTCGAGATGATGTTCTCCATGTACTTGATGGTGCCCGCGCCCAGAACCGGCCCGATCAGGGTGCCGACGCCGCCGAGAATGGTCATGATCACCACCGCGCCGGATTCCGTCCAGTACATCCGCTCGGCACCGGCCAGCGGGTCCATCGAGGCCAGCAGGCCGCCGGCGAGACCGGCATACATGCCCGAGATGATGAAGGCCGCCAGCGTATAGGGACGCGTGTTCAGGCCGGTATAGGACATCCGGGTCTGGTTCGACTTGATCGCGCGCAGCATCAGGCCAAAGGGCGACCGGAAGATGCGGATCGACAGGTAGAAGCTGAGCACCAGGAAGATCGCACAGAAGTAGTACCCAACCGGGAAGACGAACTCCCACGGGCCCACCGGGAGCACCGCACGGGCGTTCATTTCAAGCCCAAAGATATGCGGCACGGTGGGGCTGGCTTCGCCCATCAGGATCTGCGGGTCGTTATTGTAGACCTGCAGCCCGGTTTCGCCGTTGGTGAGCGTGATGCCCATCCAGCGTCCGAACAGGTCCGAGTAGGCGATCGAATACATCATCTGGGCAAAGGCCAGCGTCAGGATCGAGAAGTAGATGCCTGAGCGGCGCAGGCTGATATACCCGATGACGACGGACAGAAGGCCCGCGACGATAACCGAAAGGATCAGGCCGGGGATAACGTTGTAGCCCAGAAGTTTGAACATCCAGACCGCAGCATAAGAGCCCACGCCGAGGAAGGCGGCGTGACCGAAGGAGAGATACCCGGTCAGGCCGAAGAGGATGTTGAAGCCGATGGCGAAGATCCCGAAGATCACGAACCGCTGCATCAGGTCAGGATACCCCCCGTTGAAGAACGCCATGGCGCTGTCCTTGGGGAAGATGTTGAGGATGAGGGGCGCGAACAGGCTCAGCGCCACCACAACCATCAGGAGACTGAAGTCTTTCTTGTTGAGACCGAGCATGAATTAGTCCTCCATCACGCCTTTTTTGCCCATCAGGCCACGCGGGCGAGTGAGCAGAATGATGATTGCCACGAGGTAGATGATGATCTGGTCGAGACCGTCGAACACCTTGATCTTTTCCCACGAGGCAAAACTTTCGAGGATGCCCAGAAGGAACCCTGCGGCGACGGCGCCGGGCAGCGAGCCCATGCCGCCCACAACCACCACGACAAAGGAGAGGACCAGGAAGTCCATGCCCATGTGGTAGTTCGGCGCGTTGATCGGTGCGTACATCACACCGGCCCAGCCGGCGACGACGGCGGCGATGGCGAACATGATGGTAAAACGCTTGTCGATGTTGATGCCCAAAAGGCCAACGGTTTCGCGGTCGGCCATGCCGGCACGTACAACCATCCCGAAGGTGGTGTAGCGCAGGAAGGCAAAGACGCCGCCAATGACCAGCAGCGAGAAGCAGAAATAGACCATCCGCCACATCGGGTAGACGATTTCAAGACCCAGCGCGCCACCGATCGAGGCCACACCGGCCAGCGCGTCGGGGGCTGGGGTCTGGATCGGGTTGGCGCCGTAAAAGCCGCGGATGATTTCCTGCAGGATGATGGCGAGGCCGAAGGTCACCAGGATCTGGTCGGCATGCGGACGCTTGTAGAAGTGCTTGATCAACCCGCGTTCCATGACCAGACCGACAAGGATCATGATCGGGATCGAGAACAGGATTGCCAGCGGCACCGACCAATCGATCAGCGCACCGCCGAACTCGGGGCCAAACCAGCTTTCCAAGTAAGGGGTTTCCACCTTTAGCGGGTTGCCGAGGAAGTCCTTTTGCGTGGGGTCTTCGGTGACATAGCTCAAGGAAAGCAGACGTGACAGTGTCACGGAGCAGAAGGCACCGATCATGAACAAGGCCCCGTGGGCAAAGTTCACGACGCCAAGCGTGCCGAAAATCAGCGTCAGACCAAGGGCGATCAGCGCGTAAGCCGAACCCTTGTCGAGGCCGTTCAGAATTTGAAGGATGATTGCGTCCATTGTCCCCACCTGTGAATGGAAGGCCAGAATCGGTCTGGGTGAAGGTCCGGGCAAGGCGCGGGAGCGTGCACCTTACCCGGTGAGTGGAATTGGGGCGGGGATGTCCCCGCCCCTGATCCTGTGAGGGCTTATGCGCCCGGGTTGCACTGACCCAGATCGCCACCGGCGAACATGGGGTGGTCGGGTGCATACTCGACCTGTGCCCGCGGCGTGACCTCGACGATTTCCAGCGTGTCGTATTGGTTGGTCGGGTTCTCTTTGCCCTTCATGACCAGCACGTCTTTGAAGCACTGGTGGTCTTCGGCACGGTAGAGGGTCGGACCGTTGCCCAGGCCGTCGAATTCGAAGCCTTCGAGAGCTTCGGCAACGCCGCACGGGTTGAAGGTGCCGGCACGCTCGCATGCGTCAGCATAAAGCAGGGTCTGCACATAGCAGGTGTGGGCCGAACCCGAAGGCGGACGGCCGAACTTTTCGCCAAACGATTTCACGAAGGCCTTGGTGCCTTCGTCCGGCAGCTGCCAGTTCCAGTTCATCGAGCCGATAACGCCTTGCACGTTTTCGCCGGCACCAGCCGCCATCAGTTCCGAGTAGAGCGGAACGACGATTTCGAACTGCTTGCCGTTGACCATCTTGTCACGCAGGCCGAACTGGATCGCGTTGGTCAGCGAGTTCACCATGTTGCCGCCGTAGTGGTTCAGAACCAGAACGTCCGCACCCGAGTTCAGAACCGGAGTGATGTAGGACGAGAAGTCGGTGGCGGCGAGCGGCGTCAGCACGTTGTTGACGGTTTCCCAGCCCATGGCTTCGGTCGCGGCTGCGATCGATTCCTGCTGAGTCCAGCCCCAGGTGTAGTCGGCGGTCAGGTGATAGGCGCGACGATCTTTGCCGTATTCGTTGGCCAGCACCGGTGCCAGGGCTGCGCCCGACATGTAGCCGTTGAAGAAGTGACGGAAGCCGTTGGCTTTCTTGTCTTTACCGGTGGTGTCGTTCGAGTGGGTCAGACCCGCCATGAAGATAACACCAGCCTCTTGGCAGAGACCTTGCACAGCGATGGCCACGCCCGAGGACGAGCCGCCGTTGATCATCACGGCGCCGTCTTTTTCGATCATCGACTTGGCCGATGCACGTGCTGCGTCCGATTTGGTTTGGGTGTCGCCGGTTACGAACTCGACTTTCTTGCCGAGAATACCGTTGCCCTTGAGCGCCTTCGAGGAGAAGGTGTTCATCATCCCACCATCGCCCATGCCGTTGAGGTGCTCGACGGCGAGCTCCTGAGCGCGCAGCTCGTCAAGGCCTTCTTCAGCGTAGGGGCCGGTCTGGGGAACGTTGAAGCCCAGGGTGACCGAGCCACCGGTGGGTTCGTTGGTGTAAGCTGCCGCCGAGCTGGCGGTAAAGATTGTCGGCAGAGCGACACCGGCACCTGCAACGGCGCCGGACTTCAACACGCCGCGGCGTGTGAGGTTCGATTTAGTCATGGAATTCCTCCCGTTTCGTGAATGGCGGAGGGCCTCCTCAAGCACCCCCACCTGGCACAAATGTGCAAAACAATTATCCCTTTTGGACAGAAAAGTTTGCAACAAGAGCTTGGCTTGGAACAATATTTTTGTAAAAAACTGAACTGCATGCCGTCGTAAACTGTAAAGTAATTCTCTCGCGGGTGCAGAAAGACGTTGAAAAGGCGGGGAAATTCCGATGCAAGATGCCGTTCCGCAGACCAGGTTGACCGGAAACCGCATTCGCGAAAGGCGTTTGCTGCAGGGAATGCGGCAAGCTGAGCTTGCAAAAGCGGTTGGGGTGTCGCCGTCTTACCTAAACCTAATCGAACATAACCGCCGCAGAATCGGCGGCAAGCTGCTTAACGACATTGCCGGCGTGCTGAACGTCGAGCCATCGCTGCTGGCCGAAGGCGCCGAGGCCGAGCTGATCGGACGTTTGCGCCGCGCTGCCGGGGAGGCCGGAGAAGAGGGGGCCGAGACCACACAGGCCGAGGAGTTTGCCGGGCGGTTTCCCGGCTGGGCACGGCTGGTGGCGGCCCAGCGCAAACAGGTTGCCGGGCTGGAGCGGGCAGTGGAGACGCTAACCGACCGGTTGACCCATGACCCGCACCTGGCGGCGACGTTGCACGAGGTTCTTGATACGGCGACGGCAATTCGGTCGACCGCGTCGATCCTGGTGGAGACGCGTGAGATCGAGCCGGAATGGCGCGACCGTTTCCACCGCAACATCAACGAGGATGCCGAGCGGCTGGCCGATGGCGCGCGCAGCCTTGCCGGCTATCTGGACGGCGCCGGCGATGCGGGGCGCGAGCAGAGTTCACCGCAGGAAGAGGTCGAGGCCTACATGCGGGGGCAGGATTGGCATATGGCGGCTCTGGAAGATCCTGACGGCGCGACGCCGCAGGAGATTGTCGGCGCGGCGCATGGTCTGGTGTCGGTCAGTGCCCGGGCGCAGACACTGGACTGGCTGACCCGCTATGAGGCGGATGCGCGGGCGATGCCGCTGGAGCTGATGCAGGAGGCGGTTGAGGCGCACGGACCCGACCCGCTGGCCATTGCCGGGCGGTTTGAGGTCGACCTTGCCGCGGCAATGCGGCGGATAGCCAGCCTGCCGGGACAGGAGGCCGGGCTGGTGATCTGTGACGGGTCGGGCACGATCACCTATCGCCGTCCGGTGGGTGGCTTTGCCCTGCCGCGGTTTGGCGCAGCCTGTCCGCTTTGGCCGTTGTTCCGGGCGCTGTCGCGTCCGATGGTGCCGCTTTTCGAGCGTCTGAGTCAGGCGGGCCGCGCGCAGGAGCACAGTTTCGTCGCGTATGCGATTGCATTGCCCAAGGGGCAGCCGGGATTAAACCGCGAGCCGCGCTACGAGGCGCATATGCTGATCCTGCCGGAAGAGGGCGGCAAAGCCCCGGAAGCCGGGCACTTCGCGGCGGTCTCGCCTGTCGGGGCGACATGTCGGATCTGTGTTGTCGCCGACTGTGATGCCCGGAGAGAACCATCGATTTTGGCCGGGGCGGAGTGAGGATCAGAAAGTGCCTCTACCAAGGGTTTTGACTTGCGGGCCCTGATTGGGGATAACGGGGGAAGGGCACGGTCAAGAGCGGTATCATTCACGCGGCTGGCCCTTGGGGAGGAAGACTACGCATGGGCAAACACGTCCTGTTGATCGAAGATGAACCCAATATCATCGAGGCGATCAGCTTTATCCTGTCACGCGATGGCTGGAGGGTGGATACCCATTCGAACGGGCAGACAGCCATGGATACGGTGCGCGAGAAACAGCCCGACATGGTTATTCTCGACGTGATGCTGCCGGGGATGAGTGGATATGACATTCTGAAATCCCTGCGATCCGAAGCTGAGACGGCAGACTTGCCCGTGCTGATGCTGACAGCGCGTGGACAGACCAAGGACCGGGAAATGGCCGAGAAATTCGGCGCCAGCCGCTTTATGACCAAGCCGTTTTCGAATGCAGAGGTGCTTGAGGCGGTGCGGGCGTTGGTGGCGGAGTGAGCCGCGAGCCCGAGCCGACCGGGATGATGCCAGCATCCGATGACACCGGGACCAAGACCCGTAAAGGGTTGGTCTTTCTGGAAAGGGCGAGTTACCGGCGCCGGCGGCTAACCGACGCGGCGCGGTTGATGCCAGTGCTGGGTGCGCTGTTATGGGCGGTGCCGATGCTGTGGAACCGCTCAGTGACCAGCACCTCGACCGCCTTACTTTATGTCTTCGGCATATGGGTGCTGCTGGTGATCGGCGCAGGGATGCTGTCGCGCGGGATCGCGCAGATGACCTGGTCGGGTGAAGACCGAGACAGCGAGGACGGCGAGCACGAGGGCGGGGCGGTCTGATGGCGATGCTCAACATCCTTATTGCCGTCTGTCTGACTTACGTCGTCATTCTGTTCCTGGTTGCCTTCGCCGCCGATCAGGCGGCAAGGCAGGGGCGTGCGGCGTGGTTGCGTTCACCCCTGGTTTATACCTTGTCGCTGTCGATCTATTGCACCGCCTGGACGTTTTACGGCGCGGTGGGCAACGCGGCGCGATCGGGTCTGGAATATGTCACCATTTATATTGGCCCGACATTGGTCATGGTCGGCTGGTGGTGGGGCTTGCGCAAGCTGGTGCGGATCGGACGGGCGCAGCGCGTGACCTCGATTGCCGATTTGATTTCAAGCCGCTACGGCAAATCAAGCTTGCTTGCCGTGATGGTGACGTTGATGGCGGTGCTGGGCACGACGCCCTATATCGCGTTGCAACTGCAATCGGTCACGCTGTCCTTTGCGGCCTTTGCCGGAACGACGGATGGGAACATCCCGACGGACAGTCGTGCAACTGCGTTGTGGGTCGCTGCGGGACTGGCACTGTTTACTGTCCTGTTTGGCACACGGAACCTGGATGCAAATGAACGCCACAACGGGGTTGTGATGGCGATTGCGCTGGAAGCGGTGGTCAAGCTGTTCGCGCTTTTGGCTGTGGGCATTTTCGTCGTCTGGGGGCTGGGTGGCGGTGTCAGTGAGACGCTGGCGCGGATCGATGCCAGTGAGATCGGTGATTGGCAGGTGCAGGGTGGGCGCTGGGCCGGGCTGATCTTTTTGTCGGCGGCGGCGTTTCTGAGCCTGCCGCGGATGTTCCAGGTGCTGGTGGTCGAGAACGAGAACGAAGGCCACCTGCGGTTGGCGAGCTGGATGTTCCCCGCCTACCTGATGTTGATGAGCCTGTTTGTTTTGCCGATAGCCGTCACCGGGCTTGACCTGATGCCGGCGGGATCGAACCCGGACCTGTTCGTTCTGACTGTGCCGCTGGCCGAAGGGCAGACAGGGTTGGCGATGCTGTCCTTCCTGGGCGGGTTCAGTTCTGCCACGTCGATGGTGATCGTGGCGGCGATTGCCCTGTCGACCATGGTATCGAACCATATCGTCGTACCGATCTGGCTGCGACTGGCGCATGGCGGCGCACAGGTGTCGGGCGACGTGCGCTCGCTGGTGTTGCTGTCACGTCGCCTGTCCATCGCCGGGGTGCTGCTGCTGGGATACCTCTATTACCGGTTTTCCGGTGGCGGTGCGGCGCTGGCAGCGATCGGTCTGGTGTCCTTCCTGGCGGTGGCGCAGTTCCTGCCGGCGATGCTCGGCGGTCTGTTCTGGCGCGGAGCGACGCGGGCGGGGGCGCTGGCGGGCCTCAGCGTGGGATTTGCGGTCTGGGCCTGGGCGATGCTGCTTCCAAGTTTTGGTGCCGGGGGTGTTCTGAGCGAGGCGGTGCTGGCACAGGGGCCGTTCGGCATCGGTTGGCTGCGACCGCAGGCTTTGTTCGGGATTGGTGGTCTGGACCCGCTGGTCCATGCGATCATGTGGTCCATGGTGTTGAATACGCTGGCCTTTGTCACGGTGTCGCTGGTGTCGTTTCCGTCGCCGTTGGAGCGGTTGCAGGGCGCGCAATATGTCGATGTGTTCCAGCATTCTGCCGGTCGCCAGAGCTGGTCGGCGGGGATGGCGCAAAGCGAGGACCTGTTGATCATGGCGCAGCGGATCATGGGCCCGGAAGAAGCCCAGGCGCTGTTTCATCGCGAAGCGCAACGACAGGGCATTGCCGGGTATCTACCCGATCCCAGCCCGGATTTCCTGAACGTTCTGGAACGCGAGCTGAGCGGGTCGGTGGGGGCAGCAACGGCGCATGCGATGGTGGGCCAGATCGTTGGTGGTGCCAGCGTCACGGTTGAGGACTTGATGGCCGTGGCCGACGAGACAGCTCAAATGATGGAGCATTCCAGTCAGTTGGAAGCGAAATCGGCCGAAATTGCCCGCGCCGCGCGGCAGTTGCGCGAGGCCAACGAGAAACTGACCCAGCTGAGTGTGCAAAAGGATGGGTTCCTGAGCCAGATCAGTCACGAGCTTCGCACGCCAATGACTTCTATCCGGTCCTTTTCGGAGATTTTGCGCGATACGCAGGACCTGACTGGCGAAGAGACCGGGCGTTATGCTTCGATTATTCACGACGAAGCGGTGCGGCTGACCCGGCTTTTGGACGACCTTCTTGACCTGAGCGTGCTGGAAAACGGGCAGGTCAGCATGAATGTTGCCCACGGATCACTGGGCGATGTGATCGACCACGCGATCGCTGCGGCGGGGGGTGCGCAGGGGCTTCGGATCCGGCGCAACCGCGACGCGGAGGCGTTGATGATCCAGACAGATCTCGATCGGCTGGCCCAGGTGTTCATCAACCTGATTGCCAATGCCCAGAAGTATTGTGACGCGGAACGGCCCGAGTTGAGGATCTCGGTCAATCGGCGCGGCGGGCGCTCGAGCGTCGATTTCGTTGACAATGGCAGCGGTATTCCGCGGGACGCCCAGGACCTGGTCTTTGAAAAATTCGCGCGGGTCAGCGATCAGAAGGCTGGTGGGGCTGGGCTTGGGTTGGCTATCTGTCGTGAGATCATGACCCGGCTTGGCGGAGAGATCGTATACCTGCCGGGGCAGGGCGGGGCGGCGTTCCGCGTTGTCCTGCCGCAACGTGCCTCGCTGGCCGCACAATAACGCGATTCGAAATACTCCTGACGCACAAGGTGATTTCAACACGCCCACACCGACAACGGGAACCGGGTGTTTCGAACAAAATCAGTTGCTCAGATTTTTAGCGCCACGCATGAGGTGCGGGTATTTCATGCACGATAAGGGGATGGAAACCATTTCACCGCTAACCTGTTGCCGACGACCCGCGAAACGGCGGTGGCGGAGGATATGGGCGAAGCTGATCGAAGACATGTGCTGCAACGCAAGGCGCGCACCGGCCGGGAGGAGCACCAGGCGCGGGTGATGACTCCGGCGCGCGCGCTGCGGCTGGCCCTGGCGCGGGTAGCGGACGAACTGCTTGACCTGGCCCTGAGCGTTAGTTCGATTCACGTGGCTGAGGCCGGGCAGGACGGCACGATTGCCAGTTTCCGTGAGGATCGGATGATCATGGTGCTGGACGGTCCGGATGGCGCGGTGGGCGCGATAACGGTGGAGATGACGATCCTGGCGGGGCTGATCGAGATGCAGACCATGGGGCAGGTTCTACCCGGTGCGCCCGAGCCAAGACCGCCGACCCAAACGGATGCGGCGTTGGCGGCGCCCCTCATCGACGGGATGCTGACCGGATTCGCCGAGAACTTGGGCGGCGAAGAACAGGCTGTGTGGTCGCGCGGCTATCGCTATGGTGCGATGGTGGAAGGGCCGCGGATGCTGGGACTGTTGCTTGAGGCTCCTGATTTTCATGTATTCCGCATGCAGATTGATCTGTGCGACGGGGCCAAGAGCGGTGAGATCATGCTGGCCCTGCCGGTGGCGGCTCCGCCAATCGGCGAATGCCCGGTTGAGGCCGGTGCAGGCGAGGTTGATGGCCTAGCTTGTCGGCGAACGTTGGGGCAGGGCGCGCTGATGGCGGCGCAGGCGCAAATGACGGCAGAGTTGCATCGGTTGCGGATGCCATTGGCTGAGGTCAGCGAATTGAAACCCGGTGCTGTGTTGAACATTCCGCGCACGGCGCTGATTGAAACACGGTTGGTCGCAGGCAACGGGCGCGGCGCTGTGACTTGTCGATTGGGGCAAATTAACGGTTTCCGGGCGGTGCGGATGCAAGGGATGCCTGGTGCGTTGGCCGAAAACATCGAGCCGGGGATCGAGATGAGCGAGGCCGGATTGGAGGCGCAGATGGCGGCGTTGCCGGTATCCGACGTGGGGCGGCAGGCCGGGTCTTACAACGGGATGGCAGAGTTGCCGGATGATCTGGATGATCTGGATGATCTGATCGGCGAGGCTGCCGGGGCCGAGTTGTCCGGTGATCGCGATGGCGAGATACCGGCGCTGGAGGGGGTGGAGGATATCCCTGCAGCGGGGGCCGAGGACGGCACAGCTGACGTGTTGCCGGACCTGCCAGGGTTGGATGGCCTGGGCGATCTGGCAGACCTGCCGGATCTATCGCTGGAGGAGTGATATGGATGGATGCCAGCGGGGTTCGAGCGGCCCTCGTAATTCGAGGAGAGGAGGGGCGGTCACCGGGGTAAGACCCGGTGATCAGATGGTGATCTTCTGGATCAGGTAGGGGGCCATCTTGGAGATGTCATACCCGGCGGCGGCGGCGGCCGAAACAATGTCCTGTGCGGGCATGTCACCGGCCTGGCCAAGCGCCCAGGCATTGGTGCAGCGGGTTCCGGTGCGGCAATAGGCCAGCACCGGCGCCTCTGCGCTGGCGATCATCTCACGCAACTGGACCACGACCTCGGGGGTCAGGGATTTGCTGTCGAATGGCAGGGTCACGAAGGTCAGGCCCTGGGCTTCGATCGCCGCGCCGATCAGGGCGGACTGCAGTTCTTCGGGGTTTTCGGTATCCGGTCGGTTGCAAATCACCGTGCGGAAACCGGCCGCAGCGATGGCCGGGGCGTGCTCGGGGCCAATCTGGGATGAGACGCTGAGCGTCGGGGTCAGTTGCTTGATATCCATGGGGACGAGGCTTTAGTGCGGGATCGGGCGCCTGTCCAGCGCCCGATTTGCCGCAATCTCAGAGTTTGTTGACGGGCACCTTGAGGAAGACGTCACCCTGCGCGTCTGGTTCGGGCATGCGGCCGGCACGCATGTTGACCTGCAGCGACGGGATGATCAGCTTTGGCATTGCCAGTGTGGCGTCGCGGGCATCGCGCATCGAGGTGAATTCGTCCTTTGATTTTCCTTCGCCAACATGAACGTTGGCCGCCTTCTGCTCGCCCACGGTTGTTTCCCAGGCATAGGCGTCGCGGCCCGGCGCTTTGTAGTCGTGGCCGACAAAGATTCGGGTTTCATCCGGCAGGGCGAGGATTTTCTGCACCGAGTCATAAAGGGTATCGGACGATCCGCCGGGGAAGTCACAACGCGCAGTGCCGAAATCAGGCATGAAGAGCGTATCGCCAACGAAACCTGCATCGCCGATCACATAGGTCAGGCAGGCAGGGGTGTGGCCGGGCGTGTGCAGCACATCAGCGCGCATTTGACCGATCATCAGGCTGTCGCCCTCGACAAAGAGTTGATCGAATTGCGAGCCGTCGCGTTGGAACGCGGTGCCTTCGTTGAAGACCTTGCCAAACGTGTGCTGGACCACGGTGATGCGGTCGCCGATGCCGATCTTACCGCCAAGGCGCTCCTGGATATAGGGCGCGGCCGAGAGGTGGTCGGCATGGACATGGGTTTCCAGCAGCCATTCGACCGAAAGGCCTTCGGCGATGATCCAGTCGATGATCTCATCGGCGGAACCTGTGTCGGTACGGCCCGAGGCGTAGTCGAAATCCAGAACGGAATCGATCACAGCGCAGGCGGTGCCGTTGGGGTCACGCACCACGTAGGAAATGGTGTTGCTGGCATCATCGAAGAAGGCTTTGACGTTGGGAGAGATGGGGTTTTGCATGGGAAGCCTCGGGCTGTTGAATGGTGTATCCTGTGTGTTTCTTTTCATCATATATGAAAACTCGCATATGCTTCAACCCCCCGGCAATCTCCACAGCGGAAGATGCCCGGAAACCCCGGAGAATTGACTTGTATCAAGGCCCGGGCCGTGCCCGTGTGGAAAAATCCTATCGCGCAATAGGAGAGCACGCATGACATCCATTGACCAACGCAAGGCACAGCTGTTGAAGCGTCTGGCCGAGCTTGACGAGCGCTTGCACGATATCGAAGCCGAGCTTGATACCCACCAGTCGAAGGATTGGGGAGAATTGGCGGCTGAACGCGAAGATGACGAAGTCCTCGAAGGGCTTGGTGTTGCCGGTCAGGAAGAGATTGTACGTATACGTGCCGCGCTACAACGGGTACGCGAAGGCGAATACGGCTATTGCACCAAATGCGGAGATGAGGTGTCCGAAGCGCGGCTGGACGTGCTGCCTGACACGCCGTTTTGCAAAACCTGCGCCGCCAGCCTGTAACACGCAATGGGGTTGAGCGCCCACGCAGCAAGATGAGGAAAAAGCCATGACCGAAGACGACGTCATCCGTGCATTCGAAGCATTGTCTGAGAAGATAGAGGCCCTGCCCGTTACCCGCCGTCAGGAGTGCCAGGCAGAGCTGCATGCTCTGATCGAAAAGGCCGAAGCGCTGGGCGTCAAGCTGCCCAGTGTGGCACGGGACCTTGATGACGAACTGACCGAGGCGGCAATCGAGGCGCAATTCGACAACATGCCGGTCTGAGCCGGCGAGCCAGACCTTGAAACATCCGTGGAGCAGCCCGTGTTGAGGCTTGCGCGATGGGCCGGTTTCGCGGACACTCGTGACAAGTAAAGCAAATGGTTGCGGGGCAGCGGTCAGCCTTGGCGGAAATTCTGAATTATAGCGTGGCGGATGGGGTCGCCACATTGAGCCTGGCACCGGGGTCGGCGGGGCGCCCTGCCATGCTGGACGGGGCGGCCCGCGCCGCCCTGCGACGGGAATTGGAGCGCGCGGCCGCGGACAAGGACGCAGCGGCGGTTGTGATCACCGGTCAGGAGCGCGGCTTCCCGGCCGGACTTCCCGTACATGAAATCGGAGACGGAACGGCCATGACCGAACTGGCGGCGTTATGTCGGCAGGTCGAGACCTTGGAAAAACCCGTTGTCGCAGCGATGCGTGGTGTGGTGATGGATGGCGGTTTCGAACTGGCGCTTGCGGCGGACGCACGCTTGGCCACGCGCGGGACCAGCGTCGGGCACAGGGATATTCGTTGCGGGCTTTTGCCCGGGGCCGGCGCGACCCAGAGGTTGCCGCGGCTGATCGGGGCGCGGGCGGCGTTGGATTTGTTGTTGGGGGGGCAGGCCGTCGGTGTCACGGCAGCGCAGCTGAACGGTCTTTGTCATGCCATCGTGGACCGCAACGTGGTCGGGGCGGCAAATGCGCTGGCCCGGCGCATGCTGGACGCGCCGGAGCAGGCCGAAACGGGCGGGTTGCCGACGGGGATGGGGGACCCGATCGCGTTTCAGCAAGCCATAGAGGAGCATCGCCGCAAGGCCGAGACGCCGGAAGCCGTTTCGATGGTCAAGGCGGTGGAGGCCGCACAGTTGTTGCCGCTTGAGGTTGGTCTTGAAATGGAAACGGTGTTGCGCGACGAGCTACTAAATAGCGACCGCGCAAAGGGGCTGCTGCGCAGCTGGGTGGTCGAAGCGGATGCGGTGCAAACCGGAGCCGGGACCGAGGTGCCCGGGTGCCTGACCCTGTTGGGTGAGGGGCCTTTTGCCCAGATCTTGGCACGCCGGGCGCTGCAGGCGGGGCTCGAGCTGCGCCTGGCCGAGCAGCGCGAAGGTGGCGCAGCAGGTTTGACCGAACGATTGAAAAGCCAGCTGGATACGGAAGTGTCCAAGGGGCTGATCACCAGCGACGACCGCGACGGGCAACTGGCACGGCTGAGCGGCGGCGCGGCGGACGCCATGCTGCAAGATGCCGAGTTCGTCATCGAGGCCGGCACCTCGAGGATCGAGATGATGGAGGCCGTTGCAGCCACGCTGCGCGGCTTGACCGACGAGTCGGTGCCTGTTCTTCTGAGTTCCAACATGGCGTTGCGGGCCGGGGATCTTGCCGGGATTATGGGGCAGAATTGCTGTGGACTGGCGCTGACCCGGCGCCCGGGCGGGCCGGTAATCTGTGCCGAGATCGCTGTGAGTGAAGATACGGACACCGAAATGGTGGCCCGGGCACATGGCCTGTTGACCCGCCTTGGGCTGCCGGTCGTTGACTGTGCAGCCCGGAACGGGTTGATCGCGCAGGCGCTGATGGCCGGGTTGATGGCGGCGGCGGAATGGTGTGTGGCCCATGGTGCGGCACCGAACGAGGTTGACCAGGCGTTGCAATGGCCACTGGGACCGTTCCAGCGCGCCGATCTTGAGGGCATGGCGGCCCAGAGCACGCGGTTCGAAGCGCTGGGCTGGGCTGAAACCCATGGCGGGCTCTATCGCAGCTTGGATGCGGCGGGGCATGGCGGTCAGGCTGTGGGCCGGGGAGTCTATGACTATGCCACCGGGACGGCGGGGGAGTATACGGTCGATGTCCATGCCATCGTCAATGATTGGCAGGGTGAAGTCGGGCAGGGGGCGCCGTCATTGGGTGAAATTCGGCGCCGGATCTGGTCGGCGCTGTTCTTTGCCGGGTTGCAGCTTTTGCAGAATGGCACGGCGCGGGACGGGGCGGATATCGACCTGGTTGCGCTCGAGGCGTTGAGCCTGCCGCGGGCCAGCGGCGGGCCGATGAAAACCGCCGAGCTGCGCGGGTTGCTGAGTGTGCGCCGCGAGTTGGAAGGCTGGGGCAGAGAGGATCCGGCGATATGGAACCGTTCCGAGCTGCTGAACGAGATGATCAAGAACGGGTGGCGGTTCGGCTGATCCGGCTGGCGAGATCAGCTGAGGGCGATCCCGATCACCACCATCATCAACCCGATGGCCGAGACGAACAGGGCGGCAAGGTTGAGTGGCACAAGGCCCTGGATGCGGGTGCGCAGGGCCTCGTCATCGGATGTGTCACGTTTGGCGGCGCCGACCTTGACGCCGACATAGAGCAGCCCGGCCACGCCGAGCAGGGTCACGATTGAACCGCCCCAGATCAGGAATTGCATGGCTGTCTCCGATTGGTTTCAGGTTGCCCGGCTGCGGTATCCGATTGCGAATGTCCTGACAAGGGCGCGCAATGGTGGCGCAGCCCCTTGCGGGGGCCGGGGCGGGGCGTTAGCAAGGGGGTCCATCAGATGCAGGAGGCCGGGCCATGGACAACGAGACTACAAGTGACGGTGGAGATTCAAGCTATCGCGTGACCGCAGGCGAGCTGCGCCAGTTCGTCGAGCGGATCGAGCGGCTGGAAGCCGAGAAAAAGGACATTGCCGATCAGCAGAAAGAGGTGATGGCCGAGGCCAAGGCGCGCGGATACGACACCAAGGTGATGCGCAAGCTGGTGGCGCTGCGCAAACGCGACGCTGACGATATCGCCGAGGAAGAGGCGGTTCTGGAGATGTACAAGCAGGCGTTGGGGATGTGAGTGAATGTAGGCGTGTTGGAGGTGGCTGCGCTGCGAGGGTGGATGGGTCGCCCCAGCATGCGAAATCACTCGAAACCTGCCTTTGGTGGCTGAGTTGTGAATGGCAAAGCTGCGGACTCTCCGAACTTTGGCGTATTTAGAGTCAACTGCCGCTTCCGGCCCAATGCGGTCACGCGTTGAATGCAGAGCGCTGCATATCGGCTTTCACATTCTTGTCGTTCAGACATCTCGCAAAAATCGCACAACAGCAACAATTGACTCATAGCGGCAGCTTCCTGGGTTTCTCGAACAATTGCTGGCCAGTTTTTTTCGCTGCCAAGTATCGGAGCATAGGATAAATCTGAACTTGAACCCTGTGCCTGCAAGTGCTGCCACAGTAGACAATCGAATGTAATTGTGCACGATTTGCCGGGTGGTTGGTGAGGCTGTTATCCACATTTTCTTCTGGCCGTCGTTCTCTTGGGGAGGTTTCGGAATGTTTCTGCGCCTGTTGTCGCCGCTGGTTTTTACTCTGACGCTGGTACTCCCGTTTGAGGGGGCGGCTCAGGACCTAGTTGGGTTCGACTCGTCCAGCTTTGGCAAGATTGTCTTGTCAAAAAACCAAGTTGCCGCGGGGGCGCAGTTTGAAGCCGCTGTTGGCCAATACAACAACGAGTTTATCGAGACCTACTCAGTGAACAGCATATTTAGATCGTTTGGGCGCTCCGTCGGGCGCCTCGATGTCTTGACCGACAAAGGCACCTTTCCCTGCACGGCCTTCATCGTCAGCGAACGCCATATTCTAACCAACCACCATTGCGTTCCTGGCATTCTAAATGCTGAAGATATCGGCGCTGAGCAGATCCGGGCGGTTGGGTTTGTCGCGGGCTATGTGCGGCCAGGCGTCGAAGAGGGAGCCGAGTTTTTTCAGGTTATCCCAATCCCAGTCGAAACCAGCGAGGAGCTAGATTACACGGTGCTGGAAGTCATCGGCAATCCTTCGGCCAAGTTCGGAATGCTGGAACTGTCGGCAAGCGAGCCAAGCGCGGGTGACCCCTATTGGATCATCGGCCACCCTCTGGGCGAGGCACAGCGGATCAGCCGCGAAAAATGCCGCGCCAACAGTCCGGCGCTGAGCGGTGGCAGCCTTTTGCACACCTGTGACACGCTGCCAGGAAACTCGGGATCGCCGGTCATTGATGCGTCGCTGCGCCGGGTTGTCGGGTTGCACTATGCTGGCAGCGAAAGAAATAGCGTCAATTTTGCCATGCCGATGAAGACGATCCTAGAGCGGTCCCGAGTTCTTGTGGCGGCAAAACAGGGGGGCGGACAATCGGCGGCAACGACCCCGTCCGGCGGCGGCAATGCCGGTCAGTGCGAGATGCTCTATTCGGAAGCCAAGAACATCGACGACTGTGACGGGTACCAAGTGTACCTGTCTCGGTGCCCGGACCATGTTTTCGCGCCATTCGCGCAGACATTTGTTCAACGCAAATGCGAAGCAAGTCGTCAGGTTCAATCCACCGCGGCAGCACCTCCGGCGATAACAGGTAACGACCTGACAGAAGCACTCGAGATCTGCCGCGACACCAATGGTGACGTCGCACAACAGTTGGACGGCTGTTCGCTGGTCATCGAGACAACGAGTGACCAAGTGCTGATCGTGGAAGCTCGGTTGCGGCGGGCTGAGGATTATCTGAACCTGGGTGATCCGGCGGAGGCGTGGAAGGATATCCAGCGGCTCGCCTCGATGGATGTCGAAGATTCTGGTTTCCAGACAGCGTATTTTGTGTTGCGCGCAGAGACGCTGCGCGATTTGGATCGCTATGCGGAAGCAGTTGAATTCTACGACAAGGCTTTGCCCGAGTTTGATCGGGCCTATGTCTGGAACGGCCGTGGGTTGGCGCTTTTGGCGTTGGACCGGCGCACCAAAGCGGCCGAGAGCTTTTTAAAGGCAGCCTTCGCGGCAAACACTTCGATAAGAGACAGGGCTCTTTCGCAACAAGAATTGAACAAGCTTGGGGCGGTGGCCCCGGAATTCCTGCTGCCGGAAGACATCGTCGCCAATTTCTACGACATGGCAACGGATAACGGGGCAGGCGACGCGACGATCGGAGGGCTGCAGAGTGGCAACCCGTATATCCACGCATCGCTTGCAAGCCTCTTGAAACAGGACGAGGAGCGCTATCACCCGTATCTGGAGTTCGACCCAATCGTGGATGGCCAGGATGCCCTGATCCGCGACGTGGCGGTCAGCTGGCAGCTTTTCGGGGAGGGCACGGAAATCGAAACCCGAGTAACGGCTAAGTTCAAGAATTTCGATGAGGAGAAAGTGGTCGTCTACTATTTCAAACCGTCCGACGAATTGTGGAAACTGGCAAATATCAAGACCAGGGATTGGGACTTACGGGAAATGCTGGAAGAGGCGGCGCTTGTTACGGAAGCGCCATACCATCCCTGCGATGAGGTGGCTGCGCATCCGAGTGATCCCAATGCCATGGCATCGGGTCTTGCTTTTGAAAAGATTGACGCAAGCAATGCTATTGCGCAGTGCGAAAAGGCGTATGCCCAATATCCTAACGTGCTGAGATTTCAATATCAGTTGGGTCGTGCTTTTGATCGGGACAAGCAGTGGGACTTGGCCTTCGAGTACTATCGGATCGCCGCGGAAAAAGGCTATCCCCGGGCAATGGCATCGCTGGGTTACCTGTACGAGCATGGCGAGGGGGTCGCCATCAACCTTCCCAAGGCCGCCCGTTGGTACGATGCCGCAGCCAGTTCAGGTCTTCCAGCATTTGGCGAAGAGGCCGGATTGCTGTTTCGAAAATCCGAAGACCACGAGGCGGCCTTTAGAAACTTCAGAATCGCGGCTCAGGATGGCCAGAAATCGGCCCAGTTTTTTTATGCCCTATATCTGGACAACGGCTGGGCAACCAAGCGTGATCGCTCCCTCGCACGGATTTACTATAAGAAGGCGGCGGAACAAGGCTCCAGTGCAGCAATGAACAATCTGTCTAAACTCTATGAATTTGGTTGGGGTGGCGCGCGGAACTACACCCTTGCCGGGGAGTACTTGTTCTTTGCGATTCAGAGCGGCAACGAAGCTGCACTGGGAAACATTCTGCGCGTTCCGATGCCGTACAGTGTCGAAACCGTTCAGACAGTACAGCGCCTGCTTCGCGCCAAAGGTCTCTATCAGTCAGATATCGATGGTGTGGTCGGGAGAGGCACGAAGGCGGCACTTCTTGAACTGGCAAAAAAGTAGCCGTCGGCGCAAATGTCGGCTTTCTTGCTCCGTATGTGTCCTCTTCATATCTTCAGTGAACGTCCGCAAATCGCCCATCGCGACAAATGCTGCAAATCTCACCAAGGACAAGATTGGGAGCGTATCTGCCGCACGTTTGAACTCAAAGGACAGCCCAAAAAACTACCTTATGGCTGGATGAAGTTCACCCCCGGCATGCGGGCGATTTCATAGATGTCTTCTTCGTAGATTTCCGACAGCTCGTCGACCAGCTCCTCGGTCCAGCCCGGCAGGTCGAGCTCTTCCTCGATCATGTCCTCGCGGGCGAACTTGTCCAAGAAAGCCACCATCACCCGGCGTTTCTGAATCTCGGTCATGACCGGGCGATCCTTGAGATAGGCGCGGAAGCGTTTCATGCCTTCCCTGGTCATGATCTCGGCCAGAAGATCGAACCCGCCCTGAATCTTGCGTCCCGGCTCGATCCCGGCCATTTCGCGGATGATCTGGGCCCAGATCAGCGGTGAATCCTCGTTGCACCAGATCGTCAGCGGCACGTCGGGATGGGCCTCGCGCAGGCGTGCCACCAGTTCCGACCAGCGCAGGTCACGCGGATCGACCCCCGAAGTCATTTCGACAAAGTCATCCACCGGCGCCTTTTCGAACAGCGCCGGCAAGAAGCTGGCCGGGTCGCGCAGGGCAAAGAAAAGCTCGATCTGGTCGCCGGCAAAGAGCTGCTTGAGTTGCCCGACCCGGGTCACCGCCTTGTGGTAGAACACACCGTTCGAGGCGGCGAATTTCGGAAAGGAAAAGAAGTTCTGGTTCGACAGCAGGAGGCGGTCGGCTGCTTCCCCTTCCAGAATGGTGTCGAGCAATATCTCGCGCGCATCCGGGGCGGGTTGAGCCTTGGACAGCGCCGCCACGGTTTCACCGATCAGTTTGCGATAGCGCCCGGGCGGCGGAACGAGGGTGCCTTCATCGGCGAAATCACCGCGGTTTTTCAGCAGGCATTTGAGAATGCGATCCTCGTCCGTGCGGTGAAGACCGACATGAAAGACAAGCTGCATCTTGCGCCCCTGGTTTGGCTTCTTGCGCCCCTTGTTGGCGAGGGCGTGAATTTTGCCGCAGTATAAGCTCTTTTCTGGACTATGAAACCGCAATCGGGCAGAAGGGCGCGATGGCAGTGCAAGAGATGACACCGGACGCGCCAAGGCTGCGGCGCTGGGCCGATCCCTGGTCGGGGGGGGCGGTGCTGATCGCGCTTGTCGTGCTGGCGCCGATCGTGGCGGTGCTGGGTATCGCGCTGTTTCCGACAGACAATATCTGGCCGCATCTGATATCGACAACGCTGCCGCGCTACCTGAGCAACACGCTGATTTTGATGCTGAGCGTCGGGCTGGTCTCGGCCATGGTGGGCACCGGGGCGGCGTGGATCATTGCCCGCTACCGGTTTTTCGGCTCACGCTGGTTCGAGTGGCTCTTGCTGATGCCGCTGGCGGTGCCGGGCTATGTCGGCGCCTATGCCCTGGTCGATCTTTTGGAATATGCCGGGCCGGTGCAGACCGCGCTGCGCGGGGTGATGGGATGGCAGAGCGCGCGGGACTACTGGTTCCCGGAAATCCGCTCGATGGGCGCCGCCATCCTGGTGTTGTCGGCCTCGCTTTACCCTTATGTCTACCTGCTGAGCCGGGCGGCGTTTCGCGAACAATCGGGCAGCTCCGAAGAGGTGGCGATGTCGCTGGGCGCAGGGGCGCTTGAGCGGTTCCGCCGGGTTGGCCTGCCGCTGGCGCGGCCGGCAATTGCCGCCGGGGTGGCCATCGTGATGATGGAAACGGTAAATGATTTCGGCACCGTGGATTTCTTTGCGGTGCAGACCCTGACCACCGGAATTTTCAGTGTCTGGCTGGAGAGCAACAACGCCGGCGGTGCGGCCCAGATTGCCAGTGTCGTGCTGGCGCTGGTGATCCTTCTGGTAACTCTGGAGAAGGTGTCGCGCCGCAAGGTGCGATTCTTTACCACCGCGCGGCAACACCGCCCGGTGGAGCGCAAACCGCTGCATGGCTGGCATGCGGTACTGGCCTTTTTCTTGTGTTTCGTGCCGCTGTTCGTGGGTTTCCTGCTGCCGGGCGGAGTGATTTTCCTACTGGCACTCGACAACGCCGGGGCCTGGGGTGACCAAGCGCTGTTCGATGCACTTTGGAACACCGTGAGCGTTGGCGGATTGGCCGCTATCGTCACCGTGCTGGCAGGGGTGTTCATGGTCTACGGCGCGCGGATCTCGGGACGGCGGTTGCCCCGGCTGCTGATGCCGGTGACGACGATTGGCTATGCCGCACCGGGGGCAGTTCTGGCGGTGGGAATCCTGATCCCGCTGGCGGTGCTGGATCACCGCCTGGCCGATACGGTCGAGGCGTTGACGGGGCATGATATCGGGTTGGTTCTGACCGGGACTGGATTTGCGCTGATCCTGGCGTACGGTGTGCGGTTCTTTGCCATTGCCCAGGGTGCGGCGGATGCGGCGATGGGGCGGGTGTCGCCATCGCTGCCAATGGCAGCCCGGTCGCTGGGCCGGACCCAGGGGCAAACCCTACGCGAGGTCTACTACCCGCTCATTCGCGGTTCGATCGGCTCGGCTTTGTTGCTGGTGTTTGTCGATTGCGTCAAGGAACTGCCGGCGACGCTGCTTCTGCGTCCGCCGTTCGGCTTCGACACGCTGGCGACCCGGGTACACGAGCAGGCCAGCCTTGAAAACCTGCCGGGTGCAGCCCCGGCGGCGGTTCTGATCATCGCGGTGGGACTGGTCGCGGTAAGCCTGCTGGCGCGGGCCAACAGATAAACGGATTTGGTGAATTTCGGGATTGCGCATTCGCGCACGTCAGCGTAAATGACGGCCCCGAGTGCCCCTATAGCTCAGCTGGTAGAGCAACTGATTTGTAATCAGTAGGTCCGCGGTTCGAGTCCGTGTGGGGGCACCATAAAAATCAAGGGCTTAGTCGAATGTCAGTGCAGCGCGGAGGGAAACCTTGTGCGTTTTTTTGTGCGGTTTGCGAAAAAATGCTAGAATGCGCTTCGTAGACTTGAGATGGCGCCTGAAGGTGTGAGCCACAAAGCTTTGTTCTTTCCGGCATGCCTGATGCCACCGATTGAAGGGAGGTACGTAAAAACGTGGCGAATTCGTACACAGATGAAAGCGGCAAATTCGCACCAGGCAATCCCGGCAAACCGCGCGGCGCACGTCACGCCGCGACAAAGGCGGTGGCGGACCTGCTTCAAGGCGAAGCCGAAGGTTTGACCCGTAAGGCCATCGACATGGCCCTGGAAGGCGATACAGTTGCGCTGCGTCTATGTCTGGAACGCGTAGCGCCGCGCCGGAAGGACACGCCGGTGCAATTTGACCTTCCCCCCATGGAATGCGCTCAGGACGCCGCACAAGCTGCTCAAGCGATTCTTCAGGCTGTCTCTGACGGAGGCCTTACTCCGGTCGAGGCATCAACCGTGATGAGTCTGATCGAGCAGTACCGGCGCACTTTAGAACTGACTGAATTCGAGACGCGCATCCAAGCTTTGGAGATGGGAAGATGAGGTTGCAGGCGCGTTTGGCAAAGATGGAGAAAGCGAATGTGATTGATCGGTCGTACTTGAGTAAACTGACCGATAAAGAACTTGCTGAAGGTTGGAGATTCGATTTGGAAGGAGTGGGGGTGGATTGGGAGGAATTCAAAAAGGATCCGTGTGGCTCACTCGAAAGGCGTTTCGAAGGGTATCTTGACGATGAAGGGTTGTTGGCCAGACTATTGGAACTGATCGATCAAACCGAGAGTTCGTGGTACGAGTTGGCAGATTAGAATATCACACCGTCTTCCGCACTACCTGCAGAGTGATGCAAAACGGCCCATTGCAGACATTCGTCAACGGTGCGGCGAACGGCCGGATTGAGCCCATACTGCTCAATGCTGCTAGGTGTGTGAAGGTCTGTTGTGGTCAAAAAAACGGCCCATTTGAATGGGGAACATGCGGAACAACTCCGAGGATTGCCTTGTCCAATGAAACGTTTCATTGGCTCGAAGGGCGTCGTAAGACGTTGTTGTAACTGCACCCAACGGCTTCAGTCCTCTTTTCGGTAAGCTAGGCTTACGGACTTTACCCAAATTGTTAAATTGGGTCACCATCCATCAAACTCGGGAGGATTGGGATGGCAGACCGCAAGATCGGATTGGGGACGATTGTCTCTTATGGCGTTGGCTCCGTCGCCTATGGGATCAAGGACAACGGGTTTTCCACGTTTCTGATGATCTATTTCAACCAGGTCCTGGGGTTGCCCGCGTGGCAAGTTGGTGTCGCACTTTTGATCGCCATGGTGTTTGATGCGGCGTCCGATCCCTGGGTCGGCTATATGTCAGATCGCTGCAAGTCTCGGCTGGGGCGACGTCATCCGTTCATGTATGGTGCCATTCTCCCGATTGCTTTGGCCTATTTCTGGTTGTGGAATCCCCCTGCAATCACCGGCTTGGCCTTGTTTGCGTTTCTCACTGTCATGGCGGTGGTTGTGCGCTTGGCGATTACGTTCTTTGAAATCCCGAACTCGGCATTGATCGGCGAAATTACCCATGATTACGACAAACGCACGGTGATCACCGGTCTTCGGCTGATGTTCGGCTGGATCGGCGGCGTGGTCATGGCAGTGGTCGTCTACCGCGTATTCCTGCCGGATTCGGTTGATTATGATCCCGGCATCCTGAACCCTCACGGTTATCGCGAGTATGCCTATGCTGCTGCCATCGTGATGTCGATTGCCATGCTGGTCTCGTCGCTTGGCACACACCGCGCCAATGCCCATTTCATGGCACCAGACCCGGAAAGCCAGGGCTATGGCTTCAAATTCATCGAAAACCTGCGCCACATTTTTACCGACACGTCGTTCCGCTCGGTATTTTTGGCGGCACTGTTTGCCAATCTGGTCACCGGTATCGTGATGACCCTGCAGCTTTACTTTGGTGTTTACTATTTCGGCCTTTCAACAACACAGCTGAGCCTGGTGACTCTGACCATGGTGCCGGCGGCCATCATCGCCTATCTCTCTACCGCCTTTGTTGTACGCGGGCGGGACAAGAAATCGGTGGCGGTGCTGCTCTCTTGGTTGGCAATGGTAGCCTCGATCGTGCTGGTGCTGGCCAAGTATCTCGATCTGTTGCCACCGGAACGTTCGACCAACCTGTTTTACATCATCGCAGCCACCACATTCGTGGCCACATCTCTATCGATTCTGCTCAGCGCTGTGACCTTTTCGATGATTATCGATCTGGTCGATGCCGATCACAAGGGCACCGGGCACCGGGCCGAAGGGCTCTATTTCGCAACCTTCTCATTCACCCGCAAGGTGGTGACGGGGCTGGGAATATTTGTCTCTGGCGTAATGTTAAGCCTTGGGGCCAAATCCGGCAATCTGATCACCTATGACACGTTGCATGGCATCGCTTTACCTTATGTCGGCTTATTGATCGCGATTTACCTGGTGTCGATCTTCTTTCTGCGGCGATACAGCCTGACCCGGTCAGGACACGAGGCCAATTTGCAGGCCATCGGCAAGCATGACGTCTAACTTTCTGGCGCCCGAAACGACTGGTCAAGGATTTTCTGCACTTCCGAGATCAGCCGATGCGCCGATGGTGGCAAGGGGCGCTCGTCCAGCCAGGCTGCGACGCCGGAAATAGTACCGCCATCGAATGGCCAGTTCTCCATGGTTAGGCGTTTGACGCGACCGGTTTCCAATTCATGACGCATCACAAACTCTGGTAACACAGCAACGGTATTGGTCTGCAACAACAACTGCCGCAGCAATCCGAAGTCCTGGGACGTCAGAAAGGTGCCTCGCAACGCTTCAAGACTGTCGAACTCGCCCGGGTAGGCGTCAAGGATCCGCCATAAAAACCAGTCGGGCACATCGCCGCCGATCACCGTATGGTTCGCCAGGTCACGCATACGAATACTATCGTGCTCAGCAAGCACGTGGCTGGCGTGACACATCAGGCCGGGCGGTTGCAGGATCAGCTTACGGTACCGAAGTTCGCTTGCTTCGCGGTCTGGCTGCAGTCCGAAATAGACATCGATCTCGCGCTGGATCAGACGCTTTTCCCAACGTTCGCGGTTACAGATGCGCACGGTGAATTGAAGCGACGGATACCGGTTCATCATCCGTGCCATCGGGATCGACAACAGGCTTTCACTTACCGATGGGTCAACTCCGACAACCAGCCGTCCACCTTCGAATTTCTCCATCAGCGCAATATCTCGGCTGGCGGCATCCATTTCGTTGATTGCAGCACGGGCCGAGGCGATCAGCCGCTCACCAAAGGCCGTCGGCACGGTTTTGCCGCGTGTGCGATCAAACAAAGGTACGCCATAGCTGTCTTCCAACCGTTTGATCGACTGGCTGACCGCCGAATGAGAAACGCCCAGTTTTTGCCCGGCTTTGCGAAAGTTCCCGGTGTCGGCCAGGGCGATCAGTTGGCGCAAATACCCGATGTTTTCCAAGGTGTTCTCCCGAATCGGTAAGAAAAGCTTACAACATTTACACAAATGGTAAGCCTGCCAAACTGCGCGTCAAAGGAGCCATGATGTGAAAGATTACTCGGGCAAGACTGCATTCATTACTGGCGGGGCTGGCGGGATTGGCTTGGCATTGGCGAAGGCTCTGGGCCAGCGCGGGATAAGGGTGATGCTGGCCGATGTCGATGCGGGCGGGTTGGCCACGGCCAAAGCCGCGTTGACGGCCGAAGGGGTCGAGGCCGATACGGTGATCTGCGATGTATCGGATGCCAAATCGATGGCCGATGCGGCACAAGCGACACTGGAACGGTTTGGCAACGTGCATTTTGTTGCCAACAACGCCGGTGTTTCCCTTGGCGGCCCGACGGGTGAAATCGCAATCGAAGACTGGAACTGGATCGTCAACATCAATCTGATGGGGGTCGTGCACGGGGTCGAGGCCTTTGTGCCAATCCTGATCGAACAGGGTGAAGGCGGTGCCATCCTGAACACCGCATCGATGGCCGGCCACCTCGCCATGCCTGGAGGCGGGCCATACAACGCGACGAAATACGCGGTGGTCGGCTATTCCGAAACCATCCGTCAAGAACTGGCGCCGCAGGGTATCGATGTCAGCGTGCTCTGCCCCGGCTGGGTGCGCACCGCGATCAACGATGCGGCCAAACTGCGCCCGTCGTTGCAAAACGGTGGCGAAGACCGCGAGGAAACCGAACAGGGCCGCGAAATCGCCGAAGCCATCGCCACGGGCCTTGATCCGAATGTGGTGGCTGACTGGACCCTCAAGCGGATGGATGAAGGGCGGTTCTACATCTTTACCCATCCCGAGTTGCAGCCTTTCGTCGAAGGCCGGTTTGGCGAGATCAGGACGGATATGGAGGCCAGCCGCGCGGTGGCCAATCTGGCGCTGGAACGCGAAGCCGAGGCCAACAACGGCCCGCTGGATGTTCTGATCATTGGCGCGGGCTTTTCCGGAGTCTGTGCCGCGATCCGGCTCAAGCAGGAAGGCATCACCAATTTCAGGGTCTACGACAAATGCGACGGCATCGGGGGCACTTGGTGGCTCAACACCTACCCCGGAGCCGCCTGTGATATCCCGTCGCATTTTTACTGTTACTCTTTTGAGCTGAACCCGGACTGGAGCC
Organism: Aliisedimentitalea sp. MJ-SS2; assembly: GCF_032586155.1. Lineage (NCBI taxonomy): Bacteria > Pseudomonadati > Pseudomonadota > Alphaproteobacteria > Rhodobacterales > Roseobacteraceae > Aliisedimentitalea > Aliisedimentitalea sp. MJ-SS2. The sequence goes on from NZ_JAWHTC010000004.1 coordinate 396,889, forward strand.
GGCTTTACGCGCCCCAGCCTGAAATCCAGAAATACATCGAGGATTGCGCCGTCAAATACGGCGTGCGCGACCGCATTCACCTCGGGCGAAAGATCACAAGTATCACGTTTGACGAGGAACAATCGCTTTGGGCCACCACTTTCTCCAATGGCGAGGTGGTGCGGTCGCGATTTGTCATCAATGGCAGCGGCGGATTGCATCAGCCCTTCACGCCAAAGATCGACGGCGCGGATGAATTTGCAGGCTTACAAATGCACACCGCCCGCTGGGATCACGATTTTGATGCCACAGGCAAGCGGATTGCCGTGATCGGCAGCGCCGCCAGCGCGATCCAGGCGGTGCCACAACTGGCCAAGGTGGCTGATCAGGTCACATTGTTTCAGCGCACGCCCAACTATATCGCCCCACGCGAGGATTTCGCCTATTCACCCGAGGATCAGGCTGCGTTCCGAGCCGACGCACAAAAAATGGAGCAGGTCCGCCACGAAATGTTCGTGGACCGTGACACGCGGCTTTATCCCATCGTGGTTAACCCAGCGATCCGAGAAATTGCGGCCAATGACATCAAGTCTTTCATGCGCTCGCAGATCACCGATGAGAGCCTGCAAGATGCGTTGATGCCCGAGTATGAACTGGGGTGTAAACGCATCCTGATCTCGGATGATTTCCTACCCGCGTTGAACCGGGACAATGTGACTGTCGAAACCAATGGCGTGGCGCGTATCACCAGCAACAGCATTGTCACGGACAATGGGCACGTCGTGCCCGTCGATGCGATTGTGTATGCCACCGGCTTTGACCTTGAGAGTCATAAACACGGCATTCAGATCGCGGGTCGAAACAAACAAACGCTCAGTGAGCTGTGGCAAGAGCGGACGGATGCCTACAAATCCTCGATGATTCCGGGATTTCCGAACTATTTCATGGTCACTGGCCCAAATGCCGGGGTTGGCACAACTTCGGTGGTCTATCTGATCGAACAATCGGTTGATTGGATCATCGATGTGATCAAGCTCGCCGGGCGGAATTCGCTGGTGGAGGTCAAATCCGAAGCCTGCCAGAGTTTCAGCGACGCTCTTCAAGAGCAACTCGGCAATACGGTTTGGGCCTCAGGCTGTGACAGCTGGTACATCGGGTCCAACGGCCGCATCGAAACCCTGTTTCCGGGCAGCGCTCAGGATTTCGCCACCCAGATGGCGCAGGTCACCACCGAGGATTTCATTCTTACCGACGTTCCAGACCGTACGGATCTGCCCACGCCAAACTGGGCACCCCGCCGCGAAGAAGAGGCGCAGACCACCGATCACCTTACTAAGCTTGATCCGACAATCCGCGCCATCATGTTTTCCCCTGATGCCGCCAACAGTCCCAACATGGCCGAGATGACCCCGCCCGAGGCCCGGGCCTATTATCGCGCACTGGTTGGCAAGCTTGAGGCGCCACTGTCGCTGACATGCCCATCCGAAGACCACGTCATGCAATTGCCGGGTCGAGACATTGCCTATCGCATCTATCGCCCCGTGGACGACACGAATGCCCCGGCGATGGTGTTCTTTCACGGTGGCGGCTGGGTCATCGGCGACCTCGACACACATGACAACACCTGTCGCGCCCTGGCACTGGGATCGGGCGTCTGTGTTATCTCGGTCGATTACCGGCTTGCGCCCGAGCACGCTTTTCCGGCTGCGGTTGAAGATGCCCATGACGCGTTTGTCTGGGTGTCACAAAACGCAGACCACTTGGGACTGAACTCCGATCGCATCGGGATAGGTGGCGATTCCGCCGGTGGCAACATCGCGGCCGCCGCGACGCTGATGTTGCGCGATCAGGCCGGGCCGGCCTGTGCCTGGCAATTGCTGGTCTATCCGGCCGTCACCGCACAGCGCGATACTCAATCCGGTCGCGAGTTCGGCAAGGGTTTCGGTCTGGATACCGAATTGACCGACTGGTTCGCGGCGCAATACCTGCGCAGCAATCCGAATCCCGCCGATCCGCGCCTGTCACCGCTGTTGGCTGAAGACCACTCCAACCTGCCTCCGGCCTTTGTTGCCACTGCTGGCTTTGATCCTCTGCGCGATGAGGGTCAATCCTATTCCGAGCGGTTAAAATCCGCCGGGGTCAAGGTTGAGTACCGCAGTTATCCGGACCTTGTTCACGGCTTTGCCAGCTGGGCCGGTCTGGTGCCCTCTGCCCGCGCCGCGTTGACCGAGATGGCTCTTGGCCTGAAAATTCTGGCGGCTCAGGACGCCGCCGCAACCCCCGCCTGACAACCAACTAAGCAAATCAAACAAAAACCACTCGGGAGACCTCAGATGAAAACACTGCTTACCACCGCCGCCATTTTCGTTGCCAGCCAGGCCGCCGCTAACGAACCCTTTGGCATCTGGGAAACCATCAAGGATCCCACCGGCGCCTATTTCCTTGTCGACGTTCAGCCATGTGAAAGCAACGCGGCCAAACTTTGTGGCAACGTTGCCGAAGTTGTCAATTCACCCGCAGAAGAAGCCGTGGTTAAAGCGTTGATCGGGCGCCCGGTGTTTTGGGATTTGGAAAAAATCGAAGAAAACAAATGGGCCAATGGCCAGGTCTGGGACGCGGTGACTGACAAGGTCTACGATTCCCGTGTGACCCTCGGCAAAACCGCCATGCGCGTCGAAGGCTGCGTCATGACATTCTGCGATGGCGGGAATTGGAAACGACCGGCGCAGTGACTGTTACCGGTTGAATCTTTTTAAACTGCAGGCGCTCCCAAGTTTCGCGGCTGTCGCTATCCGCCGAACTGCGGACATTTGCACAAATTGCAAAAATGGGTGCTTTTCCCGCATTGCGGACCTTTGACTATCGCAATGCAAATGACCGCTATGCGGACAAAATCGCCATTCACCAATCCCTCTCGAACGTCCGCTATTTTCAGGCTCATCTTCAGGCAAACGCGACCTGCCTACGGCATATGAGGGCCGGAACCCGCGCAATTCTTGATCAGCCTGAAACCAGGTAAAGTGCGATCCACGGTTGGAACGATACCAGTAACAGGCAACCGATCATCAGGATAACCCAAGGCAGGGCAGCCCGGCACACTGCTCCAAAGCTCTCCTTGAAAGCCGTCATCGCGACGATCAGGTTCAGCCCGAGTGGAGGCGTGAGAATGCCGATCTCAAGGTTCAGGATCATGATGATACCAAGATGCGTCACCCCGATGCCGTAGGCTTCGGCAACAGGGCGCAGCAGCGGCGAGGCAATCGTGATGGCAGATGCCGTGTCCATGAAACACCCCATGATCAGGAGCACGACATTGGTCAGCAGGATAAATCCTGTCTGGCTTTCGATATGTTCGAGAAGGAAACTGATGACGTGATGTGGAATCCGCTGCTCGGTAATCAGAAGGTTCATGCTGACGGCGATGGCAATCAGCGGGAAAAGCGCACCGACCAGCTTGGCAGCATCCACGGTCATATCGAAATACTGGCGGAATTTCAGTTCGCGGAAAAAGAGTGTTTCGATTGCGACCGCATATATCAGCGCAACCGCGGCGGCCTCGGTCGGTGAGAAGTAACCGGAATAGATTCCGCCAAGCAGGATGATCGGCATCAGAAGCGCAGGAATACCTTTGTAAAGGGCCTTTGCCAGTTCCGAAATTGTAAAGCGTTCGCGCGGAATATGGCGGTTGACGGTGATGGCGTAAGTCGAAAACACTACGGTCAGAAGCAGCCCCGGTCCGACGCCGGCCAAGAAGAGTGCGCTGATCGAGCTTTCGGTAATGATGCCGTAGATGATCATCGGGATAGACGGCGGGATGATGATCCCCAGTGTGCCGCCCGCCATAAGGGCCCCGATAGAAAAGCGCGACGAATATCCGTTTGCCGTCAGCGCAGGGTAAAGCACGGCGCCAACCGCCAGCATGGTCACGATGGACGACCCGGAGATGGCCGAAAAGACTGCGCAACTCAGTATCGTGGCCACTGCCAGACCGCCTGGGATAGGACGTGTCAGGGCAATCATCACATCAACCAGCCGTTTGGCGATCGAGCCGCGGCTCATCACAGATCCGACAAGGATAAACAGCGGCACGGCGAGAACCAATTCGCGGTCCATCGCTGACCAGATGTCGGCAATGAAATAGTCAAGCTGGCCTGCGCCCCATACCATGTGGGTATAACCCGCCACGAACATCAGCACGAGAATGAGATTCACGCGCAGAGCGAAAAGAACCACGACTATTGCGAGAAGCAGCCAACCCATTATTCTGCCACTCCCTGTTCGACGGGCAACAAATCGAGCCAGATCCCATAAATAACATGCCGCAGTGCAGACAGGGCAAAACCAAGCGGAATGGCAAGTTGCACGGGCCAGATCAGCACATCGAGCGTCACATCGCGTTCTTCCAGCATCATACCCAGTTCGACAAAGGTCAGCCCGGCCCATGCCAGCATGACAAGGATCGCCGCCGAGGCAAACTGGCCAAGGCGCAAGGCCACGGGTGTCAGCGCGTCCGGCACCACCTTGTCGAGGAACTTAGGACGCAAGTGGCTGCCCGTCGCAGTTGCGACACCAAAGCCTGCCATCGCACAGTAGATCAACGCATAGACGGCGAACTTCACGGCACCGAAAACACCATGTCCGGCAATCTCGCGCCCGATAACATCCGCCGACAAGGCGCCCAGGATCAGCAAGAAGGCGATAAACGCAAAAACCTTCTCGGCTTTCGTGATCCCGTTGGTCACGGCTGTAGCGATACGTTTCACGGCGGATGCTCCAGAGTTGTCGGATGGGCCCGGACCACGTGCCGGGCACCATGCGAGATCAAGCGAGAGATTTACGAGCCGCAGCCTTGCTTGGCAGCTTGAATCGCGGCCAGATAGCCGTCAACATCGCCGCGAAGCTCGGGAAGGATTTTTTCCCAACTTGCAAGCCCCGCCTCTTTCCACGCGGCTTGCTCTTCTTCTGTTAACTCAACGACAGTTCCGCCACTCTTTTTGTGCGCACCGAGCATTTTGGCCTCAAAGCCTTCTACCGCCGCCACGTTCTGCGCCAGCGGCATGGCTTGCGCCCAAGCGTCCGACAGGATTTGCTTTTCCGCGTCGCTCAGGCCTGCCCATGTCTTGGAGGAGATTGCCAGTCCGCCAAGATTGTACGTGTGACGGGTCGGGGCAAAGAAAGTCGCGGTCTTGTTGACCCCTGTGGCCACATAGAAGGTAGGTGCGAAATCAACCGCATCCACAAGACCGGTGCCAAGCGCCGCGGTTGACTCGGCCGCAGCGAGCGGTACCGGGTTAGCACCGACGGTTCCAAAGAAAGTCATGGTCGTTTTCAGCGGCGCGGTGCGCAGCTTGATATTGGCAAGATCACTAGGCGTGCGAATTTCTTTCTTTGCGCCGATGCTTTGCGTGCCCACTGCGGTGAAGCCCAAAAGATGGAACTTCTTGCCGATGGCCACGCGGGTACGATCCATCAGCTTGGGCACAGCGCAACCGGCTTGTGTCGGCGAGTCAAAAACATAAGGCAGCGACAGCAGCGACATTTCGGGCACAACTGCACCCAGGGCCGGAATTGCACCCAGCCACATATCGAGTCGGCCTGTCAGTGTCATCTTCATCGTATCGGCCATTGTGCCCAGCTCGGCGTTGCCAAAATACGAAATCGTCAGATCGCCGCCGGACAGCTCTTCCACCTTCGCAACAAAGCCTATTGCCTGTTTGGCCCAGATCGTGTTGTCCGGTGTGATTGTTCCAAGACGAAGCTCCTTGGCATCTGCCGCAGAGCCGAATGTCAAAGCTGCCGAAAGGGCTACGCCTGCCAGTTTTGTGAAATGTTTCATTTTTCCTCCCTTGGCCCGCGTGGGGCTGTCTTTCCTGAATTCGATGCTAGGGAGCGGCAGCGTGGTGAGTCTGTCACCCGCGTTACAATCTGCCGCCCACCCGGTTTTACGCGTCGCGCAGCTCACGCCGCAGGATCTTGCCCACGGTCGATTTCGGCAACTCTTCGACGAACACCACCTGTTTCGGCACCTTGTAGGCCGTGAGTTCATTGCGACAGAAGCCGACGACATCGGCGTCGGTTACACTGTTGTCCTTGCGGACACAGAACACCTTGACCGCTTCGCCCGTTTTGTCGTCGGGCACCCCGATACAGGCGCTTTCTACAAGGCCATCCATCCGCGCCAGGGTGTCTTCGATTTCGTTCGGAAACACGTTAAAGCCTGACACAAGGATCATGTCCTTCTTGCGGTCAACAATACGGAAATATCCATCGTCTTCGTAGGTGGCGATGTCGCCAGTGCGGAAATAGCCATCTTCTGTAAAGGTATCTTCATTGGCGTGGTTCCAATAGCCCTGCATCACCTGCGGTCCCTTGGCACACAGCTCGCCTGCTTCGCCGCGCGCGACTTCCTCGCCATCGTCTCCCCGGATCGAGATATCCGTCGATGGTAAAGGCAGGCCGATCGTCGCGGTTGCATCCGTCTCGCTCAACAGGTTGGCGGTCAGCACCGGCGAGGTTTCGGACAGGCCGTAACCTTCTGTAATGTGCAGCCCAGTCATCGCCTTCCAACGATCCGACACGGCTTTTTGCACAGGTGCACCACCCCCCATGGCCAACCGGAGAGAGCCGAAATCGCATTTCTCAAAACCCGGTGTCATCATCAGGCCGACAAAAAGAGTATTCACGCCGACAAAGGCCGACACCCGCCACTTGGACCATTCGGCCACAAAGGCCGGCATGTCACGCGGGTTGGGGATGAATACGTTAAAGGCGCCCGCCTTAAAATAGGTCAGGAAGTTCACCATCAACCCCATGATGTGATAGAGCGGCAGGGCCGTGATGATGGTTTCTTCGCCCGGCTTCAGTTCGTCCCCCAACCATTGTGTGAACTGTTCGATATTGGCGGTCAGGTTGCCGTGGGTCAGCATTGCGCCCTTCGACAGGCCGGTTGTGCCACCGGTGTACTGCAGAAAAATCAGGTCGTCTTGGGTGATCTCCGGCTCGGTGAATTCCATCTGCAACCCATCGGCCAGCGCGCGGGGCAAAGGAACAGATGTGCCGCGCAGGGCTTCATGCACGGGTGGGCTGGGTTGTTGCAGCCCGCACAGATCATCAAGGCCCAGGGTGATCACGTTCTTAACCGGTGTGTCCTCGATAATCTCGGCCAAGATCGGCGTCGCCATGGAGAAAAGCACGATGGTTTCCGCGCCGCTGTCGTTCAGCTGATGCTTGAGTTCGCGAGGCGTGTAGAGCGGGTTTACGTTCACCTGAACGGCCCCTGCGCGGATCATGCCAAAGCTGACGACCGGAAACGCCAGAAGGTTGGGCATCATCAGCGCAACGCGGTCGCCTTTCTTGATGCCGAGACTGTTTTGCAGCCACGCGGCAAAGGCGATGCTGAGGTGATCAACCTCGTTGAAGCTCAGGTTGGTGTGCAACGCGTTAAACGCAGGGCGGTCGCCATATGTCGCAACGGTCTCCTTGAGCAAGTCAACGACGGTACCGGTCGTGTTCGCGTTTATTTCGTGCGGGATGCCACCGTATTTTTTCAACCAAGTCTTTTCCATTTTATCCTCCCTTATCCCGCATCGGCGAGGACCAAGTCCGCGCCTTTCTCGCCAATGGCGATTGTGGGGATATTCGTATTCGTTGCAGGCATCGTCGGCATGATCGAACTGTCGATCACCCGCAGCCCTTGCAGCCCGTGCACACGCAGGCGCGCATCGACCACATCCATCTGGCCACTGCCCATTCGGCAGGTGCTGATCGGATGCCACGAGGTCTGGCCGGTCTGTTTCATGAAGTCGATGATCTCGTCATCGCTGTCCATGTCGAAACCCGGTTCAACCTCATCGATAATATGCGCCGCCATGGCCGGATGGCGGGCAATCTCGCGCAGCTTGCGCATGCCTTTCACCGCGGCCTCGGCGTCGCCCTGAGCCGAGAAATAGTTGGCGTTCATCTCGGGATACTCAGCCGGATCGGCCGATTTGACATGAACCGAACCACGGCTTTCCGGATAGATGTGGAATTGCCCCAGCCCAATGCCTGAAAACGGATCGGTGGGTGGGCCGCCGTCGCTGTCGAGATAGCGATCCTTGGCCGAATACATTGCGATTTGCAGTTTCAGATCGGCGTAAGGCGCGGCGTCGTGGCTTTTGGTCATCGCATGCGCCGTCACCGACGGGATCGCCATCAAACCCTGGCGCTTCACGAGGTATTTCAACAAGGTGAACGCGCCGCGCAGCTTGTTCGACATCAGATCGTTGACCGTGACCTTCTTGTTGATCTTGTAGTTGAACCGCGTGTGCAGATGATCGACGAGGTTCTCGCCCACCCCCGGCAATGCGTGAAGCACGTTGATTCCGTGTTTTCCAAGCAGGTCGGGCGATCCGACCCCGCTAAGTTCCAGGATCTTCGGGCTGATGATCGGCCCGGCGGACAGGATCACCTCGCGTCGTGCCGACAGGGTGCGTTGCCCGCCGTCGCCACCGACCACCACGCCGGTGGCGCGCGTGCCGTCAAAGGTGACGCGCTCGCAAGGCGTACCGGTCATCACTGTCAGATTTGGCCGTCCCATGACCGGATGCAGATAGGCCTTGGCGGTCGAGCAGCGCCTCCCCTTGCGGATCGAGAATTGCAGCCAGCCCACGCCATCGGCGCGCTCGTCATTGTAGTCCTTGTTATAGGGAATACCGACGCCCTGCGCCGCCTCGATGAAACTATGTGACACCGGGTCGCGATAGGTGCCATGGGAACAGGTCACAGGACCACCATGACCGCGGCGCTTGCCCGTGCTTTCCGGGGCGTCTTCAAGCTTCTTGAAATAGGGCAAGAGGTCGTCATAGCCCCAGCCTTCGTTGCCCGCCTCGCGCCATTCATCATAGCGTTTCGGCTCACCGCGCACGAAGATCATGCCGTTGATCGACGATGACCCACCCAATACGCGGCCCCGAGGCCAATAGATATTCTGACCCTTCAGCGCATTTTCCGGGTTGGTCCAGTAATCCCAGGCAAAGCGCGGATTCTGCAAAAGCTGGCCCACACCCAGCGGCATGTTGACCCAGAAATGTTTGTCGCTGCCACCGGCTTCGATCAATGCGACGGTGTATTTGCCGTTCTCGCTCAGCCGGTTGGCCAGAACGCATCCGGCCGAGCCCGCACCGACAACGATATAGTCGAAAGCATGGCTCATTTCGACACTCCAAGCGCGCCCATCATCGCCTGCGCCTCGGCGCCCATGCGCTGGAACTGCGTGTCTGGAAACTCAAGTTGCGGGCTTTCGCGGGTGAATTTCGACGGCCTGGCGATCTCCAGCTCAACGAAATGCGGCCCCGGCGTTTCGATCAGCGCCGGACCGCCGGCAACCAACTCTGGCACGATCGAGTAACGGTTCGCCGTAGCATAGCCCGATGCCTTCGCAACGGCGCAGAAATCAAATGCTGCACCACCCGGACGATCAAGATTGGCCACCCCGCCGAACTGGGTATTGTTGTTGAACACCACATGGATCAGGTTTGCAGGCGCCTGATCGCCGATCTGCGCCATTCCCCCCATTTCCATCAACAGGCTTGCATCGCCATCCAGCACCACGACCTTGCGATCCGGCTGGGCGATGGCAAGGCCAAGCCCAATGCCCGAGGCCCCGCCCATCAGCGGCACGCTGGAAATGTTGAGCGGGCTGGGCGAAATTGCCGAAATCATCGGCATGGCCGACATGGTGTGCACGATGATCGTGTTGTCGCCACGCATCTTGGAAATGACGAAGCAGGCTTCGATAACTTGAATGCTCATATCCTGTCCTCCGCTCAGTTCCAGGCCGGGTAATGGCCGATATGCACCACCGCCGCGCGTTGTTTCTCTTTTGCCGTGGCAAAGGCCTCGGCCACTTTCGGCAAGTCATTCACCGTTTCGAGATGAAAGAACGGGACGCCCATCGCAGCCATGACTGGCTCTACGAGGTTTACGCAGGCGCGCTGGCTTTTCGTGATCGGCTGGCCCAGATTGGCGAACTCGCGGCCAAACGCGCCCACCGACAGAACCAACGGAATGCCTGCATCCAGCCCCACCGAGCGCAACGTGTTGAGACAGTTCAGAAGCCCCTGGTTCTGCATCATCACCAGCGGCGACATGCCCCCCACATAAAGCCCCATCGCCGTGGTCAGCGCCTGGTTCTCGGCGCTGCATTCGATGTAGCGCACGGCGCCATCAGATTTCATCGCATCATGCAGCGCGAACTGCACGAAATCCGGCACGGTTGTCACCGCGTTCACACCCTGCACGCGGAACGCGTCATGCAGGGCACTTGCGGGAATCGCATAGTCGGTAATGGCCATGAATGGCATCCTCCCTCTTCAATTCGAAGAGGATCACCCGGATTGACCGCACCAGACTGTCACGCATGTGACAGTGGGCGATACGCCATCAGGTCGGATCGTCCAGCAATCTCTGCATGGCATCCTGGTCGCGCACCCTGATATGCCCGTAATCCAACCGCACCAGCCCTTCACGCTCCATTTCCTTTAACAGGATATTGGTACGCTGGCGCGACAGGTTGATCATCGACGCCAGCGCCTCTTGCGAGACCTTGATGTCGATGCCCCGTTTGCTGGGTTTTTCGATGCCGTGGGACTTGGCCATTGAAAGAAGACGCCATGCCAGTCGCGAGCGCGGCGTCCATGTTGCAAACTGTTCGGCCACATCCAGCGCCATGCGGAATCGCTGGCAAAGGAAACCGACAAGCGCCTCCTGGATATCGCGGTTTTCCCACATCAGGTCGCGCAGGTCCTTGGCGGGAACGGCAAGCACTTCGACATCCGTTTCCGCTAGCGCGTCGTGGCTTTCCTTCACACCGTCAAGGCACGGGTGAACGCCCCAGAAATTTCCCGGCTCGACAAAAATCGAAACGAACTCGCGCCCCGAAATTGTATGCGCCGAAAGCCGGGCCGTGCCTTTTAACAATACAAAGAAACGTGGGTCCTGCTCTCCGCGCTGAAGGATCAGCGCGCCCTTGCCAAAAGATTTAACCGATCCCTTGCCCATCAGCGCTGCAACCGCGCTTTGCGGCAGCGGCTGTTTCAGGATCTTGCTTTTGGCGATGAGGTCTGTGACCTCTTGTACGGTCCAAGGCATTTCGCACCACGGGTTTGATTGGGCAAGACTAGTCCCGGAATCCGGTTTTCACAAAGCAAAGTCGCCTTGAAATGTCACGCAAGTGATAGTTTGAAGCGCATCCGTCCTGAACTCTGTCCCAAAGCGGGAGGAACACATGGCCGAAAATGACAACGATCTTTTGAAGAACGGTGACCCGGGCGCGAACTGGAAAGGCAAGATGGGCAGAACGTTTGCCGACTCCGAACCCTATTGGCCCGATCCCGTCACAGCGCCCGAGGGGGCACCAAATATCGTCGTGGTTCTGCTCGACGATCTGGGTTTTGCCGAAATGGGCTGTTTTGGCGCCGAGATCGAAACCCCCAACTTGGATCGGCTCGCGGCAAACGGCCTGCGGTTCAATAATTACACCACTGTGCCGATGTGCGCGCCCGCCCGCGCTGCAATCATGACCGGTAAAAACCCGCATTCCGTGGGGGTTGGCTGGCTCACCCACGCGAACCCCGGTTATCCGGGCTTTCAGGCCGGTGAGATTTCCAAGGATGCACCCACGTTCCCCGAGCTCTTACGCGATGCGGGCTATTCCACCTATGCGGTAGGCAAATGGCACAACGCTGCCGATTACAACCTGACGGCGGCGGCCGACAAGTCCTCATGGCCGCTGCAACGCGGGTTCGATCGATTCTACGGTTTTTTAGGGGCGGAAACGAATTACCACGCCCCCGGCCAGATCGTGGAAGGCAACGAACTTCTACCCACCGAGGATTATGGCAAGGATTACTACTCGACGGATGATTTCACCGACCGTGCGATTGCGATGCTCAAGGCACACAAGACCGCCGCGCCGGACAAGCCGTTCCTGATGTATTTCGCCACCAACGCGCCGCATACGCCGCACCATGCCAAGCCCGCCGACATGGCCAAATACAAGGGCCGCTACGACGCGGGCTGGGATACTATCCGGCGCGAACGCTACGCGCGTCAGAAGGAACTGGGCGTGATCGGCGACTGGGAGCTGCCTGAGCTGTCCCCAGGCGTGCCGAAATGGGAGGACATGCCCGAGGATCAGTTGGATATCATGGCCACCTACATGGAAATCTACGCCGGTCTTGTCGACAATATCGACCAGAATATCGGCCGCCTCGTCAGCGTGTTGGAAGACATTGGCGAGATGGAAAACACGTTGATACTGATCACTTCGGACAATGGTGCCTCGTCCATTGGTGGCGAGGATGGTGCGGCCAATTTCACCGAAAAGCGCGTAACCCAGCAGGAAAACCCCGAGCTTGCCCGCAAGATGATGGAAAGTGGTGCGCTTGGCGCGGTCAACACCTCGCCCGCCTATCCCAAGGGATGGGGCAACGCTGGCAACACGCCGTTCAGGTTTTTCAAACGCACACCGATGAATGGCGGCATTCGTGTGCCCATGGTGGCGCATTGGCCGGAACGCATTGCTGACAAAGGCGCGGTTCGCGGCGAATGGGTGCATGTAACCGATGTGATGCCGATGCTGCTTGAGCTGCTGGGCCTGCAATACCCCGCGCAGTTCAACGGCTACCGCACCCGCACGCTGAACGGGGTCAGCTTTCTGGATGTTCTGCTGGATGGCAGCGCCAAATCAAAGCGTTCGGATCAGTATTACGAGCTGGAAGGCAATCGCGGCTATATCTCGGGCAAATGGAAAATCGCTTCGCTCCAACCCCCGGGCGAGAAGATCGACCTCGACAACTGGCTGTTGTTTGATATCGACGTCGACCCGACCGAGGTCACCAACCTTGCCGCCGATCACCCGGATATCCTGCGGGACCTGATCAAACGCTTCGATCAGGATGCGTTCGAAAACTATGCCTATCCGCTTGATAATCGAACACTTGTTCGCGCGCTGACCCACGATCCGCACCGGATCAAGGATGTGAACCGCCCTTATACCTTCTATCAGGGTGCGGAAAGCACGCAGGCAATTCAGGCCTCGGCGTTGTTTGCCGACCGTGACTACGAGCTGACCTGCGCCTTTGAATACGAAGACGGGATGGAGGGCGTGTTGTTTGCCCTGGGCGACAGCCTGCGCGGCTTTTGCGCCTTTGTCCTGGGCGGCGAATTGGTGGTGCATCACAACGGCGGCTTCCTTGTGAAGCGCGATTTGCGCCTGCCTTTGACGGCGGGCAAACAAATGCTCACCATCTCGCACAAGGCCAAGGGCCGCCTTCAGGGCGCGGCGCATATCACGCTTGACGATGGTGCCAATGGTGATCTGAACATGTCGCCCTGCATCCTTCTTCTGAATGGAGAAGGTTTCGACGTCGGTCTAGATCGAAAGACCAAGGTTTCAGCGGAATGCGAGGGCCGTGGCACGTTTGAATACCCAGGCCGCATCGATTGGGTCAAAGTCACCCCCGGTGCGCAAGCCCCCGGTTCGATGGTCAACCGCGCCGAAGAGCTGGCTCAGAAGGATTGGTAGGCGCCATGAGTTCTGACATCGAAACCCGCATCCGCAACAGCTTCCCTCAGCTTGCGGAACAAATGGATGCCATCCCGCAAGCCTTTGCGCCCGGGTGGCTGAAGACGGCCGCCACGCAGAACATCGGTGAGGGAGATTTCGGACCCGACATCTTCGAAGATCCTTTGGCGCGGCTCTGCACTTCGGTGAACGAGGATGCCGACCTCAACGCCTATGGCCGGATGCTTCTGGCTGGCATGATCCGTACCCAGTTGGAAAACCGCCTGCTGATGCAGCGTTTGCGGGCGGCGGGTAAACTGGGCCAACTTCCAATCGCGCCGATCATCGTCACCGGCCTGCCCCGCACCGGCACGACCTTCCTGCACCGGCTTCTGGCCTCGGATCCGCGCCATGCATCGCTGCCCTATTGGCAGCTTATGCGCCCCTTTCCCCGCGGCCCGAACGACACGCCGGAGGTCCGTATCGACGAGGCAAAGACCGTTCTGGACGTACGCCGCGCGATCACGCCCGAGCTGGATGGTGTTCACCTGATCCGCGCTGAAAGCCCCGAGGAATGTATGTTCGTGACCGCGATGAGCCTGCAGTCACGCCTCTATTGGAACCTCGCGCCGGTCTATTCCTTCATGGAGTGGTACAACGCCGCGGACAGAACCGACAAATACCGCGAATATGTCGAGGCCCTGTCCTATCTGCAATCCCTATACCCGGATCGCAGGCTGATACTGAAAGCCCCCGATCACGTTGATGGGGTGAGCGAACTTCTCGATGTCTTCTCCGAGGCTATAGTCGTACAAACTCACCGGGACATGACCGATCAATTCGGTAGCTACATGAGCTTGGGCCGTGTCACCCGTAGCCTTGCCGTGCGCAAGCTCGACAACGCACGCGAGACTGAAGCGGTCCTGAACCTCACCGACAGCTCCATCGCGCGCAATCTTGAAGCGCGTTCAAGGCACCCAGGCAAGATTCTGGACATCCGTTACGACGATTTGACAACCGACCCTCTTGGATGCGTCAAGGCGATCTATGCTCACGCGGGCCTCACATTCACCGATCATCAGCGCGCAAGCCTCGCGTCGCATCTGCAAAGCAACACTAAGGGCAAACATGGCGCGCATGACTATGATTTGTCGGAATTTGGGTTAACTGCGGCGGCGATCAAAGAGCGGTACTCAGATTATGAGACCAAGTTCCTGACTTGAGATGCATTAATACGTTCCTACGGGTTCAGCCAACGCAAACCAGACATTCGTTTCTGTCGCAGCATCCTGCAGATTGGGCTCGATGCTGCCTTTCGCTGCGGTGTCCAGCAACGGCGGCTAAGCGGGATAATCGGACTTCGGCAAGACCGAGATGACGGTGATCGAGGTCGGGCTGGCCTGCGGGTTCGAAAACCAGGGTCATTTCGGGCGTCTCTATCGCGGTGCATATGGGGTGAGTCCATCGCAGCAACGAGCACGGTTGAGTTGACGTTTCTGACGCTTTGGCACGGCATTTCGAAGCAAGGGCCACGAATCCCGCCAGCCCCTTGCATTTCAGGCTTGATCCCCCCTTTTGCCCACATTAGGAAGACGCAGATTTATTCGGGCCGCCTTGGGCGGCCTGCTCAGCTTATGCAAGGATGCAACATGCAAGTCACCGAAACCCTGAACGAGGGCCTCAAGCGCGCCTACCAGCTGATGCTGACGGCGCAGGAACTGGACGACAAGGTCAACGAGAAGCTGCTTGAAGCGCAGCCCGAGGTCGAGATGAAGGGCTTCCGCAAGGGCAAGGTGCCGATGGCGATGCTGAAGAAGCAGTTCGGCGACCGGGTCATGGGTGAAGCGATGCAGGAGAGCATCGATGGCGCAATGGCCAAGCATTTCGAAGACAGCGGTGACCGTCCGGCGATGCAGCCGCAGATGACCATGGTCGACGGCGAGAACTGGAAAGCCGGTGACGACATCACCGTCGAGATTTCCTACGAAGCTCTGCCCGAGATTCCCGAGGCCGACCTGAAAGCGATCAAGCTGGAAAAGATGGTCGTCAAAGCAGGCGACGACGAGGTCAAGGAAGCGCTGGAAAGCCTGGCCGAGACCGCACAGGATTTCGAAAGCCGCAAGAAGGGCTCGAAAGCCAAGGATGGCGACCAGGTCGTGATCGACTTTGTTGGCAAGGTGGACGGCGAGGCCTTTGAAGGTGGTTCGGCCGAAGACTATCCGCTGGTGCTGGGATCGGGCTCGTTCATTCCGGGCTTTGAAGAGCAGCTGGCTGGCGCGAAAGCTGGCGAGGAAAAAGACGTGACCGTCACCTTCCCGGAAGAGTACCAGGCTGAGGCACTGGCCGGCAAAGAGGCGGTGTTCTCGTGCACCGTCAAGGATGTGAAGGCGCCCAAGGCGGCCGAGATCGATGACGAACTGGCCAAGAAATTCGGGGCCGATGACCTGGAAGCCCTGAAGGGTCAGGTTGCCGAGCGTCTGGAAGCAGAATATGCCGGTGCGTCGCGCGCGGTGATGAAGCGGGCGCTACTGGATGAGCTGGACAAGACCGTCAGCTTCGACTTGCCGCCGAGCTTGGTCGAGGCCGAGGCCGGTCAGATTGCCCACCAGATGTGGCATGAGGAAAACCCCGAGGTGACCGATCACAACCACGATACCATCGAGCCGACTGAAGAGCACAACAAGCTGGCCGATCGCCGGGTGAAACTGGGCCTGCTGCTGGCCGAGCTTGGTCAGAAAGCCGAGGTCGAAGTGACCGATGCCGAGATGACCCAGGCGATCATGAACCAGGCCCGCCAATACCCGGGCCAGGAGCGTCAGTTCTTTGAATTCGTGCAACAGAACGAGCAGATGCAACAGCAGCTGCGCGCGCCGATCTTCGAAGACAAGGTTGTCGACTACGTGTTCGAGCTGGCCACCGTGTCGGATAAGGAAGTGACCAAGGCCGATCTTGAGAAAGCTGTCGAGGCGATGGACGACGAGTGACCCTCGTTACACCGAATTGAAAGGGCCGTCCTATTGGGCGGCCCTTTTCCTTTGGGGGGGGGCTCGCCGCGCACTGCTTTGCGCGTCTCACGAGACTGGCCTGTAAGGGCCGGGCGAGCAGGTTGTTAGAGCGCGGAGAGAGCGGAAGACACGGCGGCTTGCAGTTGTGCCGTCGGTTCAATCCCGATGCTGAGCCGTAGGAATCCCCCCGAAACATCATCGCCCCAGCGTGCCCGACGGTCGCCCGAGGAATGCAGTCCGCCGAAGCTGGTGGTGGGGGCAAAGCCCGCCAGTTCAAGGAAGCGATCGGCGGTGGCGGCATCCGTGAACCGCAGGCCGATCAGGAAGCCCTGATCCGAGGTCTGAGGGTGGGGTTCGGGATAGGTGACATCCGAGGTGTGCGGCGAGGCCTTTAGGACCGGCAGAAGGGCGCGGGCGTTGCTGCACATGCGTTCCAGGCGGATTTCCAGGGTCTCGAGGCCTCGGATCAGCATCCAGGCCTCTTGCGGGCCAGGGTTGAGGCCCATCAGCGTGCGCACCGATTGGACCCGTTCCATCAACGCGGTGTTGCGGCTGGCGACATGGCCCATCAACAGATCAGAATGGCCACCCATCGCCTTGGTATCGGAGACGATCACTGCATCGGCGCCGAGGTCCAGTGGGTTTTGCAGAAGCGGCGTACAGACCGTGTTGTCGACCGCCAGCATTGCCCCGGCGGTTCGGCAACGGGCAGCAAGGGCGTCAATGTCGATGACAGTGAGGCCGGGGTTCGAGGGGGTCTCTATGATCACCATGGCAAAACCGGTGAGATCAGTGTCGGCGATGGTGTCGGCGGGGCAGGTCGCAAGCTGTACACCGAAGGGGGCCAGGACCTCGGAGACGAGGTTGCGCGCGGCGTAGTAGCCGTCGGACAAGAGAAGCACCCGATCACCCTGTTTCAGCGCAGCCATCAGCAGGCCCGCATAAGCGCCCATGCCTGAGGGGAAGCTGAGGCAGGGGGCGGCTTCGAGGTGGGCGAGGCGCTGTTCCAGCGCCTCCAGCGTGGGCGAACTGCCACGGCCATAGGTGCGCGATGGCTCGGGCTGCTCGGGCAGTGCGAAGACCGAGCTCATCACCAGCGGGTCAGGGACGGGGTCGCCTTTGGCAAGGCGTGCGCTGCGATGATGCAGCATGTCGAAAAGGCGGGTTTTGCTCGTGTCACTCATGGTCTGGACCCTTGGGGAATTGCGCCGCGACTAAAGCGCTTCGAAACTAACTTGAGAGATAAGTTTGTTTCGAAGCGCCCGCGACATTGAGAGGTTGCGCGCGTTTCGAGAAAAACGCTGAGACAGGTCTTTGTCGAAACGCTTTATGGGCCGGGTTGCGCAGCGTCACAAGCCCCGATGCGTTGACGGAAGACCGGGGCGGCGGCAGGCTGTGGCGACACAGGAGGATCACCATGGATCATGTAGGTTTCACCGGCGAGGAGTTCCGCGCCTTTCGCGACGTGCCGCGCGACGGGCCTATTCACATGCTGAACTTGGTGGCGTTGCGCGACAGGGCCGACTATCCGGACGGGCGCGCGGCCACGGGGGCCGAGGCCTATGCCGCCTATGGCCGCGAGACGGCGCATATCCTGGAGGGCTTGGGGGGCCGGATCGTCTGGAGGGGTAAGATGGAGGCGATGCTGATCGGGCCGCAGGAGGGCGAGGCGTGGGACTTGTGCTTCATTGCGGAGTATCCATCAGTTGATGCGTTTGTTTCCATGATCAAGGACCCGGAGTATCGCGAGGCGATGGTGCATCGGCAGGCCGCGGTGCGGGATTCGCGGCTCATTCGGATGGAGCCTTTGGGGGCAGGGGAGAATTTCGGCGGGTAGGAATGGTGCGTGAAATCACGCACCCTACGTCAGCGTATTGATATGGGCAGGCTGGCGTAGCCACGGAAACGCGCAAGCGGGACAAGGGATTTCGGGCCTGCCGACTGTAACTTCGGAAACCGTTCGACAAACCGGCCTACCGCAATGCGTCCTTCAATCCGCGCCAGTGTGGCACCTAGGCAGACATGGATCCCGGTGACAAAGGCCAGATGCGGGTTTGGTTTGCGGGTAATGTCGACGCGGTCGGGATCATCGTAAACTGCCGGGTCGCGGTTGGCCCCGGCAATCGAGGTGTGGATATAGGTGCCCTTGGGCAGGGTCCGGTCGACAAGCTCGATATCGGTCGAGGCGAGGCGGTTGCCGATCTGAAGCGGAGACTCGACGCGCAGGAATTCTTCGATCGCGGTGTCGATCAGGGTCGGGTCTTCGCGCAGCAGGCTGTGCTGGCCGGGTGCATCCAGCAGCACGGCGATGGAATTGCCGACGAAAGATGTTGTCGTCTCGTGACCTGCGTTCAGCAGGAAGATGCAGTTCTGGATCAACTCTTCCTGAGTCAGGGTTCGGCCATCATGCTCGCCGAAGATCAGCGCTTCCAGAACCTCGCCCTGTTTGGCACCATCGGGGTTGGCGCGGCGGTGATTGATCAACTCGTCTAGGATGACGGCAAACTCGGCAACGGCCTCGTTGCCGGCCTTGAGCCGATCAGCGGGGACTTCCGGGTCAAGCGCCCCGAGGATCGACAGGGAATAGCCTCGCAGTTTCGGGCGCAGATCTTCGGGGATACCGAGCATGAAGGAGATGATCTCGGTCGGCAGGACCTTGGCGAAATGCTCGATGAAGTCGAACTCGCCCAGGTCTTCGGCACGGTCAAGCAGCCGGGTTACGATGTCCTCGATCAGCGGCTCGAATTCGGCCAGCTTGCGTGGGGTGAAGGCCGAGGCCAGGAGTTTGCGCACAACCGTGTGATAGGGCGGATCGTTAAAGACAAGGCTGGTGGTGTGATGCTCGTACAACGGGCATTGGCCGAATTTGCGACCGAACTCTTCCTTTTTGTCCGACAGCATGTCGCGCGACTGGTAGACCTTGAGACAGTCGGCATGGCGGGTAATAAACACAGAACCGTCGGGGTTTTCATGCACTGGGCTTTGGGCGCGTAATACATGCAGGGTCGGGTAGGGGTTTTCGATAAAGCCCGGCCCGATGGCAAGAAGGTCGAAATCGGAAATGTCGCTGCTCATCTGTCCCTCCCAAGGCCTTGGGGCAGGGTAGGCGGGCAATCCGGCAACGGCAAGATGTGAGGTCAGGGGCGCAGGCCGGTTTCTTTGAGAAGGCCCAAGCGTTTGGCTTCGTAGTAATAACCGCGGGCATACCACATCACCGCCTTGTCCATGTCGCCCCCCGAGACCAGCCAGGCGCCGCGCAGGTATTTCACCGCGTATTTGAGGTTGGTTTCGGCATCGAGAAGGTCCGATGGCTGGCCACGAAACCCCATGGTGCGGGCGGTTTCGGGCAGGATTTGCATCAGGCCGTAATACGGGCCGTTTCGTGCGTGGGGGCGGTGAGTGCTTTCACGGATGATCACCCGTTGCACCAATGGCAGAGGCACTTGGTAGAGTTTGGCATATTTGACGATCAGGGCGCGCAGCTCGGGTGTTTCGTTGGGATAGAGCAGAGTGGTTGGAGTGGGCGATGAGGCCGCCGGGTTGGGGCGTGAACGATTGGAACAGCCGGTCAGAGCAAGGGCGGCAGCCGCGAAAAGAAGGGTGCGGCGTGTCTGATGTGTCATGGAAACCTCCGGTCATTGGCTGGCGAAGGATGTGCCTTGGGCCCGGGGATAATGCAAAGAGGCAGTTCAGGGCCTGCGGAAACCCGCTTAGCCGTCCCCGATTGGCTCCATTGCCTCGAGACGATCAAGTGCGGCGTTTATGTCGTTGAACGGCAGGTTCGAAATCTGTGAAAGTGGGCGATCCCACCAGCGTGCGGCCTGTAACCGGTCGATGATGTCCCTCTCAAATCGGTAGCGGATGACCTTGGCCGGCGATCCACCAACGATGGCGTAGGGCGGCACGTCTGTATTCACGAGGCTGCCAGCGGCAATGATGGCGCCATTGCCGATGGTTACGCCACGCAGGATCGTGACCTTGGTGCCGATCCAGACATCATGACCGATCACTGGGCCGGGCTTGTAGGAAAACGGCACGCGCTGGATGGCTTGCCATTCGGGTTGGCCGCGAAAGTGGTTGCGGCCATATTGGAACGGGTGGGTCGACAGGAAATCGGTTGGGTGATCCACCGCGCCAATCTCGACATAGCGGGCGATGGAACAGTAACGCCCGATATGAGATTCGCGTTCGCAAACAGAGTATTCCGAGAGATAGCTCATCCGGCCGATGGTGCTTTTGGCTTCGACTCGGACAAAGCGATTCAGGCGCACCGGGGCCTCAAGGCGGGCCTTCTTGTTGACGAAAGCCTCGGGGTGAATGACATGTTCCATGCTCTGCCGGGCCTGCTTTCTTGCGCGCATGACCTGCGAGGGAACCGCAGGGCCTTGTGCCATCCGATGTAGCGCAACAGGGGAAAACCGGTCAACAAAAAGGCCGCGTCCCGGGGGCGCGGCCTTTTCGCTGTTCATCTAGGGTGAAACTCAACCTTCGTTGGTTTCGTCCTCGTCCGCAGTTTCTTCGGTTTCGACACCGGCGGTTTCGGCCAGGTCTTCGTCCTCGGAGGCGGCAGCGCCGATATCGTCGAACAGTTCGGCGATCTCGAAATCGGCGGCAGCTTCTTCTTCTGCGGCCAGTTCCTGGATCGACTTGCCCGAGGCCTGAAGTTCGGCTTCTTCCAGCGAACGCGCAACGTTCATCTGGATGGTGGCCATGACTTCGGGGTGCAGGTGGACGTGCACGTCGTGCAGGCCCAGGTCCTTGATCGGACGCGCAAGGGCAACCTGTTTCTTGTCGATCGAGAACCCGTCTTCGGTGGCGGCATCGGCGGCGTCACGCGGGGTGACCGAGCCGTAAAGCGCGCCAGCGTCCGACGCCGAGCGAATCACGATGAACTGTTGTCCGTCGAGCTTCTCGGCCAGGGCTTCGGCTTCTTTCTTGGTTTCCAGGTTGCGCGCTTCGAGCTGCGACTTGCGCTCTTCGAAGCTGGCCACGTTAGCGGCCGACGCGGTCAGCGCCTTGCCTTGCGGCAGCAGGTAGTTGCGGGCAAAGCCGGGCTTGACGTCGACGACGTCACCCATCTGGCCAAGCTTGGCAACACGTTCGAGAAGGATCACTTGCATGTCAGGGTCTCCTTACTTCACGGCGTAGGGCAGAAGCGCCAGGAAGCGGGCGCGCTTGATGGCGCGGGCCAGCTCACGTTGCTTCTTGGCCGAAACGGCGGTGATGCGCGAGGGCACGATCTTGCCACGCTCGGAAATGTAGCGTTGCAGGAGCTTGGTGTCCTTGTAGTCGATCTTCGGCGCGTTCTCACCCGAGAACGGGCAGACTTTACGACGGCGGAAAAATGGTTTTGCAGCCATGGTTTATCGTCCTTTTCTCAGGTTTCTATCAGCGGCGCTCGCGACGGTTGTCGCGTTCGTCACGTTTCTGCATCTGGATCGACGGGCCTTCGCCGTGTTCGTCGACCTTGATGGTCAGAACCCGCATGACGTCATCGTGCAGACGCATCAGGCGTTCCATTTCCTGGACGGCCGGTGCCGGGGCATCGGTGCGCAGGAAGGCATAGTGGCCCTTGCGGTTCTTGTTGATCTTGTAGGCCATCGTCTTGACGCCCCAGTACTCGTTCATCACGACGCTGCCGCCGTTGTCCGCGAGTACGGTGCTGAAATGTTCGACGAGGCTTTCGGCCTGCGCGTTGGACAGGTCCTGACGCGAGATAAAGACATGCTCGTAGAGCGGCATGTGCATTCCCTTCATTTTCAAGCGCATTTCAAAGGAGGGCCGATGCATCTTCCGCGGCTCCTCCACGAGAGACTGCGCGGTTCATAAATCCGTGCGGAAGACTGGCGGGCTATACGATGGTTTGTGCTTGCTTGCAAGTGTCGTTGCGCATGGATTCGCCGGTATGTGTGGCAAGTGCTTTCGGCATGGTTTCGTCACATTTTAGGGGATTTTGTCGCAGATTTTCCAAAATCGCTCCCTACTGCCGTCGTTATGTTGACCGAACCTGACCCAAAGAGGGAGCGGGCAAACCGGTCCTATGGGAAAGGTAGGTAAACCTGATGGTTGCGATCTCTGATGTCATGCAGAAAGAAACCGGTGCCGGTCTGTCGATTGCAGGCCACGCCCCGAGCGGTGTTTTGAGCGGCATCCTTGGTGCGGCACTGTGTTTTGCCGCCTTTGGTCTGTGGCTGGTCCCAGGGGCAAGCTTTGATCCGGCACTGCTGCTGATCAAACTGGGTCTGTCAGTGTTCTTCGGCCTTGGTGGTGCCATGTTCCTTTTGGCCGCACGCCGTGTTCACCACCCCGAAGTTTACCTGGATGGGCGGAAGGGGATCCTGCGCCTGCTGACGCGCGATGATCGCGGCCACGTCGAAAGCGAAGTCGAGGTCAGCTACGACGAGTTGAGCGAGGTTGATTTCCGCGATGGCATGCTGATTGCCCGGGATCATCATGGTCGCTCGGTGGTCGAGATGCCGGTCGAGAATGTCGGTGATCTGGATGAGATCCGCGCCGAGTTGGGCCCTGCCTTCAGTCGGACCTGCTGAACACAGCTACACCAAAGAACAAACCGACCGCCGGTCCTGTGATGCAGGGGTGGCGGTTTTTACGTTTCTGGCCTGACGAAAGGTCCCAGTGCTTGCCCCGGGGACATTGCAACGCGCTGCGCGGCGCGCTATCCCGGCCAAAAGGCAAATGACGGGAGAGGCATATGAGCCGCGCATTCGTATTTCCGGGCCAGGGGGCGCAAACCATTGGCATGGGCAAGGCACTGGCCGAGGCTTACCCGGCCGCAAAAGCTGTGTACGACGAAGTCGACGCCGCGTTGGGCGAGAAACTGACCGATCTGATCTGGGAGGGGGACCAGGACGAACTGACCCTGACGCAGAACGCGCAACCGGCGCTGATGGCGACATCGCTGGCGGCTGTGCGGGCGCTTGAGGCCGAAGGGGCGGACATGTCCCAGGTCGCTTTCGTGGCCGGCCACTCACTGGGGGAATACTCGGCGTTGGCGGCGGCGGGTGCCCTTTCGATCAGCGACACGGCACGATTGTTGAGAACTCGTGGCCAGGCGATGCAAGAAGCGGTCCCCGTGGGTGTGGGCGCCATGGCGGCGCTCTTGGGGCTCGATTTCGACGCGGCGCGGACTGTTGCCGAAGAGGCCGCCCAGGGCGAGGTCTGCCAGGCGGCGAATGACAATGACCCGGGACAGGTTGTTGTATCGGGTCATAAGGCGGCGGTGGAACGTGCGGTAGAGCTGGCCAAGGAAAAAGGTGCGAAACGGGCGGTTCTGCTGCCGGTGAGCGCACCGTTTCATTGTGCGTTGATGCAGCCTGCGGCGGATGTGATGGCCGAGGCGCTGGAGAGCGTGGACATCAAGGCTCCTTCAATGCCTTTGATCGCCAACGTACGGGCCGCGCCGGTCAGCGACCCGAACGAAATTCGCAAGCTATTGGTGGAACAGGTCACCGGATCGGTGCGCTGGCGCGAGTCGATTGCTGCGATGAGCGCAGCGGGCGTGTCCGAAATCTGGGAAATCGGAGCCGGAAAGGCGTTGTCAGGGATGGTGCGCCGGATCGACCGCGCGATTGCCTGCAAGGCCGTGAGCACACCAGACGATGTTAAAGCTGCTGTAGAAAGCGCAAACGGATAAGGGGCGCGGCGGCGCGCGCCGCCGCAAGTCCGCGCCGCGCGGTGCGGGGTACCCGAACGGAAAGGAAAAACCATGTTTGATCTGACGGGAAAGAAGGCGCTGATCACTGGCGCATCGGGTGGTATCGGCGGGGCGATCGCCAAGGCCCTTCATGGCGCGGGCGCCACGGTGGGCCTGAGTGGTACGCGGGTAGAACCGCTTGAAGCACTGGCGTCTGAGCTGGGTGAACGCGCCCATGTGCTGCCCTGCAATCTGAGCGATCCGGACGCCGTGGACGCGCTGCCAAAGCAGGCGACCGAGGCGATGGGCGGGGTCGATATTCTGGTGAACAATGCCGGCATCACCCGCGACCAGATTTTCATGCGCATGTCGGACGAGGATTGGCAGAATGTTCTGGACGTCAACCTGACCTCGACCATGCGGCTGTGCCGGGCGTCGATCCGGGGCATGATGAAGGCGCGTTGGGGGCGGATCGTCAACATCAGTTCGATCGTGGGCGCCACCGGCAATCCGGGGCAGGCCAACTATGCCGCCTCAAAGGCCGGCATGGTCGGGTTGACCAAATCCATCGCTTACGAGGTCGCCAGCCGGGGCATCACCGCCAACGCGGTTGCGCCTGGGTTCATCGCCACTGCAATGACCGACAAGCTGACCGATGATCAGAAAGACAAGATCAACGCGCAGATCCCGGCATCACGGATGGGGACCCCGGAAGAGATCGCCGCGGCGGTGCTTTACCTGGCCTCGGACGAGGGCGGTTACGTGACCGGCGCGACACTGCACGTCAACGGCGGCATGGCAATGCTTTGACCATTTGGTCGGGGCAGGTGCGAAAGCGTTTGCCTTGGCCGCGCCATATGCTATAGGCGGCGCAGATTCACTTGACGCGGGAAACCCCGCGCCGTGATGTCCCGCCTTGCGCGGGTTTGAGAGCCGCCCCATATAGGGGCAGAACCTCGAAACCCCGTGGGGCGAGGGCAAGAACCGGGCCAGGTTGGTCCAGAGAACATGAGGAATGCAATATGAGCGACGTCGCAGACCGCGTTAAGAAAATCGTTGTGGAACACCTGGGTGTTGAAGAGGCCAAAGTTGTCGAGAACGCCTCGTTCATCGACGATCTGGGCGCAGACAGCCTCGACACAGTGGAACTGGTCATGGCCTTCGAAGAAGAGTTCGGCATCGAGATCCCGGATGACGCGGCCGAGACCATTCAGACATTTGGCGACGCGTGCAAATTCATCACTGAAGCTGCCTGATCGCAGATTCGGTGCCGCGCGGATTGCGCGGCTGGAAATTGGCCCCTGCCTTTTTGGTGGGGGCCATTTTTGTTTGTGGTGCTCGAAACCCCGATGCCAGACGGTTCCGCGACGTAAATGGTGAGCGTTGTGACGATTCGGGCAAAGTCACGCCCTGCGCTATGATGGGATTGTCTTATGGCAAGCACCTGCACAGCAAAGGGCGAAGGGCATCATGATCATTTATCCCACCATGGAACTGCAAAACGGCAAATGCGTCACCCTGCATCGCGGACGTCTGGAAGAGCCGTCAATCTATCATGTCGATCCAGTTGAAACCGCTATTGGGTGGGCAGCCGAGGGCGCCGAGTGGGTTCATGTCACGGATTTCGATGCTGTTGCAGGGACCGGCAACAATGACGAGTTGATTGAAGAAATCATCCGCCGCACGGCCACATCTGTTCAACTTGCCGGTGGTTTTCGTACGCGTGAACGGGTCGAGCAATGGATCGACAAGGGTGCCGGGCGGATCGCACTAGGTACGATGCCGGCACGCGACCCGGAAACATTCAAGGTACTGGCGCGGGATTTTCCTGATCAGATCGTACTTGCCGTTGATATCTGGCAAGGCCAACTTATGACAGACGGTTGGAAGCAGCCCGCCGCAATTCAGCCCGAAGTCTTCTTGCAGCAATTCAGCAACGATCCGCTTGCGGCGGTCATGATCACGGACATTGACAGCGATATAGATCAGCCGGACGAGTCGCTTGGCGTGATCTCTTCGTTGGCCGGGCAGACGCCTCACCGGGTGATTGCCAGTGGGTCGGTGCGTGAAATTGACGACATTGCGCGGCTGAAATATGTTCCGAACATTGACGGAACCCTCGTGGGCCGGGCGCTGTTTTCACGTGACGTGAACCTGGCGGAAGCGCTTGAGATTGCTAAGCCCAAGCCTGAGAAAACCGCCGATTTCATATAGGTCCTTGCAACCCGGATCCAGGTGCCTCGAGGTGGCGGCGCGCTGCTGCCGGGGCTGAGATTGCTTCGGCTTTGCAGCCCGTGACAAACGGATTATGAGACCGTCGCCGAAGTCTTGCCGACGAAGATTGCTAAGCTGCGTCGATAACTGCACCGCCGGCAGAGGTCTTGAGATCGTTTGCGGCGAGGATTGCGCCCAGCTGAGACTCTGACAATGGCGGATGGAACTCGAGTCCGGAGTATTCGCCATTGCTCCACGCGACACGGGCGGCAAGGGATAGTGACGACACCATCAACCTGCATGGCATCCCTTTTGCCAGTTCCTGGTGCAAATTGGCTTTTGCGCCCCTAACGCCAATGTCGAGAATCTTGGCCTCGACAGTTTGGTTCGAGGCCGTGAATAGGGCAGGTATCTTGCAGGGATGGCGTATGGATTGACGTCGTTCCCGACGCTGAAAGAACGAGATCATCACGACGGCGAGTGCACACAGCAGCAAACCGGAGACCACGATCAGCCAATCGTACAATTCCTGCTTGATATTCAGACGATCCAGCCGCGCCAGCATCGGAGCCGGCGACCAATCTGGGTTGGCGCGACACCGAAGATTCCCAACGATATCACGCAATGGTTCATTGATTTCCGGACCGATGAGCTTTTGCGCCATTTGGCTTGCTGCTGCGGGACCGCGTTTCTTTAAGGTAGCGATCAGGGATTTGTTGCGCGCAATGTATTGCACAACAGATTTTTCCTGATGTTTCATGCCGCGCGACCGCAATTCCAGACGCAACTCGGCCAAAGAATACCGGTTGATCAACTGCAATGCAGAATTCGCCTACCTTTTGGAGGATTCGTTCGTGGCCGAGTCGGCAAGGTTGGAGGAAACCACAAAAACATTGGTCAGCCAGGATTCGAAATCGCAGCTACCATCGGCCTCGGCGGGTTGACCTGAAAAGACCCAGGTCAAAAAAAGCAGGAATTTTCCGATGTTCTGGAGCATTTACGTTTGCACCTCCGGCATTGCCGTCTTTTTAGCTGTGCAGGATGAACAACCCTTTAAGCACGGCAGAGATGATCAATTGATCAGGCAGCAAGCTTGAGCCGGAACACGGGCTTGAAGAGACTTGCTCTTGCTCAGAACCGCCAAGCCCAGTAAACAGCCCAGCAATAATTCCTTTGGGGAAGGGGCATTCTCATGCGTCGAGTGGTTGTCACAGGGCTTGGTCTGGTTACGCCTTTGGCCGACGGGGTCGAAGAATCCTGGAAACGGCTTTTGGCCGGAGAATCGGGTGCCGGCCCGATCACACAATTTGATCCCGAACGGGTGACGACGAAATATGCCTGCGAGGTAAAGCACGGCGATGGCAGCGACGGTACATTCAATACCGAAAACTACATCCTGCCCAAGGATCGCAAGAAGATCGATGATTTCATCCTCTATGGTATCGCTGCGGCGGACCAGGCGATCAAGGATGCGGGCTGGATGCCCGAGGACGAAGAAAGCCTGCTGCGCACTGGTGTGATGATCGGGTCGGGCATTGGCGGTCTGAAGTCCATCGAGCAGACCACCCTGATGATGGCCGAAAAAGGCCCGCGCCGGGTGTCACCGTTCTTTATCCCCGGTGCGCTGATCAACCTGATCTCGGGGCAGGTCAGCATCCGTTACGGCTACAAGGGGCCGAACCACGCGGTGGTGACGGCCTGTTCGACCGGTGCGCACGCGATTGGCGACGCGACCCGCCTGATCAAATATGGCGACGCCGACGTGATGATCGCCGGTGGTGGCGAGGCTGCGATCTGTGAAATCGGCATCGCCGGGTTCAATGCCTGCAAGGCTCTGTCGACCAAGCGCGGCGACGATCCGAAATCCGCCAGCCGCCCCTATGACGAGGACCGTGACGGGTTCGTGATGGGCGAGGGGGCCGGCGTCGTGGTTCTGGAGGAATACGAACACGCCAAGGCGCGTGGCGCGACGATTTACGCCGAGGTCGCGGGTTATGGCCTGTCGGGCGATGCCTATCACATCACCGCCCCCAGCGAAGACGGCGACGGCGGCTTCCGCTCGATGAGCGCGGCGATTGCCGATGCCGGGATCGAACCGGGTGATATTGATTACATCAATGCGCACGGGACTTCGACCATGGCCGATGTGATCGAGCTGGGCGCAGTGGAGCGCCTGTTGGGCGATGCGGCGGGCACTGCGACGATGTCTTCAACCAAGTCGATGACCGGGCATTTGCTGGGTGCTGCGGGCGCGATCGAGGCGATCTTCTCGATCCTGGCAATCCGCGATCAAGTGGTGCCGCCGACAATCAATCTGGACAATCCGGTTGAAAGCAAGTTGGACCTGGCGCCCAATGCCAAGCGTGAACGCGAAGTGAATGTATCGCTCTCCAACAGCTTTGGCTTTGGCGGGACCAATGCCAGCGTGATTTTCCGAAAGGTCTGACCTTATGTGGCGGCATATTGCCTCGAACGCGCTCACGCTGTTGATCGTGATCGTGTTTCTTCTGGGCGGCATGATCCTGTGGGGACAGTCGCAATACGTGGCCGAAGGGCCGCTGGGGGAACAAATCTGCCTGCGGGTTGAACGCGGCAGCAATGTCAGCCGCGTGTCGAAATCCTTGGAAAACGAAGGCGCGGTCACGTCCGGCACGATCTTTCGGCTGGGTATGGATTACGGCGAGTTGTCGGGCAAGCTGAAGGCCGGCTCCTACCTGGTGCCGGCGGGATCGTCGATGTCCGAGATTGCCGATATCGTCACCCGGGGCGGTGCCAGTACCTGCGGGACCGAGGTGGTTTATCGTATTGGCGTGACGCGGTCGAGCATTCGGGTGCGTACCCTCGACCCGGCGACCAGTCGCTTTGTCGAAATGGCCAGCTTCAATCCGGTCGAAGAACCTGCGCCGGATGAATTCGTCAAGGTGCGGGCCCAGAACGATACGCGCTACCGCATTGCCATGGCCGAAGGCGTGACAAGCTGGCAGGTGGTGGATGCGCTGAAACGCGTGGATGTGTTGGAAGGCGAGGTGGCCGAGCTGCCGCCCGAGGGGATGCTGGCGCCTGACAGCTATGAGGTGCGTGTCGGGGACAAGCGTGAAGACCTGCTGAAGCAGATGCAAGAGGCACAGGAGGTGCTGCTGGCCGCCGCCTGGGAAAGGCGGGACCGCGATGTGCCGTTGACCTCGCCGGAAGAGGCGCTGGTCCTGGCCTCGATCATTGAGAAGGAAACCGGTGTGGCGGCCGAGCGCCGTCAGGTGGCAAGCGTGTTCGTCAACCGGTTGAACCGGCGCATGAAGCTGCAGACCGACCCGACGGTGATCTACGGCATCACCAACGGGCAGGGAGTGCTCGGCCGCGGTCTGCGCCAGAGCGAGCTGCGTAAGGCAACGCCTTACAACACCTATGTCATTCCGGCCCTGCCGCCGGGGCCGATTGCAAATCCCGGCAAGGCGAGCATCGAGGCGGCGCTGAATCCGGACAGCACGGATTACATCTTCTTTGTCGCCGACGGCACTGGCGGTCACGCTTTCGCCGCGACGTTGGACGAGCATAATGCCAATGTCCGCAAGTGGCGCGAAATCGAGAAGCAGCGGGCCAACGAATAAGGGTGATTCCCCGGCTTCGGGTGACGTGGCAGGGGAATTGCGATCTTGGGCCAAGGGCGCGCTGCGGAGGGGATCACCCTAAGGTCGGGCCTGAGTTTCCCTTTGACGTCAAACTGTTGCTCGTACTTCGGCATCGGTCACCCTGTTTCCCAGAATCCCGGATATCCCACCTGTGATCGCAATATATCGTGGGGGTTGAGGGGCAACGCATACGATATATAGTGGAGGGAATAACAGGGCGGATGGCAACGCCCGGAACACGCGGGAGCAGTTGGGCCATGGATGGTGATTTCAGGACGGATTTTGTACGTCAGCCGGGGGCGTTGAAGCAGTTCCCGGCCTTGGTGCTGAACGCGGACTACCGGCCATTGAGTTACTACCCGCTTAGCCTTTGGCCCTGGCAGGAGGCGGTCAAGGCGGCCTGGCTCGAGAGGGTGGATATCGTGGCGGAATATGACCACATTGTCCGCAGCCCGAGTACCGAAATCAGGGTGCCGTCAGTGGTGGTTCTGAAAGACTATGTCAAACCCAGAAAGCGCGTGGCCTTCACGCGCTTTAATCTTTTTCTGCGGGACGAGTTTTGCTGCCAGTATTGCGGCTCGCGCGGCGATCTGACCTTTGATCACGTTGTGCCGCGCGCGTCGGGCGGCGTGACCAGCTGGGAGAACGTGGTGGCGGCCTGCAGTCGCTGTAACCTAAAGAAGGGTTCAAAAAGCTTGCGCCGGGCGGGGATGACGTTGCGCAAGCCGCCAAGGATGCCAATGGCGGAAGAGCTGCGTAATCAGGGGCGCAAGTTCCCGCCGAACCACCTGCATGAGAGCTGGATGGATTTTCTGTACTGGGATGCGGAACTGGACGCCTAGACCATGAAAAAGGGCGCCCGTTTGTGACGCCCTTTTTTGAAATTCGAACCGTTAGATCGGATCAGGAGCTGGCGACCGGGGCAGGGGCTGCCTTTTTGGCGGAACCAGCGGGGGTGAGAGGATCGTCCTGACGCTGAACCGAGCCTTCGAAATGCGCGCCGCTTTCGATAGCGATGGTCTTGTGGATGATGTCGCCTTCGACGCGGGCCGTCGAGGTCAGGCGGACCTTGAGGCCGCGTACACGGCCAACGATGCGGCCATTGACCACGACATCATCGGCAACCACTTCGCCCTTGACGGTGGCACCTTCGCCAACGGTCAGCAGGTGAGCGCGGATATCGCCTTCGACGGTGCCTTCGATCTGGATGTCGCCGGTGGTCTTGAGGTTGCCCGAGATATGCAGGTCAGCCGAGAGAATCGATGCCGGCGGCTTGGCCTTGGGCGTGGCCGGAGCGGCCTTGGACTTGAACTCGCCCGGTGCGGCAGGCGCTGCTGCAGGTTTGGCTGCAGCGGGGTCCGCGGGTTTTGCGGTGTCCGGCTTGGCGCCGGGCTCGTTGATTTTGCTTTTAGAAAACATTGTTTGCAGCCTTGATGTAGATCATGGGGTTAACAGCTTTACCACCGACACGTACTTCGTAATGCAGGTGCGGGCCTGTGACACGTCCAGAGGCTCCCATATCACCGATGCGTTGCCCGCGCGAGACCCTTTGTCCAACCTTAACGCGAATTTTATTCATATGGGCATAGCGGGTTTCGATGCCGAACTCGTGTTGGATCTTGACCAGACGGCCATAGCCCGAGCTCCAACTGGCGTGGACAACAACACCGTCAGCAGTGGCATAAAGCGGAGTTCCGACCGGTCCAGCAAAATCGACGCCCTTGTGCAGGCGGCGTCCGCCGGTTTTCGGGTCACGGCGATACCCGAAGCCGCTGGTAAAGCGGAAGCTGGATTTGACCGGGACCGCGAAGGGCGCCTTGGTGGCGGCGATGCGGTACAGGTTCAGCCGGTCCATCTGATTGAGGATACGGTTGGCACGCTTGGTATCGGCGCTGGGTTCTTCGCCTTTGGTCGAGAAGGTCAGCGGCGTCAGCGGCCCACCCTGGCCGGAATAGCCGCGGCGCACCTGTTTCAGGATCGAGTCGGTGTTCATGCCTGCGGCCTTGAACATCTTGTCCAGCGGCTTGACCGAGATTGTCATGGCGTCTTCGAGCTGGCGGAAGATCTGGTCGTTCTGATCCTGCATGATCTTGATCTTGAACGCCATTTCGTCGGCCTCGTGAAGCGCGTCCTGAGCGTCGGCGATGATCTTGTCCCGCTCAGCGGCGGTGTCAGCCAGTGCGCCCTGAAGGGCAGAGATGGCGCCGTCCATCGCGGGGCTTCCGCCGACTGACGCGCCCTGGGCACCGGTTTCGGCCATGGCGAGCTGTGTTTCGTTCAGCGATTTGCGCGCGCTGTCACGTTCTTTCATGGTGCGGCGCAGCGTCGTCTGGATCACCTCGATCCCGGTTTCCAGCTCGCGACGACGGGTTTCCGAGGTCAGAAGCTCGGACTGCATGGTCGAGATTTGTTGCAGGGCGGTGTTGAACCGTTCCTGAGCGGCGATGGCCTCTTCGGCGCGGGTGTCGCGTTCGGCTGCCAGGAAGTTCAGCCGCGCCTCGTAGGTGCGTTGATCACGTTTGGCTTGTTCGCGGAAATTGCCCGAGCCGATCGAGTCCATCAGCAGGATCGCTGTGGCGATGATCGCCCAAGCGACGATTGACGAAGCTCCGAGAAAGCCTAACACCTGAACGCCGGGGCGCAGGCGGATGAACCGCGTGTCGCTGTCCGAGCGCAGAAAGACACGGCGCTCGGGAAAAAACCTCTCGAGAACCGTGTGAATGCGAATTGCCATACGTGAGCGCAAGATACTGTCCTTCAAGTCCCATCCCAATTGGCGCGCCATCCCCCAAGACCATGCGCCCCAAATGTGATTACCCGTAGGGTAAGAATGACGCAAGAAATTTAGGCCAAGTGATTCGCTCTGTCGCAGTTTCCGGGGCTGTTCAGGCGAAAAACCGCCCAAATCTCAATGCGTTTTGCGCCCAGGCGGGGTTTCCTCGGCCAGCGGCCAGTAGAAATCGGGGGGCAAACCAGCCTCGGCGCGTTTCTCTTCGTTGAAGGGTGGTTTGAGCGCACCGTGGAAATAACGCCGCACCAGGCGGTGAAACTCGTCTTTTGGGTCGAGTTCGTGACGACCGCACAGGAAGTGGAACCATTTCGAACCATAGGCGACGTGGCCAACCTCTTCGGCATAGATAACCTCGAGGGCGGCAACGGTGACGGTTTCATCCGCTTTGCGGAAGATCTCGATCATGCCTGGGGTCACGTCGAGCCCGCGCGCTTCGAGCACCATCGGCACCACGGCGAGGCGGCCCATGATATCGTCCACGGTGTCCTCGGCGGCGCGCCACATGCCGGCGTGGGCGGGAAGCGCTCCGTAATGGCTGCCCATGGCTTCAAGACAGTCGCATATTAGGTTGAAATGCTTGGACTCTTCGTCGGCGGCCTTGACCCAGTCATCGTAGAAACCAAGCGGCATTTTCACTTTGGTGAAACGCGCCACGATGTCCCAGTGCAGGTCCACCGCATTGAGTTCGATATGGGCCACCGCATGTAACAGCGCAATGCGGCCCTGCGGGCTGCCGGGGCGGCGGCGCGGTACGTCGCGTGGATCGAGTAACTCGGGCTTTTTCGGGCGGGCCGGGTGCAGTGGCGGGTCGGCCCGGCCGATCTCCAGCGGCGTGCCGGTTTCGCGGGCAGCGAACCATTGGGCGGCGTATTTGTGCGACAGGGCGGTTTTCTCGCGGCCATCGCCGCAAGTCAGGACCGCGTTGGCCATCTCGGCAAGGGTCAGCACCATTCAGAGCGCCTTGGCCGCGTCAAGCACGGCTTCGGCATGGCCGTCGACCTTGACCTTGCGCCATTCGGACACGATCTGGCCGTCGGCGTTGACCAGAAAGGTTGAGCGCACGATGCCGAAGAACGTCTTGCCGTACATCTTCTTTTCCTTCCAGACATCGAACGCCTCGCAGGCGGTGCTGTCGGCGTCCGACAGAAGCGGTATGGTCAGGTCCTGCTTGGTGCGGAACTTCTCGTGGCTGGTCAAAGTGTCCTTGGAAACGCCGAAAACCTTCACCCCAAACGCGTCGAATTCAGGCTTGAGCGTGGAAAAGGCAATCGCCTCTTTGGTGCAGCCCGCAGTGTTGTCGCGCGGGTAGAAGAACAGCACGAAGGGTGCGCCTTTCAGAGACGATAGGGAATGGGTTGCACCGTCATCGCCGGGCAAAGAGAAGTCGGGGGCGGGGCGGGGCAGATCGCTCATTGGGGGGTCCTTTGGGCAAATTGTTACCGGTTTGGCACCGGTTCGTGGAAAATCCGGTTTCATATTAATATGTAAGGGGCGACAATAGAATATAAGAAGCGCATCCACGCTGTGCGGCGACCCGAGAGCAGATGACCGAGAGTACTAAGGATAAGTCCAGCGACGATCCGGACACCGATGCGGTGGACGAAGCCGAAGGCGTTCAGGTTGAAGAACCTGCCGAGGAGCAGGGGCCGTCCGAAAACGAGCGAGTCGAAGCGGAAGACATTGTCGATGACGATGAACAGGTCGATGCGCAATCCGACGCGGGCGACGTCGACGACGAAGATATCCCGGCTGATGCTGTAGAGAATGACGTTGAAGAGATCAAACCCAAGAGGCGCAGACGCCGTCTGCTGTGGGGGCTGTTCTATACGTTGGTCGTGCTGGCGGGCCTGGCTGTTTTGGCAGGCTACATGATCGTCGGGCGACCCTTGGTCGCGCCAGACTGGTTGCGCGAACGGATCGAGACTCAGGTTAACCAACAGTTGGGCGCGGTGCAGATCGGCCTCGGGCAAGTAACGCTTGTTGTCGAAGAAGGCTGGCATCCGCGGGTGCAGATCCATGATGTGGACTTTGCCGACCTTGAAGGGCGGCCCTTGCTGACGCTGGCCGATGTCGAGGGGACGTTGGCGCTGAGGCCGCTGCTCAGTGGGCAGGTTCAGCCGGCGCGCGTGTGGCTGACCGGGGCGCAACTACAGCTGCGCCGCGATGAAACCGGCCAGGTTGGGCTGAGTTTCGGTGAGGGTGGTTCGAGCATCCAGCAGGCGGCCAGTTTCGTGCAGTTGATCGAAGAGGTTGACCGGGTTCTGGTCAGTCCGACGCTTGCCGATCTGCAATCGATCTCGGCCGACGGGCTGACCGTGCGCTACGAGGATGCGCGGGCCCGCCGCGCCTGGACCGTCGATGGCGGGCGGGTCAACCTGATCCGGAAGCAGGACAACCTGACCTTGCGCGGGGATTTTGCCCTGCTCAGTGGCGGGGCCAGCGCGGCAACGGTTGAAATGAGTTATGAAAGCCGGATCGGCTCGGCCGCTGCCCGGTTCGGGATCAGCTTTGCCGATGTCGAGGCCGATGACATCGCCGCCCAGTCGGCGGCATTGTTGTGGCTCAATGTGCTGAGGGCGCCGATTTCCGGGTCGTTGCGGGGGTCTACGGGCGAGGACGGCGAATTGGGGCCGGTCTCGGCCACTCTGCAGATTGGCGACGGGGTGCTGCAGCCCACCGATGAAACCCAGCCGATCCCGTTCCGGGCGGCGCGCAGCTATTTCACCTATGATCCGCAGCGCCAGAGCATGCGGTTCGATGAAATGATCGTGGACAGCGAATGGGGCAGCCTGCAAGCCGAAGGCCGGGTGGTGCTAGGGCAACTTGAAAACGGCTTGCCCAAGGACTTCACCAGCCAGATGCGGATCAGTCAGCTGAGCGTCAATCCGCAAGACATGTACCCGGTGCCGATCCGGTTCAGCGACGTAACCATGGATATGCGGATGACGCTGGATCCGTTCCGCGTGACCCTGGGCGAGATGACGCTGCGCGATGGGGCGTCCCAATTGCTGATGCGCGGTGAGCTGAACGCGCGCGAAACCGGGTGGGACCTGAGCTTGAACGGCAAGCTGGACCGTCTTGCTCCCGAGCGCCTGGTTGAGTTGTGGCCGGTCAGCGTGGTTCCGAATACCCGAAATTGGATCAATGCAAACGTTCTGGGCGGGGATTTGAACAACGTGCAGATCGGATTGAATGCGCAGGCCGGAAAGAAGCCGGTGATCTATCTGGGGTGGGAGTTTGACCAGCTGGACACGCTGTTCATGAAGACAATGCCGCCGATACTGGGGGCCAAAGGCTATGCCAGTCTGTATCGCAATACGTTGACCATCACCGCCGAGTCGGGGCGGATCCAGGCAGATCAGGGCGGTGCGGTGGACATTGCGGGCACGGTGTTCGTCATTCCGCAGGTGGGCGAAGAGTTCGCGCCCGCTTTTACCCAATTGCGCACCAAAAGCACGATCACTGCGGTGCTGTCACTGCTCGATCGTGAGCCGTTCCGCTTCATTTCCAAGTCCGGGCAGAAAGTGGCCATGGCCGATGGTATTGCCCGGGCGCAGGGACGCGTTGATTTCCGGCTGAAAAAGAACCTGCCGGTGGAAGAGGTGGACTATGTGGTCACGGCCGATCTTTCCGATGTACGCAGCGAAACGCTGGTGCCGGGCCGGGTTCTTGCGGCCTCAGCCCTCAAGGCGCAGGCAAACAAGACCGAGCTGCGCATCACCGGTGAGGGGCGTATCGGCAAGCTGCCGTTCGAGGGCCGGTTCGTGGCACCGCTGGGCCCGAGAGCGGGAGGTAAATCGCGGATCGAGGGCACGGTCGAGCTGTCGCAGCGATTTGTAGATGAATTCCGCCTGGGTCTGCCGAAAGGCAGCGTCTCGGGGACGGGGCGCGGCGCGGTCAAGATAGACATGGAGCGTGGCAAGAGACCGGTGTTTTCGCTCACGTCCAACCTGGCAGGGCTGGCGTTGCGGGTGCCGCAGATCGGTTGGTCGATCGGCCAGAAAACCCGCGGTACGCTTGAGGTTGCTGGACGATTGGGTGATCCGATGGAGGTGAGCGAGATTACCCTGAACGCACCGGGGCTGCGTACCACCGGGCATTTGGAACTGGGCCGGGGCGGCACGTTCAAGGCGGCGCGGTTCGACCGGGTGCTCGCCGGGGATTGGCTTGATGCGCCGGTTGCATTGGTCGGTCGGGGGGCTGGCAATTCGCCCGAGGTGGTGGTGTCCGGTGGAACGGTCGATCTGAGCCAGACCGAGATCGGTGCGGGCAGCGGATCGGGCGCGGCCCAGGATGGCGGGCCGATGACCATCAGGCTGGAGCGGCTCAAGATCAGCGAAGGCATTTCGCTGACCGGGTTCTCCGGCAGTTTCACCACGGCCGGAGGAATGCGAGGCAATTTCGCTGGCAAGGTCAACGGAGGAGCGCCGGTGACCGGAAGAGTGGTGCCGCAGCACGGGCGAAGTGCCTTCGAGATCACCTCGAACAATGCAGGGGGTGTGTTCAAATCCGCAGGCCTTTTGCCCAATGCCCACGGTGGGTCGATGAAGCTGACCCTTGCACCCGGCGGCGGTACCGGCGTGTACGAAGGGCAGTTAAATGCGAAATCTGTCTGGCTGCGCAAGGCACCGGCGATGGCCGCGCTGTTAAACGCGATCAGCGTCGTGGGGCTGTTGGAGCAACTGTCTGGCAACGGCATCCTGTTCGGACAGGTAGAAGCGCGATTCCGTCTGACCCCGACGCAGGCGATCATCGCCCGATCAAGTGCCACCGGGGTGTCGATGGGTATTTCCATGGACGGTTATTACAACCTGACTTCGGGGGCGATGAACTTCCAAGGGGTGGTCTCGCCTTTCTACGTGCTGAACGCAGTAGGCGCGGTGCTGACTCGCAAGGGCGAGGGGCTGATCGGGTTCAACTACAAGCTGGTCGGGACCACCGACAATCCGAAAGTCAAAGTAAACCCATTGTCGCTGTTGACGCCGGGCATGTTTCGCGAGATTTTCCGCCGCCCGCCTCCAAAGTTGAATCAATAGATACAGCACATGAAACTGAGTGATTTCGATTTCGATCTGCCCGAGCGGCTGATTGCCACCCGTCCGGCCAACCCACGCAGTTCTGCGCGGCTGTTGGTGTCTGATGGTGATCGGATCACCGATGCGCATGTGGGTGATCTGATCGATTGGCTGCGCCCTGGCGACCGGCTGGTGCTAAACGATACCAAGGTAATTCCGGCGCGTCTCAGCGGTGAGCGTGTTCGGGTCAGCGATGTGGGTGAGACCCGAGGCAAGATCGAGGCGACCCTGCTGGAGCCGCGTGCCGACGGGCATTGGGCAGCGCTGATCAAGCCCTTGCGCAAGCTGCGGGTTGGCGAGCGGATCGAGTTCGGTGCCGGCTTGATCGCCACCTGTGCAGAAAAGGGGGAGGGGCAGGCGATTTTGTCCTTCAATCTTGAGGGGGACGCGTTTGACATGGCGCTGAACGAGGTCGGCGCGATGCCTCTCCCGCCCTATATCGAGGCGTTGCGCAAGGCCGATGAACGCGACCACGAGGATTATCAGACCGTCTGGGCCGATCGCCCCGGTGCGGTTGCAGCGCCAACGGCCAGCCTGCATTTCGATGAGCTGCTGCTGCAAAAGCTGCGGGATAAGGGAATTGAATTTACCCATGTGACCCTGCATGTGGGCGCGGGGACTTTCCTGCCAGTTAAGGTGGATGACGTCACCTCTCACAAGATGCACGCGGAATGGGGAGAGGTCAGCACGCAGGCCGCGGCGGAAATCGCCGCTACCAAAGCCGACGGTGGCAGGGTAATCCCGGTCGGAACCACGGCGCTGCGTCTGATCGAGACCGCCAGTCGGGGCGGCGGCATTGCCCAGTGGAACGGTGATACGGACATCTTCATCTATCCCGGGTTCGAGTTTCAGGTCACCGACGCGTTGATGACCAATTTCCACCTGCCCAAATCGACCCTGTTGATGCTGGTTTCGGCCTTGATCGGACGTGACCGGGTAAGGGCGGTCTACGATCATGCAGTCAAGGCCGAGTACCGGTTCTTTTCCTATGGCGATGCCTCGCTGCTGATCCCCTGACGGCAGGATGATACGACCGAAACGACGCCCAAGGAGTCGCAAAATGGCGTGACCGGTATAATCTGGCTGCGATATGCGGGCGGTCAGACAAGGAGACGCGCATGCTACAGGTTATCTCGTCCAGTTGGGCCTTGCTGCTTGGCATGATGCTCTTGATGGTTGGCAACGGCCTTCAGGGCACACTTCTTGGTGTGCGTGGTGACATTGAGGGCTTTTCGACTTTCGAGATGTCGATCGTGATGTCGGCCTACTTCCTTGGCTTCCTGGGCGGGTCGCGGTTGACGCCAGGGCTGATCCGTAGGGTCGGGCATGTGCGGGTGTTTGCGGCGATGGCCTCGTTCATCTCGGCCGTGCTTGTGCTCTATGCTACCTGGGCCAACCCTTGGTTCTGGGTGGTGATGCGGGTGATTGTGGGTTTCTGTTTCTCGGGTGTGTATGTGACCGCTGAAAGCTGGCTCAACAATGCGGCCACCAACGACACGCGCGGCAAGGCGCTGTCGCTTTACATGATTGTTCAGATGGTGGGCATCGTTGCGGCGCAGGGGCTGCTTCTGACCGCCGATCCGTCTGGCTTCATGCTCTTCATTATCCCGTCGGTGCTGGTTTCGATTTCGTTTGCACCGATTCTGTTGTCGATCTCACCGACGCCTGCCTTTGAAAGCTCGCGTCCCATGAGCCTGAAAGAGCTCTACATGCTGTCGCCGTTGGGCTGTGTCGGCATGTTCCTACTGGGCGGGATCTTCTCGGCCCAGTTCGGGATGAGCGCGGTCTACGGGGCCGAGGTGGGTCTGAGCCTTGGGCAGATTTCGTTGTTTGTGTCTGCCTTTTATATCGGCGCGACGCTGATGCAGTACCCGCTGGGCTGGTTCTCGGATCGGATGGACCGGCGAGTCCTGATTTTTGCCGTCTCCGCGCTGGGTGCGGCCGGGGCGCTTCTGGCAATGTTCGGCGGCGGCTCGTTCCAGGTACTGCTGGCGGCGGCCTTCATCATCGGAGGTACTTCGAACCCGCTGTATTCGCTGCTCATTGCCTATACCAACGACTTCATCGATCTTGACGACATGGCCGCCGTGTCCGGCGGGCTGGTGTTCATCAACGGGCTAGGGGCAATTTCCGGACCTGTCATAACCGGCTGGAGCATGGGTATTTTTGGCCCACCAGGGTATTTTCTGTTCATCGGTATGATGTTGGCAATTTCCGCCGTCTACGCGGCCTGGCGGATGACGCAGCGGGCGGCGCCTGCCGTGGACGAAACCAGCGGTTATACCCCGGTGACGATGTCAACCTCGGCGGTGGCGGTGGAACTGGCCATTGAAGAAGGTGCCGAAGATACGGAGCAGGGTTCAGAGTCAAATTAACCACAGAGTCATAAAATGTCGCATACGGACATAAAACTTTACTATTCATTCGCAAAGAAAGATGTGTAACGTCTGTGTAAAGAGTGGATCACGGTGAGTGGAGGAGGCGAACCGATGACAGGTCCGGACGAGATTCTGAAGTTCTGGCTCGACGAGGTTGGGTCCGAAGGTTGGTATGCGCAGTCAGACGCACTTGATACCAAAATACGCGAACGGTTTTTGCCGGTTTATCAGGCCGCCTGTGAAGGGTCGTTTTCCCTTTGGCTGACCTATCCTAGCGGTACCCTGGCCTACATCATCCTGATGGATCAGTTTCCGCGTAACATGTTCCGGGGGGAGGCGAAGGCCTTTTCCACCGACGACTTGGCCCTGGCTTCGGCCAAGGTGGCGATCAACAAGGGCTGGGACATGAAGATCGACGAGCCGGCGCGGCAGTTCTTCTACCTGCCGCTGATGCACTCGGAGAGCCTTTGTGATCAGGAGCGCTGTGTCCGGCTGATGAAGGAACGGATGCCCGAAGCCGGGACCGCGAACCTTTTGCATGCCAAGGCACATCGCGAAGTGATCCGCCAATTCGGCCGTTTCCCCTATCGCAACGAGGCGCTGAGCCGTAAGACAACCGGTCCGGAAATGGACTATGTTGGGGCCGGGGGTTACGGTGAGACCATGCGGCAGATGCAGGCCGCCAGATAAAACAACCTCAATATCAATGGGTTAGGCCGCGCATAGCTGTTATGCGCGGCCTTTTTGTTTTGCTGGATTGTCGCGTGTAAATAGATAGTTTAATATCAAACTAAATTTGGAATCGGAGTTTTGTCAAAATGGCGGACAGCACATTCGACATTATCGTGATCGGAGCGGGACCGGGGGGATACGTTGCCGCGATCCGCGGCGCGCAGCTTGGGCTCAAGGTGGCGATTGTCGAGCGCGAGCATATGGGCGGTATTTGCCTAAACTGGGGCTGTATCCCGACCAAGGCGCTGCTCAGATCGGCTGAGGTGTTTCATCTGATGCATCGGGCCAAGGAATTCGGCCTGAGCGCGGACAAGATCGACTTCGATCTCGACGCGGTCGTTCAACGTTCGCGCGGGGTGTCGAAACAGCTGAATGGCGGGGTCGGCCATCTGCTGAAGAAGAACAAGGTCACCACCGTTATGGGCGAAGCGCGTCTGACCGGCAAAGGTCAGGTGACAGTTAAAACCGATAAGGGTGAAGAGGTTCTTAAGGCCAAGAACATCGTGCTGGCCACCGGTGCCCGGGCGCGCGAATTGCCGGGGCTCGAAGCGGATGGCGATCTGGTCTGGACCTACAAGCACGCGCTGGTGCCGCCTCGGATGCCGAAGAAGTTGTTGGTTATCGGATCAGGCGCGATCGGGATCGAATTTGCCAGTTTCTACAACACCTTGGGGGCCGACACGACGGTAGTCGAAGTAATGGACCGGGTGCTGCCGGTGGAAGACGAAGAGATTTCCGCCTTTGCCAAAAAGCAGTTCGTTAAGCAAGGCATGAAGATCATGGAAGGTGCCATGGTCAAGAAGCTGGATCGCGGCAAAGGCAAGGTTACGGCCCATATCGCCGTGGGCGGCAAGGTCGAAATACAGGAATTCGACACGGTGATCTCTGCAGTGGGGATCGTCGGCAATGTGGAAAACCTGGGTCTGGAAGAGCAGGGTGTGCAGATCGACCGCACCCATGTGGTGGTGGACGAGTACTGCGGCACCGGGGTCGATGGCCTCTATGCGATCGGCGATATTGCCGGTGCGCCGTGGTTGGCTCACAAGGCCAGCCATGAAGGGGTTATGGTGGCCGAGAAGATTGCCGGACAGAAAGTACATCCAGTGCGGCCCGAATCCATTGCGGGATGCACCTATTGCCATCCGCAAGTCGCTAGCGTCGGTTATACCGAGGCCAAGGCCAAGGAGTTGGGCTATGACATCAAGGTCGGGCGCTTCCCATTTGTTGGCAACGGTAAGGCGATTGCATTGGGCGAGCCCGAGGGCATGGTAAAAACCGTGTTTGATGCCAAGACCGGCGAGTTGCTGGGCGCCCATATGGTGGGGGCCGAGGTGACCGAGATGATCCAGGGCTATGTCGTGGGCCGGACGTTGGAAACCACCGAAGAAGAACTGATGCACACGGTCTTCCCGCATCCCACCCTGTCAGAGATGATGCATGAAAGCGTGCTCGATGCTTACGGGCGGGCGATCCACTTCTGAGATCGTTGGCAGGCAAAATGAAACCCTCGGAAAGCTTGCGTTTTCCGAGGGTTATCTTTTGATCCTCAGGTCAGATCAGGCCCGTTCCGTAGCCCCGCCGCCGCGCACCCAGTCATGCAATCCGCCAAGATTGCGCACGTCCTTGAAGCCCATCTGGGTCAGATAGCGCGCCGCCTGGCTGGACCGTGCACCGGTGGCACAATAGACGACCAGCGGCTTTTCTGTATCCAGCGTCTTGTCGAACTCGGGATGACGCGGATCGCATTTCGCTGTCATCTGCATCATCGGGATGTGCTTGGCCCCCTTGGCCTTGCCCGTGACCGCCAGTTCGTTCATCTCGCGAATATCAATCAGCTGCATCGAGCCGTCGCCCGCGCCTTTCACAGCCTCTTCCGGGTTGATGCGGTTTCCGCCGCCACCGAACAATCCAAACATGTTAGCCTCGTTTGCGTTTCCTGTGGGCATGAACGCCCGTTGAACAGGGATATAACATTCAATACTTCGCATGTTAAGGGGTGACGGGAAAAATCTCCGTGAGGTGAATTGCGATGTTCTGCTTACGTTCGCATTTTTTGGTTGGAAGATAGGCGAGGCTGCTTTATCTCAGGGGAACGCTTACCGGGGGGTCAAATGGCCGAGCTGAAACATATCGAGGTGCGCGGAGCGCGCGAGCATAACCTCAAGGGCATCGACGTGGACATCCCGCGCGATCAGCTGGTCGTGATCACCGGGCTGTCGGGGTCGGGCAAATCCTCTTTGGCGTTTGATACGATCTATGCGGAAGGGCAGCGGCGTTACGTTGAATCGCTCAGCGCCTATGCGCGGCAGTTCCTCGACATGATGGAAAAGCCGGATGTGGATCATATCGCGGGGCTTTCCCCGGCGATTTCGATTGAGCAGAAAACGACGTCGAAGAATCCGCGGTCCACGGTTGGGACTGTGACCGAGATTTACGATTACCTTCGATTGCTGTTCGCCCGGGCCGGGACGCCCTACTCACCGGCCACTGGGTTGCCGATCGAGGCACAGCAGGTGCAGGACATGGTCGACCGGATCATGGGTCTGGAAGAGAGCACGCGCGCCTATCTTCTGGCGCCCATCGTGCGCGACCGGAAGGGCGAATATCGCAAGGAATTCATCGAGTTGCGTAAGCAGGGTTTCCAGCGGGTCAAGGTAGATGGGGCGTTCTACGAACTGGATGAACCGCCGACTCTGGACAAGAAGTTCCGCCATGACATTGACGTGGTGGTCGACCGGATCGTGGTACGCGAAGGTATGGAAACCCGGCTGGCGGATTCACTGCGCACGGCGCTGGACCTGGCGGATGGAATCGCGGTGCTGGAAACCGCACCCAGCGAGGGTGATCCGGAACGGATTACTTTCAGTGAGAATTTTGCCTGTCCGGTCAGTGGCTTCACCATCCCGGAGATTGAACCGCGTCTGTTTTCCTTTAACGCGCCGTTTGGGGCCTGTCCGGATTGTGACGGGTTGGGGGTCGAACTGTTCTTTGATGAACGTCTCGTTGTGCCTGATGCGACGCTGAAAATCTATGACGGGGCGCTGGCGCCGTGGCGCAAAGGCAAGTCGCCCTATTTCCTGCAAACCATTGAAGCGATTGCCAAACACTACGAGTTTGATCGCAACACGGCGTGGAAGGACCTGCCGAAACATGTGCAACAGGTGTTCCTCTATGGCTCGGGCGATGAAGAAATCCCGTTTCGCTATGACGAGGGCGGGCGGGTCTATCAGGTCACGCGTGTGTTTGAGGGGGTGATCCCCAACATGGAGCGGCGCTATCGCGAGACCGATTCGAGCTGGATTCGCGAAGAATTCGAGCGTTACCAGAACAACCGTCCTTGCGGGGCCTGCGACGGGTTCCGGCTTCGCGATGAGGCGCTGGCGGTTAAGGTGGGCGACCTGCATGTCGGCCAAGTTGTGCAGATGTCGATCCGTGAGGCGCTGGACTGGATCGCGGATGCGCCGAACCATTTGTCCGCCCAGAAGAACGAGATTGCCGCCGCGATCCTTAAGGAAATTCGCGAGCGGTTGGGATTCCTGAATAACGTGGGATTGGAATACCTTACGCTGAGCCGTTCAAGTGGCACCCTGTCGGGCGGCGAGAGCCAGCGCATCCGTCTGGCCAGTCAGATCGGCAGCGGGCTGACCGGGGTTTTATATGTACTCGACGAGCCCTCCATCGGCTTGCACCAGCGCGACAACGACCGGCTGCTTGGTACGCTCAAGAACCTGCGCGATCAGGGCAATACCGTGATCGTGGTGGAACATGACGAAGAAGCCATCCGCGAGGCAGATTACGTGTTTGATATCGGGCCCGGTGCCGGGGTGCACGGCGGGCAGGTGGTGAGCGAAGGGACGCCAAAGGAAATCCTGGAAGACGCGGCGTCGGTCACAGGGCAGTATCTGTCAGGTGCGTTAAGCATTCCTTTCGATCCCGTCCGTCGCAAGGGAAATGGCAA
Source organism: Aliisedimentitalea sp. MJ-SS2 (assembly GCF_032586155.1). NCBI lineage: Bacteria > Pseudomonadati > Pseudomonadota > Alphaproteobacteria > Rhodobacterales > Roseobacteraceae > Aliisedimentitalea > Aliisedimentitalea sp. MJ-SS2. Next base: position 441,847 of record NZ_JAWHTC010000004.1, read on the forward strand.
GAAGGTGACGGTGGTCAAGGCCACGGGCAACAACCTGAAAAAGGTCACGGCGGATTTCCCACTGGGCAAGTTCGTCTGTGTGACCGGCGTGTCGGGCGGGGGGAAATCGACCCTGACCATCGAGACATTGTTCAAGACCGCGTCGATGCGGCTGAACAATGCGCGCCAAACGCCGGCGCCCTGTGAAACGATCAAGGGGCTGGAGCATCTCGACAAGGTGATCGACATTGACCAGCGGCCCATCGGGCGCACGCCGCGCTCGAATCCGGCGACGTATACGGGCGCGTTTACGCCAATCCGCGACTGGTTTGCCGGGCTGCCCGAGGCCAAGGCGCGCGGTTACAAGCCGGGACGGTTCAGTTTCAACGTCAAGGGCGGGCGCTGCGAGGCCTGTCAGGGCGACGGCGTCATCAAGATCGAGATGCATTTCTTACCGGATGTCTATGTCACCTGCGAGACCTGCAAGGGCGCGCGCTACAACCGCGAAACCCTAGAAATCAAGTTTAAAGGCAAGAGCATAGCCGACGTTCTTGATATGACGGTTGAAGAGGCGCGCGCGTTCTTCAAGGCGGTGCCGAGCATTCGCGACAAGATGGAAGCGCTGCACCGCGTGGGGTTGGATTACATCAAGGTCGGTCAGCAGGCGACAACGCTTTCGGGCGGTGAAGCGCAGCGGGTCAAGCTCAGCAAGGAACTGGCGAAACGCTCGACCGGGCGGACGCTTTATATCCTCGATGAACCCACGACGGGGCTGCATTTCGAGGATGTGCGCAAGCTTTTGGAAGTGCTGCACGAATTGGTCGAACAGGGCAACACGGTGGTGGTGATCGAACACAATCTCGACGTGATCAAGACCGCCGACTGGATCATCGATATCGGCCCGGAAGGCGGCGATGGTGGGGGAGAGATTGTCGCGACTGGCACCCCCGAAGACGTAGCCCTGGTCGAGCGTAGCCATACCGGACATTACCTTGGCCCGATGCTGGCGGCAGCCAAAGCAGCGGCGGAATAGGCAGCGTACGGTCGGGTAAACGGGCAAAATTTACTGAAAATCAGCTGGCTGGCATCCGTCTGGTTCCCGTCGGCTATCTGTCGGGCGTTCGGTGGCGCAGGGTTTCGTTCAGAAAGAGGTTAACCGGGCGTACGCTCAAGCGCGAGATCCATCAACCGGGCAAAATCTGTTGTGTTTAGGCTATCGAAGTCCTGGCTGAGATCAGCGAGTTCGCTGGCGTGAGCCTTGCCCAGCACCGGGTCGGCGAAGAGGTGGTACTTATACAGGATCTCTGCATCCGAAAGCGGCAGGTCCCGATCGCCGCGCGGGGTGCGGGGTGGGGCGGTGTGGCGGGTGCCGTCGGTCAGCTCCAGCGTCACTTCGGCCCAGCGTTTGCCGACGCTGATTTCGGTCAGGTGGGGATCGTCGATCAGGCGTGTGACGTTGGAAAGGCGGAGGATGTCGGGGTCGCGCAGGGCGTCCTCGGCCAGTTCCGGCACGCCGACCTGACCGCGCACGATCATGGCGGCGACCGGGAAGGCGATGGAATAGGCGAAATCATCGGGTGTTTCGGGTTCATGACCGGCAAGACGCGTGGCGTTGTGAAAGGTGCGGATTTCGACGCTTGCGATCTGGCTGTGATGCAGGTTGTGCCGGGCCATCAGGTCAGCAACGGCGTCGATCGAGGGGTGGGCCCAGCGGCAGCAAGGATAGGCTTTGTAATGGGTGTCCTCGACCAGCCGCCAGTTGGTGCCGAGATCGGTCCAGAACGCGGCCTCTTCCTCGCCTTCGCAGGTCAGCGCCGGGGCACCGGTGAAGCCGAGCTGTGCAAGGTAGGCGGCTGTGACGCCAGAAGGTGCGCCCCAGCCGACCCCGTCACGGAGCATCGTTGGGTGGTCGATGCAGCGCATCATTTGCGAGCGGGGGCCGTGATACTCGCCGATCCCGGCGGCGTGGCGGATGGCCTCGGACGCGCAGCCCAGTTGGCGGGCGACGGCAGTGGCGACGCCGACGGCGGTCCAGGCGCCCGAAGTGTGGTAATCCGCGCAGGTGGCATGTTGGGCAAGGCCGGCGCGGTAGCTGACCTCGTAGGCAATGGCGAGGAGGGTGGCAAAGGATTGGCCGTCAACCGGGCGGTCCTGACTGGTCTCGGCGTCGGCGACGGCAAGAAGGGACGGGAAGATGGCCGACCCTGCATGACCCTTGCAGGGGGTGGTGCCGTCATGGGCATCGATACTGTCGATTGTGAAGGCCCCGGCCATGGCGGCTCCGGCGGGGCTGACGGTGTGGCCATCCATCAACATGCGTGCCGGGCCCGCTTCGGTGACTCCGAAAAGGGCGGTGGCGCCTTTACGGGCGATGTCGGACAGGCGAGTGGTGGATCCGATGGCCGCCACGCCCATGGTGTCGAGGAAGGATCGGCGCAGGGTGATGAGAACTTCGGGTGGCAACGAGGAGTATGTCAGGTTGGCGGCGAAGTGGTGGAAGGGCATTGGCATGGGGCGCGGCCTTTGGCTGTTTGTTTCAGCCTAGCGTTGGGCGCGGGCAAGGAATGCCTGAAACCGACATGCGGCGGCAAAAGGAAAAAGGGCCCCACGAGGAGGCCCCTTCCGGTAACGTCGCTTGCATTAGCGAGGCTTATTTCTTCATCGAGCAGGTGTTCATGCCCAGGATTGCGTAGGGCGGGCACCAGCCAATGAGGCCGGTGGCCAGCGGGATGATGCCGAGCAGGTAGAGCCAGCTATAGGCGCCGTCGCCGCCGATGAAATAGCCGAGGATCAGGGCCGCGCCGATCACGATGCGCAGGATACGGTCAATGCCGCCAACATTCTTGGTCATGGGGGTCTCCTTTTTACGTCCAATTGCAGGCAGGATACCCGATGGTTAACCCCTTGTCTGTGACAGGGTCACACAGCGTCCGAGGCAATGTCATCAAGCGCCGCGGGATCAAGGATTTCGACCGTGCCGCGCCCGGTCCTGACAAACCCGCGCCGGGCCCAGGCATCGAGGCGGCGCGAGATGACTTCGCGGGCAGAGCCGACCTGGGTTGCAAGCTCGGCCTGGGTGATCGAGATGGGGCCGGTCGTGGTGTTCGCGAGCGCCACAAGCCGTTCGGCCAGGCGGCATTCGACCCGTTGAAAGGCCACCTTTTCCAGAAGCTGCATCATCAGCTGCATCCGGTCGGCAAAGGCGCGGAAGACGATGGTGCGGAATCCGGGGGAGGTATCGACCAGGGTCAGGAATTTGTCACGGGGCAGCAGGACAAGTTCGGTGGACGTGCTGGTGACAGCCTCGGCGGTGTAGTCGCTGCCGCCCAGAAGACCCATGGTGGACTGGATACAGCTTTGGCCGGGGACAACCGAGTAGAGCAGGATCTCGCGACCTGAAGCGCCGGTCAACGAGACATCAACACGGCCCGACAGCACGATAGCATAGCCCTTGACCGCCTCGCCAGGGTGAAACAACACCGCGCCCGCGGGAAGTTGCATCGGCGTCAGGCGGGCAAGAACCGATCTCGCATCGGGATCGAGCCGGTTCAGCGGGGCCGCTTTTTCAAGCCAGGTCATATGGTTGCAGATATCCCACAAGGAAGCTGCGGGAAGTTTATCCCGTGACGGCCTGTGGGCAAGGGGCTTGTGGTTTTAATCCAGCAGGGCCGCAAACGCGCGAATGAAATGAAGAACCTCTCCGGTGTCGCGGTCAACGCGGTAGAGATAGTCACCGACACGGTAATAGCTGTGATCGGGATCAAGCCGGTAGCGGGCCGGATTGTGCAGGAGGTCATAGTCGGCCGTGATCCGGTCGCCCACGCGGTAGCGTTTGTTTTTGGCCAAACCCGGCGGCACGCAGGCCGGGCTCTTCTTGGCGAGGCCGGGCGGGCAGGCGGCGGTGCCGGGCGAGGCGGCCTGAACCGATGCCGGGGGGCGTTTGTTGTTCTTGCCCTTGCCTTTGCCATTACCATTGCCAGCGATGGATTGAGCGGGAAGAAGGACGAGCGAGAGAGCAAAAAGACCTATGGGGATCGCGCGCATTTGGGGCCTCTTGTGACAAATTCGAGTGCGGCCGAGTATAAGCACGTTCACGGAAGATGCGATCCGGCAGGCGTGTCCCCGGCAAGGATTCGCCGGGGGCGTGAGCGGGAAGAAGCCGGGTCAGCCCCGGCCGCGCTTTTCGAAACGGGGCAGCATGGCCGAGAAATCCATGCCAAGACCGTCTTCGGCCTCGACAAACATCTCGTAAAGCCTGGTTGCGTGTTCGCCCAAGGGCGTGTCTGCATCGGCGGACTCGGCGGCCTGTTGGGAAAGGCGCAGGTCCTTGAGCATCAGCTCGGCGGCAAAGCCCGGTTTGTAATCGTTGTCCGCCGGAGATTGCGGGCCGACGCCGGGGGCAGGGCAATAGGCGTTCATCGTCCAGCTATAACCCGAAGAGGTGGAGACCACGTCGAACATTTTCTGACGATCAAGGCCAAGCTTGTCGGCCAGCGCAAAGGCCTCGCAGGTGCCGACCATTGTGATGCCGAGGATCATGTTGTTGCAGATCTTGGCGGCCTGACCGGCGCCGTTGTCGCCGCAATGCACAGCCTTCTGGCCCATGATGTCGAAGAGTGGGTTGGCCTTTTCAAAAGCGGCAGTCGAGCCGCCGGCCATGAAGGTGAGCGTGCCACCGGCAGCACCGCCAATCCCGCCCGAGACGGGGGCGTCGACCGGCAGCATGCCTGCGCTTGCCGCCTGTTCGGCCACAGCGCGGGCGCTTTCAACATCGACAGTCGAACAGTCAATGAAGGCGGTTTCAGGGGCCATCGCCGGGATGATCTGATCGGCGACGGTGCGCAGGATCTGGCCGTTGGGCAACATGGTGATGACGGCGTCCTGATTTGCGGCTGCTTCGGCGGCGGTGGCGGCCTTGGCGACGCCCTCGATGGTGACGTCAGCGGTGTCGAACCCGGTGACGTTATGGCCTGCCTTGGCGAGGTTGGCGGCCATCGGCCCGCCCATGTTTCCCAGTCCGATAAATCCGATGTTCATGGCAGGTGTCCTTTCAGAAAGTCAGTTCGTTGTCGCCCAGCGGGGCCAGCATGGTTTCAACCGCGCCCCTTGGCAAGTCGTGAGCGTCATGCTGCCATTGCGGGTTGCGGTCCTTGTCGATGATCGCGGCGCGGATGCCCTCGATAAAGTCGCCATGTTCCATCGCGCGGAAGGTGAAGCGGTATTCCATTTGCAGGGCTTCTCGAATGGTCGCGGTTCTGAGCTGCCGCATCATTTCGAGGGTGCAGGCGGTCGAGAGGGGAGAGGAACGCAGCAGGGCCTTGAGGGTCTTGCCTGCGAACTCGGTTTCCGAAGCTTCAAGCGAGGCGACCACTGAGGGCAGGTTGGAGGCCGAGAAATGCTGGTCGATCTCGGCTTGGTTTGCGCTTGCCTGGCCTGACGGCGGCGTATCGCTGGCGTCGGCGAGGATGCTGGCGTCGCCACACTCCTCGAGCTGCTGGATCAAAGAAGGCCACTTGCCCTGTGGGATGTAGAGGTCGGCAAACCCGACAAGGATCGCATCCGCCGGGCCCATGCGGGTGCCGGTGGTGCCAAGATAAGCGCCAAGATGGCCCGGCGCATGGGCGAGGATCATCGAGCCGCCGACATCCGGGACAAGGCCGATACCGCATTCGGGCATGGCGATCTGGGAGCTTTCGCCGACGATGCGGTGCGAACCGTGACAGCCCACGCCCATGCCGCCGCCCATGGTGAAGCCCTGAAGGAAGCTGACGACGGGTTTTTCGTATTCGTGCAGCTTGGCATTCATGCGGTATTCGTCGCGCCAAAAGGTTTGGCCAAAGCTGAAATCGCCTGCCTTGCCAGTGGCATAGAGGTCGGCAATGTCACCACCGGCACTGAACGCCTTGTCGCCCTCGGCGTCGATCACGATGAGCGCGACCTCGTCATTGTTGCGCCAGTCGTCCAGCGCGGCGTCGATCGCCTTGACCATTTCGTAGGTGACGGCATTCAGCGCCTTGGGGCGTTGCAGGGTGATGCGCCCGGCGCGGCCCTGAATACGGACGGAGATGTCAGACAATGGACGAGTTCCCGGTGTGTGAAACAGTAGGCATGCGACCGCACGGGTGGGCGCAGAATGCGCCCGCCATGGGGCGGGCGGGCGCATGCCGGATCGCTCGCGATCCGGCTAAGATGACGAGTACGGTATTCACGCGGCATCCGCGATCATCTGACGCGAGACGATCAGGCGCATGATTTCGTTGGTGCCTTCCAGGATCTGGTGCACCCGCAGGTCACGGACGATCTTTTCGATGCCATAGTCGGCAAGGTAGCCGTAACCGCCATGCAGCTGCAGACAGCCATTGGCAACCTCGAAGGCGACATCGGTGACCATCAGCTTGGCCATGGCGCAGAACTTGGTGGCGTCATGGGCCTTGTTGTCGAGCTTCCACGCGGCTTGCCGTAAGAAGGTGCGGGCGGCCTGAAGCTTGGTTTCATACTCTGCGAGACGGAATTGCAGCGCCTGGAACTGGTTGATGGATTTGCCGAAGGCCTTGCGCTCGGACATGTATTGCATGGTGAGGTTCAGGGCGTTCTGTGCGCCGCCAAGGGCACCGGCCGAGATGTTCAGGCGGCCACCGTCAAGACCGGCCATGGCGTAGGAGAACCCTTTGCCTTCGTCACCGATGCGGTTTTCATGCGGCACCTTGCAGTCATCGAACTGGACCTGCGCGGTGGGTTGGGAAAGCCAGCCCATTTTCTTTTCCAAGCCGCCAAAGGACAGGCCGTCGGCGCCGTCTTCGACCACGACGGTCGAGATGCCCTTGGGGCCGTCTTCGCCGGTGCGCACCATTGTGACATAGGCATCCGAGTAGGAACCGCCCGAGATGAAGGCCTTGGTGCCGTTCAACACGTAGGAATCGTTGGTTTTCTCGGCGCGGGTTTTGAGCGCGGCGGCGTCCGAGCCCGAGCCGGGTTCGGTCAGGCAGTAGGAGAAGACCTTGGACATGGTGCAGAGGTCGGGCAACCATTTCTGCTTGGTTTCCTCGCTGCCGAACTTGTCGATCATACCGCCGCACATGTTGTGGATCGACAGGAACGAGCCAACCGAGGGGCAGGCCATGGCAAGGGCTTCGAACACCAGCGTGGCGTCAAGGCGCGAGAGGCCCGAGCCACCGTATTCCTCGGACACATAGATGCCGCCAAGGCCCAGCTCGGCGATTTGCGGCCAAAGCTCTTTCGGGATGGTGCCCGCGGATTCCCATTCCTGCGCGTAGGGCGCGATATGTTCCTGGCCAAAGCCGTAGGCCATGTCAAAGATCAGGGTCTGTTCTTCGCTGAGTGCAAAATCCATCGCGCGGGTCCTTCTTGGTTCACCTGGGCCAGTGTCACTGGGCCCTGTTCCGAATTGAACGAGTGTTTAATTCCGAATTCTTACAGGAGTTTTGCAGGCCGTGAAATGGGGATTTGCGCCGGTCACGTAACGCTGACAGTACCCTTCATGCCGGGATGCCATTTGCAGAAATACTTGAACGTGCCTTTTTCGGCGAATCTGATGGAGCCGCTGGCGCCGCCAGAGAGGCTCTTGGTGCTCCAGCTCTTGTCGCGGGCGGTTGCGGTGTGCTCGAGCCCGTCCTCGTTCTTCCAGGTCACGGTGTCGCCGGGTTTGATGGTGATCTTGGCGGGTTTGAACTTGTTGCGCCGGATGGTGACTGTGTGGGTGGCGGCGTGGGCTGGGGTGGCCAATGCAAGGGGGGCGGTCGCAAAAAACGCTGTCGCTGTACGGCGGGAAATGGGTTTCATAAATAGTCTCCTGTTTCGCGTATTGCGGACAGGCTATCACAGATCGGCGTGGAATTCCTCGACCAGGTGGCGGACCACCGCCTTCAAAGCGTCCTCGCGGGTGTATTCGGCCTCGATCGCATCTTCGAACACGGCGCGCTGACGGTCGGCGGCGGTGCCCTGGGTCAGGATGTTGCGGGCGTTTTCAACCTCGGCCACGCAGCCCAGGGCCTCGGCATCCTGGGCGGTCAGTTCGATCATGTCGTCGATGGCCTGGGAAAACGGAATGATCTCGCCGGCGCCGAAGTCGATCAGCCCTTCGCGAATGCCATACCGCTGGGCCCGCCAGCGGTTTTCGGCAATCAGGAAGTTGTCGTAGAGCCGCCAGCGCTGGTTCTTCTGACGCAGCCGCCAGAGCATGCGCGACAGGGACTGGATCAGGGCGGCCAGGGTGAGGCAGGTTTCGAGCCGGGGCGACACGTCGCAGATGCGCGACTCAAGCGTCGGGTAGCGGTGCGAGGGGCGCAGGTCCCACCAGATTTTGGTGCTGTCTTCGATCAGGTCCAGATCAACCAGGGCGGCGACCGAGCGTTCATATTCGCCCCAGCCGTCCATTTTCGGCGGCAGCCCGGTGCGCGGCAGATTGTCGAATACGGTGAGGCGATAGCAGGCCAGGCCGGTATCTTCGCCATACCAGAAGGGTGAGGAGCAGCTGAGCGCCAGAAGATGCGGCAGGAAATAGCTGAGCTGGTTCATCAGGTCGATCCTGAGCTCGTTATCTCCGATGCCGACATGGACGTGGTTGCCACAGATCAACAGGCGCCGAACCACGCCGCCGAGGTCATCGCGCAAGGAGTCATAGCGGTCCTTGCGGGTGTGGTGCTGTTGCCGCCAGTCCGAGAACGGGTGGCACGAGGCGGCGATGGGGGCGAGGTTGAAATCGCCCGCCACCTGGGCGACGGTTGACCGCAGGCGTTTAAGGTCTTCGCGCGCCTCGGCGACATTGGTGCAGACCTTGGAACCGATCTCGACCTGGCATTCGAGGAATTCGGGGCTGAACTGACCCTCCAACTCGGAGGCGCAGCGTTCCATCAATTCGGCCGGAGCCGGCGCAAGATCGAGGCTGTCGCGGTCGACGAGCAGGTATTCCTCTTCGATGCCGATGGTAAAATCGGGGGTGGATTGGGCCATGCTGCACCTCCTGTCGGCTCGGAGCGGTTTGCGTGCGATGGGTCGAGTTCAACAGGTCGGCGGGCGGATTTCAAGTCTGGCGGGGATCAGTTTCGACAGCCGGATCGTACGCGAGCGGAGAAATCGCGATTTCACGAACCATTCATGCTAGGCTTGTGGCATTGCGAACAGGCTTTGAACAAAGGCCATTTTGAAAAACGGATTGGAGATTGAATTGTCGGTTACGAGACAAGTGGTTGGAATCCTGTGCGGTCTGGCCTTGGCCACCGGGGCAGCCGGGGCAAGCGACCAAGCCGCGTCGGTTCAATATGCCTGGGTTCAGCATGGCGGGCCGAGCGGCGCGGTGGTCCGGGCGATCAGCACGAGCAAGACCTGCCCGCAATTGAACCATGACGGGGAAGTCAGCAAAATGCATTTGCGCATGGATGCGCCGCCACACGGGTTCGAAGGGATATATGTCTGCGAAGCCGGTATCGCGCAGACCGCGCAGGGGCTGAGCATCGGACCGGTTGCGTTGCCGCCACCGGCCAAGGTGTTGGACCGGGTGGCGGTGATCGGTGATACCGGGTGCCGGGTGAATTACGGAGAGGTGCAGAATTGTACCGGCGATGGCAATGGCCCGGCCTGGGATTACCAGGGGATCGCCGATGCGGCCGCCAAATCCAAACCGGACGTGGTGATCCACGTCGGTGACATGCACTACCGCGAACATACCTCGGCCTGCGGGCAGAGCTGCAAACACGAGAATATCGGCTTCAACTGGCACAGTTGGGAGGCGGATTTCTTTCACCCCTCGAAGACGCTGATGCAGGCGGCGCCGTGGATCATGGTGCGCGGCAATCACGAGGATTGCGGTCGGGCCTGGCGCGGGTGGTTTTACTTCCTGGATCCCAACCCGATGAGCCGCAGCACGTGGCCTTTGGATTGTCCGGCGGCCTCGGAAGGGGAAAAGTCGTGGTTCTATACTGATCCGTATTCGCTTGAATTTGATGGGGTCCGGGTGATCGTGATGGATAGTTCCTACATCGCCGATGACTACCATACACCGGATCCTGCCACGGTGGCGCAATATGCGTCCGAATTTGGCATGGTCGAAGACATGGCCGGGCAGGACGCCAAGCCAAGCTGGTTGGTGACCCATCGGCCGTTCTGGGCGGTGGCCAGTTGGGGCACATCAAACGCCGGGCCGACCGATGCGACATTGCAGGCGGCCCTGGCGGCCAGCACACAGGGCAAGCTGCCGGACAATGTGAAGGTGACGCTGGCGGGGCATATCCACCTGATGCAGAGCCTGAGCTTTGCCGATGGGCGGCCGCAGCAGATGGTGTTTGGCAACAGCGGTACCAAACGTGACCCGGGGTTGGCCGATAACGGGCAGCTGCATGCCAATGTGGTGCGTGCTTTGGCCCGGCTGGGCGTGGCGCAGACGGGTTTTGCCTGGTCCGAGACCTTTGATTTCGGGCTGATCACACCGGATGCCAACGGCTGGACAGCCGCGGTGAAGGCCAAAGATGGCAGCACGATTGCCAGTTTCCCGATCCAGAAGTAGCGCGGTGTCGGCCGGCGCTCTGCGTTACAGACATGCCCGCAGCTCATCCATGGAACGCGCCGGGTAACCGCACCAGTCGAGTGCCTCGCGGGCCGAGCGGGTGACCAGAATGCGGTAATGCGGGTTGTCTCCATAGGCCAGTTCGAACATCCGGGCCATGCCGAAGGTGAGGTCACGCGGGGCGTAAAGCGCGGCATGGGTGATCATGGGTTGGGCGGCATAGCTGGCATAGGTCATCGCGACCAACGCCGTCATCTGGGGATAGTCCATGTCGACATCGACAACCGCTTCGAGGTCGAAAATCTGGGTCTGGCCCGGTGTATAGGCGGGGTTGTCCAGATAACGGGCATAGCTGTCACGAAGGTCGGCAAGAGTGATGCAGCCAATGCCTCTGGCATATACGGTTCTGCAATCCGGTAAGATGGCCAGTTCAAATGGCATTAGGGTCACCTTTCAAATCAGCGTAGCGATAAGGTGGTTGAATTACAACCTTGCGTTGCATTCGGCGGATGTCAATGTAATCGGCTGCCGCAGCTGCCCCTGGGGTTGGGTCAGGCACCTCTGTCGACGGTGCAGACCCAGGCGATCGCATCGTCAAGATCGTCAAACAGCCGGGTGACCACCACGTTCGACGTCTCGGTCAGGTTTTCGAAAATGCGTGCAAGGCCAAAGGTGGTATTGTCAGGGGCGAAGATGGCGCAACGCAGCCCGGTTTCAGTCTCGGCATAGGCCCGGGAAAACAGCGAAAAGACCGAGAAAAAGTCGGCGAACCCGGCATCGGTGCCGGTCATGTCGCTGAGATCCGCGAGATGCGGAAGGGCGGGATCGAAATCGGAAGAGGCGCGGAAGGTGTTGAACATGTCCTTGATCTCGGCAGCTGTGATGGCGCCCTGATAGTGGACATGGATATAGGCCTGATCGGGAAGGATTTCGTAATGGGTGGGCATTGGTCGTGGGTTTGCTTTCGCATTGGTTATTGTGTTGGGGTGATAGAATGGCCGAACACAAAAACACCCGCCGATTGAATCGGCGGGTGCAATCTAGTCTGTTTTTCCGGCGTGTCGAACCGGAAATTTTGTCTCAGTCCATCGGTTTGAAGTGGAACTCGCCGCCTTCCTTGAGGCCCGAGGGCCAGCGCGAGGTGATGGTCTTGGTGCGCGTGTAGAACTTGAACGCGTCGGGCCCGTGCTGGTTCAGATCGCCGAAGACCGATTTCTTCCAGCCGCCGAAGGTGTGATAGGCCAGCGGCACCGGGATCGGGACGTTGATACCGACCATGCCGATGTTGATCCGGTTGGCGAAATCGCGGGCGGTGTCACCGTCACGGGTGAAGATCGCGGTGCCGTTGCCGTATTCGTGATCCATGGCCAGCGACAGGGCTTCTTCGTAGGTCTGGGCGCGCACGGTCGACAGGACGGGCCCGAAGATCTCGGTTTTGTAGATGTCCATGTCCTTGGTGACGCGGTCAAACAGGTGCGGGCCGACGAAATAGCCGTCTTCATAGCCTTGCAGGCTGAAACCGCGGCCATCGACCACCAGTTCGGCGCCCTGATCGACGCCGGTTTGTACCAGGCGCTCGATATTGGCCTTGGCGGCGGCGGTGACAACGGGGCCATAATCGACATCATTGCCATCGGTGTAGGGGCCGACCTTGAGCTTTTCGATGCGGGGCACCAGTTTTTCGATCAGGCGGTCGGCGGTTTCTTCGCCCACCGGCACGGCAACCGAGATTGCCATGCAGCGTTCACCGGCGGCGCCGTAACCGGCACCGATCAGGGCGTCGGCGGCCTGATCCATGTCGGCGTCGGGCATGACGATCATGTGGTTTTTCGCACCACCGAAGCACTGGACACGCTTACCTTGCGCGCAGCCGGTGCCGTAGATGTATTCGGCAATCGGGGTCGAGCCGACAAAGCCGATCGACTGGATGGTCTGGTTGTAAAGGATCGCGTCAACCGCTTCCTTGTCGCCGTTGACAACCTGCAACAGGCCTTTGGGCAGACCGGCCTCTTCCATCAGTTCGGCCAGCATCAGCGGCACCGAGGGGTCGCGTTCGCTGGGCTTGAGGATGAAGGCGTTGCCGCAGGCGAGCGCCGGGGCAAACATCCACATCGGGATCATGGCCGGGAAGTTGAACGGCGTGATGCCGGCAGTGACGCCCAGCGGCTGGCGCATGGAATACATGTCGATGCCGGGGCCTGCTGAATCAGTGTATTCGCCTTTCAGCATCTGCGGCGCGCCGATGCAGTATTCGACAACTTCAAGGCCACGCTGCACGTCACCGGCGGCATCCGGCAGCGTCTTGCCGTGTTCGCGCGACAGCGCCTCGGCCAGCTTGTCCATGTCGCGATTCAGCAGGTCGACAAATTTCATCAGCACGCGGGCGCGACGCTGCGGGTTGGTGGCGCCCCATGCGGGTTGGGCGGCCTCGGCGGCGGCAACAGCGGCTTCGAGCTCGGCCTGGTTGGCGAGCGGCACTTTGCCCTGAACCTCGCCGGTATGCGGGTTCATGACATCTGCGAAACGGCCGGACGTGCCTTTGACGTGCTCGCCATTGATGTAGTGGGTAAACTCTTGCATGGGGGTCTCCTCCGATCAGGTCTGCGTGGAGTTTAGTCTTGCGGAATTGCCCGGAAAAGAGGCAAGGTTTCAAAAGATGTTTTGCAAAAATGCAAAGAGACGGAAATGAAGCCGCAATGGGATGATCTGAAAGTCTTTTTGGCCGTGGCGCGGGCGGAATCCCTGTCCGGGGCCGGAAAACGGTTGAAAATGGACCCGGCCACGGTGGGGCGCAGGATTGCCCGGCTGGAAGAGGCAATGGGGGTGCCACTGTTTTCCAAATCGCCGACGGGATACGTGATGACGCAAGAGGGCGAGCGGCTGATGCCGCATGCGGTGCGGGCAGAACAGGCGCTTGAAGCGGCGGAAACCGAGATGGCCGGGCAGGGCGGCGCACTCAGCGGTCAGATCCGACTGGGGGCGCCCGATGGCAGCGCCAACTTCCTGCTGCCGCAGGTCTGTTCAGAGATCGCAGCCGCCAATCCCGAGCTGGAAATCCAGATCGTGGCGCTGCCGCGGGTGTTCAACCTCAGCAAACGCGAGGCGGACATGGCGATCATGGTCAGCCGCCCCGAGACCGGGCGGCTGCTGGTCAGCAAACTGACCGATTACAAGCTGCATCTGGCGGCGGGGACGGATTACCTGCGCCGCAACGGGCCAATCAACACAATGGAGGACCTGAAGGATCATCGGATCGTGGGGTACATCCCGGACATGATCTTCGACAAGGAGCTCGACTATCTGCATGACAAGGCCTTTGACCGGGTGCAGCTGGCCAGCAATTCGGTTTCCGTTCAGATCAACTGGATCCGGCAGGGTGGAGGAGTCGGGGTGGTGCATGATTTTGCGCTTCCGGCCGTGACCGGGGTGAAAAAAGTGCTGACCGATCAGTTCAGCCTGACCCGTAGTTTCTATCTGGTGCGCCACGAGGATGACCGGCGGCTGGAGCGGCTCAATCGTTTTGCGGCGCTTCTGAGTGACGGGGTGCGGCGCGAAGTGGCGCGGTTGGAGCGCTTGGCGTAACCGCTCGGACTCACACTGTGGTTGATCCTGTGGCTTGACAGATTGCCGCATCCCGGCGACGGTTGGGATATTAAACAACAAAAACCGGAGGATGGCCGATGCTCGTGCACCAGATCTTGAAATCCAAGGGCGATGCCCGCGTGATTACCGTGGCGCCGGGGACGTCGGTGTCCGAGGCGGCGCAGATCCTGGCCGAGCGCCGGATCGGCGGGTTGGTGGTGTCCGAGGATGGCAAGACGGTCAGCGGCATCATCTCGGAACGCGATATCGTGCGCTCCCTGGCGTTGCGCGGCGCGGTCTGTCTGGACGAGAAGGTCGACCAGATGATGACCCGTAACCCGGTGAGCTGCGGCAAGGGCGAAAGCGCCGACGAGGTTCTGGAAAATATGACCAATGGCCGGTTCCGCCACATGCCGGTGGTCGAGGGCGACGAGCTGGTCGGGATTGTCACCATCGGGGACGTGGTCAAGGCACGGATGGACGAACTGTCGATGGAGAAAAACGCGCTGGAAGGCATGATCATGGGGCATTGAGCCCCTGTTTGTGGCGGCACATTCGTAGAAATACGAACTTGTATTTGATTGCGTGATACTGCATTGCAGCGTAAGAATATTACGCAGCCGCAGAAAACAGGAAAAGCCCATGCGCGTCGGACTTTACCCCGGAACCTTTGATCCGATCACGCTGGGTCATACCGATATCATCCGCCGGTCGGCCACGCTGGTGGATCGGCTGGTGATCGGGGTGGCAATCAACCGCGACAAGGGACCGTTGTTCAGCCTGGAAGAACGGGTTGAGATGATCGAGGCGGAATGTGCCCATCTGAGCCGCGAAACCGGCACCGAGATCGTGGCGCACCCGTTCGAGAATCTGTTGATTGACTGTGCCAAGGATGTCGGTGCGCAGATCATTGTGCGCGGATTGCGCGCGGTGGCGGATTTCGAATACGAGTTCCAGATGGTCGGGATGAACCGGGCGCTGGATGACAGTGTCGAGACGGTGTTTCTGATGGCCGATGCACGGCGCCAGGCAATCGCATCGAAGCTGGTGAAAGAGATTGCCCGGCTGGGAGGGGATGTCTCGAAATTCGTCCCCGAGGCGGTGAATGCGAAACTGCTGGCCAAGTTGGGACGGTAAGCCGGTTGTTGTTGGCCTGAAGCAGCCATTCGAAAACCCCGTCGCACGTCTTCCTTTTGCCAGAAATATCCCGGGGGGTCTGGGGGGCAGCGCCCCCCAGCCGGTCGGATTGCGAAGCAATTCGAAAGTCTGCTTCAGTCCAAAAGAGGACCCTCAGCGCCAGAAGGCCATCCACTCGATCATGTCTGCCATCTTGCGCAGCAGAAAAAGGATGCTTTCCCCACCATTCAGGAAGCTGTCGAGCCCGAGAAGCCCCAGAATCAGCAGTCCGAGAATGATGGCAATCTGGTTGGTCATGGATACCCCGGTACAAAAAAACCTGCCGGGGGTATGCCCCAGCAGGTCGATTTTCACAAGGCGCTGGCCGAGGTGCTCAGAGTTTGCCCATCGCAACGGCGACGTCGGCCATGCGGCAGGAGAAGCCCCATTCGTTGTCATACCAGGCCAGAACCCGCACGAGGCGGTTGCCCATGACCTTGGTCTGGGCCGGGGCGAAGATTGAGCTTTCCTCGGAATGGTTGAAGTCGATCGACACCAGCGGGGCCTCCTCATAGCCCAGAACGCCCTTCATCGAGGTGGCGGCGGCTTCGGCCATCACCGCGTTGATGTCGTCGACGGTGACGTCCCTGGATGCCGTGAAGGTCAGGTCCACGGCCGAGACGTTGGGGGTGGGAACGCGAATGGCGCTGCCGTCGAGCTTGCCGTTGAGTTCCGGCAGAACCTCGCCAAGCGCCTTGGCGGCACCAGTGGAGGTCGGGATCATCGACATGGCGGCGGCGCGGGCGCGGTAGAGGTCCTTGTGGCGGCGATCGAGCGTCGGCTGGTCGCCGGTATAGGCGTGGATCGTGGTCATGATGCCCGATTCAATGCCAACCGTATCATTGAGGACCTTGGCAACGGGGGCCAGGCAGTTGGTGGTGCACGACCCGTTCGAGATCATCACGTCTTCGGCGGTCAGCTGGTCGGTGTTGACCCCAAAGACGATGGTCTTGTCGACATTCTTGCCCGGGGCCGAGAGCAGCACCTTCCTGGCGCCGTTCCTGATATGGGCGTTGGCCTTGGTGCCGTCGTTGAATTTGCCGGTGCATTCCAGCACAACATCGCAGCCCGACCAGTCAAGTTCGTCCATGTCATAGGTCGAGAACATCTGGATGTCGCCTCGACCAAGGTTCAGGGTGCCGTCGCCGATGGTGACTTCGCCGGGGAAGCGGCCATGCACGCTGTCATACTTGATCAGATGGGCAGCGGAGTCGATCGGGCCGGTGGCGTTCAGCTTGACGACCTCGATATCGTCGCGGGTGGCGGCGATGTGGCTGAGGGTGCAGCGGCCGATGCGGCCAAATCCGTTGATGCCAACTTTGATGGTCATGAGGTGCGCTCCTGTGGGAATAATCCTGAACTTGGCGCTGTCTTTAGAGGGGATTGTCCCGCGCTGGTAGGGGGGATTTG
This sequence comes from Aliisedimentitalea sp. MJ-SS2, assembly GCF_032586155.1. Classification (NCBI taxonomy): domain Bacteria; kingdom Pseudomonadati; phylum Pseudomonadota; class Alphaproteobacteria; order Rhodobacterales; family Roseobacteraceae; genus Aliisedimentitalea; species Aliisedimentitalea sp. MJ-SS2. The sequence goes on from NZ_JAWHTC010000004.1 coordinate 458,513, forward strand.
GCATTGATAGCGGTAACTTGGAGGGGGTTGCGCTAACAGTTACGCCGGTTGTGGTGGCGGAGAGGGCAGCAGCGGGGGCCAGCCCCCGCACCCCCGGGATATTTTCGGCAAAAGGAAGTGTTGGGTTGGGCTTGACGGTTGCCGGGGTGGGGGACTAGCGTTCAGGCGCTCAAGTGGGCCCGCAGTGAGCCGAAACGGTGTGTGCCATTCTCGAATGTCGAAGGAGGATGTCATGGAAGAGCAAAAACCGAAAAGACGTGGGCGCGGGGTGAAGCGCGAGGGGCCGGTGGTGGCCGACGCTTTCAATCTGGGCCGGGCGACGGGGCGGGTCAGGGCGCATCAGTTGAACGACGGACAGATCGCCGAGTTTCGCGCCCGGGCGCTGGAGCTGTTGGAAGACTATGGCGTGGTGGTGATTCACCCGAAGGCGCACGCCGCTTTAATCAAGGCGGGCGCGACCGTGGGGAGCGCGGCGGATCGGCTGAAGTTGCCGCGTGGGCTGGTCGAGGAAGCGTTGCGCGAAACGCCGAAAGAGGCGCGATTGTGCGGCAAGGCTGCAGGGCGCGAGATTGCCCTGCCTCGGAGCGACGGGCAGTTCATCATGCGGACCGGAACCGGGGCGCATGGCTATGTCGATCCGCGGGACACCAAGTATCGCAATACCGACATGAAGGCTGTGCGCGAGATGGGGGCGGTGGCCGAGGGGCTGAACCAGGTTGGCTTTGTGGCGCATCCGTTTGTGCACGGGGTGCCCGAGGTCTGTGCCGATCTGCATGCCTTTGGCGAGATGGTAAACCGCACGACCAAGCACAACTGGATCCAACCTTATGGCAAGGAGGCGGTGGAGTATCTGATGCGGATGGCTGCCGTCGCGGCAGGGGGTGAGGCCGAATTGAAGGCCAACCCGGTGGCAAGTTGCATCACCTGTTCGTTCACACCGCTTGAGTTCAAGTACATGGACACCGAGTGCATCATCCAAGCGGGCAAGTTCGGCATTCCGCTGCATGCCTGTTCTCTGCCTTCCGCCGGGGGCTCGGCGCCGTTGACGGCAAGCGGCATGGTGCTGATGGCGGCGGCCGAGATTGTGGCGATGGTGGTATTGGCGCATGTGCTGGCACCGGGCGTGCCGGTGATTGCAACGCCACTGATGTTCACGCTCGATATGGCGACGGGCAGCGCGATGCAGTCCTGCCCCGAAAGCATCCAGATGGCGGCGATGGCGATCCAGCTGATGAAGGAAGGGTTTGGCCTGCTGGCGCATACTTACGGGTCGGGCTCGGACACGCCGGACGGGGATCGCCAGTCGATGGCCGAGCGGGCGATGCTGGGGCAGCAGGTGGCATTGGCGGGTGCGGATATCCTGGGGGGCGTGGGCCAGTTGGAGACGGCGACCGTGTTTTCACCGGTGCAGGCGGTTTTGGATGACGAGATCGGCTCGGTGATCCGCAAGGCGCTGACCCCGCCCGAGGTGAGCGCAGATGCGATGAATTTCGACGAGGTGATGGGGGTGCGCGTTGGCGGGCATTTCCTTGAAAGTGCGCAGACGCTGGATTTGTGCCGCGAACAGCACGTGCCCACCGTGTTCCTGCGCCAGGGGCGGGACGATTACGAAAAATCGGACCGTCGCACGGCGTTTGATGTGGCGCGCGAACGAGCCCTGGCGTTGATTGATGCCGCGCCGGAGGAAGGGTATCTGTCCGAAGATCAGAACCGCGAGATTGCCGATCTGGTGCAGGCCGGGGAGAAGGTGGTGCTTGAGGCGGCCAGCGGGTCGATGGACGTGATCTGACCCTGCGTCGGGGTTTGTAATCCGCTGGCGTTGAGGGCAAGATTGACCGTGGGACGGTGCGCAGTGAATGCGCACCCTACGGTGTTGCGCTAAGGACGAGGTGAGGCATGAGCGGGTTACTGGCACTGCTCGATGATGTGGCGGCGATTGCCAAGGTGGCAGCGGCGAGCGTGGATGATATCGCCGGTCAGGCGGCCAAGGCGGGGGCCAAGACCGCCGGCGCGCTGATCGATGACGCGGCGGTGACGCCGGCCTATGTCCAGGGATTCGAGGCGCGCCGGGAGTTGCCCATCGTCGGGCGGATCGCTCTGGGCTCCATTCGCAACAAGATGCTGATATTGCTTCCGATTGCGCTGTTGCTGTCCGCCTTTGCTCCGTGGATGATTGCACCTTTGCTGATGTTGGGGGGGGCGTATTTGTGTTTCGAAGGGGCCGAGAAGATCTGGCACAAGCTGTTCCCGCATGAGCATGTTTACGATGCGGCGGAGCATTCCGTCGGCGACCCGTCGCATCTGGAGGAAGAAAAGATCGCCGGTGCAATCAAGACCGATTTCATCCTGTCGGCCGAGATCATGACCATTGCGCTGGCGGCGATTCCGCAAAGCTCGTTCTGGTTCGAGGCGGCGACGTTGGCGATGGTGGGCGTGGGTGTGACCGTGGCGGTCTATGGCAGCGTTGCGGTGATCGTGAAGATGGATGATCTGGGCCTGCTGATGGCGAACAAGGGGCGGCTGGGCATGACCCGGGCGCTGGGGCGCGGGATCGTGGCTGGGATGCCGGGGTTCCTGGCAACGCTGATGGTGATCGGCACGGCGGCGATGTTGTGGGTTGGCGGTTCGATCATCCTGCACGGGCTGCACGAGATCGGCGTGCATGCGCCCTATGAATTGGTGCATCACTGGGCCGAAGCGGCGGCGCATGGTGTGTCCGAGGGGTTGGCTGGGGCGGTCGAATGGCTGAGCACGGCAGGGATGGATGCGGTATTTGGGCTGGCCGTTGGAGTGGTGCTGATCCCCATCGGTACGCGGGTTGTGGGGCCGGTTTGGACGGCGGTGTTCGGGAGCAAAGCGTAAGCTATGTCGGTTTGCCCTGTTATTCCCGGAAGGACGAAAACTAGTGAAACCTGTTGACATGGGAACACGCTGGGAATGGTGTTCGCTCGCTCGGGGCCTACGGATCTAAGATGCTCAACCTCTATTGCCTCTTTCACAAGTGTGGAAACAAGTATGTCGCAAACGCGCACCGTCAGTATCGTGGCAGCAGCGTGGACTTTGTCCCGGACGTGGTCCCGGAACAGGCGGGGTCGGTTCCGTCCTTTGATCAAGCGAACCGGGCCATAAACGTTCGGTGTCGCAATTTCGGTTTTGACGATTTGAACGACAACGGGCTTCTGGACATGCCCGATGTCCGATTTCTGGTTTTCACCCGCCACCCTGCCAGCTTTATCCTGAGTGCAGTGAAGTACCACCTGCGGGGCACTGAACGCTGGGCGCAATCGGAATTGCTGTCCAGGATTGGTGATGTTCCCCTGACCCCCGCGCTACAGGGGGCCCGGAATGCAGCAGAACAGCAAATCATCGCGATACGGCAGTTTCTGGGCATATACGAGCGTCAGGCCAGTCTGGTGCCATTGTTCGATGATGAGCGGGTGATGCGGGTCACGTGCGAGGAGCTCTTTACCACGACGTCGGACGATTTTTTTCAAGGTGTGGCCGAATTTCTGAGGGTCGGGCACAGCCGGCGGTTTGTGCAGGCTCTGAAGAACGCCTCGCCTGCGTATAAGGCGGATCTTCCAAAGCACTCCACGGGTGCTTTTAGATTGACCAATCCTTACTCGTTATTGGAGCCAGAGGCGCAAGCCGAATATGACAAGGAGTTCAGGGGGATCGAGAAAGTCCTAGGATACGGCTGAGCTCGGCGCGGATGGGCGCGGTGTTAATCCCGATGGCCACGCGGTGTGTCGGGCCGGTTTGCTAAGCGTTATTTTGGGGACGTGACGCACAAGGGGATATGCGGCAGGCGCCTATCCGTCTTTCTTCTTCCTGCGCACACTGATGAGCAACCCGATTGTCAAAAGCGCGATGGCGAGCATGCTGAGCGGGCTGAGGGTTTCGCCTAGGATCACTACGCCCAGCAGGCCTCCGGTGCCCGGCACGGCGGCAAGGATGATCGAGGTATTGGCATTGCCGATATTGCGCGAGGCATGGGCGATGAAGATCAAGCCGACCAGGTTGGGGATGAAGCCCTGGTAGATGCCCTGAAGCAGCAGGGGCTGCCATGATGCATCGGCCAGGCCCGAGGGCAGCCACAGCGCCCAGACCGGCAGGTAGAGCAGGGCGTTGACCACGGTGCCGCAGAAGATCACCTGCATCGCACCAAGCGACCAGCGCTCGGACAGGATGACATAGGTCGAAAAGAACAGGGCCCCGACGATGAACAGCAAATCGCCGATCCAGGCGTGTGCATGGCCGGCAGCGAAGCTGTCCGAGGCAAGAACCACGGTGGAGACCAGGATCAGCGCCGCGCCCAGAACCTGACGCGGGCCGGGGCGGGTACGGAACAGGAAGATGCCGAAGAGGATGCTGATCAGCGGCAGGATCCCGTTCATGAAAATGCCGCCATGGGCCGCCGGGGCATAATGGAAGGCGGAAAAGACGCTGAGGATATAGACCGGGCCGAGGATGAAGGAGATCACCGCGATCCGGGTCAGGGTGAGGTCGCGCCAGGGTTTGTAGTAGAGGCTGAGCGGCACGCCGATCAGCGCGGCCAGACCATAGCGCATGGCGGCGAGGTCATAGATCGTCAGGCTGCTGTCAGCGGCCAGGCGGCTGACCACCAGCCAGCCCGACCAGACGAAGACGATGCTCCACGCGGCGGCAAAGCCGGTGATCTGGGAGGGGGATTGCGTGGTCATGGGGGCGCGGCCAGTGCTTGAAACCATACGGCGAAGGGCCGTGAGGCAGCAGTAGGCGGTGGGTTGGAGAGAGGCAAGGGGGTGGCGTGGGCTGCGGTGTGAGGCTGGCTGGCACAAACGCCGTTTTTGCGGACAGAGCGGAATTTGGCTTTGCTGTTCTTTCGCGCGTTGGGGGTGACGCTTGATTACCCCTTGAGGACCGTCTTGTCGCTTGCCAAGAACTCCTCCACCCACACGGGAACTTTTAGCCCGCCAGCAACTTCAGCGTCTAGCGTCTGTTCCATTTCTTTGATGCGTTCCAGGTTTTGGATTGCTTCGTCCAACCGTTCGTAGGAAACAACGACGACGCCATCTTGGTCCGCGACGATCATGTCCCCTGTTTCGACCTCCTGTCCACCAATCTGCACTGGAAATCCTATTGATCCAGGTCCGGTCATATTCGGGGATGCGGGCGTCAGACCTGAGCACCAAACAGGCAAGCCAACGGGCACAATACCGTCATAGTCGCGAACGGGACCGTCGGTTACAAAACCCGCGGCGCCGTTGTTTTTCATCATGCCAATAAGTCTGTCTCCAGCCGCTGCGCAACCGGAATGCGCGGCAAATGCCGAGACGACCACTTCGCCCCCCTGAATGAATTTGAGTGCCGCAAATGTTGCAAGAACATCCGCGGGGCCGCAGTCGGCGGTCAACGCTGGTCCAGCAGCAACGCTTCGCAAATCACGACCGCCGCCAATTGGCTGGATTTTGGACGACAAAGCGCCACCGCCGAACAGTGCATCAACAACGAAACCTGTAGGCACGCCCTGAAATGCCGCTATTTGAGCATCCGACGGACGCCGCATCGAGGTCTTGATAGTTAGGGTCGGCGGAGCTTCGATCATTTTCGCATCCTAATCCAAAAGGTGATTTGGGTAGGGTGCAATAATTCCATGTTGTTCGCAATGTAACGCGATGCGCTATGAAGGCGGGCTTAAGTGTCAAGGCCCGCTTCGGGCTCAAAGCCGACATTGCCCAGCTGGCGCGGTAGAGGCCAATCGGGCAATGTCGTTATTGCCAAGGATCACATCAGTGATTTGACCTTCTCGGCCACAGCCTCTGCCGTGATGCCGAACTTCTCGAACAAAGTGCCGGCCGGGGCCGAAGCGCCGAAGCCGTCCATGCCGACAAAGCCGGATTTCACCGCGCGGCCACGTTCACCGGCCAGCCAGCGGTCCCAGCCGAGGCGCGCACCGGCCTCGATGCCAACCCGGACGGGGCCGGCGGGGAGGACCTTGCGGCGGTAGGCCTCGTCTTGCTGCTCGAAAAGCTCCCAGCAGGGCATCGAGACAACGCGGGTGCCGATACCTTCGGCCTGCAACAACTCGCGCGCGGCCATGGCGACCGAGACTTCCGAACCGGTGGCCATGAGGATCGCCTGGCGCTTGCCTTCGGCCTCGGCCAGGACGTAGGCGCCTTGGGACACAAGGTTTTTCTGCTTGTGCTCGGTCCGGAGCGTCGGCAGACCCTGGCGGGTGAGGGCCAGAACCGAGGGCGTGTCCTTCGATGTCAAAGCCAGTTCCCAGGCCTCGGCAGTTTCCACCGTGTCACAGGGGCGGAACGTGAGCGAGTTGGGGGTGGCACGGCAGATCGCAAGATGTTCGATCGGCTGGTGGGTGGGGCCGTCTTCGCCGACGCCGATGCTGTCATGGGTCATGACAAAGACCGACGGGATGCCCATCAGCGCAGCCATCCGCATCGACGGGCGGGCGTAGTCGGTGAAGACAAAGAAGGTGCCGCCATAGGGGCGCACGCCGCCATGCAGCGCCATACCGTTCATCGCTGCCGCCATGGCGTGTTCGCGGATGCCGTAATAGACATAGCGGCCTTTGCGGTTGTCGGTGTCAAACACACCGAGATCGCCGGTCTTGGTGTTGTTCGACCCTGTCAGGTCAGCCGAGCCGCCGATTGTTTCGGGCAGCACCGGGTTGATGACTTCCAAAGCCATTTCCGATGATTTCCGGGTGGCGACAGTGGGGGCCTCTTCCGAGATCTGGCGTTTCAAAGCGCGGACGCGGCCAGCAAGCGATTTCGGCACGTCGCGGGCGTAGATGCGGGCGAACTCGGCCTGGCGGCGTTCCGAGACGTCGGCGAGGCGGGCCTCCCAAGCAGCGCGATCTTCGGCGCCGCGGGCACCAACCTCTTCCCACCAGGATTTGATTTCGTCGGGCACCTCGAACGGGCCTGTGGTCCAGCCGTAGGTGGACTTGGCGTCCTGCAATTGGCCCTGATCGGTCAGAGCACCATGGCCTTTGGAGGTGTCCTGCGCGGCGTGACCGAGTGCGATATGGGTTTTGCAAGCGATCATCGAGGGTTTGTTGGTTTTCTTGGCGGCCGTGATGGCGGCGTCGATTTCATCCGGGTTATGGCCGTCGATTTCCTGCACATGCCAGCCGGCGGATTTGAACCGGGTGACCTGATCGGTGCTGTCGGAAAGGTCGACCGGGCCGTCGATGGTGATGTTGTTGTTGTCCCAGAAGACGATGAGCTTGCCCAGGCGATGGCGACCGGCAAGGGTAATCGCCTCCTGGCTGACGCCCTCCATCAGGCAGCCATCCCCGGCAATGACATAGGTGTGGTGATCAACGATTTTCTTGCCGTAACGGGCGCGCTGAATTTCTTCGGCCATGGCAAAGCCGACGGACATGGCGATGCCTTGGCCCAACGGGCCGCCGGTGGCTTCGATGCCCGGGGCGTGCCCGTATTCGGGGTGACCGGCGGTGATGGCGCCCCACTGGCGGAAATTCTTGATCTGATCCAGGGTCATTTCCGGGGTGCCGGTAAGATAGAGCAGCGAATAGAGCAGCATCGAGCCGTGGCCCGCTGACAGGATGAACCGGTCACGGTCGGGCCAATCGGGGTTGGCGGCGTCGAATTTCAGGTGTTTCGAGTAAAGTACCGTGGCGACATCGGCCATGCCCATCGGCATGCCGGAGTGGCCGGAATTGGCAGCGGCAACGGCATCGAGCGTCAAAGCGCGGATGGCGGCGGCGCGCATCCAGTGATCGGGGTTGGCGGCGCGAAGGGCGGCGATGTCCATGATGGTGTGATCCCTGTTAGGTAGCGTGTTGAGGCCCTGTTAGCAGCCTGCTTGTTAGCGGTAAATGCGCTAAATCGCGCTGATACGGAGGGATTACGGGAGGCCGATTGATGTGATGCGGCGGCGGAACCGAGGCCGTGGCAGGATTGTTGGTTTGGAATCAAGGATGAAGGCTTTAAACTTGATGCAATCTGGCAAGCCGGGCTTGATTCGCGTGACGCGGGAAATAGCTCTGATAGAGCAGATCGAGGCCGGGCGTGGACGCAGACGCACCGGGTATGGCGGCCAGAGCGTGCCCGGAACTACGGGCAAGTTGAACGAGGCGCAGAGAAAAAAGGACGGGGTATGAGCCAGGTTGAAGAACTGGAAAGCCGGATCACCAGCGCGCTGGACCGGATCGCCAAGGGGGTAGATGCCCTGGGTGGATCGGTCGAAGCCGCGGACCCGGAGGAGCTTGAAAAGGTCAAGGCCGAATTGGAGGACGAAAAGCTGGCCTCGGCGCAGCTGGAAGAGCGGATCAAGGCGCTTCATGAAAAGGAAGAGGCCCGGATGGCAGACCTGAAGGCACAGGTCGACACCCAGGCCGAGACCCTGAGCCAGTTGGATGACACGTTGCAGCGGTTGCGCAGCGCCAACGATCAGTTGCGCAGCGCCAACGCAGCCTTGCGAGAAGCCAATGAACAGGGTGTGGGTGAGCCGCATCTGATCAACAAGGCAATGCTTGCCGAGCTCGAGGCGCTACGTGCTGCACGGGCGGCGGATGTGGCCGAAAGCGAGGCTGTTCTGAGCGCGCTGGATGACTTGCTCAAGGCCGGGGAGGACGCGTAATGCCCGAAGTTGAAATCAATATCGGCGGTCGCGCCTTTGAAGTGGCCTGCCAGGCCGGTGAAGAACACTACCTGCAAACGGCAGCGGCGATGCTGGACAAGGAAGCGACGACCCTGTCGAGCCAGATCGGGCGGCTGCCGGAGGCGCGGATGTTGTTGATGGCGGGGCTGATGCTGGCCGACAAGACCGCCGGTCAGGATGACAAGCTGCGCGACCTGAAGGCCAAGCTGGACGATGCGCTGAGCGAGCTGGAAAAGCTGCGGAATGCGCCGCCGCCGGAGCCGGAGCAGGTCCAGGTGGCCGTGGTACCCGACAGCGTGACCGACAGCCTGGCGGAACTGGCTGCGCGCGCCGAGGCGCTGGCAGCGGAAGTGGAAGAAAAAGCGGGATAAGGTCATCGCCGGACGGTGGGTTGGAAACCCACGCTACGGACGATCCCTGTAGTATCGCAGAACGAACAGGCGGATTGCCGAGGCGAGGCCGCTGTCAAACCCGCGGGCTTCGTCGATTTCGGCGGCGAGGGCGTTCAATGGCTGACCGCGCTCGGCAGCGATGTCGCGGAAGGCCTGCCAGAATTCCTCTTCCAGCGAAACGCTTGTGCGGTGGCCGCGCAGGGTGAGGGAATGCTTGACCGGGCGGCTCATGTCTCGGGGTCGCGCTTCTTGCCGTCAAGCTCGCGGGTCGCCTTATCGGCGCGCGCCTGGTCGAGCGACTTCCGTGCCTTTGAACGACCAAATTTAACCGCATTTTCATCGGCTTGTGCGCGTTTTTTCACCTTTGCCCGGGCCTTGCGAGCCTTGTTGAAATTGACGATCTCAGCCATCGGCAGGTCCCACCATTTCTTCTGGCCGCACAATGCGGTCGAAGGTTTCTTCATCCACCAGCCCGAGCGCCAGCGCCTCTTGCCGCAGGGTGGTGCCATTGGCATGCGCGGTCTTGGCCAGACGGGTGGCAGCATCATAGCCAATCTCAGGGGCCAGCGCCGTGACCAGCATCAGGCTTTGTTCCATCAGCATCGCGATGCGGGGTTCATTGGGTTCCAGCCCGTCGATCAGGTTGTCGGTGAAGGCCGAGGCGGCGTCACCCAGTAGCTGCATGGATTGCAAAACGTTGTAGGCCATCATCGGTTTGAACACGTTCAGCTCGAAATGCCCCTGCGCCCCGGCAAAACCCACGGCGGCGTCATTGCCCATGACCTGGGCACAGACCTGTGTCAGGGCCTCGCATTGGGTCGGGTTGACCTTGCCGGGCATGATCGACGAGCCCGGTTCGTTGGCAGGTAGGATCAGCTCGCCCAACCCCGATCGCGGCCCCGAGCCGAGAAAGCGAATGTCATTGGCGATCTTGTTGAGGGATGCGGCGACGGTCTTGAGGCTGCCGGACAGTTGCACCAGGGCGTCATGGGCGGCCAATGCTTCGAACTTGTTGGGGGCGGTGACAAAAGGCAGGCCGGTGATGGCGGCGATTTCTTTGGCTACGGCAACGTCCCAACCTTTGGTCGTATTGAGACCGGTGCCGACGGCGGTGCCGCCCTGGGCCAGTTCGTAAATGTCGGCAAGCGCGGTTTCGAGCCGCTCAACCCCCCTGGCAAGCTGGTGGGCGTAGCCTGAAAACTCCTGCCCGAGGGTCAGCGGCGTCGCGTCCTGGGTGTGGGTCCGGCCAATCTTGATGATGTGATCCCAGGTGGTGGATTTGACCGACAGCGCCCGGTGCAGTTTGCGCAGGCCCGGCAGGGTCACATCCCGTGCGCTGGTGGCGATGGCGACATGCATCGCGGTGGGGAAGGTATCGTTCGAGCTTTGCCCCATATTGACGTGATCGTTGGGATGGACAGGGGATTTGCTGCCAATGGCACCGCCGAGAATCTCGATGGCGCGGTTGGCGATCACCTCGTTGGCGTTCATGTTGGACTGGGTGCCGGACCCGGTCTGCCACACCACCAAAGGGAAGTGATCGTCGAGCATGCCGCTGGCGACCTCCTGCGCGGCGGAAGAAATCGCGCCGGCCAGGTCCGCGGGCAGGCGGCCCAGATCGGCGTTGACCGAGGCGCAGGCCTGTTTGATCACGCCAAGCGCACGGACGATGGCGACCGGCTGTCGCTCCCAGCCGATGGGGAAATTGCTCAGCGAGCGTTGGGTCTGGGCACCCCAGTAGCGGTTTGCGGGCACTTCGATCGGGCCGAAGCTGTCGGTTTCGGTTCGGGTTGTGGTCATGTCGGTCCTCTGCGTGGTGGTGGGCTCAAAGAACGGCGGCAATCACCACCACTTCGATCATGTCCTTGCCGGCCAGATCGGCACCTACGCAGGCGCGTTGAGGCCAGTTTTCAGGTGGTCCGACCCAGTCGCACCAGACCGCGTCCATGGCCGGCTTGTCGGACATGTCACGCAGGTAGACCGTGGCCTGAATCAGGCCGGATTTTCCGCTGCCCGCCTGGATCAGCAGCTCTTCGATGGTCGCCAGCGTGTTGCGGGTCTGGTCTTCGATCGTGGCGCTTTCACTGGTGTCAGTGGCCACGGCGTAAACCCGGCCGTCATGGATGACGGCGGGGCTGCGGCCGGGATAGCGGCTGGGCAGGCGGGTGATCATTTGCGGAAACTGTCGAGGCTGACCACTTCGGCATCCTGATGGCTGTCGTCGGTGTCGACGTGATCGTCGCCGTCATCCGGGGTCGGGTCGTCGTCGTCGCCGTTGTCATCTTCGTCTTCTTCATGGCTTTCGAAGCGCAGGCCGAATTCGACCGAGGGATCGACGAAGGTCTGGATCGCATCGTATGGGATGTGCAGCGGTTCCGGGCTTTCGCCGAAATTCAAGGTGACCGAGAAGCCGTCATCGCTGACCTCGAGCGCGTCGAACCAGTGCTGCATGACCACGGTCATTTCTTCCGGGTAGCGTTCACGTAGCCACGGGGCCAGCTGGGCCTCGGGGTGGTTGGTGTCGAAGGTGATGAAGAAGTGATGCGCGCCGGGCAACCCGTTTTCCGCAACATCTTGCAGAACCTCCTGAATAAGGCTGCGCATAGCGCGGTGCATGAGGCTGCCATAATCTATGCTGCGCGTCATGTGGGTCTTTCCTGATCGGTCGTCTGCGTGGGTCTCGATTCTCACCATACGAAATTTGCCGGAAAGCGAAAGGGGGCAGGCGCGGGCTTAGAGGAATGAGCTGAGGTGGCCGGCACCAAGCCCTGCCAGTGCCATCGCTGCCAGTACCGGAATCATCGGCCAGCGCAGGATCATGAGAAGGAGCGCGGCCAGTACGGTGAGCAGGGCGGCGGTGAGGTTGAGGCTGGCGAACACCGGCATTGGGCCCGCGGGGGTGTTGAGGGTTTGGGCAAAGAGCGCGTGCAGAGCAAACCACAGCGACAGGTTGGCAATCACCCCGACCACCGCAGCGGTGATGGCGGTCAGTGCCCCTTGCAGGCGGGGGCGCGACAGCAGGTGTTCGACGTAAGGGGCCCCGGCGAAGATCCACAGGAAGCAAGGCACGAAGGTGACCCAGAGCGTTAATGCGCCGGCGGTCAAGGCCAGCCCGATGCCGCCCTGGCCGTGCCCGGCAAGAATGGCGGTGAACTCGGTCACAAGGATCAGCGGGCCGGGGGTGGTTTCGGCCAACCCGAGCGCGTCTATCATCTGGCCGGTGGTGATCCAGCCGTGATCGACGACAAGCGATTGCGTCATCCAGGCCAGCACCGCGTAGGCGCCGCCGAAGGTGAGCACCGCGAGCTGTGAAAAATAGAGCGCGATGTCGGTAAGGAACCGGGCGTTGAACGCCATGCAGAGAAGGATCGGGGCGGACCAGAGAGTGAGCCAGATCGCGATTGTGCGGAGCGTATGGGCGTGGCGGACCGGTTCTGTCGGCCTGGGATGGGTTTGCGGCGTGGTGTTGAGCAGCGCTCCGGTCAAGGCGGCCAGCGCGATGATCAGCGGGAAGGGCAGTTGCAGGGCGTAGATCGCGACAAAGGCGAGGATGGCCAGCGTCCAGCCAAGCGCGCCGGTCAGAGCCTTGGCTGCGACTTTACGCAAGGCCCCGATGACGATGATGATGACGGTCGCCTTGATGCCAAGGAAGGCCGACTGTACCGCGGGCAGCGTGCCGAACTGGAGGTAGAGCATGGCAAGCACTGCGATGATCAACGCACCGGGAATAACAAAAAGAAGGCCCGCGATCAGGCCTCCAAGTGTGCCGCGCAACCGCCAGCCGGCATAGGTGGCGAGCTGCATCGCCTCGGGGCCGGGCAGGAGCATGCAGAAACTGAGCGCGCCGAGGAAGCTCTTTTCGCTCATCCAGTCACGCAGTTCGACCAGCTCGCGGTGCATCAGGGCAATCTGCGCGGCGGGGCCGCCGAAGGACAGAATCCCGATGCGGCCAAAGACCCGGGTCAGGGCGGCAAGGCTGGGGGTGGTCATCGGTTTTCTCCGTCGCGGCGTGACGCTTTTTTAGGGCGTTGACGGGATTGCGGAAAGCAGAAAGCCGGTAAAGGAAGTGCAGGCTTCTGTTGCCAGGTGCCTGCGAACCCCGCCAAACGCTGCTAAGCGAGAGGGCTTAAGTTTTCGATAGATCGAACTGCTTACGCAGCCAGAGCCATCGGAGCTTTGTTGTCGTTTGCAACTAGCTTAGTTGAACCGATAACGGTGGTATCTCACCGGGACAAAGCTAACCCCTTTAGACGTTCGTCGATCCTATTTCGGCCCCATGATCCCCAAACGAAGGATATTTGGTGGAGCCGCCGGGTACCGCCCCCGGGTCCGATCCGCTTATTACGAGCGCGTTTATGTCCATAGTCCCGAAGGACATCTTCGATATAGGGTGCACGGCGGGATATCTCAACCCCGGGAAGTATTTGCGAAACAACGGCCCCGCGGATTATCGTGAATTGGGCGGAGGCGATCCTGCCCGATATTTTTATGGAGGATTAAGATGAATACGATTGTGAAAGTGGCCCTTGGGGGCATGTTCATATTTGGTGGTATGCCGGTTTTTGCACAGACCAACCTAGAACAATGCGGCCGCTATCCGGTCAATGAATCAAGCTATGCCTGCGAATGTGCGCCGGGTGAAACGTCCGGGTCGGTCTGGGGCAGCGGGCCTTACACGGCTGACAGTGACCTGTGTCGTGCGGCGCGTCATGCCGGTGTCATCACCCCGAAGGGTGGCCAGATCACGGTGGCGAGGGTGGCCGGCAAGGACGCCTATCAAGGATCGAGTCAGAACGGGGTCACCACCAGTGATTGGGGCAGTTACCAGCACAGTGTCGTAATCAAGGCGACTTTTGCGGCGGTGCCGAAATGCGTGAAATTTGATCCGTCCCTGTCGCCATTGAGCTGCTCCTGTGTGCCGAACGAAAAGCGCAGCGGATCGGTTTGGGGGTCAAGCCCTTATACCACGGACAGCGATATTTGCACCGCGGCACAACATGCCGGTTTGATCGGCGTTGAAGGGGGTACGGTGACCGTTCTGGCGCTGGACGGGCTAGGTGCCTATGCGGGCAGCGAGCATAATGGTGTGACCACCGCCGATTGGGGCGAATACGGTCAGAGCTATGTGTTTGACTGGAACCGGGACTGACCTGCGCGGTCAGGTTTTACCGGCTTCGCGTTCGCGAAAGACGGTTTCGGCGAGTTCCTGCGTGTAGGCCGCCAAAGCCTGGAGAGTGGCGTCGCAGACTGCGGCGTCGCGGGCATCTAGCGCGTCGGCGATACGGGTGTGCAACGCGATGATCTCGGCCCGCGAGCGGGCGGTGAAGGTGATCATGTTCATTAGCGGCTGCATAGCCTCGACCGCGCCGGCCAGTTGGTAGGACAGAACCGGATTGCCAGCCCCATCGACCAGCGCGCGGTGAAAGGCGACGTCGCTGTCGCAGAAGCTTTCGTCGCTGAGGCCGGGTTGGCCTTGGCGGTGGATCTCGGCGCGCATGGTGGCGAGGTGATCAGGGGTGCGACGCCGGGCCGACAACGGCGCGCAGGCGCGTTCCAGCGCATAGCGGGCCTCGCAAGCGGTCTCGAAGCTGACGGCATTCATGCTGAGCAGCAGGGTCGAGGTCGTGATCTGCTGCGGATAGGCGTCCTGGAACGACAGGCGATTGACGAAGGCCCCACCTGACGCGCCGCGCTGGGTGCGGATCAGCGATTGCGCAGCCAACCGTTTCAGCGCTTCGCGCACGGTGGGGCGTGAGACGTCGAACTGTTCGGCCAGCTCGGCCTCCGACGGCAGGCGCGCGTCAACGATCAATTCGCCCGAGACGATGGCATCGCGGATCGCCTTGGCAATCTGGGCCGAGAGGTCGGCGGGGCTGTTGGGATCAATTTTCAAATGTCTGACATTTCTTCTTGCGCCATAACGGCAATTGTCTGACATTAAGCACGAGACAGATGAGTCGCCAAGAGGAGTGTCCGAATTGTCGGCATTGGTGCAGAGGATCAACACGATGCGGGGGCCGCACTGGCTGGCGCTGTTTGCACTGATCCTTCTGTGTTGGGTGGTGCTCTATGCCATGGCGCTGCCAGCGGATTTACGCGCGGCATCAAAGCTTTACGGGGCAGAGTTCTGGGCCGAGCTGTGCACTGTAACACCCGATGCCGCAGGGTTTGCCCGGGTTGTGTTGATGTGGATCCTGATGTCGGCGGCGATGATGGCGCCCACGGCCCTGCCGGCTTTTGCGACTTATGATGACCTGGCGAAGCAGGCCCCGGGCGCGCGGTTTTCGCATTTGGTGAGCGGTTACCTGGTCATCTGGATCGGGTTTTCGCTATTGGCGGCGGCGGTGCAGATGGTTCTGTTCCGGCTCGACCTGCTGAGCGCTTTTGGTGACTCGCGCTCGCTCTGGCTGTCGGGCGGGCTTCTGATCGGGGCCGGGGCTTATCAATTCAGCACGCTGAAAAAGGCCTGCCTGAGCAAATGCCGGATGCCGCTGACGTTTTTCATGCAGTATTGGGATGAGGGGCCTTGGCGCAACGGGGTGCGGCTGGGTCTGGTGTGCCTGGGATGTTGCTGGGCGCTGATGCTGCTGGCCTTTGTCGGCGGCGTGACGAACGTGGCCTTCATGGGGTTGGCGACCTTGATGATGGCCTTGGAAAAATTGCCCGATATCGGGCGCTATCTGACGAAACCGCTGGGCGTGGCGCTGATCGGAACCGGGATCGCGTTTATGGCTTGGGCGATGATGTAACAGAACTGAAGAAAGCGAACGGAGGAATTCATGGCTGGGGACAAAATCGATACACCCGTCAAAATCGACAACAGGATGCCGGATAACCCGCGTTCGGGTCATGGCACCGTGCCGTGGGCGATCAAGGGCGAGCTGATCCTGAACTGTAACTGCACAGTGTTCTGTCCCTGCGTCGTATCGCTTGGGAAACACCCGCCGACCGAGGGCCATTGCCAGACCTGGGGCGCCGTTCGGATTGACGAAGGTCATTACGGCGATGAGGACCTGTCCGGATTGAACCTTGGCTTGATGATCGAGATTCCGGGCATGATGGCGCGGGGCAACTGGAAAGCTGCGGTCTTTATCGACGAGCGCGCCAGCGAGACCGCCTTCAACGGACTGGTTGATATTTTCAGCGGCAAGGCCAAGGGCACAACCGGCCTGTTCAAGGTGTTGGTTGGTGAGTTTCTTGGCGCCGAGCGCCAGCCGGTGTCCTATATCAACGATGGCAAGGAGCGCCGTATCGTTGTCGGTCGCAAGATCGAGGGTGTCGTGTTCCCGGTCGGTGGGAAGGACAAGGACGAAGATATTGTCATATCCAACACTGAATACTGGATGGGGCCGGACATTACCGTGGCCACCGCCTCCAAAGGCAAGCTGAGAGCCTTTGGCCGGGTCTGGGATTTTGATGGCCGCAGTGCCGAGATCTGTCAGATCGATTGGCACGGTCCCCGGTAAAGGGCTGCCCACGGGGCAAAACCCCGAAAAGAATTGCGCGCGAACACAAAGACACTGGAGCAGGTAGGCGAATGGGAGCTGCCTGCTCCGTATGGCAAATTCTAGAATAACAGGAGACCGGCAATGGCCGTCAAAATCGAAACGCTTCTTGATGCTGCGCGCAAGCATACCGATGACGTGATCAAACCGAATGTGGATGCTTGGAACGAGGCCGGCATCTGGCCGCGTGATGCGTCCGACAAGGCTGCTGCGTTGGGCCTGACCGGTTTGTATGCCCCCGAGGAGTGGGGCGGGCAGGGCCAGCCGCTGGGCGATGGCATTCGGGTTTACGAGGAACTGGGCAAGGGTGATGGGGCCTATGCCTTTGCCCTGTCGATGCACAATATCTGTACCTTCGCGGGCTGCGGGTTTGGCACCGAGGCGTTCAAGAAAAAATGGGCGCGTGATCTGACCTCTGGGCGTAAACTGGCCAATTTCGCGTTGACCGAGCCGCAATCGGGGTCGGACGCGGGCAACATGTATTCGCGTGCCGTGATCAACGACGATGGCACCTGGACGATCAATGGAGCCAAGGCCTGGGTGTCGCTGGCCGGTGAGGCCGACATCTATTTCACCGTGGTCAAGACCAGTGACAAGCCGGGCCACAAGGACATGGCGATGATTGCCATTCCGGCGGATGCTGAGGGGCTGAGTTTCGGGCCACGTTACGAGACGCCGTCATACGAGTTTCTGCCGCTTTCCGAGATGTACATGAAGGATGTCGTCGTCAGTGAAGACAACATCATCCTGCCGGTGGGCCAAGGGCTGCAAGGCTCGCTGATGGCGATTGATATTGCGCGGGTCTCGATTGCCTCGGGCTGTTGTGGGCTGATGGAGGCAGCGTTGGATACGGCGCTGGCCTATTCGAAGAACCGCAAGATGTTCAAAGGCGTGAACCTTGATCTCGACGGGATCCAGTGGATGTTGGGCGATGTGGCGACCGACTTGGAGGCCTCGCGGCTGCTTTATCGGGCTGCGGCCAATGCGCTGGGCACCGATGAAGGGCCGTTGATGGCGGCCCATGCCAAGCGCTTCGTGCCGGATGCGGCGGTGAAGGCGGCCAATACCTGCACCCAGGTTCTGGGCGGGATGGGATTGTTGAAACCTTACGGTCTGGATCGGTTGTCGCGTCTGAGCCAGATGCTGCGGATCGTCGATGGCACGACCGAAATCAGCCGCGTGGTGATTGGGCGGTCGTTGCAGAAACGCGCAGAAACCCTGCCCGATCTGCCGATCCCCAAAGGTTTTGGAGAAAGCTGAAGAAAATGATCGACTCGGATTACGTTAAAACCATGGCCCGTTACAACGACTGGCAGAACCGGCAGATGGAAACCTCCTTTGCCGTTCTGTCGGAAGAGGCGTTGCAGGCGGACCGGGGGGCGTTTTTCGGGTCGATCCAGGGGACTCTTAGCCATCTTCTGTGGGGCGATTGGATCTGGATGAGCCGGTTTGATGGCGGCGATGGGCCCGAGGGCGGTATCCCTGACAGTGCCGGAATGATCCTGACCTTTCGTGACTGGGCCGAGGCGCGTGATCGGATGGATGCGCGAATCCTGCGCTGGGCCGAGGGGGTGAGCACGGCGGACCTGGCCGGGGACCTGACGTGGTTCTCGGGGGCGGCGGGGTTCGAGGTGTCGCGGCCGCTGGCCATGTGCGTGACCCATATGTTCAATCACCAGACCCATCACCGGGGACAGTTGCACTCCATGGCCACTGCCACCGGGGCCAAGGATTGGGTCAGCGATCTGTTTTTGATGCCGGAAGAGGGAGACTGGCAATGACGGGAGCACTCATCAGTCCATCGCGGAGGCTGCGGCGGACGCCGTTCTCGGACGGGGTCGAGGCCGCCGGGGTCAAGGCCTATACGGTTTACAATCACATGCTGCTGCCAACGGTGTTTCGCAGCGTCGAGGAAGACTATCGGCATCTGAAAGAAGCGGTGCAGGTTTGGGATGTGGCCTGTGAGCGGCAGGTGGAAATCCGCGGACCGGACGCGGCGCGGCTGGTGCAGATGCTGACCCCGCGGGACTTGCGGGGCATGTTGCCAGGGCAGTGTTATTACGTGCCCATCGTCGATGAAACCGGCGGCATGTTGAACGACCCGGTGGCGGTGAAGATCGCCGAGGACCGCTGGTGGATTTCGATTGCCGACAGTGACCTGCTGCAATGGGTCAAGGGTGTGGCCTATGGCTATCGGCTGGACGTGTTGGTGGATGAGCCAGATGTCTCGCCCTTGGCGGTGCAGGGGCCGAAGGCGGATGATCTGATGGCGAAGGTCTTTGGCGACCGGGTGCGTGACATTCGCTTCTTCCGCTTTGATCTGTTCGACTTCCTTGGGCATGAACTGGTGATTGCGCGCTCGGGTTATTCGAAACAGGGGGGCTTTGAGATTTACGTCGAAGGCACCGAGATCGGCATGCCCCTGTGGAACGCGTTGATGGAGGCGGGCAAGGAGCTGGACGTGCATGCGGGGTGTCCCAACCTGATCGAGCGGATCGAGGGCGGCTTGCTGAGCTATGGCAATGACATGACGGACGAGAACACGCCGCATGAATGCGGGCTGGGTCGGTTCTGTAATACGCATACAGCGATTGGCTGCGTTGGGCGGGATGCGCTGTTGCGTGTGGCGCAGGAAGGGCCGATCCGCCAGATCCGGGCGATCGAGATCGACGGACCGGCGTTGCCGGGCTGTGACCGGCTGTGGCAGCTGCGTGCGGGCGAGCAGGTGGTGGGGCGGGTCAGCTCGGCCACGTGGTCGCCGGATTTCAGCACCAACGTGGCGATCGGCATGGTGCGGATGACGCATTGGAACGCAGGAACGGAATTGGCGGTGGAACTGCCGGACGGAACGCGGCGCGACGCGATCGTGAAAGAAGGGTTTTGGCTGTAAGGCCTGATGAGAGGGCAGGAGTGGGGGCCAGCCCCCACGCCCCCGGGATATTTTTGGCAAAAGGAAGAGAGGGGGGTCCCCTCAGTGGAAAGGATGGATGACATGTTCAACGCGTTGGTGGTCCGCAAGGACGAGGAAAGTGGCAAGACATCGGCTGCGGTCGAAGAGATTGCTCTGGATGACCTGCCCGCAGGTGAGGTGACCGTGGCGGTGGAGTATTCCACGGTGAATTACAAGGACGGGCTGTGCATCGGGCCGGGCGGCGGGCTGGTGCGCAACTATCCGCATGTGCCGGGGATTGATTTTGCCGGAACCGTCGAGGCCAGCGAAGATGCGCGTTACAAGCCGGGAGATAAGGTTGTGCTGACCGGCTGGCGCGTGGGCGAGGCCCATTGGGGTGGCTATGCCCAGAAGGCGCGGGTCAAGGCCGATTGGCTGGTGCCGCTGCCCAAGGGGCTGGACACGCGTCAGGCGATGGCGGTGGGTACCGCCGGGTTCACGGCGATGCTGTCGGTGATGGCGCTGGAGGATCACGGCATCAAGGATGGCCCCGTGCTGGTGACTGGTGCTGCCGGGGGAGTTGGATCGGTGGCGACGGCGATCCTGGCCAACCTGGGTCATGAGGTGGCCGGTGTGACCGGGCGGCCCGAAACGGAAGAGTACCTGCGCGGTCTTGGCGCGACCCAGATCGTGGCACGCGAGGAGATCAACGAGACCACCAAGCGGCCGCTTGAGGCCGAGACCTGGGGCGGCTGCGTCGACGCCGTGGGTGGCGACATGCTGGCCCGGGTGCTGGGCCAGATGAAGTATGGCGCGTCGGTGGCTGCCGTGGGTCTTGCCGGGGGCGCGGGCCTGCCGGCGACGGTCATTCCGTTCCTGCTGCGCGGTGTGAACCTGCTGGGCATCGATTCAGTGATGCAGCCCTATGACAACCGGCTGCGCGCCTGGGAGCGGATCGCCAGCGACCTGCCGATGGACAAGCTGGAAGCGATGGTGCGGCCTGCGACGCTGGCCGATCTGCCGGGGCTGGGCCGCGACATCCTTAAGGGCCAGGTGCAGGGCCGCGTCGTGGTGGATGTGAACGCCTGATCGGCGGTTGACAGATCTGGGCGGCATTGCCATGGTGCCGCCCATGATCACACACGCACATATCGCTTGGTTTTTTGTCCCTGTTTCATAACAGTGGGCGGATGAGCATTTGTGCATGAGATGAAGACCGCCGCGGGCGGTCTTTTTCATTTCCACACCTCTCGCGGCTTGCGAAAGGAGATGGGAAATGGGCGAGATTTCAATTCGACGACTGGTGCCGGATGATATTGGCGCGCTGGGCGAGATGGTGGGCGCCCTGGCGCGCCATCACGGCGACGAACCGGGCGCGGGTGATGCCGAGTTGCGACGCGACTGTTTGGGCAATGATCCTTGGTTGACGGTGTGGATTGCCGATGTAGCGGGCACGCCGGTGGGTTATGCCGCCTGCCAGCGCCGGGTGCAGATGCAGTTCGGGCGGCGCGGAATCGAGCTGCACCATCTGTTTGTTGATGCCGCACGGCGCGGGCAGGGCGTTGGTGCCGATCTGGTGGGCAGGGTGAAAGAATGGGCCGAGCGCGAGGCCTGCGAGTTTGTGGTGGTCGGGACCGAGCCGGACAACATAAGGGCACAGGGGTTCTATCTTGGGCTGGGATTTCAGCAGGTCGCCTTGGACGGTGTGCGGTTCTGGCTGCCGGTGGGGCCTCGCTAAGGGCGCGTGTGGGCGGTATGATTTCGACCAACGAGACGAATCTGAAAGGACGCGGGCCATGAGCTATGACAATGACAACATCTTCGCTAAGATCATGCGAGGCGAGGTGCCCTGCGAGAAGCTGTACGAAGATGACAACACGTTCGTATTCATGGATATCATGCCGCGCGCCGATGGCCATTGCCTGGTGATCCCGAAAACACCCTGTCGCAACATACTCGATGCGAGCCCGGCGCAGATGAACGCCTGCATGGCGACGGTGCAGAAAATGGCCCGCGCGGTGATGAAGGCCTTTGATGCCGAAGGCGTAACCTTGCAACAGTTCAGCGAGGCAGCAGGCGGGCAGGAGGTGTTCCACCTGCATTTCCACGTGCTGCCCCGGCGCGAGGGGGTCAAGCTGCGCCCGCCGGGGAGCATGGAAGATTTCGGGGTTCTGAAGGCCAATGCCGACAAGATCCGGGCGGTGCTTGCAGAGGTGTGAGCGCGGACTTCCAAGAAAAGAAGCCGGGGCCTTGATTGTGCAAGGCCCCGGCTTTTCCTTTTCGTGCTCCGTTTAGGGAGCGATCAGCCGAACATCTCGTTCGTCATGTTGTTGTACCAGCTATGGGCGTAATCTGCCTCGCGCTTGAGGTAGAGCGGTGACGCATCCATCGGGGTCAGCCCGCCGGACCCTTCAATGCCTTGCAGGACGTCCTTTTCCTTGTTGTGCTGGTAAATGGCCGCCACGGTGAAGCCATAGTCGCTGCCAGCGAGGCTGTAGCAGACATTCATGAAGGGCACTTCTTCGGGGTCGCGATCATTGATCAGTTCCACAACCGCGTAGGCGGCAACCTTGGCCTGGCTGTTGGCGGCATACCCGGACTTGGGCATGGTGGTGGCATTGGCGGCATCGCCGACCACGTGGATTCCCTTGTGGATTTTCGACTCGAACGTCGTCTTGTCGACCGGGCACCAGTCGCCATCCACCAGCCCCGCGACATGGGCAATCTTGCCGGCCATTTGAGGCGGAATGGCGTTGATCACGCCGCCCTCGAGCGATTCAAGATCGGTTTCAAGTGTCATGGTCGACGCATCTAGGTTTTCGATCCCACCGCCCAGCGTCACCGGGAACCATTCGATAATCGCATTGCCGGTGTTGAAGCCGTAGAGCCGTTCCCATGCCTGCTGGAACAGCTTGCGCTTGGAGTGGGTTTCCTTCTGATCGAAGATCAGCACCTTGGACTTGGGTTTGTGTGTCTTCAGGTACTGAGCGATCAGGCTGGCCCGTTCATAGGGTCCGGGCGGACAGCGGAACGGATTGGGCGGAGCGATGATCGAGACGACGCCGCCATCGGGCATTTCCTCGAGCTGTTTGCGCAACAATGCGGTCTGCGGCCCGGCCTTCCAGGCATGGGGGACGATTTCGGCCGCTTCGGCGCTGTAGCCGGGGATCGCCTCGTATTTGAAGTCGATTCCGGGCGACACGATGCAGCGCTCGTAGGGGATGGACGCGCCTTCCGATGTCATCACCAGTTTCTTGTCGGCATCGATGGCAGTGACTGTATCATGCACGACCTTGATGCCGCGATTGGCAATGGCTTCGTATCCGAACGCGATCTGGTTGATATTGCGGACACCGCCGATCACCTCGTTGCTCATGAAGCAGGTGTGGTAGGTTTTCTTGGGTTCGATCAGTGTCACCTCGATCGTCGGATCAAGCGTGGCGATATAGCGGGCCGCTGTTGTGCCGCCGCAGCCGCCACCAATGATGACAACGCTCTTGCCGGCCGCGCGCGCGATTGAAGGCATTCCGGTGACCGCAGTTGATACGGCCGCCCCTGTGCCCAACACGACAAACTCTCGGCGGTTTAGGGTCTTGTTCCTGGTCATCGAAGTTCTCCCATCCTTCGTGTTCGTTCCGTGAGAGCCGGTCATTGCTGGCTCGCATAATAATGCAACAGTGCCTCGAAGGCGTCTTCGCCCTGTTCTTCAAAGAGGCTTTTGACCTTGGCGTTCATTTTCGGAGACTGTTCGCTCCGGCCTTCCTGCATGTCGTAGAAGGCGTTGCTCAGGTAGGTGACCCACTGGCCGGCCAGCATTCCGGATTCCTCGGTGCCCTCGCCGCCATTCTTGTGGCAGCTTTCCTGGCAGTAGTTCTGGTGCAATTCCTTGCCACGGGCCGCGAGGTCCGCGTCGAATTCCTGCTTGGCGGGCTGGAACGACATGGATTCGAAGTAATCCCCCATGATTTCCAGCTGGTCCTCGGAATATCCCTTGGCGATGCGGTTCATGATCGTGCCAGAGCGTTTGCCGCTTTGGTAGGCTCGCATCGTGTCGAAGAAATAGTAGAAATCCATACCGGCAAGCGAAGGCATCGACATGCCGTTGCTGTTGCCGACAACGCCGTGACAGGCGGTGCAGGGGCCGGCGAGAACCGTTGCGATATTGTCCGCAGCCCGGGCATCAGGTGTTACCGAAACCGTGAGCAGGGCAGCAAGTGCCGTGGAGACTCGTCCTTGGCGCATTAAAGTGTCGATCATGGTGTCCTCCCAAACATCCGGAGCGGGCTGCCGTGTTTTCGGATTTGTGAGCAAGCCTTCCGGTGCGACCATGGTGTGCAGGCCTCGAGGGGCGCAGTTGACACATGTCAAGGATGCGTCGTTTGGTCTCGGGCTGGATGGCGGGTTCGAGCGCAAAGGCCGTTGACAATTTTGATTTAAGACACCGCAGACAGTCTGTCTGCTGCGCTGTCAGCGCGCCGGTTCGATGTTGATGATCGGCCCGAGCCAGATGGAGATGGCAGCATGCAAAAGAAAACGGCGCCGGAGGTGCCCGGCGCCGCGTTGGTTTTCGGTATCGACCGGGCTTATTCAGCGGGCTCGGCGACCCCATGCTTCTCGCGCAGTCCGTCGCGATAGAGAGCCTTGATCAGTGCGGCGCACATCAGGCCCATCACCATGGTAAAGGGCAGCGCGCCGATGATCATGGCCGCCTTGAGCGCGTCCATCGGGTTGGTATCCTTGCCCGCCGTCAGGATCAGCGAGCCAATCACTGCGGTCAGGATCAGGCCCCAGACGATCTTGTGCTTGTTGCCGATCTTCTCGTCACCGCCCGACATGATGGTGTTCATCACCAGGATGCCGCTGTCCGCCGAGGTCACGAGGAAGGTCATGATGAGCACAACGCACATGATGGTCAGGCCCGAGAGCAAGCCACCACTGATCATCTGGCCCAGCGTCGCAAACAACTGGTTGGTCTGGGACGCGCCGCTGATTGCGCCTGCGGCAGTACCGTTGAGTTCCAGATCAATCGCCGTGCCACCAAGGATGGTCATCCAGGCAAAGCAGACAAGCGCCGGTGCAACAACGCAACCGATGATGAATTCGCGCACGGTCCGGCCCTTGGAGATACGGGCCAGGAACAACCCGACAAAGGGCGAGAACGCGATCCACCAGGCCCAGTAGAATGTGGTCCAGGCGGATTGCCAGCCAAACTGACGGCCATCATTGCCCGCAGCATAAACTGCCGCCAGCGTTTCCTCGTCCAACTCGGCAGCGGCCCCTGTCAGGCCCGCCTTGAAACCGTCAAAGCTGCCCCAGGGTCCGGTGGCACCGGCCATCAGATCACCTGCCAGAGGTTTGGCGGCTTCGGGCAGGGCGGCGGCAAAGGCATCGGCCGATTGCGGGCCATAAGAGCCAAAGCTGAGCGAGAAGAAGTTGATGATGTAATCGACAAATGCCGACCCGTAAGTTGTCATCGCAAACACGAACGACCCGAAGAACACAAAGGTGAACAGCAGGACCAGCGACAGAACCAGGTTGAGGTTCGACAGGTATTTCACCCCGCGCCCGACACCCGATACCGCCGAAATGATCGACATCGCCATGATAGCCACAAGGCCGGCAATCAGACCTGCCTTGGAGGGGACCGGTACTTCGCCGCCCATTTCCATGATCCATTCGACCCCGGTGATTGCATAAACACCGTCGATGAACTGGCTGACGCCAAAGCCGATGGTAACGGACACGCCGAGGATGGTGGCAACCACACCCAGAACGTCGACGACATGACCCAGCGGGCCGTTTACATGTCTGCCAAACAGCGGCGTCAGCGCGGAACGGATGGTCAGCGGCATTTCGCGTGTGTAGGCGTAATACGCCAGTGACAACCCGGTCACCACATAGATCGCCCAGGCGTGGAAGCCATAATGCGCGAAGGTATAGCGATAGGCCGAGCGAATGGCCTCTTCCGAGCTTCCGGCCACTTCACCGGCAACAACGACCGGGTTTGATCCCCACAGGCTCAGCGGTTCGGCAGTGGCAAACACCATCAGGCCGACGCCAAGACCAGCACCAAACATCATCGAAAACCAGGAAAAGTTAGAAAACTCGGGTTTCTGGCCCGGCACACCCATGACCTTGCGACCGGACTGGGGCAGGATCGCTATGACCAGAAGGAAGAAGGCGAAGAAGCCGACGATAAAAATATAGAACTGATTGAACAGGCCCAAGAGCATGCTGTTGACGCTGCCCAGCGTGGTATTGGCGTTGCCCGGCCAGACCAGGGCCCAGATCACCAGGGCGACCATGATGCCCTTGGAGATCAGTGCGATGGCGAGGCTGTGGCCCTCGTAAAAGCCGGAGACCTGTCTTCGGATATCGAGATCCGTGAAAGGTGGTTTGATATGCATTATCCCTGTCCTTGTTAGCATGGGACAAACGGTGCGCTTCCCCGCTGGCCCGGTTGGGGCCGGTCCCGTGGCCGTTAGGATGGTGAAAAACCTGCGTAAAAATTGGGCAGAAACGACGGTCTGCCATGCGGTTTGCGACCGTTTGTCGCGCGGGATTGCCGAAAACGGTGGCTATGCAGAAATTGCTATTATGGAATGTTTTTTGGGGGCCTCGGGCGCGTTTGGGGCCGATTTCGGCCAATCCGGCCCATAAAAGGCGCGCGAATGATTGAGACAGCAAGGGAACACGCGATGGCATACATTGCCGACAAGACGCTGGAAGAGATCGACGGCGAACGCTGGCCGATGCCGTGCTGCGCCTCGTATATCGAAGCGACCTGTGCGGTGCTGCGCAAGAAACCGCTGGGCATGTTCACCATCGAGGATCTGCGGATGATGATCGCGCAGGATATCGGGGCGGAAGTTTTAAAACCGCTGGTGATGGAGAGGTTGGCCGAGAACCCGTTGGCCGAGGGCGATTACTATCCCGGCGACTTGTTGGAAGCGGCGGCCAGGCGATGGACCGAGGATACCGATCTGCAAGACTTGGCGCGGGCGCACGGCAAGTGAACGCGGCACGCGGTTTCACCCTTGCCCGGAGGTTCGGCTTGCGGTAGCGATTGCCTGTTCGCTGCGGCGAACTGCCCGCGAGGCGTGGCTTTGCGAGGCTGGCTGGAAGACCTGCCGGAAAGGGGATGCCCGTTCCGCGGGCGCAAATCCCATCAACGGTAATATCAGATGGAGATGCGCCATGACGCAGCTTGATATCAATTGGGTGCGGGCCCAGTTTCCCGCCTTTGAGGTGCCCGCATTGCAGGGGCAGGCGTTTTTCGAGAATGCGGGCGGGTCTTACACCAGCCGCTTTGTGATTGACCGGCTGGAGCGGTTCTATCGCGAACGCAAGGTCCAGCCTTATGCCCCCTATGAAGCCTCGCGCCTTGGCGGTGAAGAGATGGACGAGGCGCGCGTGCGGCTGGCGTTGATGCTGGGGGTAAATACGGATGAGGTGTCGTTCGGACCTTCGACGACGCAGAACACCTACGTGCTGGCCCAGGCGTTCCGCCAGTGGCTGAAACCGGGCGAGGCGATCGTGGTGACCAACCAGGATCACGAGGCCAATACCGGCCCGTGGCGGCGGCTGGCCGATGAGGGCATCGAGGTTCGCGAATGGACGCTTGATCCGGAAACCGGGCATCTGGACCCGGCGGCGCTTGAGGATTTGCTGGACGAAAAGGTCAGGCTGGTGTGTTTCCCGCATTGCTCCAACGTGGTCGGCGAAATCAACCCGGTGACCGAAATCACCGCAATGGCGCACGCCGCAGGCGCCTTCGTCTGCGTTGACGGGGTGAGCTATGCCCCCCACGGGATTGCCAACGTGGGTGAACTTGGGCCGGATATCTACCTGTTTTCAAGCTATAAAACCTACGGGCCGCACCAGGGGATCATGGTGATGCGCCGCGGATTGGGCGAGCAGTTGCCCAACCAGGGGCATTTTTTCAATGCCGACTCGCTTTACAAACGCTTCACCCCGGCGGGGCCGGATCACGCTCAGGTCGCGGCCTGTGCCGGTATGGCGGATTATATCGATGCGTTGGCCGAGCATCACGGGCTGTCCGGCGATACGGCGGCGCGCGCGGAAAGTGTGCATGACCTGATGCGCGATCACGAGGTTTCGCTTCTCCAACCGGTGCTGGATTACCTACGGACCAAAAACGGTGTGCGTCTGTTGGGGCCAAGCGACGCGGCAACCCGTGCACCGACTGTGGCGGTGGACCTGGGCGTTGAGGCTGAACCAGTGGCGGCAAAGCTGGCGTCGCATGGAGTCATGGCCGGAGGCGGTGATTTCTACGCAGTACGCGCCCTCAAGGCGATGGGGGCGGACGCCGAGAAGGGCGTGCTGCGTCTGAGTTTCGTCCACTACACCAGCGAGCCCGAGATCGAACAACTTCTACGCGCGCTGGACGCCGAGATATAAAGTGTTCGGGCAGCGGGTGCGATTTGGCGTTCTGCTGCCTGAACAGCCTTGAATTCAGGAAATTCTTGCCCGAACGGCCTGTTTGGCCCTAGCCTTTTGCTCAAAGTTGCGCGGGAGAAGGGGGGAAACATGGTCCTGACGTCAACGCAAGGCCAGGACGGCCTGCCACGCTATTTTGCCAATGTCTTCGAGATTGCGGCACGGATGCCATTGGGGCGGTTGGATTTCGTGATGCCCGATGGGCGGACCTTTCGCGCCGAAGGGCAGAATGCCGGGCCGGTCGCCGAACTGCGCCTGCATGACTTGGACGTTTTCTCACGTTTGATCCGCGAAGGCGAGCTGGGGTTCTGTGATGCTTACCTTGAAGGGCAGTGGAGTACGCCGGATCTGCAGGCGTTTCTGGACCTTTTGAATGCCGGCAATGACGAGCTTTATCGCGGCTTTCCGGGGCAGGCGATTCTGCGGATGCTGGAACGGTTCCGCCATTGGATGAACTCGAACACCAAGGAACAGGCAGCCGAGAACATCAGCTATCACTATGATCTGGGTAACGAATTCTACAAGCTGTGGCTCGATGAGACGATGACCTATTCCAGCGCCCTGTTCGAGACCGGGCAAGAGAGTATGGAAGCCGCACAGAAAGCGAAATATGCCGCATTGGTGGACCAAATGGGCGTGGAGCCCGGCGATCACGTGCTGGAGATCGGCTGTGGCTGGGGCGGGTTCGCCGAATATGCCGCCAAGGAGCGCGGGTTGCGCGTGACCGGGTTGACCATCAGCGAAGAGCAATTGAAGTTTGCCCGCGAGCGCATTGAAAAGGCGGGGCTTTCCGACAAGGTCGAGCTGAAGATGCAGGACTATCGCGACGAGGCTGGCCGCTATGATGGGATTGCCAGCATCGAGATGTTCGAGGCCGTCGGCGAAAAATACTGGCCGGTTTATTTCGACAAGGTGCGCGATTGTCTGTCGCCCGGAAAACGCGCTGTGTTGCAGATCATCACGATCAACGAGAAACGGTTCGACGTCTATC
Source organism: Aliisedimentitalea sp. MJ-SS2 (assembly GCF_032586155.1). Classification (NCBI taxonomy): domain Bacteria; kingdom Pseudomonadati; phylum Pseudomonadota; class Alphaproteobacteria; order Rhodobacterales; family Roseobacteraceae; genus Aliisedimentitalea; species Aliisedimentitalea sp. MJ-SS2. Next base: position 487,382 of record NZ_JAWHTC010000004.1, read on the forward strand.
GCAAGGGGGTGGACTTCATCCAGAAATACATCTTCCCGGGCGGTATGTTGCCGTCAAAGACCGCGCTGCAAGCCGAGGTTCTGAAGGCGGGTATGACCGTCGAGGCGATGCGTGCCTTTGGCGAAAGCTACTCCCAGACCCTGCGGCGCTGGCACGAGACATTCAACGACCGCTGGGACCATGTCAGCGCATTGGGGTTCGACGAGCGCTTCAAGCGGATGTGGAATTTTTATCTGACCTCTTGCGCTGCGGCCTTTCATGGGGGAAATTGCGACGTAGTTCAGATCACCCTTTCCAACCCGAGAGCCGAATAGATGCCCACATCCGCACGACTTGCCGCAGCTGTCTGTTACGGATTGCTGGCGTGGATCGTGTCGGGGATGGTCATAGAAGTCGTACCCGAAAAGGAAAACTGGGGCAGTTTTCAACCCTTCAACGCGTTGGTGGGGCTGGTTGTCGGCTGGTTCGTCGTCGGCAAGCGGGTTCGGGTGGACTACGTCACCGCGATGGGGATCGGGTTCACCGGCATGGTGGCGGCGGTATTCTGGGTTCTGTTCTTTCATTCCTTCAACACGATGCTGGAACTGGCGCTGGACCGGCGCTATGACGGGCCGGTCGAGGCGATTGTCTCGATTTTCAAGATCGCACTCGAATATTCGGCCTACCTGGTGCATGTGCATATTATCGCGACCCTCGTGGTCGGCGGCATTCTCTCTGGTATGATTGCCGAATTTGTTGACCGTCGCTGGTCGTAAGTCCAAGCTGCAAGAGTTTGATTTTCATGGAAAACCTGTTTCTTTACGGCACCCTGAGACATGCCGGGTTGCTGGAACTCGTGGCCGGGTGTCCGGTTGGAAACCTGGCCTGTGAACCGGCACGGCTTGAGGGGCATCGGGTCAGCTGGGCCAAGGGCCACGGTTTTCCGCTCATCGAGACCCGATCTGCGGAGGTTGCCGAAGGCCTGCTGTTGCGCGGGGTCGAGGGCGAGGTGCTAGCCCGGTTGAATTTCTATGAATTGGGGTTCGGGTACGATCTGCGGGACGTCACGGTCGAGAGTGCGAATGGGCCGGTGGCGTCCAAGGTCTATTTTCCACAGCCGGGACTGTGGCAGGCAGGCGAAGCGTTCTCGATCGAGGTTTGGGCGCGCGATCACTGGCCACTGACGCGTCATTCCGCGGCCGAAGTGATGAGCTATTTCGGGCGGCTGAGCGGGGAGGAGGTCGCCAGACGCTTCGGCATGATCGGCACGCGGGCCAATGCCCGGTTGCTGGCAGAACATGATAACGTGCCGTGTGAGCTGCGCAGTGGCCTGGGGGTTGAAGATGTTGAGCTGATTGCCAGCGAAACCAACTATGCCGGGTTTTTTCTTATGGAAACCAGGCATTTGCGCCACAGCCGTTTTGACGGCACGCGCAGCGATGTGCTTGATCGGGAGGTGTTCATCGCCGGGGATGCAACCACCGTGCTGCCTTATGATCCAGACCGCGACCGGGTGATGCTGGTCGAGCAGTTCCGCATGGGGCCCTATGCGCGCGGCGACAGGCATCCCTGGTCGCTGGAACCAATTGCTGGTCGGATTGACGGCGGAGAAAGCGCCGAGGCCTGCGGTGCGCGCGAAACGGTCGAAGAGACCGGGCTGGAAATTCAGCGGCTGGAGCCGATCTCGCGCTATTATGCGACGCCCGGCTATTCGACCGAGATGTTTCATTCCTTTGTCGGAATTGCCGATTTGCCCGACGATGCGGCGGGGCTGGGCGGCGCGATTCACGAGCACGAGGACATTCGCAGCCATGTGATTTCCTTTGAGCGCGCCATGGCGTTGGTCGACAGTGGCGAAATCAACAATGCGCCGCTGATCCTGTCGTTGCTGTGGCTGGCCCGCGAACGTGAACGGTTGCGGCAGCGCTAGGACGGTTTTCCGGCTGAAAAGCCTTTTCGAAAACATGGGTTTCCAATGCGTTGAAACGACGGGGGAATGATCTTTGCGGCCCGGGCGATGCTTGAGTTCCCGCCGGTGAGTCCCTACACGTTGAGAGACACAGGATTCCCGAGGATTATACGCCATGACCGACCCCGTATTTGCCGCTGATCTTGCCCAGGCCGTAGGGAACACACCGCTGATCAAGCTGCGCCGGGCAAGCGAGGAAACCGGCTGCACCATCCTTGGCAAGGCCGAGTTCCTGAACCCGGGTCAATCGGTCAAGGACCGCGCGGCGCTGTGGATCATCAAAGACGCGGTGGCGCGGGGTGATCTGAAACCCGGCGGTACGATTGTCGAGGGCACGGCGGGTAACACCGGCATCGGTCTGGCGCTGGTGGGCAGCTCGATGGGGTACAAGACGGTGATTGTCATCCCCGAGACCCAATCCGAGGAAAAGAAGGACATGCTGCGCCTTGCCGGGGCCGAACTGGTCCAGGTGCCGGCGGCGCCCTATCGCAACATCAACAATTTCATACGTTACTCTGACCGGCTGGCGCAGGAACTGGCCAAGACGGAGCCCAATGGCGCAATCTGGGCCAACCAATTCGACAATGTCGCCAACCGTCTGGCCCATGTCGAGAGCACCGGGCCGGAAATCTGGGAACAGACCGGCGGCACGGTCGACGGGTTCATCTGTGCCGTGGGATCGGGGGGCACGCTGGTGGGCACAGCAATGGCGCTGCAGCCCAAGGGCGTGAAGATCGGCATTGCCGACCCGATGGGCGCAGGACTCTACAGTTTTTACACCACCGGCGAGATGGCCATGGAAGGCGGGTCCATTGCCGAGGGTATCGGCCAGGTGCGGATCACCAAGAACCTGGAAGGGTTCACACCGGACATGGCGTACCAAGTGCCCGATGAAGAGGCGTTGCCTTATGTTTTCGACCTTCTGGCCGAAGAGGGGCTGTGCCTGGGCGGGTCGAGCGGCATCAACGTGGCCGGTGCGGTGCGGATGGCCCGTGAAATGGGGCCGGGGCACACGATCGTCACCGTGCTGGCAGATTACGGCACGCGCTATCAGTCCAAGCTGTTCAATCCGGCCTACCTGAAGGAAAAGAACCTGCCGGTGCCGGACTGGCTTGACCGGGCGCCGCAGGCCCTCCCGTCGGTCTTTGTCGAGCAATAAAAGGATGTCGCGCGTGATGGGCAGGCTGCGCCAGGTTTTCATTTGGATGGTTCTGGCGCTTGGGCTGGCTTTGCAGGCCGGGCCGGGTGCGGCGCAGGCGCTGACAATCGAGGATTTCGAGGCCTGGGCGCAGACCGCGATCCGGGCGGAAGAAGCGGTCGAGGCCGGACGGGCCTCGGACGTGGCGATGCAGGGGCTGCGGGCCGAACTGGACCAGTGGCGGCAGGCCTTTGCCGATGCGCAATCGATCAATAGCCGTACGATTGCCGCCGTCGAGGCCCAGCTTGGCGCGTTGGGACCGGCCCCGGAAGACGGAAACGAGCCGGAAGATATTGCGCTCCAGCGCGCCGATTTGTCCTTGCGGATGGCCGAGCTGCAGGCCCCTGCCAAATCGGCCCAAGTGGCATTGTCGCGTGCCAACGTGTTGATTTCGACAATCGACGAGATATTGCGTGAGCGTCAGACCGAAGAGCTGTTGGAGCGCGGACCGATCCCGCTCAATCCGGTGATCTGGCCACGCGGGTGGAGTGCCCTGACCCTGTCGCTTCAGAACACGCGCGGCGAAATTCTGAATGCCTGGGGCAACAATGTACAGCGCAAGGCGTTTCTGGAAAATCTGCCGGCGGTGATCGCGCTGGCCTCGCTGGGGCTGTTACTGCTGTTGCTGAGCCGGCGTTGGATGTTGCGCTGGATGCATGCGGTACAGGCGCGTGAGGCCACTCCGACACGGTGGCTGGTGGCCTTTGCGCTGTCGCTTGGGCAAGTGGTCCTGCCTCTTCTTGGGCTGGCAGCGTTGGTCGAGGCCGCCTATCTGACCGAGCTTGTCGGGCTGCGGGTCGATCCGCTGTTGGGCGAGGTGGTCAATGGTGGCCTCTATGTTTTCATTGCCCTGTGGCTGGGTGTGAGGATTTTCCCCAAGGGCGAGGCGCTGCATTACCCGATGCATTTCAGCCCGGAGCAACTGCGCCAGGGGCGTTTGATCACCGGGTTGATCGGCGGTGTTCTGGCGCTGCGCGGCTTCCTCGCTGAACTGGTGCGCTATGACAACTGGTCTGATCCGGCACGTGCAGTGGTTTTTTTCCCTTTGATCTTGCTGGGTGGGGTGTTGGTCTGGCAGTTGGGCCGTCTGCTCCGCCTGCACGGGACCGCGGCGCTGAAGCAGGCCGAAACCGAAGCGGACGCGGTGCGCTTTACGGAACAGCTTTACCGGCTGTTGGGCGTGGCGCTGATGGTGCTGGCCTTTGCCGGGCCGCTGCTGGCGGCCGTCGGCTATTTGCCGGCGGCGCAAAGGGCATTGTTCCCGACCCTGGAATCGCTGTTGCTCTTGGGGTTTGTCCTGGTGATCCAAAGGGTTCTGGCCGAGGTCTATGTTCTGGCGCGCGGCCGGGAAGAGGCCCGCGACGGGCTGATCCCGGTGCTGGCCGGAATGGTTCTGATCGCTGTGGCCGCACCTCGATTTGCCTTGATCTGGGGCGTGAGCCGGACCCAGCTTGACGAACTGTGGCGGCAGGCGCGCGACGGATTCCAGATTGGCGACACGGTGATCAGCCTGAGTGATTTCCTGGTCTTCGTGGTGGTCTTTGTGACCGGCTACATGATGACGCGATTGGTGCAGGGGGCGCTGAAGAACACCGTGCTGCCCAAGACGCGGATGGAGAAGGGCGCGCAGAATTCGTTTGTTTCCGGCATCGGTTACGTCGGTATTTTCCTGGCTGCGCTGATTGCGATTACCAGCGCCGGGATCGATCTGAGTTCGCTTGCCATCGTGGCCGGGGCGCTGTCGGTGGGGATCGGTTTCGGGTTGCAGAATATCGTGTCAAACTTTGTCTCGGGCATCATCCTGCTGATCGAGCGGCCGATTTCCGAGGGCGATTGGATCGAAGTGGGTGGCACCCACGGCACGGTGCGTGACATCTCGGTGCGGTCGACCCGGATTGAAACCTTCGACCGGTCCGACGTGATCCTGCCCAATGCCGACCTGATCAGTGGCAAGGTCACCAACTATACCCGCGGCAAGACGGTGGGCCGGGTGATCGTGCCGGTGGGCGTGGCCTATGGCACCGATACCAAGAAGGTCGATGCCGTGCTGCGTGAGATCGCCGAGGCGCATCCAATGGTGCTGGGCCATCCTGCGCCGTCAGTGGTGTTCCAGGGGTTCGGGGCGGATTCGATGGATTTCGAGATCCGGGCCATCCTGCGCGATGTGAACTGGATCCTGAGCGTGAAATCCGAGATGAACCACGAGATTGCCCGACGCTTTGCCGAGGAAGGCATCGAGATACCCTTTGCTCAGCGCGACGTGTGGCTGCGCAACCCTGAGGCCTTGCGGGGCGATGAGCCGTCCGAGACCGGCACACAAGAACCGGGCGAAGGGGGGCGGGGCAAAAGCGACGCGGGTGAACAGCTGGATGACAGTGATTTTGATGATCCCGACGGGGACGGAGGTGACCGGTGAGCGAAATGCTGTTTCGAGACGACGCCTATATGCGTGAGGCCGTGGGCGTAGTGACCGGGCACACGCCGGAAGGTGGCATAGTGGTGGATCGTTCGATCTTCTATCCCACTGGTGGGGGGCAGCCCGGCGACAGTGGCCGCATCGGCTGGAACGGTCGGGACATGCAGATCGCCACGGCAGTGAAGGGTGAGGGCGACGATATCGTGCTGGTGCCGGCCGTGCCGATGGCGCTTCCGGCGGTCGGCACTCAAATCACTCAGGAGATCGACTGGGAGCGTCGTCACCGCCATATGCGGGTGCATACGGCGATGCATCTTCTGTCGGTGGTGTTGCCGCTGCCGGTGACCGGTGGGCAGATCGGTGCCGAAAAGGGACGTTTGGATTTCGCCATGCCAGAGCCGCCCGAGGACAAACAGGCGGTCGAGGATGCGCTGAACGAGCTGATAGACCGTGACCTGGTGGTCTGGGAAAGCTCGATTACCGATGAGGAGCTGGACGCCAAGCCTGGGCTGGTCAAGACCATGTCGGTCCAGCCACCGCGCGGCGCGGGCAAGGTGCGGTTGGTGGCGATCGGAGAGGGTGAAGAGCAGATCGACCTGCAACCCTGTGGCGGTACCCACGTGGCGCGCACCGCCGAGATCGGACGCATCCGGCTGGGCAAGGTCGAGAACAAGGGCAAGCAGAACCGCCGGGTGCATATCTATCTGGATTGAAGGCTGACTGCTTGGTGTGACGGCAAGCGGGTCGAGGACCTGCGGGGACAGCAATAGGCCAAGTCCCAGTCCCAGTCCCGGGTGCCAGTCCGGATGAAATCCTATGTCCGCCGTCAGAAAGACGAGAACTGGGTGCCTGACGACTGGCTCAGGGATATAGGCATCAACCCGGGCGGGCCGGGGATTGATCTTGACATGACCGCCGATGGCAACAAGTGGCACCGGGTGGAGCGGGGCAGACTCATGCCAGCCGGTTCGACCGTCGAGGTGGTGGTGATCCGGGACAGCGCCGGCCGCTCGGCTTACATGGCCTTTTATTCGGCGCGCTGGACCGCCAATGTCTCGTTCAAGCGGGTGAAACTTGACGAAGGCTGGGGTCGCAACGCAGCCCCCGGGCCGGTTTCAGATGCAAAGGGCAGTGCTGTGTTGGTGGTGGCTTCAGGCACCACGCCCGAGCCGTCGAACAGCAACGCCCTGGCGCGGATGGTGCAACGCGAGTTGCGGCGGTTTGGTTGCTGCGAAAAGGACATGGATGGTGTCCGGGGCGGGCGACCGAGTCGTTGCAGAACTACAACCACCGGCATGGCAGTCTTTGGCCGACAGACAGAGCCACGGCGGAGGTGCTGGAACGGATGCTGGCGGCGCGCGCAACGGCCTGCGGCGTCGATTGACCCCCGCAACAGCGCTGTTTAGGTCATAACGATGGCGCGCGCGATTTTTACTTCAGCCCCCCTTGCGGCCCCCTTGCTTTTTTGGATACACCCGTCGGCGGAGCGGTGGCCGAGTGGTCGAAGGCGCACGCCTGGAAAGTGTGTAGGCGGGGAACCGTCTCGAGGGTTCGAATCCCTTCCGCTCCGCCACCCACCCCAGTCTCTGTCAACAAACTGCCTTTTTCCCTGTTTTCTCCCGTTTTTCCGGGGGCTTGGACTGTGGCATTTTCCAGAGAGACGACCGTTGTGCCGCTGTTCAGGGCGATTTCACCAGGTTGTCTCCGGAGGCACCATCACGCGCTTCGGTTAGGGCAAAAATTCCCTGCTAACAGGGAATTAACAGGGAAATTTCCAGGAATCTGAACCTTACGGCTAAACTACCTCATAAATTCTGACGTAATTTTGTCTGACGTCAGCACCAATGGGACAGTTTAGGGTGATTTGATAAGAGAGGGTTTCTGGCACATCGTAACCACCAAG